>CAJWFK010000040.1 GCA_913031125.1 uncultured Woeseia sp. | reverse complement strand
ATTGGTATCCCCAGTAAGCGCTCCGTCAAATACTATCCCCAGAGCCTCTTCAACCACCTCAGTGTTTGTATGGCCATTCCCAAGCAATATGGCCTTAAATGGAAAACCGGAAACAGGGGCCCTAATAAGATTAAAATCTACAGGATGCCCGAGGAATGTGCCGAAAAGTGAATCAGAGGAAACAGTATTTCGCGACACAGTGAAACTGCCGTTCAATTCGGTGATTGCGGCCGGAAACCCAGCTAACCTAACTGTACCATCGCTGGGGCGTATCCGAGTAGAAAAATCGTAACTGCTGATATCATTTAACGGGAGTCTAATAGATAAATCGAACGATGCATCGCCATTAACTTCGACCGATTTGAGCTGGCTACCTAAAATATTGGCTATCGGACTTTCAGAAATATAATCGTGAATCGATCTCAAAGTCCCAGTCGCAAATGCATCGACTGTCAGTACAGGATTATGCAGATCCTTAATCTCAATCCGTGCATCCTCATACAAGTTACCTCTATCAACCACCAAATTTTCGGTCGACCAGAAATGTGTATTTTCCATGACAATTTCTAGATTCCTAAATTCTGGGGCGGGCCACCTTGGCGAATATTGAATCGTGGCATTTTCAAGCCTAGCGTCCAAACGAAAAGCACCTTTGTCACCCTCGAATGGGAAATCAGAGAGCATTCCGTTAAAGCGGGTACGTGCGCGAGTGACATAGCCCGACAAAAATGCATTTTCTAACCACTGTTCGAGTTTAGGGTTGATAAATGTCCCGGATAAATAATGTTTCAACTCACGAAGATCAAGGAAACGCCACGATGCATCGAAATCAATACGCGGAGAGCTTTGACCTGCCGGGAGAGACGCTTGAAGACTAATTTGAGTGTCTAAATCAGAATTGCGGATGTGGATACTATCTGACAATACGATGACAGCTTCCTCGTTACGCCTCCATAGAACGGTGCCGACTACGTCATCGAACTCTAAAATATTATTAAAGTTAGGCCCCAGATCTAACTTTAAGCCTGTTGATACTGCCTCCACACGCCCGCCATCACGATCGGCACGGAGGCGACCACTAAAATCACGAATTCCCAGCTTTTCGTCAACTGCAGAAAAACCAGCGTTGTCGAAATCTGACGAAACATTAAAGTCAAGCGCATCAGCCTGCAAATTATCTAACTCTATGCTTAAATTTCGCATAACGCCCGTAGGCTCATATTTATCAATAAAAGACTCCCATTTTGTAGGTAGCCATTCTTTGATATAAGAAACGTCATTAATATTTAGATACGATGCAATAGCTCGCAACTTCTGCACATTGCCTTTTTCGTTTTGCTCCAAACGCAATTCAATTGAAGCCTGAGGCCAATCACTGTGCGGCGTGATCAGCTTCAATTTGTTCGCTCCTAGCAACCAACCGGTCGGTTCTTCTGAAAATTCAAAATTTCCCTGAATACTATAAGGCCCGGAACTACCGGATTCGGCGATCACGAATTTAGATATATTGATGTTTGCTGAGGCACTATCAATTACCCCATTATTAAAATCGAACCAAAGCATAATATCGGCCATACCTGACCTTATATTGGGCAACGCAAATTGATGTAATCTTGACCAACCCACTAAATCTAATGATTTTCCTTCAGCATAAAATTTCCAAACATCATCAGCTGACTGTCGCAGAGACTTATTCGCAGAAAACTCTAGCCTGCCGCCAAAATTCTCTGGTAAATCTATATCCGCTTCGATACCAAATTCATCTTCGTTTCTCGAAAATGTAATCGTACGAAGCCTGACTGGCATTAATTGCCCAGAAGGTGAATGCTCATAAGCTAAATCGATATTGCTAGCTGCTAAGACTATGTCGCCAGACAACTCGTCAGGTAGCTCTATTCCAGCGAGCAGCGTATCCAATGCAACACCTTGCAGCATCCATTTTCCTGCCACATCTTTCCGTAAATTCATCGACGAATCGCGGACAGTCACACGATCAACTACGAATTCTCTTTCTGTGATCAACTGGAAAAAACCAACGCTGATGCTAATTTCATCAGCAGCTATGAAGCTGCCTTTATCTCCCAGTTGATCAAGCGAAACTTCAAAAAAATATAATTCTGGACCACTAAACCGCCATCTAGCGCTCATTCCAGTAAATCGGACATCCATTCCAATGGCGGCACTGGCCCAAGCTTTGAATTCTTCCTGATAGTCGGGCAGACGCGGAAGTAACAGGCGAGATAGACCTACAAGAATGCCTAAGATAATCACCATAGCAATCGTTAATTTGAGGAACACCCGAAAAATTTTTCTTACTGGTAATTGCATCAGCTAGATTAATACCACATCAAATTCGTCCCTCAAATAAAGTGACTCAGCTTGTAACCTAATAGGCTTACCCAGTCTTTCTTCCCACTCAGTTAAGTGAATTGCCTGTTCATTCAACAACAGCTCAACCACGTCTTGATGGGCCAAAACCAACACTTCTTTAAATTTGAACTGCCCATATTGGCGCAGAAGTTCCCTAAAAATATCCAAACAAACTGTCTCAGCGTTACTTATGAAACCACGCCCATCACATTGCTCACAGTCCTCACAAAGTAAATGCTGCAAACTTACCCGTGTTCGTTTTCTGGTCATTTCTACCAAACCAAGCTCTGATATGGGTGTGACGTGGCAATGCGCATGATCTTTCAAAACAGAGTCGCGTAACACTTCCACGATGCGGTCGCGGTGTGCAGGTTTATCCATATCGATGAAATCAATGACAATGATTCCACCCAAATTTCTTAGCCGGAGTTGTCGACCAATAATTTCTGCTGCTTCTAGATTGGTTTGGTAAGCGGTCTGTTCCAAATTTTGGCGCCCGACGTACTTGCCAGTATTGACGTCAATCGTTGTCATCGCTTCTGTCTGCTCAATAATTACATGCCCACCTGATTTTAAGGAAATATTTTTTTCAAGAGCGTTTTTTAGTTCATCTTCAACGTCGTGCAGATCGAATATGGGCTGATTTTGCTCATAAAGCTCTAAAACAGATTCTAAATCCGGCAAAAATACCTCTGCAAATTCTTGTAAACGCTGCAAATCCTCCTTTGAATCAATCAGTACTCGTTCAACTTGGTCGGTGGCCATATCCCTTAGCATTCGAACAAGCAGCGGCAAATCCTCATACAATAAGGTCCTCGCAGTTGCTTCAACTGATTGCTCGTGAATGGCAGCCCAAATCTTCTGCAGAAATTGTAAGTCAGTATGCAGGGCTTCCGCGTTCGCACCTTCGGCGGCGGTTCTCACAATAATTCCACAGTCTATGGAAGCCTTTTCTGTGAGTCGATCCACTACATTTCTTAGTCGTTTTCGCTCGGCGCCATCTTCTATTTTTCCTGAAATACGAATACCAGTCTGTATAGGCAGTAAAACAAGAAATCGTGATGGCAGTGCGATGAAACCAGTAAGACGCGCTCCTTTATCCCTTATGGGATCTTTTACAACCTGTACAAGAATATCCTGTCCTTCTGTTACAAATTCGCGAATATCCTCTGGATTGTCCTCTGTATCCTTTTTGTTCTTGTCATTAACATGCAAAAGTTCATCCACATGCAGAAAAGCTGTTCTGTCCAATCCTATATCCACAAAGCATGCCTGCATGCCCGGCAATACGCGCGATACTTTTCCCTTATAGATATTATTAATAAGACTACTGTGAGCAGTACGCTCAATACTAACTTCTTGCACTACTCCATCTTCGATCAGTGCAGCACGAACTTCTCTAGGATTTACATTGATCAGTATTTCTTCTTTCAAAATTCGGTCCGTCATAGCTTTTGCTGTTGAAGAATTCGGATTCCAGCATTAATTAATAACTTAGCAGTCTCAAACACAGGCAATCCAACAACACCCGAGTAACTACCTCGTATTGATTCAACGAATACCCCACCAAGACCCTGAATTGCATAAGCACCAGCCTTCCCGATTGGCTCCCCACTCAGCCAGTAGGCTGCAGCTTCATCTTCACTGATATGGCGGAACCTAACTTCCGTAGAAGACTTGGACGAAAATATTTGCTCCCCAACCTGCAATGCAACTGCAGTAATTACTATATGGGATCGCCCAGACAATTTGCTTAACATTGATAAAGCGTCATCCTTTGATTTGGGCTTTCCGCAAACCTGATCTCCGATAATAACGAGAGTATCGGCAGCAAGAATAGGTAGTTGACAAGAATCTTTCCTCTTCACAGCACGTACTTTTTTTATTGCCAATCGCATTGGTATATCTGTAATGATTTCGTCCCGCTGGCAGGATTCGTCAACACATACCCCCGCCTGTGTAAATTCGATGCCAAGTGACCGAAGAATACTGCGCCGACGCGGGGAACTCGAAGCAAGATGTAACTGCGCACTATCCATAATTCACTCTCGATGGTAAGGGTGGCCGATCAGTAATGACCAAGCCCGGTACAATTGCTCCGCAAAAAGTACTCTTGCAAGCCCATGCGGCAACGTCATTTGAGATAATGACCACGTAAAATTCGCTCGCCGACCTACGTTCTGAGCAACTCCGTCAGGTCCACCAATGATAAATGCGAGATCTTGACCGTTTTCCTGCCAATGACCGAGGCGTGTGGCCAACGTCTTACTAGACAATTGAACACCATGCTGATCAAGCAGTATTGCCTGCTCTTGGACATTTAACTTACGAAGAATTTTGTCACTTTCAGCTGCCATCCCGGCCTTGGGATTCACACCTTTGCTTCTCTGTCCAGACCCAATTTCTTCAAGCTGGAAGCGCCACTGCTTCGGAAATCTAGCGGTATAGCCAGAAAAAGCCGTGCTAACCCAGGATGGCTGCCGGTCACCAACCGCGATTAGCCGTATATGCATACATTAGTAGTCCGTTGCCAATTGTTCGCTAACCGTATTAAGAGACCAAAGCTTTTCAAGATTATAAAACTCCCGTACTCGAGGGAGCATTACATGAACTAACGTGTCCCCTAAATCCAACAATATCCATTCGCTTCCTTCCTGGCCTTCAATGCCTATCGGTCGGTGTCCCGCTTCTTTCGATTTACCAACCACAGCACTAGACAATGCTTTAACATGGCGGCTTGACGTTCCACTCGCAACAATCATGTAATCAGTTAAAGTCGTTAAAGCACTAACGTCGATACGAACAATGTCCTTCCCCTTTAACTCCTCGAGAGTATTGATTACCAATTCGCTCAACTGTTCACTATCCATCCACTGTACCGTTGAATATTAATATTATTTCCACAACACTTAATCTTCGCATGTTTTTACGTAGCAACCACTTTTTGAGATAACGCCAGAAACAGCATCAGGTAATAAAAATCGAGGATCCCTTCCCATAGTGACCAATTCACGAATATCTGACGAAGATATTTCTAGTTGAGTGACGTCATGGATATAGATTTGTCCTGCTTTTGCCTGATGTAAATCACTAACACGATGTGTGCCTCGGTCCCTTAGCAGTTCCCCAAGCGGCCCCATATCCGGCGCTCGCCACCCTGGCCTGTGGGCAACAACAATATGTGCAAGCTGTAATATTTCTCGCCAGTGATACCACGTAGGCAGGTTCAAAAATGCGTCCATACCTATAATCAAAGCTATTGGCCTCAATGGAAATTCTGTTCGAAGTGCTGACAATGTATCTACCGAATATGACGGGCCGTCGCGCTGTAATTCTCGATCATCAACTACAAAGCCATAATGGCCTTCCGTTGCCACCCTAACCATTTCAAGGCGCAATTTAGCATCGGCATGTGGAAATTCTCTATGCGGTGGACTACCACACGGCATGAAACGAATTTCTCCGAATTGCAGTGCCTGCAGCATTTCAAAGGCGGTGCGCAAATGTCCAAAATGAATAGGATCAAAAGTTCCACCAAAAACGCCCATCACACTCATACTAAGGTGTCCTTGTTCGCGACATGGCCAGCCGCAGAATTATTTGCGTAGCGAGTTGCCATGGATCCGCTTGCGTTTGACCCTTCGCTGCGGCATCAGCTGCGCGAGCAATCTTTATTAACGAATAGAACTCTTCAAGCTGATGCCTACCTATACAACTGCGGATAATCGCTTGCCGATTTTTCCATATCCGCACCTTTTTCATAGAAACACTTAAATCAATACCAGATCTTATAGAATCGGCCAGTGTAGCGAGGGTGCGCAGCTCTCTCGTCAAAGCCCAAATCAGGATAACCGGCTCCAAACCTCCTGTTTGAAAGCTATCGAGGATCCGGATTGCTCTAATAGCATCACCGCCAACAGCGGCATCTAGGAGCTTGTACACATCAAATCGGCTTGAATCGCTAACCGCGGCGTCAACGTCTCCCGCATTAACAGGGCCTTCACCATGAACCAAACGCAATTTTTCGATTTCCTGCTGGGCAGCGAGGAGATTGCCCTCAACACGGTCAACCATAAGCTGCACGGCGCCTGTATCAGGAACTAATCCAGTAGACTTCATCCGATCCGTAATCCATTTTGGCAACTCGCGCTTTCCAATTGGCCAGACTTGCACCAAACAACCATGTTTGGCCAACACCTTTACCCATTTAGCGGTTAAAACATTACGATTAAGATAAGGTGCACTCACTATAAATAATATGTCTGGTTGGAGATTCTCCACAAAATTTACGATTGTAGAGCTGCCCTTTACCCCCGGTTTCCCAGTTGCAAGTCGTAATTCAATTATTTGACTTTCTGAAAATAGCGACATATTGCTGCCAGCAGATGCAAGCTCGTCCCAGTTGAAACCTGTCGTTTGCTCCAAGACCTCCCTGGTTCCAAATCCGGCTCGACGTGCAGCTGCCCGGATATCATCCAGTGCTTCTTGCAGCAGCAATTGTTCATCACCTGCAACAAGGTAGCAAGGCAATAAACCTTGATTGAGTCGAGACGATAGCTGCTTTTCAGATATTTTCACGCGGGGGAACGATGGCTTCTACTATTGGGGGATAATAACCTTCCGGAGTGCATACTTCATATTTGTTCAAGCGTTATAGACTCGCCCTCCAATAATACTGGTATACCATCACTAATAGGATACAACAGCTTTCCATCATCTGTGACTAACGCGGCCGTAAGAGGTTTATCGAGTAATACGCCATCTCTGTTCGTAAGGCTTCCTTTTTGAATGGCCTTATTTACAGATGCAAGCATGTCATGACTTGCTGAGTGCAACCCTTCATGAGTCAAAGGACAGCAAAGTATTGAGAGTAGTTTCTTATCCATTAAAAATAGAACAAATCATTAAAATTCAATAAGTTGTGTATATTCGACGATTACTATAACATTGCGCAGCCTCGCGGTAGCTTTGACCCGAGAAATACAGCTAGTTAATCATTATTAGAGCATATCGTTAAGTGAAGATGGATAACAGTTCCAAAGGACATATAATCCTAGATCAAGGAGCAGTCGCACTATCAGGTCTATGCCTCCTTCATTGTTTGTTTCTTCCACTTACTATTGCGGGCTTACCATTTTTCAGCCGATTTAGTGATAACCATCTTCATGTCGAAATGCTAGTCGTTGTTATTCCCATTAGTGTGATTGCTCTCTGGGCTGGTTTTCGAATCCATCAAAATATCAGTATCGTTATCTCTGGACTTGTAGGCCTACTATTATTGACGATTGGTGGCACAATCATGCATGCTGCGCACGGCGAAATTGCTGATCGAGTATTAACGGTAATGGGGTCGGTGATATTGGCATTAACTCACTATCGAAATTACCGTCTTTCGCAATTAATAACCAAGTCACGACCTTATTAACATTAGTTTCAATTTACAAATTGCCCTAAAACCTAGTTAACGAATTAAACACTAATGAGCTTTATGGGATGGCTCATCGTTTTTCGGGACCGGATCATATCCTGAACCACCGAAAGGGTGACAACGGCTAATTCTTATACAAGTGAGCCAACTTCCCTTAACAGCACCGTGGTTCTTGAAAGCTTCCTCCGCATATGCAGAACATGTCGGTTCAAACCTGCATTTAGTCCCTAACAAAGGAGAAATTACATACCTATAAATATAAACCGTGCCACGCAATGGTAAAGCCAGCAACAAATCAACCCTTTTTATCAAGTCTCTTATGCTGCCTCTCCTGCGAACCTTTTAATAGTTTTCAGCATCGACGCTAAACCATTACTGCGCGTTGGACTTAGATGCTGTTCCAATTGTAATTGCTGCACAAAATCGGTCGGACTATCGAGAATATCTTTGGGTTTTCGATCATTATATATACGGAGCAAAATGGCAATAAGGCCGGAAACTATAGCCGCATCGCTTATCGCCTGAAAATGCAGGCGTTCCCCGCATCTATCAGCAAGAAACCATACTTGTGACTGACAACCTTTGATCTTGTTTCTATCGATCATTTCGGATTCTGGAAAATTAGGCAGGCGTTTTCCTAGATCAATAATATATTGGTAACGATCTATCCAATCATCAAAAAAACGGAACTCGTCTACCAACTCATGCTGGGCTTTTTCAACATCGTTCATTCAGTACGTCGCCAGCGTGCACCTTCAACACTGTCCTCAATCTGGATACCACAATTTGCAAGCCGGTCACGAATAGCATCCGCTGCGGAAAAATTCTTATTTGAACGTGCCTTCTCGCGTTCAGTTAACATCATCTCGATATTTTCAACGGATAACCCACCATCAGCACCATCCCCAAACCATTTGTCTGGATTTTCTTGAATCAGTCCCATTAGGTCACCTCCTGCTAGCAGGGAAGCCCCTAACTTTTTACGTTCCACAGAGTCATCGGTTTTATTAAGGGTTCGCGCTAAATGAAACATCGCAGCAAGTGCCTTCGGAGTATTAATATCGTCCTCTAAGGCCTCAATGACAGCAGCCGGAGGCTCTGCCTCCTGTCGCTCTGCTTTCGTGAGGTCTATTAAACGAACGGCACCATAGAAACGATCAAGCATACGCGTAGCAGCATGCAAAGTTTGATCTGACCACTCCAATGGCTGCCGATAATGTGCACTAAGTAACGCAAGACGAATGACTTCACCCGACGTCACTTTTAATAAATCATGCAGTAACAAAACATTACCCAAGGACTTAGACATTTTTTTGCTACCAACACTCAAAAAGCCATTATGTACCCAATATCGTGCGAAAGGCGCGCCATCATGAGCGCAGGTACTCTGGGCTATTTCATTCTCGTGGTGTGGAAATATTAGGTCCTGCCCACCAGCATGAATATCTATTGTATTCCCCAGATGCTTCTTAGACATTGCAGAACACTCAATGTGCCAGCCTGGCCTGCCACGACCCCAGGGCGAATCCCAACCGGGGAATTCACGCGATGATGGCTTCCATAGTACAAAGTCCTGCGGTGAACTTTTGTATGGAGCCACTTCCACACGTGCCCCAGCAATCATCTCACGCAGATCACGTTTAGATAGAATCCCATAATCCGGATTTGAACTTACATCGAACAGAACATGTCCTTCTGCTTCGTAAGCGTGGTTCTTTTCAAGAAGCAACTGGATCATTTCAATCATTTCTTTTACATGCTCAGTTGCTCTCGGTTCAATGTCAGGTGATTTGACACCTAATACGCTCATATCCTCATTGTAGGCCTTAATATATTTAGTAGTAATCTGGTCGATCGGTACATCCGCATCAAGAGCAGCCTGATTAATCTTGTCATCCACATCAGTGATGTTGCGTGCATAGATCAACTTATACTTTCGTCTAAGCACACGTGTTAGTAAGTCAAAGACGACCGCCGGACGCGCGTTACCAATATGCGCATAGTTGTAGACAGTAGGACCACAAAGGTACATGGTGACCCTCCCTTTTTTTAATGGCTTGAATGGCAATTTCTTGCCTTGAAGGGTGTCATGTAGGTAAATGGTCATCGATTAGAGCCGCAGGATGGCTGGGCGCAAATTACAATCTACATTATACCAGTGCTCGCGAAGGAGCATTACACTCAATTATAATCAACGCCTATTCGTTACTGAGTAATATCTTAGGAGCTATAATGTCTCTGTATAACATCGCATTCAGAAAACGTAAGTCGGTTAAGCAAATTGAGGAAAGCACCGATCTTGTTCCAAAGTTTGATAACCGCGGCTTGATAACGGCTGTCACCACCGACGCAATGTCAGGAGAATTACTTATGCAAGGCTATATGAATGCAGAAGCACTTCGACACACTATTGCTACGGGGGAAGCCTACTATTACAGTCGCAGCCGACAAACACTGTGGCATAAGGGCGCAACGAGCGGCCTAGTCCAACAAGTGGTCGAAATGATGATTGACGATGACCAAGATTGCATTTGGCTAAAAGTGAAGGTCACGGGAGGAGCCAGTTGCCATGTTGGCTATCGTTCATGCTTTTACCGAAAAGTACCAGTAGGATTAGAGTTCGACAGTAAACAGAACCAAATAGAACTCGAATTTACCGATAAAGAGAAAGTCTTTGACCCAGCTGCAATCTACGGCGACGCACCAAATCCAACCAAAATTTAACTCGCCTAACCTAGTACAAACATCTGTAATCCGTTAAATGGCGAGGTGGCGTGCGTCCTATTAAAGACCGGATAACTGTATCAAGATAATTCTCAGAAGATCATCTACGATTGCTTCACGGAGCAAGTTTTCTTCTTTTTCTTTACCTAATACCAAGGTTTCATCCCAGGTGTAATCACGGATTAGCGTTTGAGTCCGCAAGGGTAGCAATACGCTTTTCCCTGCGCTTAGGCGATAGCTAATAGAATAATAAACTTCAAACTCGGTCGGTACATTTCTCGCCGATACCGAAAGAACACGTTGCCCAGTTTCGTCAGAAGCAATAAAAAATATAGCTGACGCGTTCTTAGGCGTATCAACAACGTGGATACCGGCATTACGAAAGCCAGAACGTACCCGCCGATAGAACAGAGAATGTCGATCCGCAGTATCGATGTACGTTCGAGCCATTTCAACAGGTACACCGGCCGCACCCCGCATTTGGAATCCGCAACCGGTAAGAAAAAGTACCAAAAATATTACAGCTCTATACAACAATATTTACCAGTCTCCCAGGCACAATAATCGTCTTTTTCACCTTCCGATCCCCGATAAAGCGTCGTACATTTTCATCATTCAGTGCCTCAGCTTCTACATCCTCTTTGCTTGCATCTGCAGCGATTGCAATACGACTACGTAATTTACCATTCACCTGAACGACGATCTCCAAAGTTTCTTGCCATAGAGCTTTTTCATCAAAAATGGGCCATGCTTCATCCACAACAGCCCTATCATGACCAAGCAATTCCCAGAGCTCGTGACATATGTGCGGTACGATGGGTGATAAAACAACTACTATAGTATTAAGCGCTTCGCGCTCGACACTCAAACTTTGGTCTGATGAATGTCTGAAACGGGTCACTGCATTCAATAGCTCCATACTTGCAGCTATAGCGGTGTTAAATGTGTAACGCCTGCCAATATCATCACTGACCTTAAATATTGTTTGATGAGTCTTGCGCCGTAAATCCTTTTCGGCAGAATTGAGCATGTCTGCAACCAGGTCCGTCGGCCGACCTTTCTCTACATGCAACTGTACTGCCTTCCAAAACCGATTCAAAAACCGAAAGGCTCCTTGTACACCAGCATCCGACCATTCTAATGCCTGCTCTGGCGGTGCAGCGAACATCATGAATAACCGCACAGTATCCGCACCGTACCTATCAATCATACCTTGAGGATCAACCGTATTTCCTTTGTTCTTGGACATTTTGGCACCATCTTTCAGTACCATTCCCTGCGTAAGAAGATTCTTAAATGGCTCATCCGCAGATGACAAACCTAAATCGCGAAAAATCTTCTGATAGAAGCGTGAATACAATAAATGCAGGATCGCATGCTCAATGCCACCAGTGTATTGATCAACTGGCATCCAATACGCCTCACGCTCATCAAACGGAGCAGTGTCGCAGTCAGGGCTAGCATAACGTGAAAAATACCACGAGGATTCTACGAAAGTATCAAATGTATCAGTCTCCCTATTGGCTGGATTGCCACATTGAGGACAAGCAACCTCATAAAACTCTGGCATATCTTTTAATGGAGAGCCAACACCTGTGAACTCAACCTTTTCCGGCAGAACAACTGGTAACTGATCGTCCGGCACAGGCACGCTGCCACATTTGTCACAGTAGATTATGGGTATTGGTGTACCCCAATAACGTTGCCGGGATATACCCCAATCCCGAAGACGGTAATTTATCGTTCGTCGACCTCGTCCCTCATGTTCAAAACGGTCAGCGATGGCTTCGAACGCTTCATCAAATTCCATACCATCAATAAAATCAGAATTCACCGACCGACCATAACTAACATAAGCCTCCTCGGATATATCGATCCTAGTGCCGTCTGTGGCTTCAATCACCTGTGTGATAGGCAATCCATATTTTTTTGCAAATAACCAATCTCGTTCATCATGAGCAGGAACCGCCATGACAGCGCCGGTTCCGTATCCCATTAAGACGAAATTGGCAACCCATAATGGGATCTTTTCACTAGTAATTGGATGTATCGCAGAGATGCCAAGGGGCATCCCTTTTTTCTCCATAGTTTCTAACATAGCCTCAGCAGCGTGTATTTTTTTACACTCTTGGAGAAAATTTGAAATATCCGGGTTCTGAGCAGCAATCTCCACTGCAAGCGGATGTTCTGCTGCAACTGCCATATAAGTCACACCCATCAATGTATCAGGTCGGGTGGTATACACCCATAATGGATCACGGTCCCCTTCCACATCGAATGCAAGCTCGATACCCTCTGATCGACCGATCCAATTACGCTGCATTGATTTAACTGAGTCTGGCCAGCCATCAAGGTTCTCCAAACCATCCAGTAACTCTTGGGCGTAGTCCGTAATTTTCATAAACCACTGAGGAATCTCGCGACGCTCAACAGGCGCGTCCGAACGCCAACCACGCCCGTCAATTACCTGTTCATTAGCCAAAACAGTTTGATCTACCGGATCCCAATTCACAATTGCGTTCTTGCGATAAACGAGACCCTTATCAAACAGTCTTGTAAATAGCCACTGCTCCCAACGATAGTATTCAGGTCGACAAGTGGTAACTTCACGACGCCAGTCATACCCATAACCAATACGATCTAGCTGGTTTCGCATGTCACTAATATTCTGATACGTCCACTTCGCCGGCGGGATACCGCGCTTAATCGCAGCATTTTCGGCTGGCATACCGAATGCATCCCAGCCCATCGGCTGTAGAACATGTTTGCCTTGCATCCGCTGATATCTAGCTATTACGTCTGATATCGTAAATACTCGGACATGCCCCATATGCAATTGTCCACTAGGATATGGAAACATCGTCAAACAATAGAATTTGTCAGTATCCGGAACCTCATCAACTTCAAAGGTTTTCGTCCGGTTCCAGAAGTCCTGTACCTTGGGCTCTATCTTTTTTGGATTATAGATTTTTTTCATTCGCTCAGCGTGCTTCTAACTTTGCTACTTACGTGTTAAGGGCGAAAGAATAACTGGTTCTAACAACGAACGCAGGTAAATATAATAGCTGACTAGGTCCCCACCTCAGTCTGTTTCGCCTGCATTCGATAATGTTCCATCAAAATTTCAGCCACCTCTGGACGTGCAAATTCTGGCGGCAGCGAAATGCCCTCACTTAACATCTGTCGAACCTTGGTACCTGAAAGAATTATATAGTCCTCCGGCAGGTGATCAGGAGCTTCTCTCATCATGACCACTCGTTTAAGTTTTTTTGAATATGCTGTGTGATCAGCAGCAAAAATTTCAATCTCAAGTGCATTTTCAGGCAAAGTATCAAATATAGTCTGTGCATCAAATGGACCATAAAAATCACTAACCCCTGCATGGTCCCGGCCAACAATTAGATGTGTTGCTCCCATATTTTGTCGGAATACTGCATGTAATAGTGCTTCACGGGGCCCAGCGTAAAGCATATCGAATCCGTAACCATTCACCATCACAGTATTTTTTGGGAAGTAAACATCTGCCATTTTACGGATACATGATCCCCTAACAGGCGCTGGAATATCTCCCTCCTTAAGACGTCCGAGCAACATGTGAATTATGATGCCATCAGCTTCCAATCGCTCTTTAGCCATACGGCAAAGTTCCTCATGTGCACGATGCATAGGATTGCGAGTTTGAAATGCTACAACCTTCTTCCAGCCCAAAGCTTTAATTTCTTCTCGAATTTCAACAGCTGTTTTGAACGTACTTGGAAATTCACTTTGAAAATAACTGAAATTGAATACCTGGACATCGCCGGCAACACAAAACTGACCGAGGGTCCTGAATGTTGCAACGCCAGGGTGCGCATTATCGAGTGTTCCGAATATTTTCTCAGTAATAAAATTCAGTTGCTGGTGACTAATTTTTTCTATGCTTTCAACCTGCATGACCGCCATTATTGGGTGACCCGTAACATTGGGATCTCGCAGCGCTATGCGTCGACCAACATCTATCCCAGAAACATCTTTCGTCAAGTTCGCCACCGGCACCGGCCAAAAATAGCCTTCGCTAGTTTGCATATCGCTAGCAACCTTCAATATATCTGCCAAATTCATAAATCCTGTCAGGGGACTAAAATAGCCTGCCCCTAACATAACTGTATTGGCTGCAGCAGCCGAATTCAGGAGCATTGAGGGAAGGAATTCCGCCTCAGCTAATAATGCAGCGCGTTCAGTTTCATTTGTGATGATGCATGGCTGGAGAGCATCTGCTCCGTGCGGTCTAATCATCTTAAAACCCCTTATCCGGTCGCGGCAACAGAATCGCTTGCCCGGGTAAAATATTCTTTGCGAATAATCTCGTGGCTTATCAGATAATTAATTATAGCGTCCACTTCTTGCTGCAGTGTCATCTTGTCTGTCCGCAGATGTATCTCCGGATTATCAGGAGCTTCATAAGGATCATCTATACCAGTAAAGTTTTTGATTTTTCCCGCACGAGCTTTCTTATAAAGACCTTTTGGATCGCGATTTTCGGCTATGCTCAAAGCACAATCAACATGGACTTCGACGAAAGGTAGGTCTGCCGCTTCGTGAAGCTTCCTGACTTCTTCCCGATCTACCTTGTAAGGGCTTATAAAGCTTGAAAGAGCAATAGTTCCGCCGTCCCCAAAAAGTTTCGCGATCTCTCCAATACGGCGGATATTTTCTTTACGATCGGTTTCCGAGAAACCGAGATTCTTATTTATTCCAAGACGTACGTTGTCGCCGTCCAACCTGTAGGAGAGCTTGCCCATAGCGTGCAGCGCTGTTTCCAAGGCTACCGCTATAGTACTTTTGCCACTGCCCGACAGGCCTGTGAACCAGATCGTAGCTCCTTTCTGCCGAAGAATCTCATATCTATCAACCCGAGAAATCTCACCTTCATGCCAAACTACATTTGTCGCTACTTGCTTAACCATTCTTAATCCCTCCCTGGGTTACTGGTTTTTTTCCATGACCATTTCGTTACGCTGCTTTTTCCGTCTTTCTACAAATCCATGAAGAACAAGGTCCGTGCATTTCTGGATAAGATCAAACAAATCAAGGTATGGATCCCGCACGATCAAATCTCCCCAGCCGTTACACAAACCAATCATGGTTTGCGCCGCAAAATGACAATCAATTGAGTCGCGTAATACACCAACCTTTACCCCTTCCTCGAAAATTTTCTCTAACTGCTGCCGGTACCCACTTCCAAGTTCTTTGAGCTTTTCCCTTTTATCTTCCGGAAGATACAGACGCTCATCGTTATGTACTTTTAATGCTTCGTTGCGTTCCCTATAGCTGGAAAGATGGGACGTAATTGTAGCCATGAGCTTTGCTTCGAACGGTTGCTCGCTCGCAGCAATCGTTTTCATACGCTCCACATATTCTTCAATACCAAAAAGACAAACCTCGCCAAGTGCCTCTTCCTTTGATTTGAAATAGTAGTAAAGGCTGCCTTGTTTGATGCCCATCCGCTCAGCAATATCCCTTGTACTTGCACCATGAAATCCCTTTTCAGCAAATACGGACGCGGCCGAACGTATGGCTACCTGGCGCTGATTCTCGTATCTTCTTTCAGTGGATATGGACATACCAATTGTCAACTATTAACACTAAAAATAATTCTATAGAATAATAGAATAAATGCAAATATTATAAATTAATATTTTAAAACAATAAGTTAGAATTAAACTTAATCAATAATACTATTGAAAACTTAATTTCTTAGCCGCGTTCTTAAGGCAAAAAAACCACTAATAACTAAAGAAAAAGTAATCACCAATCTGTTACCAACAACCGTATAGGGAGTAACACCAGTCCGCGGCACAACATCTTCCGTAATCGTGGCATAACGAAATTGTTCTCCGGTTTGAATTAAGTCGCCATCTGGACTAATAAATGCGCTAATCCCGTTATTCGTTGCACGAATAACATAGCGACCGACTTCAAGTGCCCGCATTCTTGCGATCTGTAGGTGCTGATGGGGCGCGATAGAATCGCCGAACCATGCATCGTTGCTAACATTGATAAGGATGGTTGCATCCGGCAAAGCATAGAGTTGTTCGGCTGCATAGGCATCCTCATAACAGATTGCCACGGACAGAGCGTTGCCGTCTGGCATCCTTAGTAGAGGTTGTACCGAAACTCCCGGGCTGATGTCGCTAAAAGGTAAGTTCATCATTCGCATCCATTCACGAATTGAATCCGGTACCGGAAAGTATTCCCCGAAAGGAACAAGATGCCGTTTTTTATAGCTTTGCAAAGATAATCCATCTAAAGCAATTACGCTGTTATAAACATGTGTCAAAGACTCGTCGCGCTCCAAAATACCCAGCAATAACGTTGTATTAACTTTCGAGATATCGGACTGCAAAGTTTCAATATAGCTCCCAACTTGGTCAATAACTGCCGGTATCGCGACTTCCGGCCAAAGTACGAGATCACTATCAGCATTTTGGATGAGTGATGAACGGTAAAGCTCTAATGTTGGTCTAAACTGTTCCCGTAACCATTTCCGATCTTGCGGTACTCCTCCCTGAACAACTGTTGCACGCACAGGAGGTCCAGCTACTTCTGTCCAATCAATCGTTCGAAGCACACCGCCAATGAACCAAGGAACAATTGCAATGCAGAGCACCATGTAACGTCTGGTTGAACTAAGTATTAGAAATATCATTATGGCACTAGCGCTTGTTACCGCTATTAAAGAAACGCCGTAAATTCCCGCAATAGGTCCAAACCCAGCCAATGGAGAATCAATCTGACTATAGCCTAAAGTCATCCATGGAAAACCAGTCAGCAACCAACCGCGTAACCACTCGAAAATTATCCAAGTAGTTGGCGCAACCGCGAGGAATATCCAAGGTTTTCGGCGTGAAGTTGTTGAAATGAAAAAACCGATAGCTGCGTAGTAAACAGCCATAATAAAAACCAGAGTAACCATCAACAAAACAGCCAAAAACCATGGGACTTGTCCAAATATGTGGATAGAAATATATAGCCAGTGAGTACCGGTTAGGAAAAGACCTGCTCCATACGCGAAACCAAGGATTGCTGACTGCCTCGGCTCACAGTAAAAAAAACAATAGAGCAATGGAATTACTAGAACAGGTGCAAGCAGGTACCAACTAAAAGGAGCGAAAGACAACACAGTAAGCGCCCCAAGACAGAACATCGCAATCCATGCCGGCCAAATGTGCTGGCCGATTTTCGCGTCTACGGTAGCCTTTGACAGCACTTTAGTCGCTAGCAACGACAGCTTCTGTTGAAGAGGGTGTAACCTGAACCGCATCGATACGTCTACTTTCCGCCCGTGTTACACGAAATTGGAAACCGCCGTAGTCCAGTAGTTCCCCTGGCCGCGGTAATCGACCGAGTTCATGCATCACTAGCCCACCGATAGTGTCATAGTCATGTTCCTCGGTTAACTCGCTACCAAAGTACTCGTTAAAATCTTCAATCCGCGTTAGCGCCCGCACGGTATGGCAAGGATGACCTGCAGCATCTGTATCTAGCTTAATATCTTCCTCGTCTTCCTGATCATGCTCATCATCGATTTCGCCTACTATTTCTTCAAGCACATCTTCTATGGTGAGTAAGCCTGAGACGCCACCATACTCATCTACGACGATCGCCATATGGTTGTGACTGGCACGAAATTCTTTAAGCAATGTATCAAGGCGCTTAGACTCGGGGATTACGGCGGCTGGTCGCAGAAACTTATCAAATTGCAACTCGGTATCCTTTCGCTCCCCGAACAATTTGAGCAGATCCTTAGCAAGCAGTATTCCAATAATTTCGTCTCTGTCCTGCCCAATAACCGGAAAACGAGAATGTCCGGAGGAAATAATCACATCAAGCATTTCATCAATAGGTTGATCTTTTTCAATAACTATCATCTGCGATCGCGGAACCATTACCTCGCGCACCTGGGTTTCGGCAACCTCAAGTACACCAGATAGCATGTCTTTCTCTTCGGGCGCGAACACACCTTTATCTTCCTGCAGGAGATCTTGTATTTGGTCACGGCTCAGGGGTTCATCTTTAATTGCGCGGATAACGCGTCTCAAGAGGTTAACCTTTCCTGAGCCAGTGGTACTTGGCGGTTTGTCGTTCATTAATCCTTTTCTATTTCTGATGCTTATTACCCTCGCAGACAGATATTGTAGCAGCTAGGCGGGCCTCAAATTATTCCTTATCCTCTATATGAATCAGAATACGGATCCCGGATGCCATGCGAAGCAAGTATTTTTTTTTCTAGTGCTTCCATCTGCTCGGCAGCTTGACTTTCGTCATGATCATAGCCGAGTAGGTGAAGGGTGCCATGAACAAGTAAATGTAACCAATGGGCCGAAAGATCCTTACCCTGAGCTACCGCTTCCCGTTCCACAACCGGAGCACAAATAACTATGTCGCCGATAGAGCGCCGAACATTTGGCAGTGGGAGCAAATCGGTGGGAGAGGGAAAAGCCAATACATTTGTTGGTTTATCTGAGCCAAAGTAATGTTTGGTCAGACTCCTCCCTTCCTCTTCATCTACGATTCTCACACATACCTCTGCAAATATACTATTGGAAAAACGTCCCAAAACATCTGTAACCCATGCTTCAATACATTCCTGTTTAGGAATCTTATCGGAAACACTAATAATCTGAAGTTCAACTTCGATTTTTTTTGTCATGTGTCAACAACTAGTTGCCGCACGAAGTCAATCACCTTCTCCATCGCCATTCGTTTGATAAGCTTCCACTATTCGCTTAACGAGCTGGTGGCGCACAACATCAATCGGCGTAAAATAATTAAAAGCGATACCCTTAACGCCTGTTAAAATATGAATTGCGTTTTTCAGGCCAGACATTTGTCCAGCTGGTAAGTCAATCTGTGTGATATCCCCTGTGACGACCGCACGCGAACCAAAACCTATTCGGGTTAAAAACATTTTCATCTGCGCCACACTGGTATTTTGCGCCTCATCCAGAATGACAAATGCGTCATTCAATGAGCGTCCTCGCATAAATGCGAGAGGAGCAACCTCTATGACATTTTTTTCAATAAGCCGTGACACCTGATTAGCGCCCACCATATCAAACAAAGCGTCATACATTGGCCTAAGATATGGATCGACTTTTTGGGACATATCCCCAGGCAAAAAACCAAGTCTTTCTCCAGCCTCAACTGCCGGACGCACCAAAACAATGTGGCTCACCTGCTCTTTTTCTAAGGCATCAATAGCGCTGGCAACAGCAAGGTAAGTCTTTCCGGTGCCAGCTAGGCCAATACCAAATGTGAGATCACTATTCTGAATATTTTCGAGATATGACCGCTGGTTAGGTCCACGTGCACGCACAAGCTTCTTAGGGGTCTGAATGGAAAACTCTTCCTCATTTTTAATAGAAGAAACTCCACCCAATTTAAGAGGCCCCGATTGGTTCATAATACTCTCCTCCAAACAAACATGGACTCGTTGAGGATCAAGCCGTTCTTTGTCCGTTATATTGAACAGTGAGAAAATAACGTCCGTTCCGATTTTTGCAGCACCCGGATTTCCTATAACTCGGAAATAATTGCCACGGCTTGCAATTTCAACATCTAAGCGACTCTCAATTTGACGCAAATGTTCGTCAAATTGCCCACAAAGATTTGCCAATCGGCCATTATCAACCGGTTCTAGAACTATGTCTCTAGCTACATGCGCAACGTTCAAGTTAAATCTTTTTTATATTTAATTCTTTTATTAAACTGCCCTATGAGACTACATCGAACCGATGGCACGTGTATAGATGTATCATTACAGATTTACCTGTTGCTGCAGACATATCCAAAGATCACCCTCTCACTCAAACCCATGACAATCTCTTTACAAACTTAGGCTGCCTTCTGACGATCAACCAATCTTCCCCGCAGAGAGTTTGGCAAAGCCTCTGTGATCAGCACGTCTGCAAATTGACCAATCAGAGACACATCTCCATCGAAATTTACCCAACGCATATTTTCGGTACGTCCGGAAAACTGCCGTACACTTTTCTTCGAAACTCGCTCAACAAGAACCGATTGGACACTACCAACCATCTTCCGGCTAATCTCCATTGCTTGAATATTTATCTGTTTTTGAAGGCGCTGCAATCGCTCTTTCTTAACATGAAGCGGCGTATCGTCAGCTAATCCAGCAGCCGGGGTACCAGGCCGAGCACTGTATATAAAACTAAATGATTGATCGAATCCGACTTCTTCAATCAAGCTCATAGTAGCCTCAAAGTCTGAATTAGTCTCCCCGGGAAACCCAACGATAAAGTCCGAAGAAACGCAAATATCTGGTCGTGCTGCCCTTAACTTACGAATTTTACTTTTATATTCCAGCGCTGTATGTCCACGCTTCATCGCAGCAAGAATGCGATCTGAACCATGTTGCACAGGCAAATGCAGATAGCTAGCCAGTTTGGGTATTTCTGCATAAGCTTCAATTAAGCTGTCCGTGAATTCAACTGGGTGCGAAGTCGTAAACCGAATGCGCTCTACACCTTCGACCGCAGCAACGTAATAGATAAGTGTAGCTAGATCAGCAATGCTACCGTCAACCATGGGACCACGATAAGCATTAACATTTTGTCCCAAAAGATTAATTTCCCTAACTCCTCTAGATGCAAGACCTACAATCTCTGCCACCACATCATCAAGCGGTCTACTAATCTCCTCACCGCGCGTATAAGGCACCACGCAATAAGAGCAGTATTTACTGCATCCTTCCATAACCGAAACAAACGCCATCGGGCCATGAGCCCGTGGCTCTGGTAAACAATCGAATTTTTCAATTTCCGGAAATGAAATATCGACAGCTGGAACACCATTTTTTTGTACAGAGTCCACCAAGGCTGGCAGTCTGTGAAGAGTCTGCGGGCCAAAAACAATATCAACAAATGGAGCGCGCTTTCTTAGACCTGCTCCTTCTTGGCTTGCCACACAGCCACCGACGCCAATCATTAAGTCAGGTTGTTTCTTCTTCCAAGCCCGCCACCGACCAAGTTCTGAAAACACTTTCTCTTGGGCCTTTTCACGAATTGAACAGCTATTGATAAGAAGGAGATCAGCATCCTCTGGAATCAAAGTTAATTCAAAACCATGAGATTCACGCAGAACGTCTGCCATTTTGTCTGAATCGTATTCATTCATCTGGCAGCCCATTGTCTTTATAAAAAGTTTTTGCGACATAATGAGGGCAAGCGTCACCAGCGACGCCTATAATTTCTAGGATCAGAAGGGGATATCGTCATCAAAGTCGTCACTATCACCCTGCGGCGGAGATTGATGCTGAGGTGCTGAAGGTGTTTGACCAGCGGGAGCACCACTTCCCGAACGTCCTCCTAGCATCTGCATTTCATCAGCGACGATTTCCGTCGAATAGCGATCATTACCCGACTGATCCTGCCATTTCCGCGTCCGCAATCTTCCTTCAATGTAGACTTGAGATCCTTTACGCAAATATTCTGCGGCAATTTCAGCCAACCGACCAAACATGGCAACTCGGTGCCATTCTGTCCGGTCCTTTTGTTCGCCCGTTTGTTTATCCTTCCAAGACTCACTGGTAGCAACGCTTAAATTTGTGACTGACGAACCGCT
>CAJWFK010000039.1 GCA_913031125.1 uncultured Woeseia sp. | reverse complement strand
GTGAATTTTCTTCTGCATGTTCTGAAAAAACAAATGTATTTAATATATTTTCATCAATTTCTTCTATTGTTAAACTTGAAATAAAATCGTTGTTATATTTTTCTGACGGTGAGGACGCTTTTAATCTTATATGACCTTTTGTGAATTTATTAAGAGCAGATAAATCTATCATTTCAATATCTCTAGTCACTTTCATTTTAAGTAAAGCAGAATATTGAATCAACATTGCTTGCTCAGAAGCGGTTAAGTCTTTTTCTTCAAACATAGCGTCTTTTATATCAGAAGTCACTCTGTTATTGTAAAATAAAGATACATTGCTTAATGGCTCAAAAACCCAATTGCCATTATCCTCACCACTCGCAGCCACGAATAACGATTGTTCCCCATCACCATGAGCGAAACTCGTATTGGGTAGCAGAAAACACATGATGTAGAGAATGAATTCGAGCTTTTTAATCAAAAATTTCATTATTTTTGGAGTTCCTTAGCTGCCCTTGCCGAATAAATTGTTCCGTCGTGCATAGTCAGCGCACAAGCCTCCAACGATAACGAGAAAACCACCGTACATAGGGTAGAAGGCTTCCCCAAAAATTTGTCCGGGTCTCGCGTCGCCAGCCCAAAACAGTGCAAAAATGGTGTGGCAGACCATTAAAGAGAAAATCCACAAAAGGATATGTTTTGCCCATCGGTCACCCCGCAAGCCGAAGCGAGCCAGGTTGCCGAATAAAACAGCTAGCAGCAGAATCATTGTTGGGATCACAAAGTGTTTGCCAATTATGAAAGCTTGCAGCACACCAAGGCTGGCGGAGATAGCAACTATCGTAGCCAGCGCTTCTAAAGAATTATCGAGGCAGAAAAGTTTTTTCATTCGCGGTTTGTCTCCATGACTTTTTCGGGTAGCTCATTCTTTAAATAAGAACAATTATTATAGCTGGGATTAGTTTAGATCAGCCTGATCCATTTTTCTGCGGTTATAATCGCTCCCATGATTGACGGAGTCAAAATAGCAGTTGTAACGGGTGGCGGACACGGTATCGGTCGGGCTATTTGCCGCAGATTGGCGCAGGAAGGAATAAAGGTTGTAGTGGCTGATATCGATGGTGATGCCGGTCAAAAGGTGGCGACCGAAATTCATGGCAGAGCATTGACTATAGATGTCAGTGAAGAGAATCAAATACGTGACATGATCAAAGAGGTAGAAGACGGTATTGGTCCTATTGATCTGTTCGTATCCAATGCGGGTGTCGGTTTTGGTGACCGAAATGGCTGGGCGGCGTCGCGTGATGGCATGCTGAACGCTGATCAGGATCGTTGGGAAACATGTTGGAAGATTAATGTGATGGCACACGTTTACGTTGCACGTTATGTGGTGCCTAGAATGATTGGACGGGGTGGTGGCTATTTGGTAAATATTGCCTCCGCGGCCGGCCTTTTGAGCCAGATCGGAGATGCAGCCTATACTGCGTCCAAACATGCGACGGTCGCGTTTGCAGAATCCTTAGCTATAACTCATGGTGAGCAGGGGATACATGTATGCCTTGTTTGTCCCCAAGCTGTTGCAACACGAATGATTGGCTTAGGAGATGATTCTGGCAACGAGTCAGGTGGCTTCGGGGGTAATGATGTCGATGGAATATTGCGGCCTGAGGAAGTGGCTGATTGCATTGTAGAAGGCATTGAAAAGAAACGTTTCCTGATTCTTCCTCACCCGGACGTTGCTAAGTATATGGAACGTAAAGCAAATAATCGTGAACGCTGGATAGCAGGTATGCAGCGTTTTCGGCAAAGTGTTACTGGCCAAACGGACTAAATCACCTGATTTTGAAAACAGTCTTTCCTTTTATACGACGCATTGCGACATCCTCATAGGCGCGCACGAAATCTTCGATGGGGTAACTTTCTGTGATTCTCGGGCGTAGCTTCCCTTCTTTCAGCATAAGCACCATTTCCTGAATATTCTTTAAGTGCAAATCTGGATTTAAGACCGCCCACTGTCCCGAAAATACACCGGTAATACTTGCTTCCTTTAATAGCGCAAGATTTATTGGTAAGCGCGGGATTTCACCGCTTGCAAAACCAATGACAAGGTACCGGCTATGCCAGCCGCTTGCTCGAAGTGCCTGTTCAGCCAAATCACCACCGACCGGGTCATACACTACGTCGACACCTTTGCCCTTTGTTAGTTCTTTGACTGATTCCTTGAGCGGTGATGTCGAGTAGTTAATAGTTTCATCTGCGCCTACTGATTTCGAAAATTCGAGCTTCTCATCGGTGCTTGCAGCCGCTATCACATGTGCCCCCATCGCTTTGCTTAGTTCGACTGCAGTTGTTCCGCAGCCACCAGCGGCACCGAGCACGAGCACTGATTCGCCAGGTTTTAGGTGTGCCCGATCTTTTAATGCGTGATAGCTGGTGCAATAGGTGAGCGGGAAGCCGGCACCTTGGTCAAAACTGAGGCCATCAGGTAAAGGGAATGTATGGTCTTCCCTAACCGCAATTTTTTCTGAGAATGCGCCATTCATAGGTAAAAAGAAGACTTTGTCGCCAACAGTGAGTCGTGAGACTCCTTCCCCGAGTTTGCTAACTACGCCGCATCCCTCATTACCGGGAATGAATGGGAGAGGAGTTCTGACCTGATATTTTCCAGCAAACATCAGTATGTCAGGAAAATTTATTCCAGCGGCATGGACATCGACGATTACTTCCCCTTCCCCTGGTATCGGATCTTCAACTTCTTCCAGTACAAGATCTTCGGGTGGTCCGTAAGCCTTAACTATGAGCGCGCGCATCAGGACAGGTCCACACCTAATTTGGTGGCGGCTTTCATAGTTAGTTTTGTAGCTTGCTCAAATCCCATTTTAAGCTCCTTCATGTTTACCTCATCGCTGATTGTTTCCCACGCCTCAGCAACCCCGTCTGGAGTTAATTGGTCCGGTAACAGATTAATGCCCTCTGTCTCAAAACCTTTAAATAGGGCGAACCCACCGCCACCTGCGGCAAGTACCTTGCGACTGGGTGCGTCCGGTGAAACCAAAAAGACGACACCCGGGCTCACTGTTTCCGGAGATAAAATTTCAAAAGCGTTTTCCGGGAAAAGGCCCTCTGTCATAGCGGTTCCGGCCGCCGGAGCCAAACAATTTACACGAATATTATATTTGTCACCTTCAAGATGAAGTGTATTCATCAGTCCTACCATTGCCATCTTCGCCGCACCGTAATTAGATTGCCCGAAGTTGCCATATAGTCCGGTACTGGAGCTTGTAAATACGACTCGGCCATATACTTGTTCGCGCATGATATTCCAGACGGCTTTTGTGCAATAGACTGAACCCATCAGGTGTACATCGATAACCAGGCGAAAGTCTTCCATCGACATTTTATGGAAGGTCTTGTCTCGCAAAATACCCGCATTGTTTACGAGAATATCGATTCGACCCCATTTGTCCATGACCTGCTTAACCATATTCTCTACTTGGGTATTATCAGAGACGCTGCAGCCGATTCCTATTGCTTCTTCACCTGCCTCATCAATTTCAGCGGCAATACGAGCTGCATCATCCTGATTCAGATCGTTTACTACGACCTTGGCGCCACGTTTTGCCAGAGCGAGTGCATGAGCACGGCCGAGCCCTTGGCCGGCACCTGTTACAATCGCTACCTGATCATCTAGTCTTATATTCATGATGTGTCCTTTGGGTCATTGTTGACTATAAATAGTGACAATATTTCCGCGATTAACGCCGGTGTAGATTCATTTTCTATTTCAACAGTGACAGCGGTTTTTACTAACCATTGAGTGGGACGTTTTTCGCTGATTTCAAGGAACTTCGCAGTTGCCCTGACACGCTGTCCGACTTTTACCGGTGCGAGATAGCGAACTTTATCTGAACCATAGTTAATTCCCATTACCAGGCCTTCCAATTTTGGCCAACAGTGACCGAGTAAATCGGATAAAAGTGATAGGGTCAGGTAGCCATGTGCGATCGTAGATCCAAACGGAGTCTCTTTCGCTCGTTCCGGATCTACATGAATAAACTGGAAGTCATTAGTGGCATCCGCAAATAAATCAATTCGCTCTTGAGTGATTTGCAACCATGGGGAAGGCTCCAGTTCGGCACCTATCAGGTCTTTATATTCATTGATAGTAATCATTTTGTTCACTGAGCTATTGTTTACGATAGGTAGGGGCGAAGCTCATGGCGCGCTACTACCATGCGATGAACTTCGTCAGGCCCGTCGGCGAGCCTAAGGGTTCTTGCATGCATGTACATACGGGCCAGCGGGAAGTCATCTGAGAGACCAGCAGCGCCGTGCATCTGAATTGCGTCATCTATAACGTCTAACGCAACGTTGGGTACATGCGCTTTAATCTTGGATATCCAGAGTTGGGCTTCTTGTACTCCTTGAGTATCGATGGCGTGGGCTGTGCGCAGTGTTAGAAGACGCGCCATATCAATAGCCATGCGGGCGGTGGCGATCTTGTCATAATTACCGCCAAGTTTAGCTAACGGCTTCCCGAAGGCCGTTCTGGAAACAGCGCGTTGGCACATGTGTTGAAGAGCTTCCTCCGCCATGCCGATAGCCCGCATACAGTGGTGTATGCGGCCTGGCCCAAGTCGACCCTGAGCTACCTCAAAGCCACGGCCAGGGCCTAGAATAATGTTGCTCTCAGGTACCCGTACATCAGTGAAACGCAAATGCATGTGTCCGTGAGGCGCGTCGTCCATCGAAAAGACTCCCATTGGTCGAACAATCTCTAGGCCTGGAGTGTCCATAGGAACAAGTATTTGGGCATGCTGCTTATGACGTTCAGATTCTGGATTAGTTTTTACCATACATATCAATATTTTACATCGACTATCTCCAGCACCACTGATATAAGTTTTCTCTCCATTTAAAACCCATTCACCATTTTCTAGGCTCGCTGGCATCGAAATATTGGTTGCATCAGACGAAGCCACAGACGGTTCTGACATCGCATACGCTGAACGAATTTCGCCATTAAATAACGGTTCAAGCCATTCTTTTTTCTGCGTTTCGGTGCCGTAACGTTCCAAAACCTCCATGTTTCCTGTGTCGGGCGCACTGCAATTAAATACCTCGGCTGCGATATGTGCGCGACCAGTTTCCTCTGCGATATAGGCATATTCCACAGTTGTCAGCCCTGGTCCCAAGTCACTGTCGGTAAGCCAAAAGTTCCAAAGGCCCTGGCTGCGGGCTTCTATTTTTAGGCCCTCTAGGATTTCAATCTGTCGTTCATTCAAAGTCCAACGGTCTCCGTTAGATATTTCCTCTATAAATTCATCATCGACAGGAAGGATGCGCTCTTTTATAAAAGAACGGACTGAGTGGAGAATTGGTTCGAGTCGCTCGCTGACTCCTAGATTCATTGAATTACCCTGTATTATTGTGGAGTGATTTTAATGCGCATTCTAATAGAGATTAAGAATCGCGTGAAATATATCGTGAAATACATCTGACAGATTGGTGAATCTACCGGTACGGTGTCACTAAGGTGACACCGGAGAGACACGAAACTTATGCAGACTATGATAAAATTATGCGTATAATCCGCATGTTAATGCACGCTACTTCAAGTATTCACTTAACTTTGCGTGTTGGAGGGGGAGTTATGAAAAACAACATTTTACTTCGTTTCTGGGTGCCTGTTTTGGTGATCGCTAGTTTTTTGACTGGCGGCGGTGTAATCGCTCAGGAAGCATTGCTGGAAGAAATTATAGTGACAGCTCAGAAGCGTCAGCAGAACTTGCAGGAAGTGCCTATCGCTGTGACTGCTTTCACCGGAAAAATGTTGCAGGACTCTGGGATTAAAGATATCCGCGAGCTTGCAGCTGTTACACCATCCCTGATTTCTTATCAGAGTCAGAATTCAACAATGGCCAGTTTTGGTGTTCGTGGTATTAGCACGAGCGCCCAGAACTGGGGTCTTGAAGCGTCAGTTGGGTTATATGTGGACGGCGTATATCGGTCTCGCCAGAGCTCCATTATGAACAACCTGGTGGATGTAGAAGCTGTGGAAATTTTGAGGGGCCCTCAAGGAACGCTTTTCGGAAAGAACTCATCAGCCGGAACAATACTGTTCCGCACTGTCGCACCTAGCCGGGATGCGAACGCGTTTGTTGAGGTGACAGCTGGAGATTATGGGCTTGTAAATGTGAGTGCCGCAAGAAATATAACGTTGACAGAAAATATGTTGATGCGGGGCACGTTCTTCTCCGGCCAGCGTGATGGCTATGTTTCTGACATACACCACGGTAGAGACGTGCTTAACAATCGCGATCGTTCCGGTGGGCGTTTGCAGCTTTTGTACACCCCGACTGAACGCCTAGATATACACTTAATTGCCGATTATGCGGAAATTGATGAGGTGTGTTGCGCGGCTTTAACGCGTGTAAATAACTATGCGGGAGTAGCTGGGCCAGGTACCGATGCATTTTTAGCTGCTGGACTAGGGACGACGGTAATCGGAGGCGAACAATTTAATGATCTCGTTACCTCGTTGACATATTTGCCACGAGGTACAAATGAGGACAAGGGGTTGTCGGCGGAAATTAACTACCAGACGGATTGGGGAACGTTAACTTCCATTTCTGCGTACCGTTCTTTCCACACTACAGATTTTATTGATGCGGATTTTGCTGAGGCTGATCTCCTGACTGACGAGAACTTGTCAAATCAGCGGTCATTTTCTCAGGAATTACGTTTAGCGGGTGAGCTTGGCGATCATGGGGATTTTGTTGTCGGAGCTTATTACTTTGAGCAGGATTTGAGTAATTTGTCGACCCTGACTACAGGTCCACATACCAATGCATTTTTTGGTCTTAATCCAACCCTGAGTGGTGCGACTGCAGGTGTGAACGCGCTGGCACCATTGGCCTTTTTTGGCTTGCCGTATCAGTCTGCGGCGGAACACTTCCCTGATAACGTCACGGCGACTGACGACATGCGTCAGCATCACCAGACATTTGCCTTGTTTGGCCAGGCAGATATAGAGCTAGCTGACAACTGGACATTGACCGGTGGTATTCGGCTGACGGATGAACGAAAGCAAATGCACTATGATTTCCTTAATAGCCCGCTAGGGCCACCACCTGATTTGGCTAGCTTGACGGCTGTTTTGACTGGTGTAGCCATTTGGAGTATTAATCCGGCAATTCCGGGAGCTCTAGACCCAACTAATCCGGTAAATGTTCCAACGGTATTGGGTGCCGTCGGACCTCTGTATGTTCCAGGTTGGGGCATATACACCCAGCCGTCTCTTGCCCCCCAGGCTGGCGGCATTGAGACTTTTGAAGATGAAAATGTAACTGGTACATTGAGATTGGCCTACCAGCCAAATGACAACATGCTTTGGTATTTGTCATATGCTACTGGTTTCAAAGCGGGTGGTACCAACACGGATCGTATCAATCCAATCTTTCCCCAGGTATTTGGCCCAGAATCGTCAAGGGCAGCTGAAATTGGGTTGAAAGCTGACTTGATGGATGGCCGTATGCGATTGAATATCGCCGCTCATGACACTGTGGTCAAAGGTCTTCAGGTAAACGCTTTTGCTGGTAACGGATTTAATCTGCAAAATGCCGGTGAAGGAAATACGCATGGTGTTGAAGTAGACATGCAGTGGCTGGTTACCGAGACCTTGAATGTGAGTATGTCTTATGCAAAAAACAAAGCTCATGTTAAGGACTTCGCCAACGGTACATGCTGGATTGCAACACCATGGCAAACTGGCGAGGCCGATCCTGGCCAGACTGATCCGACCTCACCTGTATGTCAGCGTGACGGTAGCCGAGTATCAGGAAATCCAGAGAACGTTGGCTATGTGTCAGCTACGAAGAACTTCAGACTTGGATCTTCTGCGGCTGGCTCTTTCCGAGCTGAGTACACCCATGTTGGGGAGACGATGACAGACGGAAATGGCGATCCTCTAAAACTGCGGGAAGCCTTTAGCATGATGAATCTTCGTCTTTCCGTGTTGCTAGAAGATTACAATACGGAAATAGCTGTCTGGAAGCGCAATATTTCTGATGCGCGTTTCTATGAGACTGTTTTCGATGTGCCTGTGCAGGATGGTAAGCTGAATGCTTATCCTCATGAGCCCTCAACGTATGGTGTTACGGTACGTATGAATTTTGAATAAACAATTTTTTGTAGTATCCAAATAGCTCTTAGAATAAGTGACCCGCTGCCGATTATCTCGGCTCGGGTCACTTTTCGTTTAGAGCATTGTCACGAAGGAGATAGGTCAGCAGCCTGCTACAGGCATACTATGATGTAGTAATGAAATGCTGAACAGATTCAAGCATGGTGTTACCTGTCAAAATAGAATATTTTGAAATTAACTATCTCCCGAAATTGAGTCATGCGGCTTGAGGGTGCTGTATGCCTAAGGTCTCAATTAATGGTGTGGATGTAGCTTTTACGGAGCATGGAGATCCTAAAGGTCCGACTTTATTAATGATCCAGGGTTTAGGGCTTTCATCAGCAGCGTGGCCACCTAGTTTAATTACAGCGCTAACGGTGAGTGGTTTTCATATAATTACCTTTGATAACCGTGACAGTGGGTTATCGCAGAAAATGCCAACCTCCGACATGCCGAATTTTTTACTCCAGTATTTGCGGTCTCGATTGGGTTTGAGGGTAACAGCTCCATACCAGATGACAGACATGATGCGCGATGTTGTAGGATTGCTTGATAACCTCAAGGTCAATCACGCCCATGTGATTGGTATGTCAATGGGTGGGATTATCGCCCAACTGCTGGCTATCCATGAGCCTAGGTGCGTAAAAAGTCTTGTGTCTATAATGTCTACAACAGGTAGACGCAGGTTGCCCGGGCCAACTTGGGCCGTAGGCAAGCACATGCTAAGTCGCCCCAGGAATGCGACTAAAGAAGCTGGTGTGGAATATTTGCGTATTCTTTGGCGGTTGCTGGGAAGTCCGAGATATCCGGTGTCAAACGATGAGCTTGATGGCTATAGTAATCGATTAATTGACAGAGGGATGACAGCAGAAGGTATGGTACGACAACGACTGGCAGTTATGGCGGCGCCGAGTCGAGTCGCGGACTTGGCAAAGTTGGATGTCCCGTCGCTGATAATACATGGTGATGCTGATCCCCTTATACCTGTTGAGTGCGGTATGGACACGGCAAATTCCATACCGGGAGCGCGAATGGAGATTTTTTATGGCATGGGTCACGACCTTCCAGAAATGCTTGTTCCTGCCATTAGTAGTTTGATTATAGATCATGTACTGGATGCTGACAGCCACTGTAAAAATAAATGAGATGGTCTTCACCTGTTGGCTATCCGCTTTCTCTTTTCTATGACAACCAGGTGCTTGGTTTATCCGGACTCTATGGTTTGGCGATAGTTGTGAGCAGATCGATTTTACCTAACGTATATGCGACTCCGCTTTAAACTTCGGGGTTTTTGAGTTCCATTTCACTGGTAAGAGCAGGCAGATCGCGAATCAAGTATCGTTTGTTCTTAAGTTCTATGATTTTACGCTCACGCCATTCACTAAGGATTTTGTTCACCCGCTGCCGTGACCCACGACTAAGTTGTGCCAGGTCTTTTTGACTCAGATGAATATCAATATATGTACCCTGAGTTGACTGCCTGCCATATTGTTTAGCTAGATTGAGTAGCCATCCTGCCAGTCGCGCTTTGAGCGGGTAAAAAGCCATACCTGTTAGCAGTACATAGAACCCTCGCGTCCTTGAGATAAGTTCTTTATATAGATTTTTGTATAGTTCCGGATATTTTTCGCCAATATTGATGACTACAGATTTAGGAATTGTTAGTACGGTTGCGGCTTGATGTACTTGGGCATCAACCATCTTTGGTTTGTCATTGGCGATTAGCGGATCATCAAGCCACGAATCGGGCCCAAGATCGGTAAGCGCAAATTCCTGACCGAGTGGGCTCGTGATCATTATCCTTATTCGACCTGATACCACGCAGAACACATCGGCAGCCGTTTCACCGATTGTAAATAGGTAGCTGTTTTTTCGAAACTTGCGAATACGTGCTGCGACTGCCAATTGGATATGAGCTTGTTTTGGCAGGCTTTGAAACCAAGGTGAGCGCGACACAACTTCGAGAGCGACATGATTCGCTTCGTTTGAGACCATAATACTAATACTGTTAACGTTTCCCGACTAGATGCGATGTTGAACCAGAATTCGGTATGGTTCAAGGGCGATCTGCATGTTCCGATGGTGATGTTAATAAGAAAATCAATGCTTATGTATAAATTGGCTCATTGATTTTTTATAGACCATATTGACTACCGTAAATTTACGCGATTTCAAATAGCGAGGCGGCTCCCTGACCACCACCTATGCACATTGTGCAAACCACAAATCTAGCCGCGCGACGTTTTCCTTCAATGAGTGCATGTCCAACAAGCCGGGCACCAGACATGCCGTAAGGGTGTCCAACTGCGATTGCGCCGCCGTTTACGTTGAGGATCTCGTTAGTAATTCCTAATTTTTCCCGACAATATAGTACCTGTACTGCGAAAGCTTCATTTAACTCCCACAGATCAATATCATCTATACTGAGGTGATTTCGTTTGAGCAATTTTGGTACAGCAAACACGGGACCGATACCCATTTCATCGGGCTCACAACCTGCGACTGCTGTGCCTCGATAAATGCCAAGTGGCTCAAGCCCACGTTTTTCTGCGGCTTTTGCTTCCATGATGACACTAGCAGAAGCACCGTCTGATAACTGACTAGCATTTCCGGCAGTGATAAATCCATTCTCACGGACCGGATTAAGGCCAGCGAGTCCCTCTGCAGTCGTTGTTGGCCTATTTCCTTCATCTTTGTTAAGTACAACGTCTTCGAACGTGATTTCCTTAGTTTCTCTATTCATCACGCCCTTGTTCGATGGCAGGGGAACTATCTCATCGTCAAAATAGCCGGCTTCTTGAGCTTTTGCGGTTCGCTGCTGGCTTTGAAGAGCATACTCATCTTGTTCTTCGCGACTGATCCCGTAACGTTTAGAAACAACCTCAGCGGTATCAATCATCGGCATATACATGTGCTCGTGTTGCGCAAGTAAGCGAGGATCCTCTCCTCTATAGAGATTGGCATGCTCATTTTGCACAAGACTGATCGACTCGAGACCGCCAGCGACAGCAATATCAACGTTATCGGAAATTACAGTTTTTGCCGCGAAACCTATTGCCATCATGCCTGAGGAGCATTGCCTGTCAACAGTCATACCAGCCGTTGTAACCGGTAGCCCTGCCGCTAAAGCAGCATTACGCCCAATGTTTTTTCCTTGTGTGCCTTGCGGCATGGCGCAGCCCATTATCACGTCATCAACTTCCTGTGACGCAATATTTGCACGTTCCACTGCATGTTTAATCGCATGTCCACCAAGTGTGGGTGCTTCCGTATTGTTGAAGGCCCCGCGATATGCTTTTCCAATGGGGGTTCTCGCTGTCGAAACAATAACTGCTTCTCTCATTATTGAATTCCTGTAAATTAGCCGGGCGACCTCGAGAGAGGAGTTTAAACCGGTAACGTGGGTTAATATATTGTTCAGCTTGACTTAATTTATCACCCATAGGCTATCACGTAGGTGACAAAAATTGATAGGAAACTATTTCCTATTAGACGCATCGTAAAGGTGTTCAGATATTATAAATCTTAGCAAAATAATAATAAGGGGACTTTTGACATGTTAACCACTATTTTGCGGTTGTCATTGTTTACAGGATTTTTTTTACCAACGCTGATCATGGCGAATGAGAGGCCTATCACCATTGATGATTTGTTAACCGTCGGCTCTGTCGGCAACCCTCAGGTGAGCCCAGATGGACGCTGGGTAGCCTACACTGTTTCGTCTCGTGATTTCGACGAGGATAAACGTAGGACACAAATCTGGATGGTATCAACGGATGGTGGAGAGCCGATTCCAATGACGTCCTCTGACTATTCGGCTAGCAGTCCTCGTTGGAGTCCTGATAACAAATATTTGTCATTTTCCGCATCGAAGGGCGAGGGCGCAAAAAACCAGGTGTGGAATCTCAATAGGTTAGGCGGCGAAGCCGAGCAGGTCACATCTGTGAAACAGGGCATATCAGGTTTTGAGTGGTCGCCAGACGGAAGTCGTTTATTGCTGATTATTCAGGATCCAAAACCTGCAGATCTGACAGAGGACAAAGATGATGACAAAAAGCCGTTGCCGCATGTGATCGATCGAATGCAGTTTAAGAGAGACTATGTTGGCTATCTTGACCGTCGTCGAATGCATATTTACACCTATACTCCTGGTGAGAAAAATCCAAGGCAGGTCACTTTTGGCGATTATGATGATTCTGATCCGGTGTGGAGTCCGGATGGGAAATCAGTGGCCTTTGTTAGTGATCGTTCTGAAGATCCTGATCTTCATTGGGGCACTGATATCTGGATTGTTAATGTGGATGACCCGGATAGTGGAATCACGCAGGTCACAACAAACGAGGGAAGAGACGATTCGCCTGCTTGGAGCCCGGATGGCCGCAGTATTGCATACCGGACTGCTACTGGCTTTGATGTTGGTGGTTCTGCGTTAACTCCAACACGCTATCTTGCATCAACAGTGGTTGGCCGCGATGAACGTAAGATTCTTACCCCTGACCTTGATCGTAACATTGCAGATCCACAGTACTCCGCAAATGGGAAAAAGATTGTCTTCAAACTTGAAGACAGTGGCCAGGTTCATTTTGCATCAGTGGATAAAGACGGACGTAGTCTGGTACGCAATCTTGAACAACAGGTCAATGTAAGGGATTTCGCTACAGGTGGCGGCAAAACTGTTTTATTACTGAGTCGTTCGGATCGGCCGATGGAAATTTATCAATTTGATGATGGAACGTTGGATCAGCTGACGCATGTTTCAGACAAAACACTAAATGGAGTCGCGCGGGCCGATGTAGAAAAATTACAATTTGAAAGCGCAGACGGGACGCCTGTAGAGGCGTTTTATTATCGCCCACTGGATTTCGATAGTGCGAAACGCTATCCGACCATTCTCTGGTTACATGGCGGGCCCGCCTCTCAGTTTACCTATGGCTTTTCACCTACCGCCCAGCTTTTTGCGGCTAATGGTTATGTCGTCATTATGCCAAACCCGCGTGGTTCGGTTGGCTATGGGGAAGCATTTGCTAAGGGTACGGTGGCTAAATGGGGTGAAAGAGACGTTGAAGATGTTATGGCGGCTGTGGATTATGGCATTGACCTGGGGCTTGTTGATGCTGATAGGTTAGGCGTTGGAGGTTGGTCTTACGGTGGAATTCTCACTAATTTTGTTATTACTCAAACAGACCGATTTAAAGCGGCAATGTCTGGTGCCAGTCTCGGTCTGACGACGGCAAACTACGGACACGATCATTATCAGTTGATGTATGAACTAGAATTTGGCTTGCCATGGGAGTTTCCTGAGCGCTGGGTGAAGTTATCTCCATTCAGTAAGGTGCAGGACATCACTACATCTACCCTCTGGATGGGAGGCGCACTCGACTGGAATGTACCTATTATTAATTCTGAACAAATGTACATTGGAATGAAGAGACTTGGCCGCGATACACAACTGGTGGTGTACCCTAATGAGCACCATGGCATTCGGCGCCCAAGTTTCGAGAGAGATCGTTTGGAACGCTGGTTAGTTTGGTTTGATGATCGACTGAAGTAAAATATCAACCGATCGCTGGGGCTGGCCATGTTCGTAGGCCCTATTTGATAACTTTTTTGCTGTGATCGGTATTTAATCGTTTATTTTGTTGAATTTGGATTGCTTTATTAATTATTAATATATTAATAAAGTATTAAATGATTGAAGCTGAGGCAAAATCAATTAACTGTCGCGTGGAGAGGGCAAATGGGTAATTTACAGGACAAAATGGCAGCTGGTTTTGTTGTAACTAGTGAGTTGGTGCCGCCTAAGGGTACCGATATTCAAGCTTTGCTCGATACAGCTGGCATGCTCCAAGGATATGTGGATGGCTTTAATATAACTGATTCACATTCTGCTCGTATGCGTCTCGCTCCGGTTGCTGCAGCTCATATGCTAATTGATCATGGAGTTGAGCCTATCCTGCAGATGGTCACCAGGGATAGGAATCGTATTGCTATCCAAAGCGACATGTTGGGTGCTGACGTACTAGGGATTACCAATCTTGTTTGCATGGGGGGTGATCCCCCGCATATCGGCGATCATCCGGATGCGAAGCCCGTTTATGACTTATCCAGTGATGAAGTGATCAGTGTTGCGAATGCTTTGAATAACGGTTCTGATTATGCAGGTAATAAATTAAACCAGTCGACAAATCTTCATATAGGTGCAGTTGTAAACCCCGGTGCTACCGATCTTGATACCGAGATCGCCAAGATGGAAAAAAAAGCTAATGCAGGTGCTCGATTTTTTCAGACTCAGGCTGTTTATGATGTTGAGGCTTTTCAAAATTTTATGAGTGCTATAGCCCATCTAGATGTAACTGTAATTGCTGGAATCATGCCTATTAAGTCAGTGAAGATGGCAGAGTATGCCAATGAGAAAATTCCAGGTATATGTATACCCCAATCGATGATTCAAGAAATAGCAGATGCCGATGATGTGGCGGAGTGCAGCATCAGGATTGCCTCTGACATTATTTCAGCGTTGCAGTCGGTTTGCGGTGGTGTGCATATCATGGCACTAGGTGCCGAAGATCGCATTCCTCGAATATTGGATCGTGTCAGGGCTTAAAAGGATTGAATATTAAAAGGGGTTGATCAATAACCACTTACCCAGTCGGGCAGGATGACGCCATTATCTAGTTCGTACTGTTTCCATTCGCTGACAAGGCCATCAACGATATCATGGTGAGTTTCTGCAAGATTGTTTTGTTCGGCGAGATCCAGATCTAAATTGAAAAGCTCCCAGTCACCCGTGCCGTGTGGGGGAGGTATTTTGATTAGTTTCCAAGGGTAGCGTCTAACAGATATCTTCCCGAATAGCTCATCTGCAACGATTCGCGTATTGCCCTCGTTGTTCTCAAGGCCAGTGAGATAAGGAAGAGCTGAAATGCCGGAAATAGCCTCGATTGTTTTGCCTCGATATGTTGTTCCGGGATGTTCTACATTAGCGAGGTCCAGTATAGTTGCCGCGATATCCTTTGCGAGAATCAAGTCCTTTACGATTGTTTGCGTTAAAAACAAATTTGGAAAATAGGCAAATCCCGCTGTATGTATTCCGCCTTCAGAGGGAAATGCTTTAAATAACCGGAATGCCGGTGCAGAAACTCGTGCCCAATTCGGACCATAAAAGGTATATGAATTTTCTCGACCCATGTTTTTCACGGAATGATCATGCTTGTCATCAATTGTTGATCTAATCGCGGGAAAATAGTCACTGGGCCAGGTTTCATCTATATCATGACCCTCAGCCCCATTATCCGAGATAAAAAAGATAACGGTGTCTTCTAACAATCCGGCATTCTCCAGATAGCCAATTAAGCGGCCGCTATGTGTATCAATCTCCGAGATCATAGCAGCATAAACTTCCATCCGACGTTGTTCTGCAGCACGCTCGTCGATAGTAAGTTCTGCCCACGGTTGTCCTTTAGGGCTGCGATCCGCTGGCAATGCATGTTCGGGTATCAGACCCAGAGCCTTTTGCGCCTCAAAGCGTTGGTCAAAAATGACATCATATCCTGCTGAGTAGGCCCCTTTAAATTTCTCCAGAGTTTCATTTGGAGCCTGGAGCGGCCAATGCGGTGCAGTGAAAGCAACATAGGCGAAAAATGGATCAGTTGTCGGGTCACCAGAGCCAATGTACTCGATCATTTGGTCGACGAAAAATTGAGATGAGTAGTCGAATGATTCTGGCAAGGAATCGAGTAATCGATCATCAGATAAGTATTTAGCTTTTGCATTTGGATCAGGCGAATAAGCTGGTAGCATATCGGCAAAATGACTGGCGTTTTCTAAAGCGGTAAAAGAGCGCTCAAAGCCTCTGGCATAAGGACTTGTATCCAGATTGACACCCAAATGCCACTTGCCTGTCATATAGGTTTTGTAGCCAGAGTCACGCAATAATGTAGCAATGGTAACCACGTTCTGTTTTAAGTAGCCTTCATAGCCAGGTTGGCCTTTTTGGTTAGGCGATAATTCTTCCAGCATGTTACCGAGGCCGGCCCTATGGGGATCGACACCGGTGAGCAAAGCAGCGCGTGTAGGGGAGCAAGCTGCGTGTGTAATAAAATTAGAAAGCCTGACGCCGTTATAAGCTAGTTGATCAAGGTTTGGAGTGGGAATTTCGCTGCCGAAAGCACCTAAATCGGAGTAGCCCATGTCGTCAACGACCATCAACAAGATGTTAGGTCTAGATTCAGAAGAAGTTTTCTTAATGGATTCTTTTTGAGTGCAGCCAGTAAAGAATATGCACGAGAGGCAAGCAGATATAAAGATCAAATATTTTCTATTCATTCAGTAAATTATACTGAACGGGTACTTGATTCTGAATATTTAAGACAACAATCTGAGTTATCCGATGGTATTGCACATTGAGCTACCATGGTTTTATGTTTGAAAGGATTTTTTATGACAGCTATACATCCATTTCGCGTTAGTGTTCCTGATGCTACGTTAGCTCATATCCGAGCCAGAGTGGAGGCGTATCCGTGGCATGCGATGCCGGATAAAAGTGGCTGGATTTACGGCACTAACCTGGAATACATGAAGGATCTTTGCGCCTATTGGCTGGATAAATATGATTGGCGAAAACATGAGGCAATCATAAATAACTTTTCACACCACAAAGCAGCCGTTAATGACTTTGAATTACATTTTATCCATGAGAAGGGCAGCGGCTCTGAGCCTTTGCCATTAATTATCAGTCATGGTTGGCCCGGCACAGTAATTGAATTTCTTGACATCATAGAGCCACTGGCTCATCCGGAGCGCTTCGGCGGTAATGCAGATGACGGATTTGACGTCATCGTGCCGTCGTTGCCCGGTTTCGGGTTTTCGTCCGCTCCAAAGCAGCCGATCGGTCCACGGAGAATGGCAAAGCTATTTAATCAGTTGATGACAGAGGTTTTGGGATATGAGCGGTATGTTGCACAAGGTGGAGATTGGGGAGGGGCTATTTCCAGTTGGCTTGGTTTTGAGCATGCTGAGGCTTGTATTGGTATTCACATCAATATTCTCACAATGCGTAATCCAGATAATCCACGTACCGCTGAGGAGCTCGCTTGGGCAGATGAATTTGACCGCCAGCAAATAATGGAGGATGGCTACCGGACGCAGCAGGCTACGAAACCACAGACTTTGAGTTATGCAATGATGGACAGTCCCGTTGGTATAGCTGCTTGGATTATTGAGAAATTTTACTCCTGGTCTGATATATCTGGTGATGATATAGAGAGCGTGCACACCAAAGATTGGTTGTTAACTAACATAATGATTTATCTTGTTACTGGCACATTCAGTACTGCTTCTTGGATTTACTATGGACGGCGTGAGGAAGGTGGACGTGTACTTTCAGCAAGTGGGAAGCGGGTCGAAGTGCCTACCGCTGCAGCATTGTTTCCAGCTGAAATGTTGGCTTGGCCACCACGTTCATACGTTGACCGTTTGTACAATATTACGCAGTGGACAGAAATGTCCTGTGGAGGCCATTTCGCAGCCTTGGAACAGCCCGAATTACTCGTTAAAGATATTAGGAATTTTGCTCGTACATTACGGAAATGATGGTTAAGGACATGGGTTAATTAACAGAATTTCGTGAAGCAGTTGAATACATCGTTAATAGAGGATGTTTTTATATGAAAGTGCAGCGGCCCACACAGTTACTCCTAATAACACTATTGCTAGTAGGGTGTATGACTGATGCTGATCATGACGGTTCCACCGCGATCAACCGTGTTACGGAGGATCCTGGTGCAGCCGTTATACCAGTCGAGCGAGATCGAATCAGCAGCCATGTCAATTTTTACGGCGTGGGTAAGGTCGCTAGATACCGGCAGAATTGGGATTCATCTCTTGTAAAGCTTGAGTCACTTTTTTTTGCCGAAATTTTCATAGCTGCCGGCGGCACGGTGAGTAGTGCAACTATTAAGTTTCCCGAACCAGTCAATGAAGTCAAAGAGTTGCAGTATCAATATTCCGAGTCCGATGCGATAGGTGATGTCATGTACCTTAGTGGCATGGCACAAACCGATGCAGGCTTGGAGATGAAATATCCTAGCAGTGCTTATGAGTTTACTTTCAGTACACCGGCCGGGGACGTGCTTGATAGTGTCGTTAGTTTTGAGGGTGGTTCAGCGCCAACTCCTCCGACGATCGTGTTTGAGCAGAATAATCAGAGAATTGCTTTCGACGCGGTGAATTCGAACCTCGATCTTTTTATTAGCTGGCCACAGTTTTCGGAAGGACGGGCCGATCCTAATGAAATTCTTGATGACCTCATTTTCGTGGCCATTGATAGTTGTATTGTCGAGGATATCGTGCACAGTGGACGGCCTTTTGAAAAAGAAGATTATTTGACGTTTAGGGCTAAAAACTATCTGGTTCCAGCTGGAACGCTAGAAGCAGGGCAGGTTTACAGCATGTATGTTGAACATGCGCTTTTGCCAAATACTCAGCAAGACTATGGTATGCCAGCATTTGCAACGTTTGCCGCATCAACTTACATGGATTTTAAAACTATCGGAGAAACTGATAGCTCTTACTGCAATCGTTAGAGTAATTTTATATTTTTAAAAATATAAATATTTTTAAAACAAAAGGTTATTACGTTTTATTAAAGTAAATAATTTAATTATTTAAACTACCTCTAGAAATTACAAGCAAGTAAGGTTCTAATTTATATAACGCTTGTTCCGAGATAGAAGGGGGGGGAGCCTGTTTTGCCTGGTCAAAATAATAATGAAATACGGCATTTCATGGGTTGGAAGAAGGGAGCGTTTTCGCACCGTAGCCTTTGGTTGCTCATTTTTTTATCGGTTTCCGGCTGCACGGATACGGGGAACAGTCCCTTAGTATTCAGCAATACCAGTCCCCCTGACAATGCTAAGAATGTGCATGGCGCAATGCCGATGATCAAAGAGCTAGAAAATACAATAGAGATGGAATTAGTTGCAGGGTCGCAACTTTTTGATTCACGTACCTCTCTTGCATCTATAGGTGGTGGAATTGCTGGTTCTGGCGAAGTGATTACCTCATATATGCGAAGCTATTTGAAACATGCGGTGATAACAAATGACCTTATGTACCTTGGTAGGAGTGAGCTGGTTATAAGTGCCGCAGCGACTGAAACGCTGCTACATGATTGTCCTGAGTGCATGCAGGATTTTGACGAGAACAATACTCTGTTTTTGTCGGGAGGGGCTGCCGGATCGTACAGTATGTTGTGCAGAGACAAAGTGACTTCTCTGTCTGATGTTAAAGGTAAGAAGTTTAGGGCAGTAGGTGCGAATAGGCGGTGGGTACGTGCGCTTGGTGGGGTACCGGTTAGTCTTTCTATCACCGACATGGTTGAAGGGTTGTCCAGGGGTTTAGTCAGTTGCATCGTCGGTCCTATTGCATGGTTAAAGACCTTTCCGATTACCGATGAAGTTAACTACGTTTATGCTTATAACGCTGGTGCTTTCAATTTTGCGACGATGGTTATAAACCGAGATCGTTGGGACAACTTTACAGAATCGCAAAAACAAGCGATGTGGCAAGCCCAGCCTGGGTTATCAGCCCGTAATGTAATTCGGTTATATATCGCAGATGCGATTCGAGCAAGAATGCTGGCCAGGGAGAAAGGAATTCTGATTGTAGAGGGCGGGCAGGATGTGGATCGCTTTTGGGAAGAATTTAAACAATCTGAAGTTGAGATTGTAAACGAGCTTTCGAAATCATTTGGCGTACAAGACCCACAACGGATAGCGGATAGTTTTGTGAGAAACATCGGTAAATGGCAGATGATTATTTCGCAGTCAAATCTCACAGAAGTTCTGGATATGGAAGAGATTGACGAGAGTCGTTTGAGCGTAGCTGTGGAGGAATACACACAGTTACTAAGAGACAATATTTACGAAGGTATTGATCCGCTAGAACTTTAGCGAGTTTTATAGATATGAGTGAGTTATTAGTCAGGCTGGATCGAATCGACCGCGCGATTGCGGCCTGGTTATGTTTTTGCGCAGGTGTGGCGGTCACATTGATGATGCTGCACATTATTGCCAGCATCATAGCAAGGCAGTTTTTCGCAACGCCGTTAGGTGGCGTGACTGAGATAGTATCTGCTTACGACATGGTCGCCGTCACATTTTTACCGCTTGCTTATGTTACGCGCCAGAAAGCTCATATCTCCGTCGAACTGTTTACGCAATGGCTGTCACAGCGATCAATTCTGGTTATTGAGTGGCTGGCAACGGTATTTATTTCGCTCATTGCGATATGGGTTTGTTATGAATCCATAATGGTCGCTATACATAGCGTTTTGGTTACTGAGGTCTGGGAATCGGGCGACGGATTTCTGTACGTCTGGCCAAGCCGGTTATTTGTTCCCATTGGAGTAGGTGCTATGGGGTTCTCTCTAGTTATCGAGACCATAAAGCTCGGTTGTAAATTATTCTGTGACCGAAAATGATTCATCGGCAATACAGGAGCGTTTAGAGCATGCCTGATATTTATATAGGTTTCACTGGAATAGCTGTGTTGCTCTTGCTGCTTGCATTAAGAGTTCCGGTGGCATTTGCACTGTTTAGTGTGGCTGTTGTCGGCTTGGCTTTTGCAAGCGGAATCGACGTAGCAATCAATTTAGTTCGTATTGAACCATTTCACTTTGCCGCGCATTGGTCTTTTTCTGCAATCCCAATGTTTATTCTCATGGGGGCCATTGCACAACATACTCGTCTGGCAACAGAAATGTTTCATGCTGCGCGCGTTTGGTTGTTCGGTGTTCCGGGAGGGCTCGCCGTCGCCGCCAATTTTTCTTGTGCCGGTTTTGCTGCAGCATCGGGGTCAAGTCTTGCTACGGCAGCCACAATGGGACGTATAGCAATTCCACAGATGCTGGATGCCGGTTACCAAAAAGGATTGGCCTCCGGCGTCGTTGCGAGTGCCGGGACTGTAGGTAATATGATTCCGCCGTCAATTACTTTTATTCTGTTCGGGATTTTCGCTGAGGTTTCGGTAACCAAGTTATTTATGGCTGGAATCTTGCCGGGACTCCTGACGGTCTCGGTGTACGCATCGATGATTATTTTTCGGTGTTGGCAAAATCCTTCTTTAGCGCCAAAAGTTCAGATGGATGTGACATGGGCATCACGTTTTAAATCGCTTGGCGCGATCTGGCCGATCATATTATTAATTGTGTCCTTGCTAGTGGGTTTCTATCAGGGAATTCTTACAGCGACAGAGGGAGGTGCTTACGGTGCCTTCACTTTACTGGTTATTTCGATATTCCAGGGACGTATGTCGAGGGAAGTTTTCGTAAAAAGTCTCCGTAGTACATTGGTTAGTACAGCTAGCCTGCTTTGGATAGCGGTAGGAGCAATTATGTTTACCCGCTTCCTAGCGATCACCGGAACAGCAGATGCAATCAGTGACCTTGTTGGCATTTGGGTGAGCGGTCCGATATCCGCACTACTTATTGCGGCTGCAATCTTTTTAGTATTGGGAATGTTCCTTGACCCACTCGGAATACTGCTATTAGCACTTCCAATCGTATTGCCGATGTTCCGTGAATTAGGAATGAATTTGATCTGGATAGGCGTGCTGGTGGTGAAATTTATTGAAATTGGCCTGCTGACACCACCGGTCGGAATGAATGTTTATGCAATAAAGAACGTGGTCGATGACAAGATACCGTTGGGAACAATTTTCACCGGAACTTTCTGGTTTTTGAGTTGTGAAGTGTTAGTTGTAACACTATTGATATTGCTTCCCGGTATCTCCCTTTGGATTCCAGGCTTACTTGGCTAATTGTATGACTTTGGGTTAGGTGCCAAACGCTAATGAACTCAACGACTGTCTCTATAGGCAAAACAAAGCTTAAGAATCCGGTTATTTGTGCCGCGGGTGAGCATGTAATGAGTCGATCCGGTATCGAAAAGGCTTTACTGGCTGGCGCAGCGGCTGTCGTTGCAAAATCGACAAACGAGACATCAGCAGCTCGGTCACAGATGACCAAAGCGGATTACCTGGCTCTCGATGCGGATTGGCGGCCCGTCTCGACTGATAGCAATGTCGGGCGAGATACAACTTTTATTTGTCGCTCCGGATTGGCGACGCAATCCTTTGATGAGTGGTTATCAATGGTTGTTGA
>CAJWFK010000038.1 GCA_913031125.1 uncultured Woeseia sp. | reverse complement strand
AACAAGGAGACTATGTCCCTCGTAACATCACGGGCTATCGTAGGATCCTTGTGATAATAGGAAAGCCTGAAACCGGTTACCTCGCCAGCATTTTTTATCCTAGGGTCATCTTCCGCATAAAATAACTCTAGCTCAAAATTTTCACGTAACAAGGGAACAACTGATTCCGGATTGCCGCTTGTCCGAAGGTTTTGGTATAAATTGTGACGGGTAACAATTTCGGCAAGGTTTGCACGGGTCATTACTTCGTCATTGATGCGAGCGATTCTTTGCTCACGATCAGAATTGACCATGGTTTCGCGGATAAAGCTTTCAGACACTTCTGGTCGTTCGATTCGGATAACGCCGGACGATCGGTAGCGATTCTCTAGGCTGTATGCAGCTACAAGACTAAGGAGAACTATCACCAAAGCAGTCCATCCGATTAGTTTTCCTCGGCGTTTCATAACGCCTGCTACATCTTGAATGCTGAAAGTTTCCTGCTGCATTGTTACTGTTTTCCTATCCGTATTTTAGTAATTAAAAAATAGTAGCCTGACGCAGTCTGCCGCGCGGCAGTGGCCTGTAAGATAACCACAACGTAAACCGGTTAGAATTTGCGCTTTCGCCTAGATCTCGCCGATCAAGTAACGTGTGAATATAACCAGCTTCCATAGAGATAGCGGGCGTAATTCTCCAAGTGAATTGACCTGTAAGCCGTACATAGTCTTGTTCTTTAGTGGTGCCCTGAATGGAATCAATGGTATAGGCTCGGAAACCTATGCCCGCAGAAATTTTCTCATTTAAATCTCGCGCCAGTGAGAGAGTTACTTCGCTACGCCGTCTCAGGCCGCCACGGCCACTTGCGGCAATTCGTTGCCGATACTGAGCTAACAATCGAGTGGTTTCCAATTGTCTAAGTAAAGAAACTTCTGTTACGAAACTAGGATCGAGATCTTCTTGCTCCGGGCTGGTTGGATTGTCAATCTCGGTTTGTTCAACGCCTAGTAAAGCCCGTAATTGTGTGGTTTCGGACATGCGCCGATTGATGCCTGCGGAAAAACCAAAACCAGAACTATCTCCACCGATATTATCAGTTTGGTAGCTTCTACCGGTCAGAGAAAAAATACCGATGTTTGTCTCCGATAATGCATGCCGATAACTAAACGAGAATCTAGAATCAGTGTAATCATAAAGATTGGTTTCCACGGGCTGATCTTCATACGCAACATCAAGGAAATTAACTTCCGTCAAAATGGAAGATACGTCAGAAAATTGGTAGGTCCATCTGGGGAGCAGACGAAGTCGCTCTCGCCTTTGTCTTAGGCCGACTCGACCGGTGTCATCGTCCGCTATATCGCCAGGATCTGATTCAAAATCGAAGTCTGCGGTTGCAAGTTCAGCAGTCCTTACGGATTCATTGGCGTAATCGCCGCTAAAGGATAGATTATTTGTTTGAGTATTCCGTCCCCATCGCATTTTAACGAACCCATCGTCGGAGTCCCTGTTGTACTCATCTTGCTGGTAATTGCGGCTGCGAAACATTGGGCGCAATGACAAATAGGATGTCTCACCATCGTTTCTCATCTCTACACTTGCTTCTGCCACTGGGCCAGAAATTTTTTCTTCGCCATCGGTCCTGATAGACATTGAAGCATTGTCATCGTAATCCCAGCCAACGCGCGCAATAGGATCAAATAGCCATTCGGCATTGGACGCGGGCGCCATAAATATTATGAGAACGCCTAGTTTCCAATTTCTTCTAGGATCTATATGTTTTTCTTTTTCTTTGGTCATTATAGTGTCCAACTTCATATTTTTCGTCCGCAATATTTTGCTAAATTGTTTAGGGAACAATAATTACATCGCCGCTTTGCAAAATTATATTTTGTTCCAGGTTGCGGCCCCTAGCTATATCGCCATAGCGAAATTCGATAAGTTCCTGACTTTTGCCGTTTCGTCGAAGTATTTTAATGTCATTGAGTTCTGCAAATGGTGTTGTACCTCCCACCAGTGCCAGTGCTTGCATCACATCAATAACTGGATTCATGACAATCTGTCCTGGTCGCTGCACTTGTCCTAGAATATAAACAGTGTTTCCTCGAATTTCCTTGATGGACACGGTTACAACCGGATCAGGAAAGTATAATGCAAGTTTTTCAGTGACACTGACTTGAAGTTCGCTCACGGATTTTCCGGATGCTTCTAGCACGCCGGCTAGTGGAAAGGAGATTCGTCCATCAGGTTGAACAACGACTGCTCGTTCTAAGTATTCCTCACGCCATACTGAGATTTCGAGTAGATCACCGGCATGGATAAGATATTTCTCAGAATTGTTGTTCTCTTGCCCCATAGCTGGATTTACGGAAAGGATGGCCAGACCGATAATAAAGATCGTACATATGCTATTGAGAAGATTAATTCTTTTTGCCATCTAATTGTTATCCCAGATCCTTTAAGAAATTCAATTGTTATGTCTTTTTGTTGCCACGGCTTAACAATTTATACTCCGTAGTCTATATGGGTCTGAACACAGAGGATATGGTTAGGGGCAATATGCGTGGTTCACAAGTCCTAAGTTGTGAACTCAGTCACATATCATAGTACGAAGATATCCCATGGCCACGTCCATTACCTTCTTTAGTCCTACGTATTTTTTGTTTGGTTTACTGCTGGCAAATTCTGAAATTTATTTTTTAGCAGTATTTCTTGTTGTTAACTGAACTCAGATGGTGTTGCAACTAAATTCATACATTTTACCTTGTTAACTGCGATGCCATATTAGTTTTTTATGGATGCAGGAGCGAAGGACTAAAATAACCTGTAAAGATTATACGATAAGGTTACTTTGAGCGAATCTAGAATGTGAGTCCGTTATCATTTTTGTTTTTCTAAATAAGCAATAATTACTGAATGAGAAGTAAGACTGCAGCTATGAGGGCATAATCAAATTGGAAAACGTATTAGTAACCGGAGGTGCTGGCTATATTGGTAGCCATACCTGTAAGGCATTGTCTCAAGCGGGTTATCAGCCGGTTGTGCTTGATAATCTTGTTTATGGTCATGATTGGGCCGTTAAATGGGGGCCATTGGAAGTTTTTGATACGTCTGATAGTGCCTCCGTAGAAACAGTTATTAAACGTTATGAACCTATAGCTGCGATTCATTTTGCAGCATACGCATATGTGGGTGAGTCAGTTACCAATCCAGCTAAATATTATAGGAACAACGTCATTGGAACGATGAAATTACTTGATGCCTTGTATGCGGGAGGTGTAGACAAGCTTATTTTTTCTAGTACATGTGCGACGTATGGTATCCCAGATGGGGAAACGATTTCCGAGTTGCAGCCGCAGCGGCCAATTAACCCTTATGGACATACAAAGTTGATGGTCGAGCAGATACTACGAGATTATGATGCCGCTTATGGACTGCGATCTATTGCACTTAGGTATTTTAACGCAGCCGGAGCTGATCCTCACTGTGAAATAGGCGAAGATCATAATCCTGAGACGCACTTGATTCCTTTGGTTCTAGATGCGGCGGGCGGCAAGCGTGACAATATCACTATTTTTGGCACGGATTATGATACCCCGGATGGCACATGTGTTCGCGATTATATACATGTTACCGATTTAGCTGCCGCACATTTACTGGCCCTAGAGATGTTAAAAAACGGTAACAAAACAGATGCTTACAATGTGGGAGTGGGTCATGGTTGTTCGGTTCGCGAGGTAATTGATGCAGCGAGACGATTAACCGGTAAAAAAATTGAGGTTGTGGAGGGGGAAAGAAGGCCTGGTGATCCACCATTCCTTGTGGCGGAAAGCAATCGTATCCGAGATGAGTTCGGTTGGGAGCCAAGTTATTCATCACTTGATTCAATCGTCGAAACAGCATGGTCTTGGCATCAAAAACATTTCATCAATGATTAACGGCAGTAACATTTGGCGTATGTTCTACAAAATATTGAATCCACTTTAAAATTGAAAAAATGAATTTGAATAAAGAAGATATTATTGGTTACGGCGTTTGCACTGACTCAATTTCTCAAATAATAAGTTGGGTAATGTGTGGCATTGAAGAAAATTATCGCCAGTGTAAATATTTCGCTTGCCTTAATCCTCATGCAGCAGTGATAGCAGAAGATGATCAAGTTTTTCAAATGTCCCTGGATCATGCGAATTTCTTGACAGCTGATGGTATTGGAGTTGTTTATGCATCTCGTATCTCTAGTGGCGACTTGAACCGGCGAGTCACTGGTATGGACGTATTCTTGGGGATTACAGAAACCATGGATAAGACGACAGGCGGCAGCTGTTTTTTTCTGGGATCAACTGAACAAACTTTAAAAAAGATCCGGAGAAGGATGGCCATAAAATTCCCAAATGTAATTGTTGCTGGGACTTATTCGCCGCCTTACAAGTCGGAATTTTCAGCTGATGACAATGAGAAAATGATCCAAGCAATAAACGAGGCTTCGCCGGATGTTCTTTGGGTGGGACTAACGGCCCCCAAGCAAGAGAAATGGATTTTCGAGCACAGACACCGGTTGGACGTAAATTTTGCAGGTCCGATTGGCGCAGCATTCGATTTTTTCGTCGGTAATATAAAGCGAGTAGGCCCGTTTTGGCAGAATATGGGCTTCGAATGGTTGCCTAGATTAATTCAGGAGCCACGCCGACTTTGGCGCAGAAGTTTGGTTTCGGCACCAAAGTTTTTTTGGAGGGTGATCCGGTACCGGCAGCAACAGATTTAAGCCTTTATGAAGTCGAAAAAAAATTTTCCTTTGGAATTCCGACGCCTTAATGCAATCTATTGAGATGCTTTATTAAACAAATTTTGCTAAATAAATTCATAACCTTATTTACTGCGCAGACCCAGAAATGTGACGTATTTCATGTTTTAACATTAGTGCATTATCTTATGCTATATCCCAATAGAAAACGTCTGTATTTAAGAAACAATAAAAAGGCTTTATGTGAGAACCATGCTTACTGGGATGTTAGCTCTGGTAGTCACCACGATACTTGTCGAAGTGGCGCGTCGTCTTGCGCCCGCGATTGGTCTAGTTGATTCTCCCACCGACCGTAAGTCGCATAATGGCGATGTTCCTCTTGTAGGTGGAATTGCAATATTTGGGGGCTTGCTAGTCATGTTGGGCCCTCAAGGTATTATTGCTGAGCACTGGCAATTTTTTGCTGCCGCTTCCCTACTTGTTGCTGTTGGTATTTGGGATGACGCTGCTGGCATACCTCCAATTGCTCGCATTACGTGTCAGGCCGGTGCAGTATTGTTTGTTGCGATACCTGGCAATGCTTATTTAGTCGATCTAGGAACTATTCTCCCAGCATTAGGCACAATAAAACTCGGATGGTTTGCTATTCCATTTACGGTATTTGCCGGAGTAGGAATTATTAATGCATTCAATCTGTCCGATGGTGTAGATGGTCTTTGCGGGACCTTTACCCTTGTTGCTTTAATTGGGCTTGGTATTCTTGCAGCTTTAGCGGGCAAGCAATCGGAATTGTTGCTAATACTAGCTCTTTCCGGAGGTCTCATAGGTTTCCTTATATTTAATATCCGGTTTCCTGGGCGGAAGCAGGCAAAGGCTTTCCTTGGAGATGCTGGGAGCTATTTATTGGGCTTATCTGTCCTTTACGTGAGTGTTCGATTATGTCAGGGAAGTGACCGCGCAATGCCTCCAGTAACTGCCCTATGGTTTTGTATGATTCCACTACTAGATACCGTGGGAATGATTTTTCGGCGCGTTAGTCGAGGTATTTCTCCATTCACAGCGGACCGCGAGCACATCCACCATATATTTCTATTGGCCAAATTTTCGGTCACTGCAACATGGCTCGGTTTAGTCGGCGTTGCTGCCGCAGGTATGTTATTTGGTCTTTTTGCAACGTTAAACGGATTCTCAGAATCGTTGATTCTGGCAATGTTTTTATCAGCGAGCGTTATATACATCTTCACGATAAATAGAACGTGGCAGAAACTGAGTTTTCTTAGTCGGTCGATTAACCGCCGGTCCGAAACTAAGGTCGATCGTAGGATTATTATAGATCGAAGGAAACGAGATCAAGGTTTCACTATCAATGGTATTCGCGTCGAGCGACGTTCGGGAGCAGACCGGCGTCAAGGACACCGCCGTATTGTTGCTAACCAGATCGATCGAGAAAGTATTGTAATAAAGACAAATACGCGAAGTACGGAGGCGTCGGACAAGCCGGCGGCAAGACTTTAGAGTAATTGGGCCTATTAAGGAGCATGTCATGAAGACGGCACTTGTATGCGGAGCAGGAGGGTTTATCGGATCTCACCTAGTTAAACGCCTTAAGGAAGAGGGGTTCTGGGTACGCGGGGTCGATCTCAAGTATCCCGAATTTGATAACACCGTTGCAGACGATTTTATTGTTGGTGATCTGCGTGATCCGGAAACCTGCAGGGATAGCGTAGATAGAAAATTTGATGAGGTATATCAGTTAGCTGCGGATATGGGTGGTGCGGGTTTTGTATTCACGGGCGAAAATGATGCCGATATCATGCACAACTCAGCGCTGATTAATTTGAATATCTTAGACGCTTGCTGGAAAAGGAATTGCAACCGAATTTTTTATTCTTCTTCCGCGTGTATGTATCCAGAGCATAATCAGCTTGATCCCGATAATCCTATGACTGCGGAAGGATCTGCTTATCCGGCGAATCCGGATAGTGAATATGGCTGGGAAAAATTATTTAGTGAGCGGTTATACCTAGCTTTTCATCGTAATTACGGCATGCAGGTACGGGTTGCACGTTACCATAATATTTTTGGCCCTCAAGGTACTTGGGATGGCGGTCGTGAAAAGGCGCCGGCTGCGTTGTGCCGTAAAATAGCCCAGGCAAGCAATGGTGGAGAAATTGAAATTTGGGGGGATGGAAGTCAAACCCGTTCCTTTCTCTATGTTGATGAATGTCTTGAAGGATCTATCAGACTGATGCGCTCTGCCTGGACAGGGCCGGTTAACATTGGTTCAGAGGAGATGGTTAGCATCAATCAGCTCGCGCAAATGATTATGGAAATCGCGGGGAAATCAGTGAACCTAAATCATATACCGGGACCGTTAGGAGTCCGCGGAAGAAACTCCGATAATCGGTTGATAGCCAATAAATTGGGCTGGTCACCGTCTGAAAGTTTGATGGATGGGCTTGCTAAAACCTACCCATGGATTTTAGAGCAGGTTGAAAATACTGTCGGTGCTCAAGAACCTATGCTCGAGGAAGAGCAGTTACCCAAAGTTGCTGCGGTCAACACTGACTAGCCTCAGTGAGGTTACAAGTATGAAAATCCTGATAACCGGAAACATGGGTTACGTCGGTCCGGTAATGACCCGACATTTTCAAAAAAGTTTCGTTGAGCCTGCGCTTATTGGTTTAGATACGGGTTTTTTCGCTCATTGTCTGACCGGAGCGAAATTAATGCCCGAGATTTTGCTCGACCAACAATGGTTTAAGGATGTACGAGAAGTTGCACCAAACGATCTTGAGGGCTTTGATGCTGTGGTGCATTTGGCGGCAATTTCCAATGATCCGATGGGGAAGGCGTTTGAGGCTGTTACTGCTGACATTAACCAGCATGCCAGTGTAAGGCTGGCTGCTGCCGCAAAGAAAGCCGGTGTTCGCTCGTTTGTATTTGCTTCTAGTTGCAGTGTGTATGGTTATGCCGAGGGTGCTGCGCGCGATGAAAATTCAGAATTGCACCCGCTGACTGAATATGCGCGTTCTAAAATTGGCACAGAAGCTGAAATAGAAGGGCTTGCGGATGACTCTTTTGTGGTTACTTGTTTGAGGTTTCCGACTGCGTGTGGAATGAGTGATAGGCTGCGATTAGATCTAGTACTAAATGATTTTGTAGCGTCAGCGGTTGCTACAGGGAAGATACAAATACTCAGTGATGGGAGCCCATGGCGACCTTTGATCGATGTTAAAGATATGTCGCGGGCTGCAGAATGGGCGGTTAAGCGTGATCTGGATAGTGGAGGTCCTTTTCTTTCAGTTAATGCAGGACGCACGGAATGGAATTATCAGATCCGAGACTTAGCTGAAGCTGTTAGTAAAGAAATGAATGGTATTGAAATAGATATTAATAAGAATGCTGCCCCCGATAAACGTAGCTACAGAGTGGATTTCTCTTTGTATGAGTCGCTTGCACCGAATCATCTACCACAAATTGGACTTGCGCAGTCAATCCGAGAGCTCAAATTCGGACTCGAGTCAATGGATTTCGGTGACGCAGATTTCCGGACATCTAACCTGATTCGGTTAAAGATGCTAGAGCAACATCGAAAATCAGGCAGGCTGGATGAAAGTTTGCGAGCAAAGGTCTAAATCATGCAATTCAAAGAGCTTTCTATACCAGGTGTCTGGCTCATAGCTCCGGATAAAATTTCTGATAATCGCGGTTTTTTTGCGCGTTCGTGGTCCCGGCGCGAACTAGAGGCCCAGGGACTAGTTTCCGAAGTAGTTCAAACCAATATATCTTTTAATTCAGCGGCTGGCACTTTACGTGGTATGCACTATCAAAAAGCACCGTATGAAGAGGTTAAGTTTGTTCGTTGCACAAGAGGTGCGATTTTTGACGTAGTGGTCGATATACGGCCGGAGTCGACAAGTTATCTTCGATGGACTCATGTCGAGTTATCGGCGAACAACCATCTGACTCTCTACATACCAGCCGGTTTCGCTCACGGGTATTTAACTTTAGCTGATGATACAGAGTTGGCATACATGCATAGCGAATATTATCACCGCGATTCGGCTCATGGATTTCGATGGGATGATCCAGATATCAATATTGATTGGCCCATCGAACCACACGAAATAATTATTTCTGATAAGGATCGAAATTGGAGCTTGGTCAGTGAACTTTGAGATTGACCACTGCACTTGTATTAGTCAATAAATAGCAGGCGAAGTCATGACAAAAATTGAATGCCGCTTTTGCGGAGAAAAGCTCAGACACACGTTTGTCAACCTCGGAGCTACACCGATCTCTAACGATATGCTTTCAAAAGAGCAATTGATTGGCATGGAGCCATTTTACTCTTTACATGTTTTTGTGTGTGACCAGTGTTTTTTGGTACAGCTGCCGGAATTTGAATCGGCGGAGAAAATTTTTAGTGATGACTACACCTATTTCTCGTCCTACTCGCCAAGTTGGCTGGAGCATGCAAAAAAATACGTCGAAATGATGGTGGATCGATTTGGTTTTAACGAAAATTCGCTTGTCGTTGAATTGGCAAGTAACGATGGATATTTGCTCCAGTATTTTTCTGAATACAATGTTCCGGTCTTGGGTATTGAGCCGACTGCGAATACGGCACAGGTGGCAATTGATAAAGGAATACCAACCCTAGTCGAGTTTTTTGGCACAGAACTGGGCAAGAACACAGCGAAAACGGGAGGAAAGGCAGATCTGGTCCTCGGTAACAACGTGCTTGCGCACGTCCCCGATATCAATGATTTTGTCGGTGGTATGAAACAATTATTGTCAGAAAACGGCATAATTACGATGGAATTTCCGCACCTACAACGACTGGTCGAACAAAATCAGTTCGACACTATCTACCATGAACATTTCTCATACCTTTCCTTTTCTGCTGTCAGCAGGGTTTTTGAACACCATGGACTTCGCATGTTTGATGTAGAGGAGTTGCCAACTCATGGTGGATCAATTCGTATCTATGCCTGCCACAAGGATGCTGCTCGTGAAACTTGCCAGCGTGTAACGGAATTACTGACGCGGGAAAATGAATTGGGAATGAATGCCTTACCTTATTACCAAGGTTACGAGAAAAAGGTAAAGCAGGTTAAGAGATCTTTACTTAGGGTTCTAATCGATTTGAAGGAAAAAGGGAAGACGGTTGCAGCTTATGGTGCAGCTTCAAAGGGTAATACCTTGTTAAATTATTGTGGAATCGGTACAGAGTTTATCGACTTCGTCGTTGACCGAAGTCCCCATAAGCAGGGACGATATCTGCCTGGGACAAGGATTCCTGTTCTGGATCCCGCTATCATTAAGGACAGAAAGCCAGATTACTTATTAATTCTGCCTTGGAATCTCAAGAAAGAAATAATGACTCAGAACGAATTTGTTCGAGAGTGGGGTGGAAAATTTATTGTGCCAATTCCGGATACTGAAATTTTGTGACAGATTACGTGATGGATAATTTGGAACTAAAAGCTGCCGGGACACGCATGTATGAAATGGCGAGCGACCTGTTTCCTATCTGTCGCAGTCTTACCGGTGAGGGTGTTCGAGAAACCCTTGCGGCGGTAGCCAAAAGGTTACCCATAAAAGTTTACGAAGTTGCTACGGGTACGGATGTGTTGGATTGGCAGGTTCCTCAGGAGTGGAATATACGAGACGCGTATATTGCTAACTTGGATGGTGAGCGAATTGTTGACTTCCAAGAATCCAATTTACATGTCGTGGGTTATAGCAAGCCTGTGAAAACGACGCTAACGCTAGACGAGCTTGCGCCGCATTTACATACCTTGCCTGACTTCCCTGACCAAATTCCGTATCGAACCGGCTATTTCAATGATGATTGGGGCTTTTGCCTCTCCAAAAATGTGCTGGATGATATGCAGGAGGAGCAGTACGAGGTTTTGATTGATTCAGAGTTGACGGATGGCAGCCTCACGTATGCAGAAGTTGAAATACCCGGGACAAGTGAGGATGAAATTCTTTTGTGTGCTCACACCTGTCATCCTTCGCTAGCCAATGATAATTTGTCTGGTATCGCACTGCTTTGTGAAGTAGCACGATGGTTGGATTCTTTAGGAGCGAGACGCAAATTAAATTATCGCTTAATTTTTGCTCCCGGCACTATAGGGGCAATTACGTGGCTTGCTAAAAATCAGGACCAGCTGCAGAACATAGTTAGTGGTCTTGTGGTTTCTTGCGTTGGAGATGATGGAGGACCACTTTATAAATGTAGTCGCCGTGGCGATGGCTTAATTGATACGGCGATGGCACATGTGCTTAAAATGTCGGAGATAGATACCGCCTCGGTCAAGGAGTTTTGGCCTTATGGCTATGATGAGCGGCAGTATTGTTCTCCAGGATTTAATTTGCCGGTAGGACTGTTTCAGCGCAGCCAGTATGGGGAATTTCCCGAATATCATACTTCTGCGGATAATCTTGATTTTATTTCCGCTAAAGACTTATCAATTTCACTGGATCTTGTTACGCAGGCAATTACGATTCTGGAAACAAACGATACCTTTATCAATTTGTATCCAAAAGGTGAGCCACAGCTGGGACGTCGCGGTCTTTATAGCTTGATTGGCGGCGACAATGATTCTGCCGCCCTGCAACTGGCGATACTCTGGGTGCTGAACATGTCCGACGGGAAACATTCTCTATTAGATATTGCGAATAGAGCTGAGACTCCGTACATGAAAATTTTGCATGCTAAAAATTTGTTAATTGAGGCTGAACTGCTGGCTCCGGTGAGTACTGATCGCTAGTATCTAGAACTTGTGCTGCTTATTCCTTATTTAAAATGGTAAAAACCCGATTTGCACCTAGTCCGACGGGAGTCTTGCATATTGGCAGTGTGCGGACGGCGTTATTTTGCTGGCTTTATGCGCGCAGCAAAAGTGGATGTTTTGTTCTGCGTATTGAGGATACTGACAGGGAGCGATCTACCCAGAAAAATGTTGATGCCATTCTGGACGGTTTAGACTGGTTGGGTCTCCATCCGGATGAAGGTCCGTTTTATCAAAGTGACCGATTAGAACGCTACCTTGAGGTTATTGACCAATGGTTAGGTGACGGTCACGCATATCATTGTTATTGCAGTAAGGAAGAGTTGGCGGCCCTGCGTGCGAAACAAATGGAAAATGGCGAGAAGACCCGCTATGACGGTAGATGCAGGTCTGGGACGGCACCAAAAGAAGGTGTTGATCCTGTTGTTCGTTTTAAGAACCCGATCTCTGGTGAGGTGATTGTTGAGGACCAGGTGCGGGGTAGGGTGGCTTTTCGTAACGAAGAACTCGATGATCTGATAATCGCTCGTTCTAATGGAATGCCCACTTACAATTTTACCGTAATCGTAGATGATTCTGATATGGACATTACTCATGTCATTCGTGGCGATGACCATTTAAACAATACTCCTCGCCAAATGAATATGTTATCTGCTCTTGGAGCTACTACCCCGATTTATGCGCATTTGCCGATGATACTGGGCCAGGATGGAGCTAAGCTCTCCAAACGGCACGGCGCAGTTGACGTAAGGGAATATCGGCAGCAGGGATACTTGCCGGAAGCATTACTTAACTACCTGGTTCGACTTGGCTGGTCTCATGGGGATCAAGAAATATTTTCAATAAATCAAATGATTGAGCTATTTGATATAGATGGCATTAATCAATCTGCTTCGGCATTCAATCCCGAAAAATCTCTATGGCTAAATCAGCAACATATTATCGCGGCACCAGCTGAAGACCTTGCTAAGAAACTTGTTACCCTTTTCGAAAAAGACGATTTGAATGCAGAGAATGGGCCAGCACTCGTGACCGTCGTTGAAGCTTTCCGCGAGAGGGCGAATACGCTTTCAGAAATGGTACATAAATGCCGCTATTGCTACGAAGATTTTGATGTCATTGAGCCAAAGGCTCAAAAAAAGCATCTCAGACCCGTAGTTCTAGAGCCCATGCGCGACGTTTTAGAAGAACTTTCGAATCTCGATAAATGGACTGCAGAATCAATCGATCAGGCTGTCAAAAGTATTGCTGCACGGCATAATATTGGGCTTGGTAAGCTTGGGCAACCAATGAGGGTAGCAGTTACTGGTTCGAGTGTATCGCCGCCGATTGATGTAACTCTGTACCTTGTTGGACGGGAAAGAACCTGTAAGAGAATCGAGCAGGCCATTCGGCTAATTGCGAAGCGTGCCAATGCAGGTTAGTGGTTATTAGTGCTTCTTGACAGGGCTGGGTGTGCTACGTAAAGTCCTCGCCTCCAAGGGGCTATAGCTCAGCTGGGAGAGCGCTTGCATGGCATGCAAGAGGTCGGCGGTTCGATCCCGCCTAGCTCCACCAAAGACCCATAGCTTGTATGGTATGTAGCAATATGTGGCCTGACGCTTTTTAGTGTCCCCATCGTCTAGAGGCCTAGGACTCGGCCCTTTCACGGCCGCAACAGGGGTTCGAATCCCCTTGGGGACGCCAATTAAATCAAGGGGTTACGGATGACCCCTTTGATTTTTCAGACTCGGGTAATTTATGGGTAACAAGCAGTTCGGAAGCTTAGTAAAGCTACTGATCCTTATGGCACTTTTAGCCTTATTCTTATCTCCATTTATATTCGTATTTCTTTTATTCTTCTGAATAAAATTTTGGCACCAACTTAGGAATAACCATGAAAGCAGATACCTATACGAAAATTGTTCTTACAGTAATTGCCGCAGGGGTCTGGTTTTTGGTTGTGGAGATGCGTCAAGAATTGGGCGATATGCAAGTCGAAATGGAGAAAATGCAAACGGCGCTTGATTGGTTTTTAAAATATTTTATGAACAAGGACTAATACAAATTGGGCCCTTAGAAATCTTAATTATTAGAGTAAGCAGGACCAGCCCGGTGGGCTGATCCTTTTACTTATAATCGGATTAATCCGGTTTAGTTACCCGCCATGTTGGTGTTGAAGATGTCCCAATGGAGCTTCCAGCCATCATCGGTATTTTTCCAGATGACTATGTAACTACCATGATCAAGGTGTTTGCCGTCTCTAGTTTCGATGACATAGGTTCCTAATTCTGAGGCTGTATCACCGTACACTTCTATTTCATCTGCTATTAACTGTAAGGTTGTTCCGGCATCGCCCATATTTGCTTTAATGGCCTCCCTGCCTTTTAGTGGCTCGGCATTTGGCGCCAAATAAACTGCGTTGCTTGTGTACTGCATAGCGGCACACTCTGTATCACCAGAATTCAAGCAATCCATCAGTTTTTGGTTTACCGCTTTGATCGCCGTCGCAACGTCTTCATCTCCCAGATGGTGGTCGGCATGAACCATGCTGCCAACGGCTACCCAACTAATTAAAGCAATAACACAGCTGCGCACGTTTAAAAGTCTCATCATTCTTCTCCAGTATTTTTATTTTATTTCGATTAGTTAAAGTGATTTCCGCATTCCACTGTAGGCACGCATTAGCTCCATAACGTCTTGCGCAACATAAGTCAGTTCCCAGTCTCCGGTGCGCTTGGCGCCCGGATAAATGGCACCCTCGTAGATCCTTTGCTCTGTCTTCAGTTTAAGAACCATCGTTAATGGGGATGTCAGTTTGTAGGGTTTATAGTCAGCAAGGTTTTTCAATGCTTTTTCTACGCCAGAGCGAATACGATCACGGGCTACTGCCGGATGGAGATTCAGGGCTGCAGCACCGATACCTTCTTTTACAGCTACTGTTTCAACGCTACCCAGTAACTCTTTGGCTTGATCGCAGACAGCTTTGTCACCGGCTACAAAGACAACTGGCACATCGTAATAGCCTGCCATTAGCGCGTTATAACCAGTTTCTGGGAGCGAGTATCCATTAACGGATACATCCATGATATTTCCTGAGGATGTGTGATCCAGTACTCCGTTGGGAGTACCTGCCTTTGCGTGATATCCAACAAAAACCGCGGCATCATAACTGGCATCGATCCCTTCCATCATCCACATTGGGCCGCCTGACCAGTCACGGATAAATTTTACGTTATGATTCAGCATCTCTGGTAGCAGATTTAAGGCCGAGCCATGAGAGTCTCGAACAACTATATCTGTGGCACCGGCCGCAAGAGCTCCCTCAATTGCTGCATTGGCCTCACGGGTCATGATTTCTCTGAAGTAGTCGTAGTCATAGCCACCACGACTCGCATCGTCTCCACTGACAACTCCGGTAACACCTTCCATATCGACTGAAATAAATACTTTTAAACTATCAGCTGATTGGCTGAAACCGGGGACAACTAGTGTGACTATGAGTGTCAGAGTCCAGGTTAATTTTTTAAACATGTTCCACCATTATTCTTGTTATTGTTGAGAATCAACATATCACTTTGACGATATTTAGGCACTCTGAGTCGATCAAAGGTGAATAATTCGGACTGCCTCTACATGGCATTTTACAGAATTGCGACAGGGCTGGTCAGGGAGCCGGTGGCTCGTTCCAGATGGAGACTTGTGACCACGAAGAGGAAAGTACTTCGTGTTTCGCGTTCACAAGTTTTTGCAAAACCCTCAAGATCCATATTGTGCAGCAGGTGAATGCCATAATAAGTCAGGCATAGTGTGTGCACTGGAGACCTGACGATATGGCCATAGGGGGATGGAAAAACATCACCAGGGCAATCTGTAGCTAACACTGCAATATCACGGGTCGCCAGTACCTCAACACATTCCGGATGTAAACCTTGCCAGATCCCGTGCCGACAACTTTCATCTGTGGGTGGGATACCGTCTTCAAGCGTCGCGCCAGTCCTTATCAGAGCAGCATCTCCCGGTTCTAGTTGATGGGCCACTGACTCTATTTCATCCGGTTTAACAAATTCGCCTGGCTTAAGATGGGAGACACCGCGCATCCGAGGAATATCAATCAGGACGCCGCGAGTTACGATCCCTCGGGCTGCGTCGATTGCACCATGTTTGACCCCTTCATCTTTTGTTACCATCGATTGGAAATCTATGCCGTTAAAACCTTTACCGTCATGGCCTACATGCGCCAATGCGTCTAAATGAGTGTTTACCATTCCATGGGTTCTAAATGCTACATGATCAGCTGAATTAAGCGATTCCATGCGATCTGGCTCGAGATCCCAACTTCCCGCATTTAGCATTGTATGTTCGTAACAGACATCCCCTCGAATTGGTTCTCGATCAGTGACTGGGCGGCTCAATGAGATCACCTTTCCCGACTTTACAGTTTGAATTGCTTTTAGGATTACCTCGGGTGTGAGCAAGTTAAGCGTTCCAAGGTCATTGGGCCAGCGATTCCAGTTGCCTGTATGACCTGGCCAAGTTTCAGGATTGGGAAGTGGTTTGTCGGACATCGAACTCTCCTTAGTCAGGGTGCACTCACTCTACAGTGTCGCGCAGTAATTTAGTTTCTTGCCACTGAATTTCATTATTTTCCAGTGCGACGCGATAAATTTCCAGAGCGGCGGTTTCGGACACTTTGCCATCAAGCACATCGGCAAGAACCGAATTCGGATCTCTCCCTATTGGTGGTCCATTGCCACCGCCACCGGTAGTCCAGTAGTTCAGCCGGTCGCCTTGTTGAATAGGAGCTAGCATCTTACCTGGCAAATCACTGACTGATCCATCAACTCTCACAAGTGTTGATCTGCATGTGGGTGCAGATAAGCCACCATGAAGCCCCCATGGGCCAATTTTATGGCGTTCACGGCGTAACGATACTGACGCATCACCGCCGAGCCACTCTAGATCAGCGTGGTAGCCAAGTCCGCCGCGCCAGGTTCCTGCACCTCCAGAATCGCACCATAATTGTAAGCTTCTATATCGCACGGGTAGTTCTGCCTCATTTACCTCGATCGGCACGTGGTAGACGTTACAAATGTCATGATCAGTGACATCTATACCATCTTTGTTAAAGCGCGCACCCATGCCACCTCGGTAAGGCCCGCCGAGGATACCAACGAATGATTTTCCAGTATCGATATTGATCCCGCCTACCGGCAATACGGAGGTTTGTCCACAACCGGCAGCTGCTATTTTTTGTGGTACGGCTTGGGCCAGTGCTCCAAGTACAACGTCACCGATCCGGTGCACAGTGATCATTCGGGCATTTACGGGCGCGGGAAATTCTGCATTGGTGATGCTCCCGGGCGGAAGTTTTATAGAAATCGGTCGATAGCAGCCATCATTATTTGGAGCATCATCGCCGGTAAGTACACGCACTGCGTAGTAAACAACGGCAATGGTAGAGGAACGGACGCTGTTTATAGCAGCCTTAACTTGATTGTCGGTCCCTGTAAAATCAAACTCTATTTCAGAGCCATGTACTACAATGGTTACAGCAATCTTAACTGGTGCTGTGTTTGGAGATAGGCCATCATCATCCAGCCAGTCTGCAAAACTGTACTTGCCATCCGGAATATTAGCTATTGCTACTCGTGTAAGACGTTCTGCGTAATTCATTAAGGCACTTAGCCCACCATTGACATCTTCTAGGCCGCCATCCTCAAAGATCTTTTGCAGACGTCGCTCACCGGTGCGGCAGGCAGCAACTTGGGCACTTAGGTCACCGAGAAAGTTAGTGGGTGAGCGGCTATTTGCTGCCATTATATCCAGTTTATTCTGGTCCCAGTTCCCAGCTCTGGCGAGGCGTATTAGTGGAATACGTAACCCTTCTGCAAGATGATCGTAGGCATTGGCCGACGTGCTGCCGGGGGCTGAGCCACCAAGATCCTGGTGGTGCACCATGCTTGCTACGTAGCCCACCAGATTACTATCGCAGAATACGGGAGTAGCTACGGCAATATCAGGGAGATGGGTGCCGCCTGAATACGGGTCATTCACAATATAGATGTCGCCATCCTCGGCCTCATTAGCGGGGTATCGCGAGGCAAAACGCTGCCCCAGCTCGCAAAGTACCCCCAAATGAACAGGGATGGCGCAAGCTTGGGCAATTGTGCGTCCTTGGGCATCGAATAGTGCACAAGTAGCATCCAGTGCTTCTGTAACAATGGACGAGTAGGAACTTTTTAGGAGCACGAACTCCATTTCATCGGCTACAGCGGCAAGTTTTCCACGCAAAACCTCCAGCCCGATTGGATTTAAGTTATTTTTACGTCGGTTCATGTGAATCGCTGCAAACTTTGTTGTGGTTGTTTGTTTCTTATTGTTCTTAGGGCTAGCATAGTAACAGAGCCCTGCCAGGTAAGATTAAAGAAAAAATGTCCGATCCCCACCCAACATCCCGGAGTCGCCTTATATATCCATGGTATGTGGTTGTTGTGCTTATGGTGGCTCAGGTCGTGTCTTTTATTGATCGTCAAGTTATTACTCTTTTGGTACAGCCAATACGCCATGATCTTCAAATTAGCGATACGGAGATGAGCTTACTCATGGGGTTCGCATTTGCACTCTTTTACGTCACGATGGGGGTACCGATTGCACGCTTAGCTGATCGCTACAGCCGTCGAAAGTTGATTAGTGCCGGAATATTTTTGTGGAGCATAGCTACGGCGGCTTGTGGGCTCGCAAAAAGCTTTGGACAACTATTCGTGACCCGTATTGCTGTCGGGGTAGGTGAGGCCTCGTTAACACCAGCCGCCTATTCGATGATTGCTGACTATTTTCCAAAGGAGAAACTAGGACGAGCTGTCGGGGTTTATGCGATTGGTGTTTATTTGGGTGCTGGGCTGGCTCTAGTTTTAGGCGGAGCAGCAATTCGAGCCATAAGCCGAGCTGGCGCTATCGACCTACCCATCATCGGTACGGTATTACCATGGCAGCTCACCTTCATGATAGTCGGTGCTCCCGGCATATTACTTGTGTTGGTTATGATGCTTACTGTGAGAGAACCAGTTAGAAAAAATGTTATTGAGAGGGCGGACGGCGGTGGCGTACCAATTAAAGAAATTATAGATTTCATGTGGACTAACCGGGGCACCTTCGGGTCTATTTTTCTCGGTTATGCGGCTGGGGGCATGGCTTTTTACGGTTTTTTATTCTGGATCCCTGAATTTATTCGTCGTACCCATGCTTGGGATATTAGTGATGCGGGAATGTTGTTTGGTACGCAACTTGCTATTTTGGGCACGACTGGAACTTACGTTGGTGGTTGGTTATGCGATTGGATGACTGCTCGGGGTTATAAGGATGCAGCTCTTCGCGCACTAGCTATCTTTTTTGCGCTTGCTATGCCATTCATGGCCCTTACCCCTTTGATGCCTTCGATGTCTCTGGTTATTCCAATGCTTTGTCTGGCCGTATTTACTTTGGCGCTGCAACAGGCACTATCCCCGGTTGCTATCCAGTTAATTACCCCTAACCAAATGCGTGCACAGGTAATTGCTATATTTTTTGTGATATCAGTTTTTTGTGCGATTTCTTTCGGCGCAACATCTATTGCCCTGATAACAGACTACGTATTTCAAAACGAGAACGATCTGCGCTATTCCTTAGCGATTGTCAGTGCTATTACGATGTCAGTAGCGGCTATTAGTCTTGCTTTGGGTATTAAACCTTATGCAAAAAGTTTAGAGCGTGCTGAATCATGGAACGAAGAGACTCATTCAGGCCCTGAATAATCTTTTCGAAACATGCCACTAGTTTTACGCTAGCTGAATTCAATGAGAATTTTCTGTATAGCACCTTTTAGAAGGTCAATATTTGCATTAGGGTTGGCCGCCACATGACGAATCCAATCTGTTTGGTCGACATGTGTATATGATGCTGAGCCGGTTGGCAGTTTTCCCAGTATTGGACGCATATCGGAAAATTCCTTTATCCGCCAAAGAAGAACGCCGCTTTCATTAGGGCCATAAACAGCGATTTCTTTTTGCAGCTTAAGGTAGGTCTCTAAATCATCTGCCAGTTGCATTGCAGTGTTAATCCGGTATTCCAGTCCTACCCTTCCCCAGGATAGCAGAGTAGCGAGTAAAGGTACTGCAGTAGCACCATGCGAACCGAGTATGCCGATATTGGGAACTGTCAAATAATCGGCACCAAAACTTATGGCGTCGTGGGCTGGAGATACATCTCGGAAGAGGACTAAGCCTGATTCTTTGGGCTGGAAAAGCCATTTATGGGCTGAGATAGATACGGAGTCTGCCATTTCCAATCCATTCAGCTTTGCACGGTGTTTTTCGGATAGTTTAAGAGGGCCTGCCCAGGCAGCATCAATATGGCGCCATGCGGCATTTAGTCCCAATTCAAGCTCGTCGATAGCACCGGTGGCTGTTGTGCCAGCAGTAAGAACCAGTGCTGAGTCGGAGAGATCGTGAGGCAGGTATTTCTGATCTATTTGTCCAATATTATTGGTTTCGACGGTTGTGTAATCCAGCCCTAAAATATGAGCTGCTTTTCCTATCGATAGGTGTGCGGCCTTTGATGCGACAACACGCTTTAGGCCTTTTAATTCCCGGGCCGCCCAAAGGGCTGTTAAATTGGCTACTGTTGATCCAGGTGTCATATGTCCACCGGTCATCCCAAAGCAGGGTGCTAACCAACCTACTGTGCGAGTTTCGATGTCACGGGCTATTGGTGCAACGTCTGGATGGAGTAGGTTTTGGTTAAGCGATGCATTCCACAGGGTGGTGGCCCAAGTGATCCACGGGGTGGGGGGGTCCATGTGCGCGAATGCGCCTTCCGCGCCCAATTTACGAGCACCATCTAAAATCATCGGCGCAAGCAATTCCAGGGTCTTGTATTCGCCAATTCCTGATTCAGGCAAGGAATCATCTAATTCTGAACCAGTCGAGTTTTGTGTACTGCCGAGGAGCGCATCAAGCGCCTTTTGTAATCCCTTTTGGTCTGGAGTGAATGCAGGGTCCGTCAATGTGTAGTATCCGTATTGATTGTAATTAGTTTATGCAACGACAGATTGGACTTATAACTTCATTTAACGTGGCTGGTTAGAAACGGGATAAACAATCTCTCCATTCATGATGGTCAGGGTTGCTTTAACTTCTTTGAGTTCATGAGTGGGTATTGTGTAGAGATTCCGATCCCATGCGACAATGTCGGCAAGTTTTCCTACTTCAATAGTTCCAATTCTGTCTTCGAGAAATACCTGACGCGAGGCCGTGGCTGTATAAGCGCGCAGGGTTTCATGGATCGATACTGTCTCGTCTGTTCCCCATGGGTTAGTTCCGTGGGTACCTAACATAGGCTGACGCGTCGAAGCAGCCCAGAACGCATGGCGCAGGGCATATGGAGATACATCAAAGTCGGAAGAGCCAGCCCACAATATACCGCGGTTCTCGAATGTACGAAGGGGCAGTACCCTAAGACTGCGTTCCGGTCCGAAATTAGCGACATAGGTATCGCCGATCCACCACAAAAACGCGGGTTGCACTTCAGGGTATCCTGTATCAAATTTTCGCTGTAGCTTAACCATAAGATCCATCGCGTAGTCTGTGGGCAGGTTCGAGTGAATAATGCTATGGCGCAGCCCGATTATCGGATTAGACTCGAGTACTTGGTCGTATGACGTCATGGTGAAGTCAATCGCGCGGTCACCAATCGCGTGTGTGCCAATATGGACACCAGCATCATGAAACAATTTTATCTGGTCGGATAACACGTTAGGTGCTATGTAGGTAAGTCCCCGGTTACCTTCGTCCACGTCGGTATAATTCTGGTTCCAGTCTTCATGAACCCATGCAGTGCGAACTGTACCGCTACCGTCTATATAGATTTTGACACCCCCAGAGATCACCAAACTTGAACCATCTTGTTCGAGTGGTTGCGTGAAGGATTTAATATGGTGGAGGAGTACTTTGGCGTCGTCTAATGTGTCAGGTACTCTCCAAAGCGTGAATACGCGAACTGACAATCCACCCTGTTGTTCGACCGTCTTGTAGGCATCCCAATGTTCTTGGTAGATTTCAGGGTCCTTGATTGTGGTTATACCCTCTGCGCTAAGATCACCGACCCATTTAGTTATAGCTTTAACATAGTTTCTCGGCGCTTCCGGAATGATATTGTTCACAAAATCCATTGCCTGGTCGGTTAGGATTCCAGTTGCCACACCATTTCTGTCTCTTTCAATAACACCTCCGTCCGGATTTGGTGTATCTGAGTCGATTCCCGCTAATGCCAGTGCTTGGCTATTAGCAACGCCATAGTGGGCTGATGTGTGTCCCAGCCATACTGGATTGTTCGGCGTTAAATCATCTAAGTCAGATGCGTTGATGTTTCTTTTTTCGTCTAATTTTGCGGCATCCCATCCCCAGCCAAGAATCCAGTCGCCTGGCGCTTTATTAGCGACAGATTGCTGCAGTTGCAGGCGGATATCCTGAATGCTTTTAACTGACGGATATTCGACATCCATTTGGTTGAGATCTGCTGAAACGCTTACGGCAAAATGATTATGGGTATCAATAATTCCAGGAGAAACCGTATTTCCCTCAAGGTCTATGATGGTTGTTTCTGGTCCGGCGAGCTGTTCCAAATCAGCTGATGAGCCAACTGCGGTAATTTTATTCCCGGTCACAGCAACTGCTTCTGCGACAGAATCCATCTTATCCATAGTAATAACACTGGCGTTAGTGAGGATTAGATCGGGTGCGGTGACTGATGATTCCTGTTGTTCGCAACTAAATAACAGGATTGTGGCCAGTAATACTAAGCCTTTGACTTGATGATTGTATTTACCGATCAACATTCATTTCAATGAGGCTGAGCGGTTCAAAATCTGTCGGTAGTTCGACGTTTCCAGCAGGAAAACCGTTTTTATCTAGCATGAAAGCTAATATGTCAGCGTAATTCTGCGCAGATACTTCAAGTCGTTCCTTAGGCTTTGGAGGCATATCGGTGGTCAGGAACTCGAACAGGTCTCCAAGTGTCCAAGGTCTCCAGTTTGACATGAATTCTTCCCCAATCAGGGGAGGGGCATCTTCGATGAAATCGCCGGATAAATCTCTTTTATGGCAGCGCTTGCATGTTCGCATATATTCGAGCTCACCGCGTGCACTTTGTTGGGATGAGAACACTCCTGTAGCAATGGTATTTGGGGTAGCAGAGGGTTCAGGAAGAGCAATATTTACGTCAGCGGAGGAAATCGGTATTCCAGCGCAGCCGGCGACCACAATACAACTAAAGAGTAGACACAAGAATATTTTAACGGAGGGTATTGGCATAAAAAATCTTTTTCAATGGAATGGAAGCAGACGCTCAGACCTTAGCCACTTCGTTTATATAAAATGTAACGAAATCGGCGCAGTCAGTTTCATCCAGTGAGTACCGTCCAGGTGTGTAGCCAGCAGATTTAATCCCCAAGTGGTTGTTCTCAACGATCCAGGCGTCTTCAATTATTGTAATATCCCATAGGGCCATGAGTTTTTCCGGATCGTAATCCTTTCCTTCTTTGGCATCCGGATGGACAAACCACCAGATCTCGGCATCGGTCAGTGCAGGACCGCGCGGTGTAAACCTAACCATCATCACGTGATCATCATAGAACTGCCAGTAACCGGTGTCCCAATCAGTCGTCCGAATGCCGGTATCGTGTGTCCATTCTTTTATATTTGGCAGAAGTGGGGCTAATTGAGTGCCATCTAGTGAACCAGTCAGGTATTGAGGGTTTAGTTCGCCATCAAATGGATCGTACCCATACAGCTCTGTTCCTTTATATCCGCTGGAATCCTCACCGAGCAAGGCTGCGATTTTATCGCCCCGGCGTTTCTTTTGTGATGCCGTCAGGGTGTAATCCCAGTTATGCGTAGTCACGAGGCTGCTATGGGAAGCTGCGCAGTGATAACACTCCAGGAAGTTTTCAAGTACTAATTTCCAGTTCGCATTGATTTGATAAGTCTGGTTAGCCCCGATCTTCAGGCTGGATAGACTATGGGTTTTATCAAGATCAGCTACATTTGAATTGTAACCAAGGGTCCCGAATTCAGGTGGTTCTTCTGCCCGTGAGAAGTTTAAAAAGATGTTCCCGGCGACAATTTTCATGTGGCAATCAATCAGGCTGTTAGCTGCCATATCAAAATCATCCGGCATGTCATAAGCATCAATCAAAGAACCATCAAGAT
>CAJWFK010000037.1 GCA_913031125.1 uncultured Woeseia sp. | reverse complement strand
ATTTTTATGGGGCTTCCTCGCAGGCCATTCTTCCCTACGATAATCGTCTTGATCGCTTCCCTGCCTTCTTACAGCAATTGCATATGGAGTCGAGCGGCAAAAGTGTGCGTCGAGATGGGAAGCCCGTGCAAACGGCGACTGGCACGGTGATTTGGGGTGAGCCTGGTTCTAATGCACAGCATTCTTTCTACCAGTTACTACATCAAGGTACTAGGTTGATCCCAGTGGATTTTATTCTGGTTAAGAAGTCATCCGGTACTCAGCAGGGGCAGCAACATCTGGCTATTTCAAGTTGTTTAGCCCAAGCTGAAGCACTGATGGATGGTTATGAGCCGAGAATGGATGAGCCCCATCGTCGTCACCCGGGTAATCGTCCTAGCAATGTGATCTTAATGCCTAAACTTACGCCTGAAACGCTTGGTCAGTTGATAGCGTTATATGAACACAAGGTGTTTGTGGAGAATACGATTTTGGGCGTTAATGCTTTTGACCAGTATGGTGTTGAACTAGGTAAGCGATTGGCAACGACTGTATTACCGGCGGTCACTGGAGACGGTGAATATAAAAATCAGAATTTGTCTACTCGCGGGTTGCTGAAACGTATTAAAGAGATGCTGTAGACGATTCGTTGGCCCCCTGTCTGCAGTTCTGGATGTATTATGCGGTGTTTTCGAGGCGTTCGATTGCCTATAGGTAGTCAGATAAAATATTTGCTCGACAACACTCTGTCCATAATAATAAGCACACTTTCATGTGCTTAACATAATATCTGAAAGGGGTGCCTGAGGTAATTCCGAAAAGTAGGTAAAAGTCGGTAGTTGAGGGCTTTTTATCGCTACTGTAATCTGCAAAGGAAAAGCGTGATGCAGTTAACGTAATACATCCTGAGGGTAGGCTACGATACCTTGCTTATACACCTTTTATATATCGTTTATAGAGAGAACAAGTAGCATCGCAAATATGCATAATACCTTCCCTTCCATAAGAGGCCTTGGGCAGCCAAATAAAGTTTATTTGGGTGAGCTTGCAGGTTTGAATACGGTTTTTTTCTCGCGGCCCTCGTTGTTCGCCGTTTTATTGGTGTTATTTGCTAATACCGCGATCGCAGCGGATCCGGTTGCTGTTGATGACAGCCCTACCGCTATTGATGAAGGTGGTTCGATCAGCGGTACTTTTAATGTACTGGATAACGATACCGATGCAGACGGTGATTCACTGACAGCTGTATTGGTGTCCAGTCCGTCAAATGCCAGCAGTTTCACTTTGAATTCTGATGGAACGTTTGATTACACTCATGACAGTTCAGAAACAACAAGTGATACCTTCACTTACCAGGCCAACGATGGAACGACCAGTTCCAATGTGGCCACGGTTACCATTTCGATTACGGCGGTGAATGATGCACCGGTTGCTGTTGATGACAGTCCTACCGCTATTGATGAAGGTGGTTCGATCAGTAGCACTTTTAATGTGCTGGATAACGATACCGATGCAGAGGGTGATTCACTGACAGCTGTATTGGTGTCCAGTCCGTCAAACGCCAGCAGTTTCACTTTGAATTCTGATGGGACGTTTGATTACACCCATGACGGGTCAACTACCACCACGGATAGTTTCACGTACCAAGCTAATGATGGAACCGATGATTCCAATGTGGTGACAGTCACTCTTGCGATCACGGCGGTAAATGATGCACCGGTTGCTGTGGACGATAGTCCTACGGCTATTGATGAAGGGGGTTCGATCAGTGGCACCTTCAATGTGTTAACCAATGATACAGATGCAGACGGTGATTCACTGACGGCTGTATTGGATTCCAGTCCTTCGAATGCCAGTGTTGACGAATTTGGTGTTAGTAGTTTCACCCTAAATTCAGACGGTACATTTAGCTATACGCATGATGGGTCAGAGACCACCACGGATAGCTTCACATATATGGCGAATGACGGCGTTAATGACTCGGAGGTGGCGACAGTTACTATTTCTATCAATGGGGTAAACGATGTGCCGGAGGTAGTTACGCTCATCGGGGATCAGTCGGCTAGCGAGGATTCTTTATTTGCTCTCGATATTTCGACGAATTTCTCGGATCCAGATGGTGACCCGTTGACATTCTCCGCGACGGGGTTGCCGGCCTCATTAGCGATTACCGACCCAGATGCTGGTGTTATTGAAGGCACACCATTGCAGGAAGAAGCGGAGACAAATGGTGGTATATACAGCGTTACTATAACAGCGACTGATGATTCGGATGAATTCGTTAGTGACAGTTTCACGCTGACTATTATTCAGGTCAATGATGCCCCGGCAGCTACGGCACAGACGCTGGTTACGGATGAAGATACGCCATTACTAGTTGTTCTGACAGGCATAGATGAAGAAGCTGACCCATTGTCTTTTAGTATTGTGGACCAGCCTATAAATGGTTCCCTGACTGGTATCTCACCTGATCTGACCTATTCACCTAATCCCGACTTTAATGGAGCGGACAGTTTTACCTTTACTGCTAATGATGGGGAGCTTACTAGTGAAGCAGTAACGATCTCTATCACTATAAATTCTATTAACGATAGCCCAATTTTAGTTGGAGAAATAGAGGATCAGTTAGCCGTTGAAGCGTCGCTTTTTGTTTTAGATTTAAGTAACTATTTTACTGACGTTGATGGCGATATATTGACGTATTCATTAACTGGGGAATTACCGGAAAGTGGCACCATCTTTTTCAATACGGAGACTGGTGTTTTATCGGGCACACCGGTTTTAGAGGATGCGAGGGACAATGACCCTTACATAATTACTATAGTGGCAACGGATGAAATTATTGGTTCTACTGATGCGGCAGAGACTTTCAATCTAGCAATTTCTGCACTTGACCGTGCAAACGTATCATTAACGATTGATGTAGCACCGGATCCTGCGATGCTAAATGATGAATTAAGCTGGACATTTAATGTCGAAAATACTGTAGGACCGCAGGCAGCGAGTAATGTCGCGTTGACCGGTGCCTTTGTAGGAGATGGACTTTCGATAAGTTCAACTAGCAGTTGTTCGATTAATCCAGGTGCTACAGTCAGTCCCATGGTAACCAATTTCGAGTGTACTGTCGGGAGTGTGTCCGTTGGAGAGTCAGTCCCGATAATATTAACTTCAACAGCAACTTTAGTTGGAGATGCAACCGTATTTGCAATCGCAGAGGGATTGGATGCTGTACCGATCGATCCTAATATTGATGATAACTCTAATCACTTTGCTGTAGGGATTGCTGAAGTTTTTAGCAATGGCGCTGTTCAGGTTCTTGGTACTGCAGGCATACGCGCGGCTGCTGCTGGTGACCTTAACGGGGATGGGGCTCCTGAACTTATTAGTGGCACTTCAGCTGGACAGCCGGTGCAGATTTGGATCAACAGCGGCTTTCGAGATTTTGCGGCTGCGCCAATTACACTTTCTGATACAGGATCTAATGAAGGTGTGGCGGTTGCGGACTTTGATCAGGATGGAAATCTGGATATTGTTGTTGCAAATGGTAATGGGGAGGTAGATCGTGTCTGGGGTGGAGACGGTATGGGTAATTTTTCCTTGATGGCGAACTTGACCTCCACCTTTGCTAATGGTGTTGCTGTTGGTGACTTCAACAATGACGGGAAATTGGATATTGCGATTGCAGCGGAAGGAGGAAATCCGATTTTCCATGGCAATGGTAATGGTGGCTTTAGTTTACAGCGAGAACTTTCCGATGCCAGTAGCCAAGATGTCGCGGTAGCTGATTTTAATAATGATGGCCGTGATGATGTCGTATTTGCTAATTCTGGCGGTAGCAGCAAGATTTATAACGGTGCGCGAAATATCACGCTTTCTGCGTTAGCTATTGGCGATGTAACTTCTGTCGCTGTGGCGGAATTAGGTGGTAATTCCCGTCCAGATCTTGTTTTTGGTCGCATTCCCTCGGGTATTGGTGATGCCCCGTCTAATCCGGTATTCATTTATCAGGATGGATTTTCTAGCCCCAGCTCATTGCTTGGAGCTGCACCAACTTTCGATGTGCATACGGGAGATGTAAACAGCGATGGGCTTACCGATATTGTGTTTATAAATTCTAGCGGTGTGCATCAGATATGGAATGCTGACCCTAACGGAAATTTTGAGCTATATAGTGAGCAGATCGTTGCCGACAGCTCTATTGCTGGTGTACTTGGTGAATTTGGTTATACCGATATAGACCAACCTGGTGGGGTCGACCTGGCGATGGGCGGTGGGTTTCCGCAGTTGGGTTTAGGGGTTTATCTAAATGATGGTTTCGGTAATTTAGGCCGCGGAGATGCCGTACCACCAGTTTTGACACTGAATGGGAATTCTTCGGTAAGCGTGCCATCGGGCAGCGCGTATAATGACGAAGGTGCGACAGCTGAAGACAATATCGATGGCGATATCAGCGGCTCCATTAGTGTAACTAGTAATGTCAACACACAAGTCGTTGGCACATACACGGTTACTTATAATGTTACGGATTTTGCTGGGAATGCTGCGGAATCGATATCACGCAGCGTCAATGTGGACCCTGCCGCTGGCACTGGCGGCGGGGGTGGGGGAATGGTTGACCTGATTTTACTGTTTAGTTTACTAATGTTGTGGTGTAGCAGTAACGCTAGGCGGATATCGATGACAATTTTTCAAAGACACAACTAAAAAGGATTTATGAGATGAGCACCTTCAATTTGTCAAGAATTACCATGGCGTTGTTATTGCTCGGCCTGTCTGCAGTTTCTGGAGCACAGGAAGTGCGCTATTCATGGCTTGATTTATCTTATATGAATCAAAATTTTGAACGGACGGGATCACAGGTTCCGGTTGCTGGACAGACTGTGGATGTTGACGGTACTGACGGTAATGGAGTGCGTTTCAGGGGATCGCTTGAACTTTCTAAGTACTTTTACACTTTCGTAGACTATGGGTCCACCGACATTAATGTGTCGGCTGTTGTGACAAATGACCAAGGTGTTTTTCCTGCAGAGGACAAGTTTGACTATACGACTATTCGCGGCGGATTAGGAATCCGGGTACCGGTAGCTTTTTCTGCAGATGCTTATGCTGAAGTGTCTTACGATAGTTTGGACCTTGATCTTGGTAGCTTTGCCTTGGAAAATTTTGACATGGGTGAAAAGGGTATTGGAGGTACCGTAGGTTTGCGTTCAATGTTGAACGATGATCTTGAGGTACGTGCTTTTGCTCGGTTTACTAATGTTGGTGACGCGAACCTTGATACTAGGGAGTTTGATAGTGATACCTTGTTTGGTATAGGTATCGGCTGGGAGCTGGTTAGGGGCCTTTCAATTCAGGCGGATTATGAATCCGGTGAATTTAGTTCCTGGTCTGTAGGTTTCCGCCTAGATCTTGACGAAGACTAAGATCTAGCAGGGCTGTCATAAAGCACGATGAGTGCTGGGCTTATCGCTTCTTGGCAATAATTTTGGGTTCTTCCGGGACAGGCTTATGCGGCTGACAATATTTGGTTCGGGTTACGTTGGTCTTGTGACGGGTGCCTGTATGGCCGAAGTTGGAAACCATGTTGTTTGCGTGGATATCGATCAGACGAAGATTGATCGCCTTAATAGCGGTGATTTGCCAATATACGAGCCTGGCTTAGATACTTATATAGAACGTAATCGGGAAGCGGGACGGCTAGAGTTCACCACCGATGTTGGAAAAGGCGTCGGTCACGGACTGTTCCAGTTCATCTCAGTGGGTACGCCACCGGATGAAGATGGGTCCGCCGATCTACAGCACGTGTTAGCAGTCGCCAAAACGATTGGCGAGCAAATGAATGAATTCCGAATTATTGTAGACAAGTCAACGGTTCCGGTTGGCACTGCTGATAAAGTTTCAGCTGAAATTCAGGCAGCCCTTGATAGGAGGGGTGAGTCATTGGCTTTTGATGTGGTTTCTAACCCGGAATTTCTGAAGGAAGGTGCGGCAATAAATGATTTTATAAAGCCAGAACGTATCATTGTCGGTACTGATAATGCTCGGACTAAAGAATTATTGAAAACACTATATGAGCCTTTTAATCGTAACCGAGACAGAATGATTACGATGGATATACGTTCTGCCGAGCTAACTAAATATGCTGCTAACGCTATGCTTGCGACAAAGATAAGTTTTATGAATGAAATTGCTAACCTCGCGGAATATGTCGGTGCCGATATCGAGCAGGTACGTCTAGGTATTGGTTCTGACCCCCGGATCGGTTACCAGTTTATCTATCCCGGTGTTGGCTACGGTGGTTCTTGCTTTCCAAAAGACGTTCGTGCGCTCGGTAGTGTGGCATCCGGCCTTGGTTATGATGCACAACTCCTGAAGGCTGTGGAAGTGGTCAATAATCGTCAAAAACAGCGTCTTTTTGACAAAGTAGCCAACTATTTTGGTGATAATTTGGCAGGTAAAACGTTGGCATTATGGGGGCTTGCATTTAAACCGAACACTGACGATATGCGGGAGGCATCGAGCAGAGTTTTCATGGAGGCACTTTGGCAAGCAGGTGCCAATGTTAGGGCTTACGACCCAGAAGCGATGGATGAGGCGAAACGATTGTATCCGGATCAAGGCCAATTGAGTTTATGCAAAACGGCCGAAGAAGCATTGTCGGGTGCCGACGCATTGGCGATCATGACTGAATGGCAAGAATTTCGAAGCCCTAATTTCGCACAAATTGCCGACTGTTTAAGTAATGCTGTGATTTTTGATGGACGTAACCTTTTCGATCCTCATATTTTAGCTAGTTTTGGGATTGAATATTACGGAATTGGAAGGGGCAACTCCGTTCAGGATATGACTTGACTCTGGTTAAGCCATAAGTAATTCCGAACCAGCTTGTTCCAAGGAATAGTTATATGCCAAATATACAGCCAGTCATTTTATCGGGAGGTTCGGGTAGCCGGCTTTGGCCTGCTTCTCGTTCGATGTATCCCAAACAGTTGTTGCCACTAGTCAATGAAAAAACACTGCTGCAGAACACTGTCTCTAGACTGGACGGTCTTTCGGGATTGAATAATAGTCCAATCGTTATTTGTAATGAGACTCATCGGTTTTTGGTTGCGGAGCAAATGCAAGATATCGGGGTCGGAGCTAGCATTTTGTTGGAGCCTGAAGGAAGAAATACTTGCCCCGCGATTGCACTTGCAGCGTTATTTTCGATGCAAGAACTGCCAGACGATGAATCAGACCGAGTGTTGTTGGTATTACCAGCGGATCATGTGATTTCAGATGTTGAGAAATTCCATGAAGCTATTTCCCTAGCAGGAGAATCGGCCGAGGCGGGGAGTTTGGTTACCTTTGGGGTTGTTCCCCAAGACGCAAATACTGGTTACGGGTACATCGAAGTGTTGGCTGATAGTGATGTTGTGGGATCCATTAAATCCTTCGTGGAGAAACCAGATAAAGCTGCGGCGAAAAGGTACATCGCTAGTGGCACCTATTTTTGGAATAGCGGTATGTTTATGTTTCGAGCTAGTCGTTATATAGAAGAGGTTGAGCACCATGCCCCAGAAATACTATCGGCGTGCAGGAAGGCGATTATTAATGCAACATCTGACATAGATTTTTTTCGACCGGCAAAGAAAGAATTCTTGAGTTGCCCTTCGAATTCAATCGACTACGCAATAATGGAAAAAACGGCTCACGCAGTAATGGTGGCGCTCGATGCTGGCTGGAATGACGTGGGTAGCTGGCAGGCAATACACTCTGTTCGAGATAAAGATGAGCAAGGTAACACTATAGATGGGGATGTGGTTACGGAGGATTGCCAGAACAGCTTTATCAGTAGTGAGAGTCGCCTCGTTACGGCGGTTGGTGTGGATAATCTCGCGATTATTGAGACAAAAGATGCCGTACTGGTGGCTGACCAGTCAAGTTCACAAAATGTGAAGGCACTAGTCGATCGTCTTAAAACAGCTGGTCGTGAGGAGACGTCATTACACCGGCAGGTTTTTCGTCCGTGGGGCAGCTACGATAGTTTAGAGAACGCGGACGGCTTCCAGGTGAAGCGACTGATAGTTAACCCGGGCGCTGTACTTTCTTTGCAGATGCACCACCATCGCGCTGAGCATTGGGTCGTTGTCAGAGGTACTGCTCGTATAACACTGAATGATGAAGAGTTCGATCGTACTGTTAATGAATCAACGTATATACCAATCGGCGCGACACACCGCATCGCTAATCAAACTGATACACCTGTTCATATTATCGAGGTACAGTGCGGTGATTATTTGGGTGAAGACGATATAGTGCGTTTTGAAGATAACTATGGCCGCGAAGGGACGAACACCTGACACTTTAGTTAAGGACGGCATATTCTGATGGAGATCAAATGTTTCAAAGCGTACGATGTTCGTGGTCGTATTCCTGATGAATTAAATAACGATGTCGCCTATCGGATCGGAAATGCGACTGCAAAGTTTCTTGATGCGCAGCAGATCGTTCTAGGAAGGGATATCCGGCTTTCGAGCGCAGAGCTCGCTGAAGCTGTTTCCGCTGGTATCACAGATAGTGGTTGTAACGTAATTGATATTGGCCTTGGTGGCACGGAGATGGTTTATTTTGCGACAGGTCACCTGGAGGCTGATGGGGGAATCATGGTTACGGCAAGCCATAACCCTGCTGATTATAATGGTCTGAAAATTGTCCGTAGAGAATCACGGCCTGTGAGTGCTGATTCAGGATTAATGGATATCCGGACGCTGGCGGAATGTGATGATCGGCTGATTGAGGCTAGAAAGGGCGAAGTTGATCGGGTTTCAATTACGGCAGCATACTGCAAAAAGTTACTGGGTTATGTAGATCTCGATAAACTTCAACCCTTAAAGATTGTGGTGAATCCGGGTAATGGCGGTGCAGGTTTGATTGTTGATGAGCTCGAATCTAATTTGCCATTTGATTTTGTAAAAATACATCATGAACCTGATGGCGACTTTCCCAATGGCGTTCCTAATCCAATGCTTGAGGAAAATCGCAAGCCTACGATTGATGCGCTTGCTGCTACTGGAGCTGATTTTGGCATCGCTTGGGATGGAGATTTTGATCGCTGCTTTTTCTTTGATGAGAATGGGCGGTTTATTGAAGGTTATTATGTTGTCGGTCTTTTAGCGGAAAGCCAACTCGCTGATCATCCAAATTCTGCGATTATCTACGATCCTCGATTGACTTGGAACACGATTGAGACGGTTTCTGAGCATGGTGGCCGTCCAGTGCAAAGTAAATCTGGGCACTCATTTATTAAAGAGGTTATGCGACGCGAAGATGCTATTTACGGGGGAGAAATGAGTGCCCACCATTATTTTCGTGATTTTTATTATTGTGACAGCGGAATGATTCCATGGTTGCTTGTTGCACAAATCATATCTGAAGCAGGCCAAAGCTTTTCTAGCCTAGTAGATGACTGCATGGCCCGCTATCCGTCGAGTGGGGAAATTAACCGGCGTGTTCCTGATACAGCTGCCGCAATCGAGTATTTTGACCGATACTACCGGTCTAAGGCCATAAGTGTAGATAATTCCGATGGTATTAGTATGGAATTTGATACGTGGAGGTACAACCTTAGGGCATCAAATACCGAGCCGGTAATACGTTTGAATGTGGAAAGTCGTGGTGATGTTGATTTGATGAGGGCCAAGACCGAAGAATTGCTTCATAAGCTGGACAGCCTTAAATAGTTTACTTGCGGTACTATTAGCCGTATATGGAGATCAACGAACTGGCCGCAATTGGCCAAGGGTTGGCGACAGCTGTTTTCGCGGGCCTGTCAATCCTCCTAATTGGGCGCTGGAAAAATAGACCAAAAGCACCGGTCATTGCTATGGCTGCAGGTGCAACTGCTTGCTGGGCAGCTGTGCAAACGGTTGGTAGCCTTGCAATTGTTAAATCGCCGTTGATTTTATTGGTTGTTGAGTGGGGTCGAAACCTCGCATGGTTAGTCGTATTAATTTTAATCATGCGTGACCTTGATGTGACCCGACGTGCGGTAACTATAGCGACGCGTTACGGAGCTACCTTTTTTCTGGCAGCTGTGCTGCTAACTGCGTATTACAGTATTCGCACAGCCCAATCGATCAGTATGATTGGTGTCGTGGTTGGGGGGGTGATGCTACCCATCCTTATATTGGTTCTTGTCGAACAGGTATATCGTAATGCGCCATTTGATGCCCGGTCAGGCCTAAAATATTTCTGCGTTGGCGTTGCAGGTATCTATTTATACGATCTCGTAATATTTACGTTCACGATTGTTAATCGTGAGATGGATGTTAATCAGTGGGCGGCTCGTGGATTTGTAAACGCCTTGTTTTCGGTTCCTTTAGCATTTTCAGCGAGGCGTTCTTTCCGGTTATCCCTTGATGATTACTTACCACGTCAAATTCTTTTTTATGCATTTTCCCTAGTAGGTATAGGAATATTTGTTCTATTTATTTTGATTGGAGATGCGTATATAAATGCTTATGGTGGCACATGGGCTAGTGTGCTTCAGATTGTATTGGTGGTTACAGCATTGTTTTTTATTGCTGTTGTCTTGGTTTCCCCAACAGTTCGAGCAGGTGTTCTTGTTTTTCTGACTAAGACTTTCTTTCAGTACAAATACGATTATAGAAAGGAGTGGCTTCGATTTATTACAACACTCAATGATGGAGGCTCTGTCGATGTTGCCACTACCTCCATAAAGGCAGTTGCACAGATAGTAAATAGCCCTGGTGGAGTTGTTTGGGTGCGAGAAGAACATGGTCGGAATTTTATTTGTGCAGGGGAGTGGCAGAGTGATTTGCCTGTTACTTCTTGTATCTACGAGAGTTCTTCTTTGCTGAGTTTTCTGCAGCAACGCCAATGGATTATTGACATAAAAGAGTATGTGAATAGACCTGAAAAATATGATGGGTTGGCGCTTGATCAGTGGCTTGATGATAAAAAAGATTGGTGGCTCGTCATTCCACTTTACTTACGTGACGAATTGTTTGGATTGATTATGTTAGAAGCTCCGCCGGTTGTTCCGACCCTGAATTTCGAAGATCGTGATTTAATGCACACAGTGGCAAAACATGTTGCCACTTACATTGATCAGGCTGAGACAGATAGACGACTTTCTGAGAGTAAACAGTTCGGGGCATATAACCGATTAACGGCTTTTTTAATGCATGACTTGAACAATTTGGTTGCCCAACAGTCACTCGTGGTTAAAAATGCTGAAAAGCATCGTCATAACCCAGATTTTGTTGATGATGCTATAAAAACCATAGCCAATTCTGTGCAACGAATGCGACGATTAATGGGGCAGCTTAGCGACGGCGGTACACATGCATTGAGCGAAGATATTGACCTAGATGATGTTATAAAAAACGCAATCGGTCGATGTGATGAAATGCTACCGCAACCGACGGTTTCAGGCACTTTTAAAGGATCTGTCAAGGCGAATGCAGAGCGCCTCACATCAGTTTTAGAGCACCTCATTCGCAATGCACAAGATGCAACAAATGACGACGGTACTATTGATGTTTGTGTTAATGCGGATGATCGGGTAGTAGTAATAGAAATTCGTGACAGTGGGTGCGGGATGACCGCAGAATTTATCAGGAGCCGCCTCTTCCGTCCGTTTGATAGCACTAAGGGTAGTCAAAGCATGGGCATCGGAGCATACCAAGCCCGTGAATATATTGAACAATTGGAGGGGCAGCTCGATATAATTTCAGTGCCTGGGTCTGGGTCGATATTTAAAATTTCACTGCCATTAACTTAATATCGGGCGTCAAGAGTATTTATCAAAGATTCTTTTGTCCTTCATTCGACGGATTACTTTCGTGACCATCTGCATCGAATGCCGTAATCACGAAAAACCATGAACCAGTCGATAAGTTATCCACCATGTAACTGGTGACACCAGCGTTATTGACTTCTATTTTGTTAGCGTAGTCACCAGATGTTTGTCCATAGTAGAGATTGTATCCAGCGAGATTAGTTAATGGCGTCCCATCAGTGCGCTCGGTAGGTACTGACCAAGACAAGGTGGCACTGCCGTTACCAAAAGCTTCAACATCAATAAAAAATGGGGCTAAGCTCGACGTTACCTGGCCATCGCTGACGCTGATAACGATATTGTCATAGCGGCCCGCATCGTTAGATGTTGGAGTGCCGTGTAAACGGCCGGTCGATTTACTAAATTTAGCCCACGACGGTTTGCCACTAATACTAAAGTGCATCGTGTCCCCGTCCGGATCTTGGGCAGATGGTCGAAAACTGTATTGTAGATCTGCAGTTGCTGTTGATTCTGCTGAACCTGATATGAGTGGGGCTGTGTTTTCTGTTTGTACGATACCAGTGACTGTGAAATCGAAGACTTTTGGCAGGGATTCTGTGCCATCAGTGTAAATAGCTACCACCTTTACCCTTCGCACTCCGCCTGCATCCAGACCCGACAGATCAAACTGCTTGGTCCAAGGTTCGTTTACTGCACTTAGGTTGGATGTGTAATTTTCACCCGCTCCTGGGCCATTGGTTCCCTTACAGCATTTAATCTGAATCTTTTGAATAGGTTTTGTTATCCACTTAGTGCCAGGGATAACTTGGAAGTAAACTGGCTGTTGGCGAATTGCCGCTGCTTTAACAGGTGCAGCGTTACTCAGGCTGTCCTCATAGCTAAATAGCAGATCTGTAGCTTTGTTCACTGTGGTTTCATTAGGTAAGGTTGTGTTTTCTCGCTCGACCGTCAGTGTTTTACTTACCGCATTTTCCCCGGAATCTTTAGCGGTGATAGTTATTACATTGGTGCCTAGTTGCAGGACAATATCACCGGCAATCCAATTTTCTGTGCCGCTTGCAATACCATTCCCGCCTCGATCGTTGTGCCAACGAACCTCTGTGATACTTTTCTGGCTGTGGGCTGTTCCGGAGATATCGATAGTGATATCAGGAGTAGCAATCGCTGCCACATTTCCAGGGTTGGTTAATTCCAGAGATACAGGTGCTTCCAGAGATACAGGTGCTTCCAGAGATACAGGTGCCTGTGCGGATACAGTTGTTTGTTGGACTGACGACGCATCCTCGGATGCAGAGTCATCCATGCAGCCGGTTGCTTGCAATACCAGTACTGCAATAGTGCAGGCTCTAAGCTGGCGATAAGTCGGTTTCATGATCGAGTAAAACTCCGTTTCCTGGCGTGTCTTCAAGGAGAGACGAAGGCCAGTTACGGATTTCTTTTAAGGTAGAAGGATTGCGCAGGAAGCCACTGATCGGTGGACTTCGCTTTACTGGCAACCCCGCTGTCTTAGGATTCGAAATCCCTTAGATCGGTGGCTTTGCGTCTCCGCCTTTCGACGGATTTGCCGTTTTTCAGTTGGATCTAGTGTGCCAGATATATGTTAAATTTCGCGGAACTCTGTCACAGTTTCGGTCTTTGGGATTTCTTATTTAATGTTGTGTCTACTAATGGATAGAGGCACTGGCAAAGCGTTGGTATAGCAATGTTATTTACCTGAAAATGAAAACCCCCGCATGTCAACCTGGACATACGGGGGCTTTTTCTAGAGCAGGTGCGCTTCTGTGCGCTGCAGCTTTATTTGCCGTTCTTCCTGCGTCTTCGTGCTGCTGCACCGGCGAGGCCTAGGAAGCCAAGTGCTGCAATGTCGAGGAGGCCTGCGGATCCACCACCACCACTGTCATTATTGGTGGGTGGTGCTGGGGGCGGTGGTGGTGGAGGTGGTTCTGTAATAGGACCAACCGTATTACTCTCCACTGCCGCACCTGCAGTAGTTCCGGTTTGAGCCACTGGTGTTACTTCGAAGGAAATTAAACTACCTTCATCATCAGACGTCAGTGTATATGTTGTGCTCGTAGCACCACTGATCTCGTCACCATCACTCAGCCAACGGAATGTTGAAGTACCTTCAGCATCACCTTCAGCATCATCGTAGTTGTAGCTTCCAGTGAGTGTTTCTCCGGATTGCGTTGTACCACTAATGCTAACGCTGTCCGCGGTTGGAGCTGTATTAGCCGCAACTGGCCCAACACCATTACTGGTTGCGGTCGCACCGACCAGGGTACCGGTTTGTGCTACCGGTGTGACTTCAAAAGAAATCATCGCGCCAACATCATCGGTGGTTAGCGTATAGGTTGAGCTGGTCGCACCACTAATTGCTGCACCGTCACTTAGCCATTGCAGTGTTGTGCTGCCTTCAGTATCACCTTCAGCATCGTTGTACTGATAAGTTGCTGTCAGTGTCTGTCCAGCCCCAGCAGTACCGGTAATATTTAATTCACCGGCTGTGGGTGCAAAGTCAACAATTGCATCAACCGCAAATTCAGCACTCGTTACCGCATTACCTACCAAACTGCCTCCACTTGTGGCGACAGGTGTCACCTCAAACTGGATCATTGTTTCAGCATCATCATTAGTCGTTGTATAGGTGACCTCGGTAGCATCAGCTATTGCAGTGCCGTCACGAAGCCATCGGAACGTTGAGTCACCTTCAGGATTATTTTGCCCATCACTGTAGGTATAGACACCTGTCAGTGTGGCACCAACCTCAGAGGTGCCCACGATAGAGACATTTGTTGCTACCGGAGCACTCACGCCAGCTGAGTTTTCAATTGTAACAATGATATCGCCATCAGATGCAGAGGTGCCTGTCATTGCGCCGTTATAACCAAATGCTCGGATCATATAATTCTGGCCGGCAGCTGTTAACGTGTTGTATTCGGCTTTATCTGCTGACGTTAATATGCCGTCCAGTTCACATGAGTCCTGGTCTACTGAGATCCCGGTACCTGTAGGAAGGTCAACCACTGCACCGTCCTTAACTTGCATGACGGAACAGGTAACGGTATCGCCATTAGCGTCAGTGAAATTTAAAACAGGGGCATCATCAAAAGTTGAATTAACAGGGCCACTAACTGTATCTGGTCCTATGAAATTTGGTGCGCCACTGGCACCTGTGCCAACAGTTACCTCATTAATAGTTGGTAATTCTGCTGGTGAACGTGATGAAAGCACTGCGCGCCACATCCACGAATCATTATTAGTAGATCCGATATCGGTCGTGCGGTTATTTGTCCAGCTTGGTATCCAAGTATCTCCGCCATCATTACTCACGTAGAAATCGATAGAAGCTGATGTTGGTATGGTAGCGTCTACATCAAGTTTGATACGCCGTCCGTCCACACCAGAAAACTCTTTTGAGACGACTTCGCTGGTTAGCTGGGTAGCAGTGCCATCGGAGTTACCACTGACCGTGTAAGCAGAGGTATGCCCTTGGACTGGTTGACTTCCTTCGTTACCAACAGGTCCATCATAGGTCTGGTTGGCAGAAACAAAGTCCAAGATGCCGTCATCATTAAGGTCACCTGCAGCTAATCCGTAGGTTCGTTCTACCTCAGGTGGAGTAATATCAACGACTGTTCCGAACGTACCGCCGCCATCATTAATGAACAGGCGCTTGGGTTGGCCTACTGTAGCATCGCCCGATAACGAATTGTTATTTCCTTCGAGAATATCGAGGTCACCATCGTTATCAAAGTCTTCAACCAATAACGCAACTGTTTTATGTGTCGCATCTGAACCTGTAACGAGTGTCGGTGTGCTGAAAGAACCACTACCATCATTCCAGTAAATACGTGTTTCACCGCCGAGTCCATTCGCATCTGGATGGTTGCCTTCTATAATATCCAAGTCTCCGTCACCATCGAGATCACCGAGTTCAATAGAAAATGTCAGCCAGTTTTCTGAGGGTTGTATTTGTACACCGGTAGCTAGGCCGCCCAGTCCGTCACCAACATGTAGGTGATTAGGAGAGCCTACGGATGAGTCATTTCCATCATTATGGTCACCGGTAACGAGATCGATTAACCCATCACCATTAACATCACCGAATGCTAGTGCACGCGTATCTACTGCAACACCGGCAATCGGTACGCTGTCTTTGAATTCGAAAGCACCTGCTTCTGCCACGCGGCTGAAAGAAATACGATTGCGCATGTCGCCATTTCCATTATCGAGAGACTCTACAATATCAAGATCACCATCACCTTCTACATCGACGAGTCTTATCGCCCAGCGCTTGTGATTCTCATCATTGACATCCATTTCCGTAAATGAGCCACTACCGTCGTTTACGTAAACAACACTAGGCTTTGACCTGTTGGCTGCAACGATATCTATATCTCCATCATGATCGAGGTCAGCGGAAGCAATAGAGAATGTATTCGAAGAATCCGTGCCTAGGTCTATCGGAGCGGTATCAAAAACGCCGGCATTGCTAAGATAAAGAAGGTTTGCTGAATTCTTTACTGCAACAGCGGCGTCAAGATCGCCATCCTTGTCAAAATCGCCTAGGGTAATACCCCGTGCTTCATGATTAGTATCAGCGCCTGCTCCAAATTCAGCATAGGTCATATCATCGATTGAAATACTTTCTGCTTCACCCAAACTTACCGTGCCAGCACTAGTATCCCAGTCAGCTGTGGTTTGTGTGTCGTCGTTATAAGTTGTATCGGTGAAGTCCTCGAAAAAGGGAATCGTCGCGGCCATCACGATAGATGCAGTTAAAAGTGATACGAACGCAATAATTGATAATTTGCGCAACGCATTGTTCTCTAGTAGTCGGGAAATCATGCTTTCGCTTCCTTAAGTTGTTGGTATTGTAGGGGTCTGTATTCAACCCGAATTTTCTCCATGCGAAAGTCTAATCGCTGAACAATAAATTCATTGTGAAGCAGGTCACATTTATGGCACCTATGGCTACTCATAGGGCATGTTCTTGTACTGAAACAGCTATTTAACATCTAGTTTGCCAGTATTTGCGGAGATCAGAGGTCGTTCCTAAATCAATGCACCAGCCATCGGTGAAAGGTACACCAATAACAGAGAATCCTTTGAGAATAGCCGTTTGTACTACATCCCCTATAAAGATTTCAGTTGCGTCGTGTGGTCGTGCATGTGAATTTTTAGCTTCTTGATCTAGCAGTATAGAAAAGCGCGGGTTCCAAATTGCAGCAATCCAGGTGTGTCCTTCGATCTCAGGGCCTGGTTTTGGGAGAACAGATTTGACCTGACCGTCGGGAGAAAAACTGACAATGTCCATTTTGTCGCCACGCTTAGTCGGAAATAGACCGAGGACAATATCTGGTTGTTTGGCTGAGAAGACTTCCCATAATGATTGTAGAAGGTTCCGTGGTTCAAAAATAATGTCGGGAAACAAAAGTGCTACATCATGCTTTTGGTAGTGTTTAAAAGGAGTAGCTAGGGATACAAGAATATTCGGTGAGTTCCGCACAGTGCTAAACTGGAGATCCATATTGTCATGCAGCTCTCGGTTGCTGAGATAGTTAGGGATATCTAATTTCTCTGGTGAAATGACGATGTGTACAGATTTTATTCCGGCTTCGGAAAATGCAATCAGTGAATGATCCAGCCCGGTTAGCAGTTGTAAGTCCGGGTACTTGCCGGTCTGTTCTATAAACCCGACTGGAAGGATTTCCTTGCTGCAGGGTAGGGGGCCGAGTCGGGTTGCTTTACCTGCGGCTGGGATGATACCGGTAAGTTTTTGAGTCATGGGATAAGGTCCAGAGCTCCGAAATTTTATGAATTATAGGCTATACGCATTTGAGCTCGTTTTATTATTATTTGTTATTACATTGAATCCTGAGACGTAGGTCACTGTAGTGTTACTCTAGTATCTGGATAATTTGGGCAACAATATTCCCTCGGCGGACTAAATCATAGTGTGCAGAGCGCAAAACGGGACGATTAACTAGAATTAAATAAAGGTACAGAATGAAAGCGGTCATACTCGCAGGAGGCCTGGGCACCCGGCTTTCTGAAGAAACAGTAATCAAGCCAAAGCCAATGGTTGAAATTGGTGGTCGGCCAATTCTTTGGCACATCATGAAGATATTTGGTGCCCATGGCGTACGGGATTTTATTATTTGTTGTGGTTACAAAGGTTTTGTGATCAAGGAATATTTTTCCAATTTTTTGCTGCATAACTCAAGTATTACGGTCGATCTAGAATCTAATAGTATCGACATTCACCGCAGCGATGCTGAGCCTTGGCGGGTGACGCTTGTGGATACGGGTGATGAATCAGGTACAGGGGGAAGGTTGTTATTTTTAAAGGATTATCTTGATGATGAGGCGTTCTATATGACCTATGGGGACGGTGTTTCTGATGTTGATCTAACACAACTTGCACAATTTCATCGTGAACAGGGTCGCCTGGCAACGCTGACTGCTGTCCAGCCACCCGGACGTTTTGGAGCTTTCCGTTTATCAAAAGACATGACATCGATTGAACAATTTCGTGAAAAACCAAGAGGTGATGGCGCGTGGATCAACGGTGGATTTTTTGTGCTGGAACCGGATGTTCTCAATCACATAGAGCACGAACGTATTTTTTGGGAAGTTGAGCCTCTGTCCAGTTTAGCGGAAGCCGGAGAGCTTTCAGCTTATAAACACGATGGATTTTGGTATGCGATGGATACGGTACATGACCGAAATCTATTGAACGAAAAATGGCAAAGCGACTCGGCACCATGGAAGATTTGGGATGACAAATAACGTTACTGTTATTAAACCGGACAATAGTTGGTTCCCCGATTTTTCTGAGTTGAGGGCATACAGCGATTTATTCTATTTTCTTGTTTTGCGTGACATTAAGGTCCTATATGCGCAGACCGTACTTGGTTTTTCTTGGGCGATTTTGAATCCGACAATACAAATTCTTATTTTTACCCTGATATTTGGGCGGGTCGCAAAAATACCAACTGACGGTATTCCATATTTATTGTTTTCAACGGTTGCTATTGTGCCTTGGACCTATATGTCGAATGCAATGAATGGAGCCAGTCAAAGTCTTGTAACAGGACAAAATATTTTGGGAAAAATTTATTTTCCTAGAGTGATTTTCCCATTAACGCCGGTCATAGCGAAGCTTATCGACTTTATAATTTCGATGATTTTGATTGTCGCTGTAATGATTTACTATGGAGTGAACGTCACATCCCAAATTATTTATTTACCCCTATTTCTCCTGGTTATGATCGCTGTGCCTATTGGTATAGGTCTATGGTTATCAGCTTTGGCGATCCGTTATAGGGATGTCAAATTTGCGATGACCTTTGCGGTTCGGATGCTTATGTACACAGCGCCCATTGTTTATTCGGCGACCAACATACCTGATGCTTATCGTTTTTATTATTCATTGAATCCAATCGTCGGAGTGATAGAAGGGTTCCGAGCCTGCATCCTTGGTACGCCGTTGCAATGGCAATTTATTTGGCCTGGTGTAATAGCTTCTCTCGTTCTTGTTGTGACTGGACTTATTTATTTTCGAAAAATGGAAAAGGTATTCGTTGACGTCATTTAATGGCTATTATCGACGAAATTGAGAATTAAAGTGTCTTCTAAGCCAGCAGTATCAGTTGAAAATTTAAATAAATTCTACCGTATTGGGGTGGCCGTCGATAAATCGGAGAGTGCTGTTGCAGCACTTGGAAAGTTCCTGCGTTCCCCGGTAAGCAATTACAAAAAATATCGTTCTTTGTATAAGTTCAACGATATTGATCTTGAAGCTATTGCTGCTGGAAACAGGCCACTTCCAGACGATGTCATATGGGCTGTCCGCAATATGAATTTTGAGGTACCCAGAGGTGAAGTCTTAGGGATTATTGGGCACAACGGTGCCGGTAAATCGACATTACTCAAGATTTTGTCACGCATTACGACCCCAACTCAGGGGCGTGTGGAGATAAGAGGGCGCATAAGCAGCCTGCTGGAAGTGGGCACTGGATTTCACAACGAATTGACTGGCCGAGAAAATACCTATCTAAATGGCACGATTCTCGGCATGCGCAAAAAAGAGGTGGACAGAGTTTTTGATGAGATTGTTGATTTTTCCGGTGTAGAGAAATTCCTTGATACGCCGGTCAAGCGATATTCGACGGGTATGAAGGTCAGGTTAGCTTTCGCTGTTGCCGCTCATCTAGAACCTGAGATTCTAATTGTAGATGAAGTGTTATCAGTAGGGGATGCCGAGTTTCAACGGAAGTGTATGGATAAGATGGAATCAATCGGGGAAGCAGGCCGAACTATCTTATTTGTGTCACACAATATGCCAGCGGTTACTCGTATGTGTAATCGTGTAATTACCGTTGACCACGGAAGTGTGGTAGCTGATGGTGCACCGCAGGATGTTGTTAGTCAGTACCTCAAATCTGGACAGGGCAAGTCTTCTTATGCTGAATGGCCAGACCAAGCATCGGCTCCAGGAGGCGATATTGTTAGGTTGCGCTCTGTGAGCGTACGGGATGAGAAAAGTGATATCGCGGAATCGGTCGATATACGCCGACCATGTTTTGTTGAAATCGAGTTTGATTGTCTAGAGGGAGGACATGTGCTGTTACCTAGTTTCTCGTTATGGAATGAGGAAGGTACAGTGATATTTAACGCGGTCGATATTGATCCAGAGTGGCGTGGGAGGGAGCGCCCGGTAGGAAGGTACATCGCCAGAGCGAGGATTCCCGGGAATTTGCTGACAGAAGGGACAATGTCAATTAATACAGCGGTTTGGGAATGGGCACCACGTCGGAGAACCGAGTTTCTGCACAAAGATTCTGTGACTTTCCACGTTGTTGATAATCTGGATGGCGACTCCGCTAGAGGTGACTATATTGGTAATTTACGTGGTGCCGTTAGACCAATGTTGGATTGGTCAACAGATTACGCTGCTAAATAAATGTTTTTTTCGCGTAAGAAAAGACCAATATTTATTCTGGGTTGCCAGCGATCAGGCACGACTATTGGCGTAAAATTATTTAGGGAGTCGAATCAATTCGAAGTCCATGGCGAAGGAAGCACAGCAGCAATGAGGCGCTATGTTCGATTACGCCCTTTTTGCGACATCCAAAGAATAATTAAGCAGTCGCGAAAGCGCTTCGTGGTTTTTAAACCCCTTAATGATTCACATCGAGCCGACGAGTTATTAGAACATTTCAATAACTCGCGTGTTATTTGGTTTTATCGCAATGTATTTGATGTTGTGAACTCAGCATTAGTTAAATGGAATAATACTCACCAACAAACAGTTTCATTTATTACGGATAATATAAGGAAATATGGTTCGGTTGATGCAGCGATGCCAGTAATTTGTCAGAAACCGCGAGCCGCAATTTATGCAGAGCGTTTGGATCCTCAGATTATTGAGCGTTTGCTTGAATGGACCACAAAGCCGATATCAGCAGAAACCGGATCCGCAATTATGTGGTATCTACGGAACAGTATTTTCTTCGATTTAACCCTTGATAACGATAAGCGTGCGCTGCTTGTAAAATATGAAGACTTTGCGACTAGCCCGGTTTCTGAAGTGCAGAGAATTTGCAAGTTCTTAAAAGCGCCCTATACGGATGCTTTGAGTCAACTTATACGGTCATCTTCGATTGGTAAGTCTAGTGCTCCGCAAATAGCGCCAGATGTACTTTCCGCATGCGAACAGCTAACAGATAGATTCTCCACTGTTTTGGAGGAAGCTCCTTGAGTTTCCATATTCGTAAGCCTGACTTTTTGCTTATTGGCGCCCAAAAGTCTGGGACTTCTTGGTTATGGGATAAGTTGAATCAACATCCTGGAACGGACCTTCCCGACTTAAAGGAGATTCATTATTTTGGTGGGGTTGAGAATTACCTTGCTGGACCTGAACGGTATTATTCCCATTTCAGTGATACTGATCCCACACGTATTACAGGTGAAGCTTCTACGTCGTATCTGTATGACCGGATTCCTTATTGGCACAATTCTTCACAAGACATCACATATCATGAGTCGTTGCCATTAATACCTGATCTTGTCTCACAAGAGCTGCCAGAGGTAAAAATTATTGTAGTTTTACGTGACCCAGTATATCGGGCTATATCAGCGTATCGGCATTGGCTCAGACAGGAGTATTTCCCACCATTGACTGGTTTAAAGCGAGCTGCAACCAAGAACCCCAAGACACGTATTATCGAATATGGCTTTTATGCGCGGTACTTATCCGCATGGACAAAAGTTTTTTCTGAGAACCAGATTCTGATGCTCGTTTTCGAACGTGATGTTGTAGCTAATCCGGAAAGTGGATTAAAGCGGGTGTACCGTTTTTTGAACCTTGACGAAGATTTCAACCCACCGGCACCAAAAAGATCTTTTCATCGGACTTGGAGTTGGACAAGAAGTGCGGTTAATTACTATGCTGGTCCAATTGGTCGTTTGCTAACCCGAGGCCGTTTGGGCCAGTTTCTTGACAATACTGATATTTTAGGAAGGTATGCATTACGTAAGTCTGATGTCCAATTTTTGCGTAGCCAATATTTGCCGTCCCGGCCAGAACTCGAAGGCCTACTGAATCGAGACCTGGATTGTTGGGATTACGGGAACAAGTATCTCGATTCATAGTCTAAATTCGAACTTTATATAGGGGGTTAGCGAGTAAAATATTATGATTTCAAAAATTCTTAATCTGCTGGGCCCCAAGCTTGCTAATTTAATGTATCGCCACTTAGAACAGGCTCATATGCGGGCGCTTCCCGATTTTTCTAATTTGCCAAACAATCTCCGTATCGAATTTCCGTCAAGAATAGTAAATGCAGGCCACATGACTGTTGGTGATGACGTTTCCATCGGTCCTGGATGCATGCTAAATGCTATAAAGCACTACCCGGGAAAATTTATGCAGGGTGTGTCCCCAGATATTAAGCCTCAGCAGTTCAGGCCAGAAATCAGGATTGGGAGTAGGGTTTCTATTACGGGTTTTGCGACCATAACGGCGGTAAATTCGGTAATCATTGAAGATGATGTATTAATTGCCTCACATGTTTTCGTTAGTGATCATTCACATGGTCGGGCATCCAGTGATATTCCGTATAAATATCAGCCACTATCTGATTTTGGAAATATTTTGATTAGAAAAGGGAGTTGGATTGGTGAGCATGCCGTTGTTATGCCCGGTGTTACGATCGGTGAGCAATCAATCGTCGGAGCAAATAGCGTGGTTACGAGTGATGTTCCCGATAGAGCAATAGTTGCTGGAACGCCGGCGAGGATTATTCGCTTATGGTCAGAAGACGAAGGTCAGTGGGTCAAAACAGGAAACTAGCAAAAAATATTTTTTGGGGCCTGTATCTGGAATGATTACCATGTTTTTTCTATTAAAAAATTATGTTTTTCTGCCATAGTTTTTAATTGGTGTGTGGGGTGCACAGCAGTTGCTTTATCAGCCCAAATCAAGAGATCTACATCAGAATGGTGATCCGAATAAGCTACCTTTTTATGGTTTAGCATCCCAGTAGTTTTTGTATATAGATTTATTTGGAGTACCTTTTCTTCAGCATAGCAGTTTTTACCATGGATCTTTCCAGTTAGCGCACCATCGTTTGAAATTTCAGCCTTTGTGCAAATTGTAGCGTTGAATCCTAATCGGGTAGCAATCGGAGTTACATAAACATCAAAGCTTGCGCTGGCTAATATCAGGTGGTGGCCAGCGGATTTATGGGCCTCAATAGCTTTAATAGCACCAGGCCGGATAAGATTTTTACAAACAAAAATCGAAAATTTTTCACCGAGGTTTTTGATTTCGCTTATATCTCGGTTTTTTACTATTGCTGCCCAAAAGTCTTCTTTCAGCCAGGTATTTGTGCGATTTCCAAATCGATACCTTAGAACCGATATTAAAAGGGAAGGAATAGCGATAACGCGAAACATGTTTTTTAGTATCAGGAATGACAGGAACAGAAGATAAGTATCTATCTTCGTTATTGTTCTGTCTAAATCAAAAACTACAACGGTTTGGTTCATCCAGCATCCTGTTTCATTGGCCAGATATTCAGGAAAACGTAAAGTGTCGATTGGCGAAATAGTTCAAGAGTACAATTAGTACTGTGACAAGAAGTTGTGCCAGCAGATATTTAAGTCCCCATGTAAAGTGTAATAGAGAAAACAGGCCAGCGTTTAATGCTGCTGTTGCTGTAGTTACGATCGTATAGCGCAATAGGCGATGTGTGTATCTATTCGACTCAGAAAATACCCAAAAATATTGAATTGTGTAATGGAATAACGATGAGAAAAGAAATCCAATTGTTGTCGCTAAAGTCGCGTTAATTCCAAGTAATTCAACTAGGAAACCTAATAAGGATAAATGTAAACCAACCGCAATTGAACCCGACACAAGATACCGAGAAAAGGTACCACCACTTTTGGTGTCACTATTCATTTATTGAAGATGACCGGATCAACCAATAATTGAAGGTATGGTATATCGACTAGAAAAAGTAGGATAACGATTCCGCCAAGGGTAGCTACAAAAGCTACAAAACGGCGTTCCCGATATAATTTTTCTGGTGTTTGTACAACCGATTGCCGCCGAAGCGCAATACGAAGATACCAGACGAATAGTAGGGCGAATAATGGAAATGTGAGTAGGAATTCGATCCTGTATTTTATTAAGAATATGCCGAGAAAAAAAGTTGAACATAGCGCGTAAAAGAAGGCCGATACAAGTAACTTGTCCTCTGAGTAGACCTCAAAAGATTTTCGATATGAGGCGGCTCGTTGCCGATCATCAATCATCCGGTATTCAGCAAAACGTTTTATTGCCATGAGAAAAGCTCCACCCATCCAGTAGGAGAGTAGAATTGTCGATGGAGGTAATGCTGTCGGTACTATCG
>CAJWFK010000036.1 GCA_913031125.1 uncultured Woeseia sp. | reverse complement strand
TTGAGACTGTAGTAGGCGATAGGGGGATATTATTGTCGGGCGGACAGCGTCAACGTATTGCCATTGGTCGAGCCCTTCTCAAGAATTCTCCAGTACTAATACTTGATGAAGCAACCTCATCATTAGACGCAAAATCGGAACGTCGTATTCAAGACGCGTTGGCTAAATTAATGAAAGATCGTACTACATTAGTGATTGCCCATCGGTTGTCTACCGTTGAGAGGGCTGACCAAATTATAGTTCTGGATGAAGGCAGGATCGTTGAATCTGGATCACATCAAGAATTGTTGGATACAGGCGGTCTTTATTGTTCACTTTATAAAATGCAGTTCTCCGATAAATCGGAAGGCAGCTCCCTTTAGGATGAATGAAAGTTGAGAGCGGTATGCGAAAATTGGTTGTCCCGTATCTGGTATGGGATGTCAGCTGCATACATACCTTTGCTGCCCTTTTCTTGGTTATTTAAATATGCCGCAGGGGCACGACGTTTCCTGTATAAAAAGAAGTTATTAAAGGCATATAAGGTTGGTGTACCAGTAATTATTGTTGGCAATATATCTGTTGGTGGCACTGGTAAAACACCGGCTGCAGTATGGTTGGCAGAACAATTAAAGTATTCAGGAAAGATTCCTGGGATTATCAGTCGGGGTTATCCTGGTCATGTAGGTAAATTACCAGTCGTAGTGCGGCCGGATAGCGACCCAGAAATTGTTGGAGACGAAGCTATATTAATGGCCACACGGACTGGCTGCAAAGTAGTGGTGCACCCAAATCGTGTCGCAGCTGCAAGGAAAGTTGTTGAGCTTGGGGCTAATATCATTATTTCTGACGATGGTTTGCAGCACTATGGACTGGCAAGAGACTTTGAAATAGTTGTCATGGATACGTCCCGCGGCTTCGGGAATGGAAAATTGTTACCTGCTGGACCGTTACGTGAGCCAGTTAGTCGTTTACATTCGGTTGATATGGTTCTTGTCAACTGCGAAAACTCTAAACCAGAAGCTTCTCAGTTTGAGAATAGCAGCACATGGACTTTTCAGTTAGCTGCGAAAAGTGTTCATCGAGTCGATGAATCAGAAACTAGGGAAATTCAATACTTTTCGGGGAAGCGGGTGCATGCGGTTGCGGGAATTGGTAATCCGGAACGCTTCTTTCGTATGCTTCAGGGATTAGGAATCGACGCAGTTCCTCATCCTTTATCGGATCATGCAGATATTGGTGTGTCAGATATCACGTTTGCTGATGATTTGGATGTTTTGATGACAGAGAAGGATGCGGTCAAGTGTCGACAGTTTAATACTGACAAATGCTGGTACGTTGCGGCAGATTTGCATATAAAAGATTCTGGTCCAATGCAGCCAATAGATCTAATTTTATCCAAGATTTCACCACGCAAAGCGACGATATGATGAATGAATTTGTTGTCGTTATACCTGCCCGTTATGCATCTCAGCGATTACCTGGAAAGCCACTCCGAATTATTGCTGGAAAACCAATGTTACAACACGTTTATGAGAACGCTACTCTGAGCAGTGCTGCGGATGTGATCATAGCGACAGATGATGAACGTATTGTGGATGCAGCAGCTGAGTTTGATGCTGAAACTTGCATGACATCACCAGATCATAAATCAGGTACTGACCGCCTTGCTGAAGTTGCAGGCATTAAAAAATGGTCGAACGAATTAATTATCCTAAACGTGCAAGGCGATGAACCGTTAATGCCTTCCGGGCTGATGAATCAGTGTGCAAATTTGCTTTGTGATGATCAGGTCGATATTGGTACCTTAGCCTCTCCTATTCAATCACAGGAGGATTTCCAAAACCCTAATATTGTTAAAGCATTAATCAATTGTGACGAGTTTGCTCTTTATTTTAGTCGTGCGCCAATACCCTTCCATTCGTTGAATTCATCGCCGGAGCATGCTCGTGCCTCAGCATTGCAACATCATGGGATCTACGCCTACCGACATTCGGTGCTAAAAATAATCGTTTCTGCTCAGCGGTCGCCCTTAGAAATTGCGGAGGGCCTCGAGCAATTGAGGGCCCTTACTCTTGGTATGAATATTAAGGTGGCTATTCCAGCCACACGGCCAGGCCGTGGTGTTGATACAGAGGAAGATATACCTATTGTAGAACGGCTATTGAACTAATACCCAATCTCGGTGGATTTAACCATTCTGGCGATGTTGTGAGTGGCGAATTCAGGGTGTTTAGGAATGCTTCTATTGACTCAAGTTCGCTTGTGGAAAGGCCTAAAGGATTTTCCACTTCATTGTGGCCAATCATTGCTAGTGGTGAGTCATTATATTGTTCAAGGACCTGGCCTAGCGTTTGAAATTGTCCTTTGTGACCAAACGGAGCCGTGCCCTCTAGGTTTCTCAATGTTGGAGTACGCATAGCGCCAATCAATTCTGCACCTTTTCTCACAAAGGTCAGTTCTGGGCAATTACGTGTTGGATCATCGCTGTATGGCCCTAAACAATTAAATGGGTCTGCTAATACCTTTCGCACACCATTGATCCGGCCACGGTCTGGCATTTCACCTGGGAATGATAAATTGCCTGTATTGTGAAATTCATTGTTTGTAAAAAGTGGACCATTATGACAGTCCGTGCACTTCGCTTCATTTATGAAAAGACGTAAGCCGCGGATCTCTTGCTTTGTAAAAATGGTTTCCGCCTTGTCATTGTTGTTCTGAAGTACTGCTTCGACGTAATAATCGAATTTTGATTCTCCCGGGATAATTAAACGCTGGTATGCAGCTAGCACTTTACCAATGTTTGCAAACACAATATTTACCATGTGCCTATCTTTGGTAGTCATATTTTCCCATGCGGAAAAAACAGCCGGATTACCGATGGGGCCCGCAGCATCTGGAAACCTTTTTTTATCATTGAAGTGAGAAAGTGAGCCAAACAGTGATTCATAGACACGTCTATACTCCGGATCTTCGCTGATAAAGCGGGCGTAATACATTCGATTTCCACCATGCTCGTCAGGGTCTTCAAGTGGTGATAATGCTTGGGACCATTGACTGTCTTTCCGTCCGTCCCAGTACTGCCAAGGGCTATACGCACTTCCCACAATAGTCCGAGTGTTTCGATCTGACAGTCCGATACCACGTCCTTTGGGTAAACCGTCGGAAAATTGTTTTTCTGGAGAATGACAGGTGGCACATGAAACTAGTCGGTTTGCACTCATTCGTTTGTCAAAAAATAGACTATGGCCAAATCTTGCTGCATCAATATTTTGGGCAACAGCGTTAGATACATCTGGAGGCAAGGGTGGCAGGCTATAAATGGATAGTTCTTCTAGTATCCTAAGCTCGGATTTAGTCCATGATCCAGCATCAGTCGGATTTACATAAAACCATGTGATAGCCAAAATTGCAGCTATGGTGGCAATCATCTTTATTGCTTTGCTCATATATTTAATTTAACAATACCGGTATCACGACGGCCTTGTATCTCAATTATTACGATTAGCTCCCAATAGCCGCGCATGTGAAATCGCAAGCCTTCTAACTTGTATTTACCTCTACCGAGATCAGTGGTCACTTTCGGATCTGTAGGCAGCCCATGGTTGTGGAGTGGCATCCCGCCGGATACAGAAACTTTGGCACCTGATACAGGATCTCCTTCCGGAGTTTCGATATGGAGAACCCAATTATGTATTTGGTTAATAGTGATGGGTTCCAATTCACTTTGGTAGCTAATGTGGAAATAACCAGACCGCGTGATCGACGTGGTCTCGCTACTGAAAATAGTGCTACTCATTGTAATTAGCAGAAATATCATGACTTTATGCATTGTTGGTTCCTTTAGGTACTACCATTAGTTTTTTCTGTTGCCAAGCCCGTTTCCAACGACTAAATGAACCATGCATCCATAGATAGTTTGCTTGTAAAAATGCTGCAATGATAACGAACCATACCCACCAACTAATTCCTGTAAACCCAACTTCAAATGGAAATACGGCTGTATAGATTTTTCCATTTTCAGGATTATTGACATTGACAATTCCGACAAACTCTCCTTCAGTTTTAAAGTTGTGAATAAATGTAAATAAATCGGGTTGTATTGCCGCTTTATGATGCGCAATCGTCACCGCATCTAAACTTTTTATTTTTTTAACATCTTCGATATTAGTGAACACACCTTGCCCGGTAATATTACGGATGATTCTAAAGTCTATGGGGACACTAGTGAGGCCACTATGCCCATACTCCATTACAAAAACCGTTTCTCCACTACTTGGAATGTCTTCACAGAATTGCTTGTGGCCCCTTGCTCGCGGTAAATACATTTTGAAATGTGCACGGTAATAGCCGATGCGGATAATGCATAAGTCGTCGTCCGGGGTAACACTGCCATGTGCAAATAATGGATCTGACGGTAACCAGATCGATGAAAGAACAGCCAGTATTCCGATACGAAAGAACATCACACATATATTGTAGGAAAGAGTCAATATTCAATACCCTGAATAATTAACATATAGCGGCCTCTAATCTGATAGATTCGTCACCATGTTAAATGCATATTTTGTCTCTGACATCCATATTTCTTCACCGGACAGTTCAGAGGGTAGGAAGTTTGTAGAGTTTCTGGTCACTTTGACCGGAGGATACAATATTACGCATCTGTTTTTACTAGGTGATATTTTTGATCTGTGGATTGCGGATCATGAGTGTTTCATTGATCGATATAAGGAGATTATCGACCAGCTTCAGCGATTGCGGAATGAGGGGGTCACTATTAGTTACTTCGAAGGCAATCATGATCTGTATCTTCGTGGTTTTTGGGGCGAGCAGCTAGGGTTCTCCGTTTATACTAGCTCAGCTTACATACGACTAGGCAATACACTATTGCGATTAGAGCACGGTGATGAAATGGACCCCGAAGATAAGGGTTACCTGTTTTTGCGTTGGTTTTTACGCACTAGGCTGATGCGTGCACTGATCAGTAATCTACCGGGAACACTTGTCCAAATCATTGGCGAAAACTTGAGCTTCTATAGCCGACGGTTTAGCTCTCCTACTAGATTGGTTGATGGTTCCAAGATAATAGAAACAATGCATGCACATGCTCGCCAGGCGCATGAAGAAAAACCGTTTGATGTTTTCATTGCGGGTCATACGCATGTCCGGGATGATTCACAAATATCTTCTAATCGCGGTAATTTTCGTTCAGTGAATCTTGGTAGTTGGTTGGATTCGCCATGCTATTTTAAGCTTTGCGATACTGAAGGGGATTTTTTTGAATTGCATGGTCATGCCAAAGCAATTGATTGCAACTAGATGGGATTTATTGTCCGGAACAGTGAGTTACAAAGTTGGATTGATTGTTGTTGGTGTGTGGTTGCTTAAGCTGTTGTTAATCGGAATAAGAATTTGAGTAGCGAAGATAAGACTGTTTCGGTTTTGTTTGTATGCATGGGAAACATATGCCGTTCTCCTACTGCTGAGGGCGTTTTCAGGCACCATGTGCTGCGAGCTGGTCTTGAAGACACCATTCGGGTCGATTCCGCAGGAACCCATGCCTTTCATGTGGGTAATCCGCCAGATAGCAGGGCATCGGTTGCTGCAGATCGCCGTGGTTATTCGTTGGAAAATATTCAGGCTAGACGGATAGCCCCAATCGATTTCGAAGTTTTTGATTTTATTTTGGCGATGGATAATGACAATTTGACAGATTTAAGGAATCTTTCAGAAAACGAGCATCACAAGAAAATTAATCTGTTTTTGACTTTTTCTAAATGTACTGATCGGGTAGAGGTGCCTGATCCATATTATGGTAGCGAAGCTGGCTTCGAAAGAGTCCTCGACCTGGTCGAAGACGCATCCACGCAATTACTGGAACAAATTCAAATGGACCTGTAATCAAGGCTTATGTTGATTGCTGACATATATATTTTCTTAATTCTCCTCTGAATCCCAAGGAAGTAATTTACCAGCAGGTTTATTGTCATTATCAGAATTCTTCTGAGTCTTTGATTTAGTCACTTTAGCCTTACCTTGAGTTGGTTTTTGTTTAGAACTATTTTCTTGACTGTGACGGGACCCCGTCTTCGTAATTTTGCTTGCGTGGTTAGTCTTTGAGACAGTTTTTTCGGGTGTATCCGCTTCTTTCACTTGAGCATCCGTAGAACGCTTTTGTTTAGATTTTTGAGGCGCCCTTTTTTTCTGCTCAGGTAGTGAATTTGTCTCTTGAGTTTCTCCTTTGTTGGCCTGTTTCTCAGACGTTTCTGCCGTAGTTTTTGTATTTTGGCGCCGGCGCCGCCCGCCTCTATTCCTTCGTTTTTTCGAACCGGACGGGCTGTTTTTTTGATTTTGTGAAGTTTGTTTTGGTTTTTCGGGTGTATTGTTGTCAGCCTTTTTCTTGCCCTGGCCCCCTTGATTGATAGACTTTTTTACCTGCTTTTTTTTGTTTTGGCGTCTTTTCTTCTGTTGCTGTTTTTTCCCTTCACTACTCTGTTTGTTGCGCTGATTTGAACCGTGACGTCTTTCGACTTGCTTTTTTTTGCGCGGTTGTTGGTGCTTAGGACGTTTCTTTTTACTTTCTACTGATTTTTCTGGTGAGCCGGAAAACATGCTAGAGATTCGTTGCAAAAGACCTGGGCCAGATGTTTGTGATTTTTGGCGAATTGGTGCCGGTGTCGTTTGCACTACTGTAGTAATTGCCGCCACTTCTACGGGCTTTTTGTCTTGGATCGACTGGACAATTTCCTGTTCATCGTCCGAATCGACAAGCGCATAGCTTGTCCCGACATTTTCTGGCAGGTCTGCTTGGTCATCTCGCACGCGTCGAACGTCATAATGGGGAGTATCTAGCGCTGGATTAGCCACTAAAATAACTTGAGTCTCATGGCGTTTCTCCAGGCCCTGTACCCAGGCTCGCTTTTCATTGATAAGATAAGTTGAGACTTCAACTGGCAATTGTGCGATAACCTTTACAGTGCGTTCCTTACGTGCTTCTTCTCCAATAATTCTTAAGATTGTCAAGGCTAAAGACTCGACACTTCTTATGTTGCCGAGCCCTGAACATCGCGGACAGACCAAAGAATTTGATTCGCCGAGTGATGGACGCAGTCGTTGACGGGACATTTCCAAAAGTCCAAAGCGAGAAATTCTGCCTATTTGTACCCGGGCACGATCCTGACGAACTGCTTCTCTTAGTCTATTTTCAACATCACGCTGGTTTTTTTGAGCTGCCATATCGATAAAATCGATTACAACAAGCCCCCCTAAATCACGAAGCCGAAGTTGCCGAGCAATTTCCTCGGCAGACTCCAAATTTGTGTTAAGGGCAGTTGCTTCAATGTCGCCACCTTTTGTCGCGCGTGCTGAGTTTATATCTATAGATATAAGTGCCTCTGTATGGTCGATAACTAGACTGCCGCCCGATGGAAGATTGACCGTGTGTGCATATGCTGATTCAATTTGTGATTCGATTTGATAGCGCGTAAATAGAGGTACCGCATCACTATATTGCTTAAGTTTGCGGAGATTATGCGGCATGACTTGTTCAACGAATTCTTGTGCTTCTTTAAATGTAGCTTTGTCGTCGATAAGTATTTCGCCAATATCGTTCGTCAAATAATCGCGTAATGCTCGCACGACCGCGTTACTTTCACGGTAAATAAGGAACGGGGATGGACGTTCGACTACGACTTTTTTTATAGCCTCCCAAACCAATAGTAGATTTTCGACATCCCAGCTTAGCTCCTCTTTACTCCTATCTATTCCGGCGGTTCGGAGGATGACGCTCATCCCTTTGGGTATATTCACTTCTCGCAGGGATTTACGGGCGAGATCGCGTTCTTCGCCAACTATACGGCGTGATATTCCTCCGGAGCGCACTTTATTAGGCTTCAGGACAATAAAACGTCCCGCTAGACTGACATAACTAGTAAGTGCTGCGCCTTTATTGCCGCGCTCTTCCTTGTCGATTTGGACAACGATATCCTGTCCCTCTTTGATGACATCGCGGATATTGGGTTTGTGGCCACGTTCGACTTCACTAACGAAGTATTCGTTAGAAATTTCTTTAAGTGGGAGGAAGCCGTGGCGCTCTGTGCCATAGTCCACAAACGCAGCTTCGAGACTTGGCTCTATGCGCGTAATTTTGCCTTTATATATGTTAGCTTTTTTAGCTTCGCTCGCTGGCAGTTCGATATTTAGGTCATAAAGGCGCTGGCCATCTACCATAGCAAGCCGCAACTCTTCTTCTTGAGTTGCGTTGATTAGCATTCTTTTCATGTTGCCCTTCTTTGTCGTAATTCACGGACAGTGCACGGGCACGGCTGACAGCGAACGTATCGCTCGAGCAGGATAAGGTCAGCAGCGGCCGTTTAAAAGGACCATCTGTTTGACTATTAATATGCTTTACCTGAGCCCAATCGATTTTTATCAGGCTCAGTAGATCAATTATCATAGTTACCCTGCGACTTAAGCCGCATTGGCGCTTGCCGGTTTGCCGTGCTTGCTGCCGTGGTTTCTACTCTCAGCCTTGAGACGAGAGCAGAATTGAATTATTAAGGCTTAAGCTCACAAATTAGTGTGTAAAAGCCCACGTTTTAAACGTGCGGTTAGAATATGCTCATTTACCGTCACGGAACGATAATATAGCACACGCGTGATGACTAACAATGTGAAATCAGTCGTATAGATAACAAATAGAATTCGAGAATTATGGGAGTATTCAAAAAACAAGGAAAAACTATCCGGCGTGCAAGTGTGCGGAAAGTTACAGTTGATATTGATCAAATTGGGCAAAGGATCGACAATTTTCTCAGAAGAGAATTGCCGGGCGTCCCTCGAAGTCGGCTGTATCGCATAGTAAGAAAAGGGGAGGTCCGGGTAAATGGGGGTAGGATTCGTCCAGAATATCGTTTAAAGGAAGGTGATCAGGTACGTATTCCACCAGCTAAAATTAGTTTGGGTCCAGGGGAAGCCCCGCGGCGACAGGTCGATTCGCTTGTTAACCAGATAGTATTTGAGGATAAGTCTTTGCTTGTTCTCAATAAGCCAAGCGGTATTGCTGTTCATGGTGGCAGTGGTGTGAGTCATGGTGCTATAGAATTGCTCCGAGCTGCACGTCCAGAGCTAAGAGATTTGTCATTAGTTCACCGTATAGATAGAGATACCTCAGGGTGTCTGGTTTTTGCTAAAAAGCGAAGTGTATTAAGAAAATATCATGAGAAATTTCGTAAGGGCCTAGTAGAGAAGAGCTATCTTGCATTAGTCGTTGGCGATTGGCTTTTGGGAGAATATCTCGTTGACGAGCCTCTTCTAGTCAACCATAGAAAAAATGGGGAAAGGCATGTTGTGATTAGCGGCGCAGGTAAATCTGCGCAGACGTTGATGGGTTTGTCGAGATCTTTTGGTCGTTATAGTCTACTTCTATGTCATCCTTTAACCGGCCGAACGCACCAAATTCGTGCGCACGCTAAACACGTTGGATATCCAATAGTTGGTGATAAGCGTTATGGTAATGAACGCGATAATACTGTCGCAGAAAAAAATGGTTTGAAGAGAATATTTTTGCATGCTCAATCAATCTCTTTTCCCGATGGCGGTGGTAATGAGCTGCATTTTGTGGCGCCGCTGCCCAAGGATTTGCAGTTTTTCTTGGATCGGACTACCGATCATAAAAACAAAACAGCGACTTAAGCTTCAAGCAGTGTGCGCCAATCAAGGTATGAGGTATCCAAGATTCTTCAGTATACCTGCTACCCAGATCATCGGCAGACCAATGAGGGCCGTTGGGTCATCAGTTGAAACAGACTCAAATAAGACAAAGCCCGCGCCTTCTATTTTAAAACTTCCCGCACAATCGTAAGGTTTGTCGTGTCGGAGATAGGCCTCAGCTAGTCGCCGGTCGAACCGACGGAAACGCACCGTTGTTTTATCTATATGTTGGTAACGTCGTTTATTAAACGGATCGAGTATGCAAACAGCGGTAAGAAAGTTCATCGTATTTCCTGATGCTGTCATTAGTTGCTCAATTGCCTTCTGATGGGCACCGGGTTTTCCCAGTACGGAATTATCTAGCACCGCCAGTTGATCAGCACCAATGATTAAAGCATTTCGATTTTTCTTAGAGACTGCCTCAGCTTTATCGCGGGCTAGGCGACAGGCAAGATCTGTTGGTGTCTCATTTTTTTTTTGGGATTCTTCGATTCGAGGCGCTACAGTTTCGTAGTCATCGAGAAATCGGTCAATTAAGCCTTGGCGATATCTGGAAGCTGAAGCTAGCATAATTGGTGGGGACGAAGGATTTTGCATATATAATCAGTAAGTTGTGTTTATGAGTGGAGTTTAAACTTATTAAAGCTTATGGTCTAAGTTGTCTGGATGGTAATCAGAGGAACAAATTTTGACAGAAGTAGGTACTGTCCTTATTATGCGCCCGCCATGGTTAACCTACTAGCGGACCGCTTCCAGCCGATGGAATTGGCAAGCCGGTGTCAAGTTATCGAATTTAAAGTGACTGTTGGTGACTGTGGTCGGATTACTGAAATTGTTGAAAAAGAGTTGGCGGGAATGGAGAGGGAGGATCGGCCAATCGACTGGAAAGCAGGACCAGTTGAAGGGAAATTAGAATTTTCTCTGCTGAGTGGAAAAAATAAGTTGCCAGCTATGCAAGGTCATGTGTTTGCGAAGATTTCTACCGTTTGTCAGCGTTGTATAGAATCTTTTGAGATGGCGTTGAAAATACCGATTAAAGTAGTGTTCACGAACTCAGAAGCAGCCGGCAAACAAGATGAACTTTTGGGGTACGATATTTGGGAGTTAGGGGTTACTGAAAATAGCCTGTTAGACATTATCCAAGAATCGATAGTTATGGGTTTCCCCTTAGCTCCGTCTCATGATTCGACTGAGTGCTATAGTTTCGTCGAACCCGAAGTTCGGACGAATATGGCTAGGCCTTTTTTGGATCTAAGAACAGCAATGGATAAAGTAGATAAGTGAGGACCAGGCTCCTGCCTGGTGTATAGACTGAAATTAGGCAATGATCGCTATGAAGATTATTGTCTGGAGGTTTCAATATGGCAGTTCAAAAAAGTCGTAAAACACCTTCGCGACGTGGAATGCGTCGCTCGCATGACAAACTGAAAGGGCCGGCTCTGTCTGTAGACCCAACTACTGGGGAGACACATTTACGGCATAGAGTTACTCCGGATGGCTTCTACCGGGGTAATCAGGTTGTCGTAAAGCCAGAAGAAGACGAAGAGTAGATATTGTTGTCAATTGGTCTATACCTTTTGGTATGACTTTCTGAGCGAAATATCACGTGGGTACTCAGCCTGTTATAGCGTTAGATGCAATGAGTGGCGACCTTGGCGCTGAGGTTGTCGTGCGCGCTGCTCGGGCATGTCTAGATAGAACCGCTAATCTAGAGCTGATCCTTGTTGGTGATGAAGATGAAATAGATTCTTTGGTTACACGAATCGTTGGTAATGAGCCAAGACTTAGTATCTGTCCTGCAACCGAAGTTGTCGGTATGTCTGAGTCAGCAGCAGATGCTATCCGTAAAAAAAAGGACTCGTCGATGCGAGTCGCAATTAACCTTGTTAAAGATGGCGTTGCTGAAGCCTGTGTGAGTGCAGGCAATACCGGTGCCCTCATGGCTACCGCAAAGTTTGTTTTAAAAATGCTACCCGGTATTGATCGGCCCGCACTTATAGCCGAGCTGCCAGCAAAAATTGGTACTGTTCATATGCTCGATCTTGGACTTAATGCGGCGAATGATCCGGAGCAGTTATTTCAGTTCGCGCTTATGGGATCTATTGTTACTTCTAGCATATGTAATATAGATCGACCAAGAGTTGGTCTATTAAATATCGGAGTAGAGGATACCAAAGGTAATGAAACGGTTCGTGCCGCTGCTAATAAACTCCTTGAAAGCACCCTTAATTATATTGGTTTTGTCGAAGGTAACGAGATTTTCTCAGGTAAGGCGGATGTTGTTGTAACTGATGGGTTTACCGGTAACATTGCCGTCAAGACGATGGAAGGTACTGCCAGCCTCGTTTCCTACTACGTCAAGCGGGAGTTTAAGAGGACTATTTTTACGAAATTACAAGCATTAATGGCGGGGCCAGTGCTTAATTCACTTGCGGTCGAGATGGATTCGAGAAATCATAACGGTGCATCACTAGTAGGTCTAGATGGTATTGTCATTAAAAGTCATGGAGGTGCTGACTCATACGCATTTGGACACGCGATTGAAACGGCCCTGATCGAATTGAAGAATCAGGTGCCACAAGAGATCGGGAATTTACTGGAACAGGAATCTTCATGATCTATTCCCGCATAGCAGGAACAGGGCGGTATCTTCCGGACCGCATACTCACTAATGCGGACCTAGAGAAAATAGTTGATACATCAGATGAGTGGATTATTTCACGAACTGGTATAGAGCAACGTCACGCTGCGAATGAAGATGAGTTTACTTCTGACCTTTGTGTCAATGCAGCTAGGAACGCGATGGAATCTGCTGCTGTGTCACCTTCAGATATTGACATGCTTTTCGTTGGTACTACTACTCCGGATCTTATTTTTCCTAATATTGCGACCATTATTCAGCATAAATTGGGTATACCGGCACTTCCGTGCTACGCAATTGAGGCTGCGTGCAGTGGCTTTGTATATGCACTGAGTTCGGCTGATAAATTTATTCGTTGCGGCGAAGCTAAAAAAATTCTTGTCATAGGTGCTGAGATTATTACTAGGCTCGTTGACTGGGAAGACCGAAATACTTGTGTATTGTTTGGTGATGGAGCCGGTGCTGTGATTCTTGAGGCTTCATCGAATCCTGGCGTGCTATCAACTCACCTTGGGGCAGACGGTCAATACCAAAAACTGCTCTACTATCCGGTCGGTGCGTCCACCAATTTGGCCGCTGCTGGCACCGCTGATGCAAGTATTATGATGAGTGGTAATGATGTATTTAAAGTTGCAGTTAGGACACTTAGTGAGGTAGCAAAAGAGGCGCTTAATACTAATAAATTGAGCCTTGAAGACCTTGACTGGTTTATACCGCATCAAGCAAATCTCCGGATTATCCAGGCAGCTGCCAAAAAGCTGAATATGCCGATGGAAAAAGTTATTCAGACGGTCCAGATACACGGCAATACTTCAGCGGCCTCAATACCAATGGCCTTTGATGTCGGTGTGCGCGATGGCCGAATAAAGAGAGGGCAGTTAGTGCTATTTGATGCATTTGGCGGCGGTTTTACTTGGGGTGCAGTATTGCTACGTTACTGATTTTTAATCTATGGTAATGCTATGTTTAGGCTTATTGGGTTATCTGCCTAAAAAAGAAAAAAGACATGATGATGGGGACGTTTAAAAAAATCGTTACAAAGTCACTTGTGATTTTGTTTTTTGGCATTCCGCTACAGGCGTCTGCTGAAGTATTTAATCTACCAGCCATTGGTGATGATCTCATAGGGGCAATCACAGTCGCCACGGCACGGGCAGAGGATACATTATTGGATATCGCACGGCGCCATGGCGTCGGTTATGAAGATATTGTTCATGCTAATCCGGATGTCGATACATGGCTGCCTGGGGAAGGCACAGAAGTTATTCTTCCAACACGCTATGTGCTGCCTCCAGGACCAAGAGAGGGTATTGTTTTAAATCTAGCCGAGTACCGCATGTACTATTATCCTGAAGTCGTTGACGGTGAACCTTCCGTTGTTATGACTTATCCTATAAGTATAGGTCGGATGGATTGGGAGACGCCGCTTGGTCGTACTACGATCATATCTAAGGCTCGTAATCCTAGTTGGTATCCTCCAGAGTCTATTCGTGCAGAACATGCAGCAGAAGGGGACCCTTTGCCCCGTATAGTTCCTCCGGGCCCGGAGAATCCGCTCGGAGATTACGCTATGCGTCTCGGATTACCTGGTTATCTTATTCATGGAACAAATCGGCCAGATGGTGTGGGTATGCGTGTCACACATGGATGCATCCGCATGTTTCCGGAGGATATCGATTACTTATTTGACAGAGTAGATATTAAGACTGCGGTTCGTATTATTAACGAGCCTGTTAAAGTCGGTTGGGATGGGGATGATCTTGTTATTGAGGTGCATGAAACGCTAGAGGTAAATGAACCTGTATCGGGAGCAGAAGAGGAGAGCGAGCTCCCCCCGAATTTTCGCAATGCTATGACTGTGTTGACCGCTCAGTTTGTAGCAGCTACTAACAGTAAGGCTGGCTTACTTAATTGGGATACCGCAGAAAAATTGCTCGCCCGTGCAAATGGGATACCGTCAGTTGCCGGCCACAAAAGAGCAAACGCCGCGTCAAGCGCGGCGTTTGAATAGCCTTTAAAGTATAAATTACTCTTACTTAGCTTGTGATCGTTGGAACATACGTTCTAAACGGTCACGGTTTGCATCGCAACAAGCCTGTGCTTCAGTGGCTGCTGAAAGAGCCCGGTCTGCAGTACTCTGAGCGCTGCGAGCTGCCTGTGCCGCGCTATCAGCAGCTGCGCGTGCAGCCTCAGCGGTTGCTTTTGCATCTGCGGCATCACGTGCGGCTGCTTGTGCGATATCCATTGCGCCGCCCCCCTGAGTTTCGCAACCAGAGGCCACACCCAAGATGAGCACGATGGCGCCTACTTTCAATACTTTCTTAATCATTGTTCAAAATTCCTCTGTTGGGATAAAGCTGCAGAGGCATTATTTCCTAAAGTGCTGCAGTCTTCAATGAAATTCCTTGTTTTTCTGAGAGATTGTAGATCTTTTGTGATGAATATATTGATATTTTGTACATGAATCAGAGAAATTTTCCTACTCACTGTGCTATGTGGAATAGTTTGTTAGCAATTTTGCTACGCACCTTTATCTTCAATTCCCTATATTTATAAAGATACGAGAATTTTATATTGACGAATATATTTACCTGTATATAATCACACTACTGTTTATATATACAGGTAAATTTAAGATGCAGAAGTTAACTCCTCGGCAACGTGAAATTCTTGATTTAGTTCAATCATTTATTGATAAATTTGGTATGCCGCCGACACGTGCTGAAATTGCACGCGAACTTGGTTTTCGATCTGTTAATGCAGCTGAAGAGCATCTTCGAGCACTACAGAAAAAGGGCGTACTTGAATTGATACCTGGAGCATCTAGGGGTATACAACTTAAGGATTCGCTGCGAGAGCAGCTTGGTCTGCCATTGATCGGTAGAGTAGCTGCTGGTAGCCCGATATTGGCTGAGGAACACATCGAAACTCATTATCGGGTAGATCCGGCGTTGTTTGATCCTAAACCGCACTATCTCCTTCGGGTGCAGGGCATGAGTATGAAAGATGTCGGGATACTTGATGGTGACCTAGTCGCTGTACATCGAACACCAGAAGTACGCAGCCGGCAAATTGTTGTTGCCCGTGTTGAGGACGAGGTCACTGTAAAGCGTTACCGGCAAGATGGGCCTATGGTTTGGTTATTGCCTGAAAATGATGAGTTTGAACCGATTCAGGTTGACTTGGCGGCACAAGAAATGGTGATCGAAGGTGTCGTTGTTGGTGTGATACGGGATGGAATTCCTCACCATTAAAGCAAAGTTCATATGCCAGATATTCTCGAGAACTTGCTTAAGAATCCATATATCTGGCAAGGACAGTCCCATATACAGCAGGCAGATTTGGAATGTCTTCCCAGTGGTTATTCCAAGTTAGATCAACACCTACCTGGTGGAGGTTGGCCACAAAATTCATTGACTGAAATTTTGCTGGACAATTATGGTACCGGTGAGTTGCGATTACTGATGCCGGCTCTGACTCATCTTAGTTTTCCTACAGATGACAGCGATTCTGGTTGGATCGCTTGGATAGCCCCCCCATTTGAACCTTTTCCGCCCGCTCTTAAAGAATGGGGCATGAACCTTTCCAGAATACTAATCATATGGCCCAATAGATTTAAGGATATATTGTGGACAGCTGAGCAGGCTTTGTCTTCAGGAACCTGTGCGGCTGTTCTCCTGTGGCCGAATATACTTGATGATGTAGCGAGTCGTCGGTTGCAGCTTGCTGCTAAAAAAGGACAGAGTTGGGCAATTGCTTTTCGCCCATTCAATGCACAATCACAGATATCTGCCGCAAAATTGCGTATTCGCATGGATGTAAGTGCAGAAGGTACTCATCTTAATATTTTTAAAATTTGTGGCGGCAGACCTGTCATAGTTCGGGATTATGCGAGCTAGTTCATGTCATCCACGGATAAACCATCATCCCGATTACGGGAAATTGCTTCGGCACTTACACCAAAACTTACGCAAAAGAACCAGATATCACTAAATCTTTCACTGGCAGAAGCTTCGAAAGTAGGACCTTTACTTGCATCAGATGTTTCTTCAAAGCATTTGTGGCTCGGTATTTATCTATCCGCATTGCCGCTTGAGGCAATTATTAAGACGCCGACACCTGCTGCAGTTTTTGAGAGTGAAAATGGTGCACGAAAACTGCTTTTAGCAAATAAACAAGCGGCTGAGTCAGGTATTACTCCAGGACTGACTGTGAATGCAGCATTAGCGCTTATGCCATCTTTACTTATTCAGGAGCGTAACTTGGTTCGAGAGAATCAGGTATTGAATGAACTTGCGGAATGGGCAGAAAAGTTCACCTCCTTTATTTGTATTGAGCAGCCTTCCTTACTCCTTTTGGAAATTGCCGGCAGTCTGAAGCTGTTCGGCGGCGTTAGTCTATTGAGACAACAAATTGTGAATGAACTTGAAGATAAGGGCTTGTCGACCCATATCGCAATTGCTCCCACTCCGCTTGCTGCAACTTGGTTAGCGCGAGCTGGTCACAAAGTCTGTATACGTGATCCCCGTAATTTAGTTAGCAAGTTGAGGGCTGTGCCACTGCATGCTCTTCACTGGCCCTCAACAGTTTGTACGACACTTAATGAAATGGGCGTAGAAACAGTTGGTGAAATTTTGCGTTTGCCTAGAGAAGGATTTACAAGACGATTTGGTAAAATTTGCCTTCTAGAGCTTGACCGTGCAGTGGGAAAATATCCAGATCCTCGCACGCGCTATCAATCAAATGAACGTTTTAGTATTGATTTTGATCTGGAGGGAGAACAAGAAGCAGCAGCTTCGCTTTTAAACATTTGTTGGGAATTGTTACTACAACTTGAAAAATTTTTGTTGCAGCGACAGTTATCAGTGCAGCAGATTGATTTAACCTTTTTCTTTTTTAGAAAACCTTTTAAAAAGATAGAGTTAGGTATTTTACAGGCAGATAATATAGCGCAACGCTGGTTTGATTTATTAAAAATTAAATTTGAAAACTTAGACCTAGATGCTCCTGTAATTGCCATTCGCCTTTGCTCTGGATATGGGCAAGAGTTCACTACGGTTACTGATGATCTAAAACTCAGCCTACGGCAAAAAAAATATCAAGATATATCGATTGATAATCTTGTCGAACGGCTAAGTGCCCGGATTGGTAGTGATTCGGTATATGGTGTTATGACAGTCGATGAGCACCGACCACAATGTGCGTGGCAGCCTAGACTTCTCTCTGAAAGGATGATTGATCATTCTAGTAGGCTGATATATCAAGAAAATAATCATGTTCCCAGATTTTTGACTGAACTTAAGCATGCCCACAATTTGGTGATTAAAAGACCGTTGTGGATTCTGCGTGAGCCACAGCCACTTAGTATTGATAATGGTATGCCGATTTATAAAGGTGTACTTGACTTTATTACTGGTCCAGAACGAATTGAAACAGGCTGGTGGGATCATGATGGTATTTCCCGAGATTATTTTATGGCAGTAAATCCTGCAGGTGTATGCCTGTGGATTTATCAGAACTGTGGTGGCAAAGGCAGCGGTGACTGGTATTTGCATGGGAAGTTTGGATGACTGTTTACGCCGAGTTGCATGCCTTAAGCAATTTCACATTTTTACGAGGAGCGTCCCATCCTGAGGAGCTAGTGGAAACAGCGGTTGAACTTAATTACGATGCCTTGGCAATCACCGATGAATGTACGGTATCAGGGATTGTTCGTGCCCATGTTGCAGCAAAGAAAACAACACTTAAGAAATTAATCATCGGTTCTGAATTTCGGCTTGATACGGGATTAAAACTCGTTGTACTTGCACGAAACCGTAGTGGTTATAAAGAATTATGCTCACTTATTACTTGTGGCAGGCGAGCCACGAAAAAAGGTAGCTACAAACTGACTGCAAATGACTTTAGTCATGGATTACCAAATTGCTTCGTATTATGGATTCCTGACAGCCATTTGCTATTTAGTTCCGAAGATACTTGGATTATTGACGTTTTTAGCAAGCGTCTGTGGATCGCGGTTGAACTACATTCTGATGGTTACGAAAAAATGCGAGTTGAGAAGCTTCGTAATCTGAGTGCCAAACTAAAACTACCGCTCGTTGCGAGCGGAGATGTACATATGCATTGTCGAAATCGTCGTTTTTTGCAGGATACATTGACGGCGATACGCAAGGGGATAACACTCGAACAAACTGGGTTTTCCCTATACCCTAACGGAGAACGTTACCTGAGAGCATCTTCAGATCTTGAAAAAATATATCCGCGCGGACTACTTGAAGAAACAGCTGTTATTGCTCGGGAAATAGACTTTTGTCTTGATGAGCTATGCTATGACTATCCAAATGAGCTAGTCCCTTATGGCGAAACACCGGAAACTTACCTACGGGCACTGACTGAAATAGGTATGCGGAAACGCTGGCCAAATGGTGTACCAGAGAAAGTAAAATCCTTAGTTATACAAGAGCTTAAATTGATACGAGAGCTTCGTTACGAGGCTTATTTTCTTACGGTATATGACATTGTTACATTTGCTAGGAGTCAGGAAATTCTCTGTCAAGGGCGTGGTTCAGCGGCTAATTCTGCGGTCTGTTTTTGCCTAGGAATTACCGAGGTGGACCCCGAACGGATGTCGACACTGGTTGAGCGTTTCATATCCAAAGAGCGTAATGAACCGCCTGATATTGATGTGGATTTTGAGCATGAGCGTCGTGAAGAAGTAATTCAATATATTTACCGTAAGTACGGTAGGGATAGAGCAGCGCTTGTGGCTTCTATTATCACTTATCGACCCAAGAGTGCGTTACGTGATGTTGGTAAGGCACTAGGTCTGTCGGAGTTACAGGTAGGTCGTTTAGCGAAGTCAATACAGTGGTGGGATGGTAAAGAAGTAGATAGAGGTCGGATACTTGAAGCTGGGTTGGATCCAGAGAGCCCAGTGATTAAAAAACTTCTTTACCTGGTTAACGAGCTCTTAGGATTTCCACGCCATCTTTCGCAGCATGTTGGGGGCTTTATCATTTCGGAGAGGGCACTAACAGAATTAGTTCCGGTTGAGAACGCCGCCATGAAGGCGCGAACGGTAATTCAATGGGAAAAAAATGACCTCGAAGAATTGGGTCTCTTGAAAGTAGATGTACTTGGGCTTGGTATGTTGACAGTAATACACCGCGCTTTTGAACTCATTCGACATTTTGATGGTTGCGATTACACGTTAGCCACAATTCCAGCGGAAGACCAAGCTGTTTATGACATGATTTGTACGGGCGATACGATGGGTGTGTTTCAGATTGAATCGCGAGCACAAATGGCAATGCTGCCAAGGCTGAAGCCACGTTGTTATTATGATCTTGTCATTGAAGTAGCAATTATTAGGCCAGGACCGATCCAAGGTGACATGGTGCATCCATATCTTCGTCGTCGAAATGGCAAAGAACCAATAGAGTACCCGAACGAAGAATTAAAACGAGTATTACAACGTACTCTCGGGGTACCTATTTTTCAAGAACAGGTGATGCAAATCGCTGTTGTGGCGGCAGGTTTTACTCCGGGTGAGGCAGATAACCTGAGACGAGCAATGGCGACATGGAAACGTCGTGGCGAAATGAAGTCATTTCAAGAAAAACTGCTCTGCGGTATGAAAAGGCGCGGTTATAGTGTGGAATTTGCGCAGCAGATTTTTAAACAGATTTTGGGATTTGGTGAGTATGGTTTTCCGGAATCACATTCCGCTAGTTTTGCCCTGCTTGTTTATGTTTCTAGTTGGCTCAAGTGCCGTTTTCCTGCTGCATTTACCTGTGCGTTACTAAATAGTCAGCCGGCCGGTTTTTATTCTGTTGCTCAACTTATTCAAGATGTTCGTCGTCATGGGATAGAAGTACGTCCTGTTGATGTTAATCAGAGCCAATGGGATTCGAGCCTTGAATGTAACGACAACGGTGAAGCAGTATTACGCTTGGGTTTGAGGCATGTGAACAATTTGTCTGAAGGCACGGGAAAACTAATTATTGCGAAGCGCATCAAGCCCTATCGGGATATAGGCCATCTGGTCGAGAAGACTGTGATTAGGAAACTTGAACTTTCGGCATTAGCTAACGCTGGAGCATTAAAATCATTAGCTGGTCACCGTTATAAGGTACGTTGGACTGTGGCAGGTGTAGAGGAAAAGACACCATTATTTTCTTCATTGAATTCATATGAAGCTTTACCTATGTTACGGCGGCCAACCGAAGAACAAGATGTGGTAGCTGACTATCATAGTCTTGGATTAACTTTAGGTCGTCATCCGGTCGAGTTAGTTCGACATCATCTGGATAGTTACTCTTATATTACGTCAAACTGCTTGCAGGATATGTTGTCGGGCGAACCTATTAGAACTGCAGGTTTGGTTATCACGAAACAGCGACCTAGTTCAGCGAGAGGTGTCATATTCGTTACACTGGAGGATGAAACGGGACACAGTAATTTAGTTTTATTTCAAAAAATATCTGAGAAACAAAGAAACATAGTGATCAATGCGAAATTGGTAGGGGTACATGGAGAGTTACAAAGAGAAGGGAAGGTGAGCCATATTATTGTGAGTAAGATAATTGATCACACAAAATTGTTAGATCAATTAACTATGAAGACTCGAGATTTTTATTAGTATCTCATTCGTCATCAAAATCGATTGCGTAGGTGTCTACCACCGACTTTTCTTCAACTAGCTCTTCTAGTTTCCGACGGACTTCTTTTTTGCGCGCCGCATCTTTATCATCAGAACTATCTAATTCTGGAATGAGTCCTTCAACACTGCTGTCAATAAATACATCATCGACATTATCACTTACGTTGCTCTCTGGTATATCAATGGTTCCAGAAATTTCCTCTTCATCGAATTCATCAATGTCTGCATTCGTTTCTTCTGCATCTGCGTCGTCAACTTTATTATTCATATGTGTTTTCTGTTTAAAAAGATTCTTTTTTTGAGAATTTTCTTATATACCGTGAAAATTTTACATGTGCAAGTAGGTAAATTAGCTGCTCATTTGAAACATGAAATTGTATGGAAATAATTATGTGAAAAGAAAAATTAGCGAATTAGATTATTGATTTCAAAGATCGGTAATAGGATAGCAAGAACAATTAATAGAACGATAAATGCCATCACTATTACGAGTAGTGGCTGCATAATACCCAGCAGCGCAGAAATAAGTCCGTCGACTTCTCGCTCTTGGTTGCTGGCAGCACGTGCAAGCATTTCTTCCAGCTTCCCGCTCGCCTCACCGCTTGAAATGAGATGAGTCGTCATGGGTGGAAAAAGTTTGCTGGTGGCGAGAGCACGACTGATCATTCCACCTTCACGGATACGTAATGCGGCTTCTTCCACAGCTTCACGCATGGGAATGTTAACAACGACTTGAGATGCGATACGTAGGGATTCGAGTATAGGGACGCCACTTCCTGACAGTATACTTAACGTTTGGGTAAACCGTGCGGTATTAATTCCACGCGTCAATTTAGCTACGATTGGCAGGCGCAAGAGCAAGTGATGATAACGCCTTCGAGGCGATTCTCGTTTCAAAATTTGGCGTGTGGCTAAAATGGCGAAGAGACTCAATCCGATAATAGATGTCCAGTGATCCCGGATAAAATCACTTGCACCAATCATGACTCGGGTCAACAGTGGGAGTTGTTGTCCGTAGTTTTCAAAAATATAGACTACTTTTGGCACCACATAGCCAAGCATGAAGCTGATAATTGCTATCGCTGTAATAACCAGAGCGATAGGATAAATTAAAGCGTTGCGCACTTGTTGTTGAAGAACTTGTCTAGATTCAGTGAACTCGGCCAGGCGCTCAAGCACAGCGTCTAGGTGTCCTGATTGTTCTCCTGCAGCCACCGTCGCACGATACAGTTCAGGAAAAGCTTGAGGAAAATCAGTGAGGCCATCTGCTAGCGTGTGTCCCTCCATTACTCTAGACCGTACCCCTAGCATTATACTTTGTGCCCGAGGGTTTTCATTTTGCTGACTAACGGCCAGTAGCGCTTCTTCAAGTGGTAAACCAGATTGAGAAAGTGTTGCAAGCTGTCGCGTCAATAGAGCAAGTTCACTTGCCGATAATCCGTTGCGTAACGAGAATCTATTTTGTTTTTTTGATTCTTTTCGAGCTATTTCAGTAACTTTGACTGGCAGTAACTGCCGGTCTCGTAACATTTGCCGGACGTGCTTTGGGGTATCACCCTCGAGCAAGCCTTTAGATTCTTTTCCGTCCTTATCGAGTGCTACAAACTCATATGCGCCCATTTTAAAATTCTCACCAAGTATTATTTAGTCAGCTCGACTAACGCGCAATACTTCTTCGAGGGTTGTATCGCCTTCAAGTACACGCCGCCGACCGTCGTCGCGAATGCTGGGCGTCAAGGTTCGCGCGTACTTCTCTAGATTCTGTTCACTGGCACCGTCATGAATCATTGTGCGCATCGTATCGTCTATCGCAATGAGTTCATAAATTCCTGTGCGGCCATGGAATCCGCTAGCTTCATTGGTGCCAGGTCTAAACAAGGTTGGTGGGTTCTCCGGTTTAAGTTTTAAAGTCCGACACTCGTATTCACCGGCTTCATACGGTACTTTAGTGTCACTGTCCAACACTCTGACCAGTCTCTGCGCAAGCACACCTATTAAGCTAGAAGAAAGCAAAAATGGTTCGACGCCCATATCCCGTAGTCGCGTGACCGCGCCGGCTGCAGTATTTGTATGCAGTGTCGATAGAACCAAATGCCCCGTGAGGCTTGCCTGAACCGCAATTTCTGCTGTTTCCAAATCTCGAATTTCTCCTACCATTACGACGTCCGGATCCTGTCGCAGTATCGCGCGTAAACCACGCGCGAATGTCATTTCAACTTTCGTATTCACCTGAGACTGACCTATCCCGTCGATGAAATATTCTATCGGGTCTTCGACAGTCATAATATTACGGCTATTATCATTGATTCGTTCTAACGCTGCATAAAGGGTCGTAGTTTTCCCGGATCCTGTAGGCCCAGTAACTAGAATGATGCCGTGTGGTTTGTGGATAAGCTCATCCATCATTTGTTGAGATGTTACATCCATACCAAGGGATGAGAGGTCTAGACGTCCCGCTTGTTTATCAAGTAATCGCAACACTACTCTTTCGCCATGCCCGGACGGCATTGTTGATACACGGACATCAACAGCTCTGCCGGCAATCTTTAGTGAAATTCGCCCATCTTGTGGAAGACGTTTTTCCGCGATATCCAGTTTAGACATAACTTTTATTCGAGAAACCACGAGAGGGGCAAGAGCCCGGCGTGTTTTCAATACCTCTTGTAAGACACCATCAATACGAAACCTTACTCCAAGCCGGTTTTCATACGGTTCTATGTGGACGTCTGACGCATTTTCTTTTACTGCTTCGGTTAATACGGCATTTATAAAGCGGATTATTGGCGCATCGTCGTCGCTTTCAAGAAGGTCGGAAGGTTCGGGTAGTTCTTGCGCTACCTGTAAAAGATCCGTGTGATCATCCAAGTCTCCAACCATCTGCATGGCCATTTGACTGCCTTGCTCATATACCTGTTGCAATATTTCGTCGAAGGCTTCTGACGATATACAAGTCAATTTTAAAGGGACACCGGCGAAACGCCTTGATTCAGCTATACCAAGTGGCGTTGCGTCAACACGATGCACTGTTTGTGCAATGCCGTCTTCTATTGCTTGAATTAAAACGCCGTTACGTTTAGCAAATGAGAACGGTAGGGAGCGGACATCGGTATCTTCGATTTCTGAAGTCACTGCTGGAATCTCGGATCCCAGTTCGAGCTTAATTTCAGGGCTACTAGCCATATCTACTTCGATTCATATAGCGACATTTTGATGGTGTTTATGGGTCATCTGGGTTGTCTTGAAGTGGCGGAAGGGAGGGCCGCTCAGACCCTGGCATCATTTCAATTTTGTCCCCTCGGAGAGCCTCACTAATTTGGTTGTACTTTGTATTGGTTTCAAACCGAGATTGTGCTGTGTCGTGCAGAATTTTAGGACGGATAAACACCATCAGATTAGTTTTAACAAGGTCTGCTTTCTTCGTGCGGAATAGGGCGCCCAGTATTGGAATATTTCCCAGAATCGGTACCTTTTGTTCGGATTCGCGCAAAGTGTCCTCCAGCAGCCCTCCGAGAACCAAAATTTCCCCATCTTCGACAATCACCGTTGTCTCAATAATTCGTTCATTAGTTATCAAGTCAACGGCTCCAGCTGCTGAAGAAGCGATATTTGAAATCTCTTGTGAGATTTTTAACAGTAGCGAGTCACCACCTTCATTGATTTGCGGTGTTATCGTTAATTTGACGCCAACTTGCTCCCTTTGAATAGTTTGGAAAGGATTCATTGATCCACTCATACTTCCAGTGTTAGAAAAAGAACCGGTGACAAAGGGCACTTCCTGTCCGACATTCAAACTCGCTTCTTCATTATCGGTGGTAACAAGAGTGGGAGTGGAAATAATATTCGTGTCGGCATCCCCTTCCAAAGCGTTAAGAATGGAGGCAAAACTTACCCCGGAGTCAGACAGTCGACCAACGCCGACAGTAATGCCTTCACCAATTAGGTTAATCGGGTTGATGCTTGTACCTCCATCGCCCGTGGCAAGTGCCCCAGCCAACGGAACGACGCCCGAGCCAGCTGACGGAAAGTTTGTTAATCCAAATGGATTATTTAGGCCGCCGTCATCAATAGCCCAGGTGACACCTAACTCTGATGTTTTATCGGCGATTACCTCTACGATAATGGCCTCTACAAGCACCTGAGCGCGGCGGATATCTAGCTTATCAACGATACTTGTGAGTGAACGCATGATTTTTGGTGGAGCATTTATGACAAGAG
>CAJWFK010000035.1 GCA_913031125.1 uncultured Woeseia sp. | reverse complement strand
CCTATATCCCGACCAATGTGATCTCGATTACCGACGGTCAGATATTCCTTGAGACGGACCTGTTCTATCAGGGCATTCGTCCGGCTATCTCCGTTGGACTGTCCGTTTCCCGTGTCGGCTCCGCAGCGCAGACCAAGGCGATCAAGACCATCTGTCTGTTGGGGCATGTCCAATCCCATTGCTCGGGCATACTCGATAACCTGCATAAAAACAGGCCTTAACGATTCAAACTGATGAATGTGATAGCAATAGGGCTCAGAAAATCCGCCATCCGGCTTTCCGTCATCGCCGCGCTTCAACCACATCATTTCTGGTTCCATACCTTGACGCATATGAAGACCGTCGTATTTATCCTTAAATTGGTCATGAATAATTCTTAGATTTCCCCGACAATCCGAACTCAGGTGAGCCCCCGGGTTTTCTTTTTCTTCACGATTACGAAAGCAGGTACAGAAAACCCTTGCAACACGCTTATCCCAAGGAAGCTGGCAAAATGTTTCAGGATCAGGAATGCCTACGAGTTCAGGCGATTCCGGCCCATAACCAATGTAGTCCCCAGCCCGATCGACAAAGAGATTTGCCGTAGAACCATAAACCAACTGAAAACCATTTTCTGCTAAGCGCTCCCAATGATCAGCGGGAACTCCCTTACCCACTATCCGTCCCGTCACTGAAATAAACTGATAATAGATATAAGTAATCCCAAGCTCATCTATCTTGGCCCTAACCTGCTTAACCAACTCGTCACGTCCGGGCGCATTAACATGCCGTTCCAGATCAGTTTCGCCGTTCTTAGTCATATTCTTCATTCTCCAAAGTACGTATTACCTAGCTCCAGGGAAAAGGGCTATTAGAGGTGGGGTGAAGTGAGCCGTCCGCATATCGTGAAAACCGAAACGGCTTCAATAAGGATGATGTATGCCCCATAATTTCCTCCGCCACCAGTTTTCCTACACCGATCATCTTATACCCATGATTAGAGTCTGCAATCACATAGCAGTTACTGCAAAATACGTCGAAAATCGGAAAATTATCTGGCGTAAAGGCACCCAATCCCCCAGAACGTTCATCCCTATATTGGGGGAAAGTCCCTTCAAACCTCTTTTGGCAATGCGCCAGACAAGATACCCATAAACGGGCGAAATCATCATTAACAACATATTCAGGAGATGCCGGCCCATATGGATCGACTTCAACCTCGTCTGGATCCGTATCTACTCTATTGGGAGCCGCACCACCTTGTACGCCGCCAAAATTAAAGTCCGGTTTGTAGTAGATTCCCCACATCTCTTCTGTTATCAGGGATCCGTCAATATCTGAAAAAAGCGGTGCATCACTATCTACATGGATTACCGGCGCAAGATCCCCTTTCAGGGTTCGTTGTAGATTAGGGTCAACACCCAACGTACCTTCCTGTAGGCACCAAAACTTCCACATCGGAACCTCCCTTATCCACTCTTCTCCGGGTCCCTTTATATCGATCGAGTTAGGAAGCTCCAGCATATCCCAAATAGACTTTATCCACGGTCCAGCCCCTACAATAAGATAGGTACAGGCAATATTACCTCTATCGGTAACCACAGAGCTCACCGCTCCTGTAGCATCCCTTTCAAAACCTGTAACAGAGACCCCTTCCAGAATACGAACACCAAGGGCTCTCGCTTTCCCGGCCAAACCGTCCATACTCGCTTTATTATTGGCATATCCACCAAGCTTTTCATGCAAAATGGACGTAATTCCTACCGCTTGCCAATCTCCGAACATCAGGTTCATATAGTCGGAACATTCATTCACACCCTGGATGAAGCTGGATTCGTAACCAATCGCTTTTTGTTCCTCATAAATCCCAGCTACCTGTTCCTCCATTACTGCTGGACTAATCTGCATATACCCTACCGGGTGATAACTAAAACCCTCTGGATCAGAATCCCAAACGGAAACGCTATGCGCCATAAGCTCTCGCATAGCTGGCTGGTAATAATTGTTTCGAATGACTCCACAGGCGATTCCTGACGCACCGGCTCCTACACCTGTTTTATCCAGCACAATTATCTTTCCTTCCGCACTTTGTCCGCGTGACTGGAGTTGCAATGCCAGATGGTACGCCGTACTCAATCCGTGAACACCGGCACCAATAACTACATAAGTAGAATCTAATGGAATCTTCATTTACCTAGTATATTTATTTCTTGTGATTCATTAACATTGAACCTGAGTAAACTAAGGCCCAAGCACTTTGTCAAGACAATTTCTGCCTGTGTGAGAGACTTTTGACGCCGACCAACTTTTAGTACTCACGATCAAGGTCGATAACATATTTCAGCGGGCGCTTGCTAACGTACCGTTCGTAATTTTCAAGAAAGATAGGAACAATCAAAGAAGGATGGCTTATGGCCGCGATGTGCGCGGTCACTAATAGGTTCTTCGTGTTCCACAAAGGACTGTCTCCAGGGATTGGCTCCACATCAAATACGTCCAGTACCGCACCCGCCAGTTTATTATTTTTTAAGGCATGAATAAGCGCATCATCGTCGACCACATTACTTCGCCCGATATTACAAAAATAAGCGTGTTCGGGAAGTTTTGCCAAGGCCCTTTCATCAAGCAAGTTATCCGTCTTTTCGGTTTGCGGTAAAGCGGCGACCAGATAGTCGCACCCTCGCAGAAAGCTGTGTAATTGTCCCGTAGAAAAAACTTTTTCGAAAGGCGCCACAGATCTACCTGATAAACTAAAACCAAAGACCTGTACCCCGAAAGATCGGGCAGTATTCGCTATATGTCGTCCAATAGAGCCTGTACCCATAATCCCTAGGCGTTTCCCCTCGATAACGCCCGAGTGAGCCTTAAACCATCCACGACTATCCTGATGCTCAATACGTTCAATGATTCGTAATTCATGTGCCAGCAGGTAACCAAGCACATATTCAGACATTTGGGGTCCAAACACCTCTTTTACACCTGTTAACACATAGTCTCTATAACCAATCGCACTTAACGGGGTAATACCGGCCCATGATGACTGAACCCAATCGACCATGGGTAAATCAGGCAATATATCTGCAACTAAATCCGGGTTGCCAAAAACGATCTTCTCATCTGAATAGCGCGCCAGAGCATCTTCAGCCGTGGCGCAAGCTGTCAAAGGTATTGGCAAAGTAGATCCACGGGTAATCTCGGCCGCAAAATCATCAGCAGCAGCCGTAACGATCAAGCACCCTGGCAGCGGCGTGTTCAATACATCATTCAATCAAGTGCAGCCTGAGTTTCGTACCACAACTGCATCAGTCTTGCCTTCTTCTGAGGTGGAAGTGCCCCAGAGTATATACCCCGGGCAAAGGTTCCGGCCGGGTCATCAACTCCACTTCCAGCGAAACTATCAGGACTCATTCTTGTAATAGCTTTAGAGTTGCCGTGCCCATAACCATACTCATTAAATAACTCCACTCCACTGCGTGGATCAAGCATAGCATTGATGTAGTCATAGACCTGATCTTTCGACGCAATACCTGTGGTTGCTACAGACAGCCCACACATCCAGGTTAATAAGGGTTCGACAACTACGATAGGCAATCCTTCCTTTGGCATTCTGCGAGAAGCACTGCCGTAAATATAAGAGATTCCGACATCGCCGTTTGCCCATGCCTGTTCAAGCTGGGTGCTATCGGTCCAAATAAACCGGGCATTTCTCAGCATCTTTTGAAAAATGTCCGGTGCGGCCCGCATTTCTTCTTCAGTTGGGTCCATCGGGTCTTTCCAACGCCCGATCACACTCGCAATATAAAGGTTAACACCAGTATCTGAGGGCAACGCAACCTGGCCCTTAAAGCGCGGGTCAATAAAAATATCGTAAGTTGGATCTTTGACATCAATCATTTCGGGATTGTAGCCAATCGTTGAATAACCCCAGTTCCATGGCGCGATCCAATATTTATCGTCCATTCTGGCATCCGGCAGGTCCAATAACTCCGGGGTTATCTCATTCCAACGTGCTACACGGCTAACGTCTATTTCCTTGATTAGCCCCGCTTTTCGCGCTTCCCTCATCTGCCCGGTACACAGATGCACCACATCAACTTTATATCCAGAGCGCATTCGTTGTAATGCATCATTTGTGTGTGCAAACAGAGTAAATTCCGGTGCCACACCATATTTAAGGGTGTAGTCCGGATAAAATTTTGGTTTCTGGAAACCACTCCACTCTAATACTGATAACTGAGCCGCACCATTTTCCTCATTAACGGGTTGGCAGGATACGAATAATACCGCTATGAGCACGAGCCATATTTTGGCAATTGCATCGGCCATCTGACGAAAATTAAACATGAATTATTACTTTAATTAACTATTATAAATTACTGTAATTAAACACTTTAAAATAACTTTCCTCTTCACTTGGGTCACACCCTACATTTACCTCAGGTAATGATAGTTGGCTCTGCCGAATATGGACCCAAAATACGTGTCTCATTCTCCCCAAAAACAACTGTATTTATATTGCTGGTATCACGAGTAAAACCCTGCTCGTCCTCAAAGTAAAAAATACTCTCAAAATTCGTAACCATCCCGGCCTCAAACACACCAGGTGCCTCACCTCCGATAGCATCAAACACCCATTCTCCGATCCAATCCGGAGGGAAAGCGATACCAAGCTCATATCCCCCAATGAAATAAAAATTAATACGAGAGGTTATCGGCTTAAAGTGCTCTTGCAGCGCAATACTGAGAGTTTTAACGTCGGTACCTGCTCGTGCAACGTCTTTTACGATATCGAAAACTTCCGCTGAGGCCGCGAAAGCATCCATAGTTGTCTTGTCAGGCTCACGAAAATACATAGACCGACAGAGATTCCCATGATATCGATTAACAACACCACATAAATCTAACCAGCCCACATCCCCAGGTTTAATTCGATTTCGTCCTGAGTACCCATGCGATAAGCCACGCACGTTGAATCCCTGGGGAATTCCCTGTACCTCGCCACCTGCAGCATACATCGCCCTTATTGCCTCCCCATAAACCTCACATTCCATAACACCAGGTCTAGCGAACTCTTCTGCCGTTCTTATCCCCAGATCTGCTAGTTGTACCCCTTGCTCAATGTAGGAGATCTCCTGAGGAGATTTGATACGCCTTATGTGACGAATGACAAAGCTGCCATCAAATACATCCTTTGCCCCTGCTTCCCGAAAAACCGCTTCAATCCTCTCACTAACTGCACGAGACGGCACAAAACTCCAGAATTCCATGCCTATTCTGGAACCTTTCAACCAGCCTTCGGTGGAGAGTTCATCGACAAGAAACTGGATGGGACCGTTTTTGCGGTTATTTCTATCCTCTGGAAAAAAGCGTTTATCTTCCACAACCGAGGTCACGTCGAGCAGACCTAATTCATCTGCGTAATCAAAGTGGATCATTTTTTCGTGATCCACATGAATTGCGGTTCCGCCGATTGGAGGCCACTCACTCGTACTGGCAGCCCGATACCAGGTAGCAGCATAACCATGCATATAGCACATGTTTGATGGCTGAGTGACATATAACAGGTCAATGCCACGTTTCATCATCTCTTGGCGTGCACGCTTCAGGCGGTCTGAATATTCCTCGTGACTAAATACCGGAAATTTGTTGTCCGGAATTAAATGCTCAGCTGCCCTCCCCCCCGAAGTATTTGTAGTCTCGTTATTTTGACCGGAGCATGCCGCAATACCTGCGGCTGTACCCATCAATCCGGTAAGAAACTTCCGACGTTTTACTGCCATGGTTATTTCCTTTTGAGAGGGACTGGACTTATCCTTTAGCACCTCAGCCAGTCACTTCAGAAGATATGCAAATAGCCGACTGTGGCTGTACATAATAAAGTCATCCAAGGTGATGTTAATAACAACCAATTATAAGGGCAACCGATGAACAACTCTCAAACACTGGATCACACTATCAGCAAGGCGTCCTTCTGGACTGCAATCGTCCTGATCCTTGCAGGTATCCTGTCAGTGTTCTTCCCGCTCGACGCGCCTGAAGGACCATTCGCCGACCGTATGATGTGGTACAGCAACAATGTCGGTGCCTATGTCATGGGCTGGGTCATACAGATGATCGCAATGCTGACATTGTCCGGAGTTTTTGCAGGCACGGCCTGGCAAATTCGCCAGTCACACCCGCTGAGCGCCTTTCTCGGAGGCATGGCAGTACTAATCGCGACCGTGGCCTTCATTATTCCAAAGTTCATCGCTATCTGGTCTATACCACAGATGGTGACAGCGTCGACGACAGTATCGGCGAACGCGGCGGTAGCTGAACAATTGTTTCAGTTGCTAAACCCTTCACTCTCCTACTCTCTCTTCACGTCATTCGACTATCTCGGGTTCTGGATGTACGGAGTGTTTGGACTACTGGTCGCCCGCCCAATGTTTAGCCTCACGTTGAGCGCGAAAATCACTGGTGCCAGCCTTGGTGCGTTTGGCCTGCTGTATCATCTCCTGTTTATGGGCATTATGAGCGGAAGTGTGGCAACGGATGACGTTGGCCCCTACGTCGAGTCGTTGGGCGCCTTGATATTGATCCCCGTTATCAGCATGGCAGTGTATTTCCGGAAGCAATTGAAAACCAAGTTGGAGTAATCAAACACGATGAAATACAAAATTACCCGAAGAGACTTTTTGAACGGTGTGGCAATCGGCACCGGTACAACCTTTCTTGTACCAACCAACCTATTCTCACAAGTGCCGATAAACGGATCGGTCGATTATTACCCGCCAATACTCACCGGAATGCGTGGAAACCATGAGGGTTCTTTTGAAGTATCTCACGCTTTGGCATGGCAGGGACAAAAACCTGAAAACTATCGACAACTCGATGAGCACTACGATCTGGTAATTGTCGGCGCGGGTATCAGCGGACTTGCAGCTGCCTGGTTTTACCAAAAAAAGATGGGGCCTGATGCAAAGATCCTATTGCTGGACAATCATGATGATTTTGGGGGTCACGCAAAACGTAACGAGTTCGAGCACGATGGCCGAATGCTGCTAGGTGTAGGGGGGTCTGTAAATATGGAAAGCCCCAGTAGCTACAGCGATATCACCATGGGCTTACTGGAGGATGACCTAGGTATAGATTTTGAAGCCCTAAGGGCCAGTAATAACGCGTGGACACTAATGCCGAGTGATGCAGAAAATGCAATAGCATTTCCTGGAGCGAATGGACATGTGACTGTTCTCGGTAAATGGGCAAGCCTTATGTCCGGCAAAGGGGATTACGAATCTGCCATCCGCAAATTACCATTACCAGCATCCGAACAAGACAAGTTAATTGAATTGGTTAGCGGGGACCGTGATTACCTTGATGAACTATCACTTAAGGAAAAATACACCTATATAAATGAGACTACCTACAGAGAATTCCTTATCGAACGGGTCGGCCTGTCGGAAGATACCATACCGATATTTTATCCAATCGGCATCCTATTGTGGGGAGCTGCCGTAGCAAGAATAACCATATTGGAAGCGATACTTTTAGGAAATCCCGGCTTACGAAGTATGGGCTGGCTCGCTGGAGTTGCGGGGAATTTATTTTCTAGTATGGCAGAGAACTATGAGTCTATATATTTCCCGGATGGGAATTCCTCAGTTGCGCGATTATTAGTACACAAACTCATACCATCAGTGGCCCCCAATACTGCGGGGTTTGCAGATATAGCAACCAGTCACTTTAACTATGACAAACTTGACCAGGACAACCAGTCAAAACGTTTACGGCTAAACAGCACAGTTGTAGGTGTACGAGAGATATCAGGAAAACATGTGGAAGTGGATTACGTCCAGGATGGTAATGCCCTGCAGGTCACGGGTAATAAATGCGTACTCGCTTGTTACAACGCCGCAATTCCCTTCCTGTGCCCTGAATTACCGGAGCACCAGAAAGAAGCTCTTCGTTATGGTGTCAAGGTACCGCTCGTCATGACCAATGTACTTGTAGCTAACGGCCATGCTTTTCTAAAGCTTGGGGCAAAACAAATAAGCTGCCCAAAGGATCCGTACGCCGTAGTAACCGAGGCCCCACCCATACCAACAGGCGGTTACCAGCCACCGCGTGATCCGAACGATCCAATGGTGATATACATGCTTACAGCGCCAACGGTTGAACCAACCGGTAATGAGACAGGACGGGAGCTACTTACCATTGCCCGGCACAATGTTTACGCAACAACATTTGAGACCTATGAGCAACAAATCAGGGACCAACTTCAGGGACTTCTTGGAGAACATGGCTTTAACCACGAAACTGACATTAAAGCAATCACTGTAAACCGCTGGCCGCACGGCTATGCCTATGAATATATGGGAATAGATGACCCAGAGTGGGAGGAAGGTCAAGCACCGCATGAAATTGGGCGTGCAAAATTTGGACGAATATCTATTGCGAATTCAGACTCCGAAGCTTACGCCTACCTCGATGCTGCTATCGAATCTGGCTGGCGTGCCATAGAAGAACAAACGAGTTAGAGCAAACACGGGGTTTGCAGTGCACAGGCATTGAGCGCCCACTGCTTATTTTTCTCAAACATTGGAGATCCGCTGTGCTCTGGGCGTAAATGATACCAACCAATAATCGCCATACCCCTAACCAACAGAAACACAGGTAGCATACTAATGTCCTTAGCTGACAATCCGCGGTACTCACAATATCCATCCAGGAGCGCACCCTCCAAAGCCTGATAATCCCGCTCTCCCTGGCATTCAACCAGAATCGATGCAATGTCATACATGTGCCACCCGAATGCTGTATCGTCGAAATCAATCACAGCGAGATTTTCACCATCCACAATGATGTTGTCGGGCGTAAGATCGGAATGGATCAGACTAAAATTGGCGGATGTTTCTCCATAGGCTTCCAGAAAAGATCGAGCTTTTTCTCTGGCTTCTAGCAACAAGGTTATCTCCGATTCAGTCAGATCTGTGTGTTCCCAAAATCTACCCCAGAAAGGTTCCTCACCCAACAAAGAATCCAGATCAAGTCGACGACGTATAAAACCTGAGGGTGGTTCCCAGCCTGCCGACTGATTATGCATGGCGGCAGCTATCCCACCCAACCGACGAAAAAACCTTATTCTCTCTAGACTATCTGATCTCTCTGCTAAGTGGTCTCGAAGCGGTATCCCCTTATGCCAGGTTGTCAGCCCCACGTAAATTTTTTCGCCGGTTCCAGGGATATCAACAAGAACATAATTTCCTCCGAGGGTCGACTTGACCGAATCTTGGACGACTACGCCGGCTTTTTTCAAATCAGCAATCCAGGCGCGCTCTGATTCGAGCTCCTCTATCGAGTTGTAACCTGGCCGATGGAAACGAAGAACATAATCTGTATCATCAGCGTCAACAGAGACTCGGAATGTTAGGTTCTCCGATTGCGTTACGAATTCAATTTTGTCCGCTTCTACAGGAAAGCTCTCCAGTGCCCTTTTCGCCGCTGGGATATAGTAGGAGTCGATATTTCCCCTATTCACTCAGTTCTCCAATGCATTCATCGAAGGCTACGAGAAAAGCATCGGCGTTTTCATGAGAGAACACGAGCGGCGGCCTGATCTTCAAGACATTATTGAAACGGCCTGAATACGAGACGAGAAAACCCTTTTCTTTCAACCGATTAGAAAGCAAGAGTGTCAATTCAGCATCAGGATCCTTACTCGCGCTATCTTTCACTATTTCAACACCCAGGAAAAGCCCAAAGCCGCGCGCATCTCCGATCCAATCATGTTCGGGCACCTTTTCTTTAAGTTTGCTGATCAGCCGATCGCCCACTTCAGATGCATTCCGAACAAGATCGAGGCGTTCGATCTCATCTAGTACCGCCATACCGACTGCGGCTTGTAGGGGTGTCGCCGCACAGGTATTAAAATAGTCTTTTTGAGCTCGGAAAGCATCCACGAAATCCTTCCGAGCTGCTGTAGCGGAAATCGGCAAGCCGTTACCCATAGGCTTACCCGTCACAACCATATCCGGCAAGAAGTGTGTTTTTTCGTAACCCCACCAGACGCCAGTGCGACCGTACCCGGACTGTACTTCGTCAGCGATCACCAGTCCTCCTTCGTTGTGCACGAGCTTCGTGACTTTTTCCATGAAGCCGGATGGAATCTCCGGCGGCCCTTCGTTAGCAAAAATCGAACACATGATAAGAGCAGCAAAATCAGATCCTTCCGCCTTCAGGCTTTCGATACTGCACTCTACCCGGGCGAGATACCGATCACACAACTGCTCTTCGCTTAATCCTTCCTCCAACGGTCTGTAAAGCTCAGGAAATGGAAAGGCACGAATATGGCCCATTTCACTCATCTCGGTACCCAGATAGCTCATAGATCCGACGAGTTCGCTATTACCATGATAAGTGGCATCCGTACAGATGATTCCCTTATGACCGGTAACCAACCGAGCCATCTGTATAGCAACTTCTACCGCTTCCGTGCCGCTGCAACTAAACACTGCGCTCTCAATTCCATCATGATGAAGCGCGATAAGACGCTCAGCAAACGTCACGATTCCCTCGTGCAGATATCTACTGTGAACATTTAACGTGGCTTGTTGCTCCGCCATCGCCTTAACAACCGCCGGATTCGCGTGCCCTACGCAAGGAACATTGTTATACATATCAACATAGCGATTCCCTTCACTATCAAACAAATAGGTACCTTCGCCCCTAACGATCTCGAGCGGTTTGTCGTAGAAAAGCTCTGCACCCGTACCCAGGGCCTGATCCCTGCGTTGCCATAGCGTGCTGTACGTCATACCAGATTCCCCCTTTAGAGCGAGTGAAACAGATACCTAAATATTTGTCTACCAGACAAGTGTACCCTTTGGAACACTTCGTATTTTCGTGCCTGAGAGCAATCATATCTAGATCAGTTGTGCTAAATTTCTCCGTTTAATGATCATAAATTTCATCTGGAGATAATTCTGCAATGACTCGGGAAATTGAATACCACGATGCGATGACTAACATGCTAGAGCTGATCTGGGGTGTGGGGTTCATGACTCCGGGTGGTGAAGGTAACGTCGCAAACCTCGTTGATGGCCTAGAACTTGAAGGTAAACGAATCCTCGATATTGGCTGCGGGATTGGCGGACCGGCATTCGTCCTTGCCTCAAAATATGGTGCCCATGTAACAGGCATTGATATTGAACCTCAACTCATTGAACAGGCAAGAATTCGTGCTGAGAAACTCGGATTAAGTTCCCGCTGTAAATTCATAAAAGTCGCACCAGGACCACTAGAATTTCCCGATGACTCTTTCGATGTCGTTTTCAGTGCCGGTGTCATCATGACAATCGAAGACCAAGAAGAGGTACTTACAGAAGCCTTTCGAGTTCTAAAGCCAGGAGGAACACTTACAGTGTACGACTGGATGAAACGCGAAGGGGAATACAGTGAGGATATGCTTTATTGGTTCAAGATGGAGCGGTTAACTTATGCGATGAAGACCTTTTCGGAATACAAGACAATGCTCCAGGATAATGGTTTTATCGATATCGAGTTAAATGATCGTTCTAAATGGTACCGGCAACGAGTACAGGAGGAGTACGAACAGATTAAATCCGACCTCTACCCGAAAATGCTTGAGGTCTTAGGTAAACAGGAAGCGGATCATTTTGTCGAGAACTGGCGATCTATGGTGGTGGTATGTCTCAACAAAGACGTGTCTCAGGGATACTATCGTGGACGCAAACCTGTCGACGGGGATTAACCATCCCTGAGATTACTGAAAGATCAGGCGAGAGGTAACGTAAAAATCCGCTGTAGTCAGGTGCTCCCAGTCAACGTCTATACCCAGACCGGTCCCATGGGGTGCTCTGACTCTCCCCTCCTTTAGTAAATTGCCATTTTTCATTCCAAACTCGAAAACATCCTTCGGCATCGGCGCTTCGAAATAACGGGTCCGCTCATTTGCGAGCATCAAGTGCAGGTTGACCGCTTGACCTAACGAATGCCCCCAACTCTGGATATCAATTGTCAATTCTGCGTCATTAGCAATTCGCAGAAGTTGCAGCGACTTCGTTACCCCACCAACAACCGTGACGTCGAACCTGCCCGCGTCCCAAGATTCAGCTTCTATCCCTTGCCGAATGAACTCTGGTGAATAGATCTTATAGCCGACTGGAATGATATGCGTCGTTAACTTTCTTCTAAGCTCCGCAGATTGCAAAAGCAGCTGATCATCTATAGGCCCTTCTAGCCAAATAAATAATCCCTCATCCATTTTCCGGCCCAACCGGAGGGCATCTTCTATATCGTAAACTCCCTCAAGATCAATCATAAAACGATAAGGAGAGTCTGCAAATGTTTGCTGGACCAATTTGACTAGTTGCATATCCTCTTCGATGGAACCCCAAACATGAAACTTGAAGATCCTGTAACCGAGCTTGGCATATTGCTGCACCGCTTCGATGTGTTCAGGCAAAGACTCGTAGAAAGGCAGGCTCGCGTAGGGTTCGATAGAATCGCGCTTCGACCCCAGAAATTCGTATAAAGGACGATCCGCCTTTTTCGATGCAAGATCCCAAAGTGAGATATCAATACTGGCTCGAGCTCCATCACTCAAGTCTGGGCGAGTTTTAACGAGTATTTTTAAAACTTCTACTGGGTCCAAAGAATTTAGACTAACCAGCTCCTGGGCAACACTCGCCAACTCAAGTAAGTGTTCGTCATTGAAGTTCTCTAGATAATAAGTATCAACACCAGATATACCCTCAAATCCATCCGCGGTATTAATACGAAGGATATTATTTACTTCTTTATAGGTACCCTCTTGTCCTGAATATCGCGCTGCCGTGTTCTCCATACCAACAGCATGTATCTCAACACTGGTTATTCTTGATTTTTCAGAAAACCGAAAGAACGGCTCATAGTTCGCCGCATCCCTGCCTGAAAAACTCTCAAGCAGTTGCGCAGCTGTATGAGGAAGTTCATTAGCAAATAATGAGACGTTCATTTGAGGTGACACCAGATATAGTAGAGTGACAAACACCTTAAAAAACTTGTAAATACTACCTTTGTCACGATCTAAAGCCATCCCGTTATTTTATCCGAGTCTTTCTAATATCAAATAGCCACGAGAGCTGGCCATATCCCACCAAAACGTAATTGTTTAAGATCATTTCACCGAGCTCTCAATTGATCCTGTCATGATAATTCATTAACTGCACGGTGCGCCTGCGCAATCGCTACAGGAATCAATGAACTTGAACCTGAATCCGAATTGGCAATCGCTACTCGGCCAAACGGTTTCCGACCTCTTACAAAAGGATACCGCTCATCTTCACGATCTTCGTAAATTTCATCAAAAAGTGGATTAGCTCTATTGATATAAGCGTGTGCCCATCTGTTAACTGTGATCGCTTCAATGTCCCGAGCCGGATCGAATCCACCTCCAGAAAGACTCCCGGCAAGCTGACGACGAACATTTCTTTCAATAGCTTCGTAAGAGGTACTAAATAATTCATGGCGCCCAGCCACCTTTTGCTCGCTTGGCGTTAATCCGGCATTTGAACGATGAGGGAAACGCACCATATGCACTATGGCCGGTTCTTCAGGGTCTTTCGGGTAGTTGTAGCCCCCAAAATTTACGGGGTAATCTAAGTGCGAGTTAATAAAATAGCTACCGAGATTCTGTAAGGCACCAACCCCTAACTTCTTCCAAGGTTCCCAATTTCGCACGGCCACATTTGTATACAAAATTGGTGATTTCACCATCGTGCCCAATGCCTCCTTCTGTTGCTCAGGTAATTCTGGACACAAATGAGGAATAATCTGGTTATAACAAGCAAGTATGCAATGTCGGGACCACACACGATTTGCCCGGCCGCCCCTAATATAGGAAATTCCAACACGACTGGATCTATTAGTAGGGCCATCATGCTCAACACGCACCGCTGTACTCTGCAAGCGTATGCGTACTCTGGAATCTGGTCTATCCAGCCTTGAATAATTGAAAGGTGCCAACACCAAGTCCTCCATAGTATTTCCCGGTGCGACATCAGGAATCATGCTGCGAACGAGCATACGAGCGACAGAAGCGTTACCGTCCGGAAAATGATAAACAGACGTTTTATCTGGATCTGGACCAAACGCACTATTAGGAATACTTTGACTAGTGGCATTAATTCCCGGTAACCCCCAGTAAAAAGCCTCTATAGCTGGAACAGCTTCAATGCCGACACACATATCCGAAGGAAGATTTTCGAAAATTGTGTAAATTTCCGGCTCACGAATATCCATATGTCGGCTCAGGAACTCTCGATAACTGATGCTATTTAAGTAGTCCGCCTCGGAAGCTGAATGCTGGGGAATGACGTTAGTGCTGGTTGTAAATAACCGTATCATTTCTCGTTTAGCGGCAGCTGAGATTGGCATCTGCTGTACCGCCTCTTCAACCGAGAGACTTCCCTCCACCAATGCAATCCAACCCTGATAATAAAGGCTGTTGACTAGAGGGTACGGAATAGTTCGGTCAGCGCCAAAAGTTTCCCGATCAAAATATATACCGCCCGTTAACCCATTTCGTTTATAGAAATCCATATCATAAGCATCCCCCAAGTCTTTCGGATTAATACCTAAGTCCTGAAAAAGGCTTTTTGCAATATCATTATAGTAATTCGGTCCCTCAAGAAGCTCACTTCCACCATGCGTTAAGAGAGTGCGGCCTGCGGCCTGCATTTCGTTACGTTTAGCATGGCCACCAAAGTCATCATGGTTGTCTAGGATTAATATCCTTGCCTCAGGATTTTCTTGACGATAAAGGTACGCGGCAGAAAGCCCACTAACACCAGCGCCAACAACTACCAAGTCGTACAAATCGGTATCTGGCTCAGATACCCTACCCCAATTTCGTCGACCTTCACGAGCAAGCTCGTGAGCCACCTCGAATGAACCTACGTGACTGCCACGTAAACCAGTTAATTTGGGTGGATAGTACCCTCCATTCACGCCTTCTAGACGCAACATCTCATCCGCAAAAGCTCCACTGGGTATAAATGTACTTGCGGCAGAGGCACCCATTCCAAGTAGAAGATCTCTTCGTGATATCGATCGATCCATCCCAAGGTTTCGGTCACTCGGTTTCATAGTCCATTGCCTGACAAAATTGTTAACTTCATAATACATTGATCTCAGTGGTAGAAGCCATTTAGCCCGCATAATTAACTAGATAGCATGTAATTTTTTTGGACAATAAATGAAAAATAAAAAGGAAGAGTTGCAACTGGCTTCCAACGTTTGGGGCATCGGCTAGTTGACAGATCACTATATTGACAGTGCTGTCCAATAATTAAAGTAATTTAATAAATTTAAATTATAAACTATTGTTATTATTAATTTATTATCCGCCTGCTATCCTCGATAATAAACCAACTTCCGCGCCCTCAGGTATGCGCTGCTCCCAGTCGTCCCGGTAGATAACGCCATCGATCGCAATAGCGATGCCTTGCTCGATACGTTGGCGCATGGGCGGATAGTCCCGGCTTAGGTTTTGCAGCAGTTCTCGGATGCTCGTACCCTCGACCTGTATCGACTCTGCACCATTCACGGCATCGCGTAAACCGCCGAAAACCCGGACCTGCGGCATCAGTTCTTAGGTGCCTGCTCGTGGCTTGCCGATTTGATCGCCGCCAGTATACGCGGAGGAGACATCGGCACGTGAGTCATACGAACACCTGCTGCATCAGACACCGCGTTGGCGATTGCTGCCAATGGCGGCACGATCGAAGTCTCTCCTACACCCCGTATTCCGTATGGGTGATTGGGATTCGGAATTTCCAGGATCTTTGTATCGATGAAAGGCAGGTCGGAACAAACTGGAATCCGGTAGTCCAGAAATCCCGGATTCTGCAGCCGACCATCTTCGCCGTAGACGTATTCTTCGTTCAGGGCCCAACCTATACCCTGGGCCGCACCGCCCTGGAACTGGCCCTCAACGTAGTCTGGATGAACCGCCTTTCCGGCATCCTGAACAACCGTGTAGCGAATAACCTTCGCAGCCCCGGTTTCTGGGTCCACCTCGACGTCGCATATGTGACTGGCAAATGAGACGCCAGCACCATCAGCCACTGTCTGGCTATGACCAGAAATAGGACCACCGGTATTCGGCGAGGCTTCCGCGAGTTCTTTGAGTGTCAGCGATTTGCGCTTTCCTTTCGCGATTGCTTTGCCGTCCTTCCATGAGACATTCTTAACGGCGATACCCCAGGTTTTCGCCGCTCGTTTGCGCATTTGTTCGATCGCATCGCGGGCGGCAAAAATCGTCGCCATTCCTGACGAGAACGTCCCGCGGCTGCCGTCCGTCATATCGTTATGCCCAAGCGATGCCGTGTCGGCAATATTGCACCGCACCTGCTCATAAGGGATCCCGAGTTCCTCAGCCGCAATCAGCGACATCGAAGCTCGCGCACCACCAACATCGACAGTGCCTATACTGAGGCCGACTGTGCCATCAACACCGATAGCGAGATCGGCACAAGTCTGCCCACCAAAATTGAACCAGAAACCGCAGGCTACGCCGCGCCCTTGGTTCTTACCCAGCCGTGCTCGCATGTGCGGATGGTCCTTAACAGCCTCAAGTGTCGGCACAATCCCGATCGGTCCGTAGGTGGGGCCGTAAGACGCGCGTGTACCTTCGCGCGCGGCATTTTTTAGCCGAAACTCAACAGGATCAATGCCGAGGTCATCGGCCATCAATGTAAGTGTACTCTCTATAGCGAATGCGGCCATCGGCGCAGATGGCGCTCGGTAGGCCGCGACCTTGGGCCTATTCACCATCACCTCGTAGCCCACACTCCGGACGTTCTCGATATCGTAACAGGCCCAGGCCGCCATAGCGCCTATCTCACCCCAAGGGCCAGGAAAAGCTCCTCCGTCGTAACGTAGCGACGCATCTGCTGCGACAATTCGGCCGTCTCGGGTAGCACCGAGCTTAACGTCGATCGACGTCGACGAGGCGGGTCCCGATGCCCGAAATACGTCTTCGCGGCTCATGACCAGCTTGACCGGCCGGTTGGCCTTGCGGGACAACGCAAGCGCGACCGGTTCCATCCAGACATGGGTTTTGCCACCAAAGCCGCCGCCAATCTCCGACGACGTTACCTTCAGTTGAGATATATCCATACCCAAGAGGGCAGCACATGTATTGCGGTACGCGAACTGACCTTGGGTAGTCACCCACAACTCGCCATGCCCGTCCGGCCCCACGCTCGCAAGGCACGCGTGCGGCTCGATGTAACCTTGGTGAACCTGCTCAGTCTTGTAACTCTTTTCAATAATGACGTCGGCATTCTCGAAGCCCGCATCGACGTCGCCGTGGCCATAGGTCGTAACTCCCGCTACATTGCTTGGTTTGTCCGACTTATCCTTCGTTTGTACCCGCGGTTGGACGATCGGTGCGCCCGGCTCCATTGCCTCGTCTACATCCGTGACGTGCGGCAGTATTTCGTAGTCCACCTTGATAAGTTGTAGCGCTTTACGCGCGGCTTCGGCGTCGTTTGCCGCTACCGCGGCGACGGCGTGCCCATCGTACAATGCCTTGCCCCGTGCCATACAATTCTCGAGGATGTCGTAGAGGTCACCATCACCGTCGGTAAGATCCGGCAGATCCGCACTCGTTATGATGGCCTTTACGCCTTTGAATTTCTCGGCTCTACGTGTGTCGATACCAAGGATCCTGGCATGTGCATGCGGCGAGCGCAGAATCGCGCCTACCAGTTGCCCCGGTGCGAATGTATCAGCTCCGTAGCGCGCTCGCCCGGTCACCTTGTCCACACCGTCAGGACGCATTACGCGCTTGCCGACAAGTTTGAATTTCTGGTTGGTGAATTTGTTGTCGTCTGTCACTTGAAATATCTCCCTATTTCGTCGCCCTGCGTTTGAGCCTTGCCTTTTTCTGTCGTCGCAGGTCACCGGCCGCAGCGCTGACAGCACGCACAATCTTGTCGTAGCCCGTGCAACGGCATAAGTTGCCGGCCAGTGCAAAGCGAATCTCGGACTCATTCGGGTTCTCATTAGAATCGAGCAAGGCCTTCGCGGCGATCAGGAAGCCAGGTGTGCAGATACCGCATTGGAGAGCCGCCTTTTCAAGGAAACGCTTCTGTAGCGGATGCAGCTTGTTACCATCAGCCATCCCTTCTACTGTTTCGACCTCGCGCCCTTCAGCTTCGGCGCCAAGCGCCAGGCAGGAACAGATTAGTTCCCCATCGAGAATCACGCTACAGGCGCCACAGTCGCCAGTACCGCACCCTTCCTTTGCGCCGATTAGGCCCAAGCGGTTACGCAGCACGTCGAGTAGTGTCTCACGGCCCTCACAGACGAAATCCACAGCATCGCCGTTGACTGTTGTTGAAACTGCTATTCCCTTCATCGTTTTCTCCGTGCCCTGTCATAGGCAATCGCAGCCACGCGCCTTGCCAGTACACCCGCCACCTCAGTCCTGAACTCCACCGTTCCACGCTTGTCATCAATGGGTGCACACGCCTTTTCGCACGCAGCCGCTAACTTCATCATTGCATCCTCGTCGAGACGCGTGCCGACGATTGCGCGCGCCGCGTTCGGTACCAGCACGGCCGTCGGCGCCACTGCGCCCAACACGACGCGCGCCTGTTTCACAACATTACGTGGGCCCAGCGTCAGACTTACACCGGCACTGCATACGGCGATGTCCATTTCACTACGCGGGATGAAACGCTGGTAAGCATCGGCAGACTTCGGTGGTGGAATCGGTAACACGATCTCCACGACGATATCGCCCTTCTCAAGGCTAGTTTTACCCGGTCCCGTAACAATCTTGTCAACGGCAATTCGGCGCCGTCCACCAGATCCCACGATGACGGCTTTAGCCCGCGCCGCAATCAGTGCCGGCATGCTGTCGGCTGCCGGTGACGCATTGCACATATTGCCAGCAATCGTGCAGCGACCCTGGATCTGATCAGAACCGATTAATTGTGCTGCCTCTACAACCCCGGGCCAGGCCCTGACCAGTGCTTTGTTCCGTCCGAGCGCCGCGCACGATGCGCCCGCACCGATGCTAAATCCAGAAGTCATCCTACGGATGTCCTGAATGCCCGGGATTCGCTTGATATCAACGACGAGATCCGGGTCAATAAACTCTCCGCGCATCCGCACCAGCAGGTCCGTCCCGCCTGCAAGTAGATATGCATCGCCCCTTTCACTCGCCATCAACGCGACGGCGTCGCGTGAGTTTCTTGGTGATTCGTATCGCATTTGGCCCTATCCAGCCTCCTAAACGCATATGATGTCACGACAAGGGCCTTAACCGAAAGAGCCGTGGCCGTATTTTTTACCTTTAACCATACTTCCTATCTTTGGTTGGTCGGTTGGGGCGGTAGTCTCCCTAGTATCATGTCTGAAATTTTTTCCGCAATCATGATCACTGGAGCGTTCAGGTTAGCCGTTACGTTGTGCGGCATAATTGACGCATCAACAATACGGAGACCTTCGGTCTCATGGACAAAGCCTTCGCCGTTAGTGACACTATTGTCACCGGCCCCCATGCGACAGGTTGAGCACGGATGGTATTCCGACGAAACGTTACTGCGGAGCCAGGCTAGAATCTCCTTTTCGCTTTTGACGTCGGAACCCGGTGCGACCTCATGCCGACGCAATCCATCAAATGCTTTTTGTTTGGCCATCTCACGTGTCAGTCGAAGACCATTAATCATTACCTTGCGATCTCGCTCCGACGCGAAATAGTTATAGACGATCGAGGGATAAATCGATGGGTCTGCTGATCTCAAACTGACCTGGCCGCGAGAGTTTGGCCGCATTAATCCCATGGAGAACATGAATCCATCATCGAAATTGGCATCTTGGCTACCCATTTGGGCAGTGAGCGGGTAAAACTCATGCTGAATATCCGCGTACTCTACTTCCTCGGATGAACGGAAGAAGCAGCCCGCTTCACTCATTAATGAAGTGCCAAGCCCGGACTTGAAGAGCATCCACTTGAGGCCTATACCCAATGGGCGAAAACCCCGGAATCGATGGGATATCGAGAGTCCATCCGGGGTCGAATACTGTATTGGCACAACAGGATGATCTTCGAGATTCTTTCCAACAGCAGGAACATCGGAAACGATGGGGATGTCGTGTGCCCTGAGATGGGCCGGATCCCCTACTCCGGATAACATCAGTAATTGGGGAGAACCAATGGCGCCAGCAGAAAGAATCACTTCACGAGTAGCCTCATAACACCTCGAACGCCCCCTGGTTTGGGCCTCGATACCCACCGCACGCAGGTCATCGAACAAAATCCGTCGTGTCAACGTGTGAGTCAGGATGGTGAGGTTATCCCTGTCCCGAATAGGGTGTAGATAAGCATCTGCCGCACTGCAACGACTTCCCTTGCGAGTAAAACTCTGGGCCACATGAAAGCCTTCGTGCCTGGCACCGTTCTGGTCCTTCGTTATCTCATAACCCGCTTGTTCGCCAGATCGCAGAAATGCTTGGTAAAGTGGATGCGTCGCAGGACATCGCTCGATTGATTGAGGCCCACTGCCACCGCGCCATTCATTGGGACCATCGCTAAACGTTTCTGACTTCTTGAAATATTCCAAACAGTGAGAATAAGACCAATTCGGTAGACCCTTTCTCGCCCAGGCATCGTAATCTTTCGGATTACCTCGGTTAGCTACCAATCCGTTGATTGAGGACGAACCTCCCAGCACCTTCCCCCGATGCTGCAGGATCCGCCGTTCATCACAGAATGGTTCCGGATTACCCAAGAATGCCCAATCAAACCTTGGATGTCGTGCGGCAATTGCAAGAGCGGCCGGCATCTGTATCAAGATGTGCTTATCCTCGCCACCAGCCTCGACCAAGAGAACCCTGGTATTTGGATTTTCACTTAACCGATGGGCGAGAACGCAACCTGCCGATCCTGCCCCGACGATGATGTAGTCGAATATGTGTCTTTTGGGTACCTTCATATTCAATCCTGACATGCCATTAGCCAGCTATTGAAATCAATAGGGAGGTATATCTAAAGCTACTGTTGAAACTCGCTAGGCAGGACCCCCTGGATAACTTCCCCTTCCATCAACACAGCCTCAGGTTTGGTCTTCCAGATCGTGTCACTATCAATATCGAACAAATTTCTATCGAGTACGATTAAGTCTGCAAGCTTTCCCTTCTCAATTGAGCCAATCTCATTTTCCATGCGTATCTGGCGTGCCCCGTTCTGCGTATACCCTATAATGATTTGTTCGATGCTTAACTGCCCGTCGAGTGGCGGCCTGACCATCTCTTCCCCTTCTCGCCACTCCCTTGGGTATTGCCTGGTATGCCCAATTTGCATACCGAAATAAGGATTGAGGTAAGTCGGAAGTAGATCACCTCCCCACCATTCATCGCTCGACAACGTAACGTCTGTCCCCAGGTCAAATAGTGTCTTTAGATCGAACATTCGCCCGAAACGCTCTTCTCCCAATGAAATTCTCTCAGGATTATTTTCATCTGCGTTGAACCACCAAGGGGTGTAGTTAGCAATGATTCCCAATTCTTTAAAACGTGGCAAGTCCGTTGGCTCAATGAGCCCTAAATGGGACATAGTCACCCTGGTATAAAAATCGTCTCCCACCATCCCCTGTGCTGCTTCAACAGCATCCAGGACTCGTCTTACAGCCAAGTCCCCCATTGCATGTATATGTATATCGAACCGCTCAGCACTGAGTTCAAGTAAAAATTGCCTGAGTTCCTCAACAGATAGGATCGTGTCACCAATATACGACGGATCATCCACATAAGGCTCAAGCAATGCGCTCGAACGATTTTGATAGATACCGTCCATGAATAGCTTGACCGTGTTGAACTTTAATCGATCACCTCCATATTCCTGACGGAATCGTTTCATTTCAGAAATAGCCAAGTGTCGTCTTTCGGGCGTGAATACCTGGTACGTACCTTCGTACCGAATCGGAAGCCTGCCCTCCGATTCGAGTCCTGACATGAACTCATAAACCAAGTCCTCAAATCCAAAATTTCCAGCATCGTAGAGCGCAGTGACACCAGATTCACTGAGAATCTTCAAGCCAGCCACCATGTTTTCTTCGTGGGTTTGCCTATGCTCCACGTCATCGATAGGGAAATGCTCGGTAAAGAATTGCCATCCGCCGCCCTCTTTCACCCAACCTGTAGGTTCACCATTTGCGGAACGAACAAACCCCGCGACACCAGGCTTAGGATCCTGCGTATTGGCGTCAATCCCCAACTCTTCCAGTGCTTTCGAATTTAGCCAGCCGCTATGCCACCATTCACTAACGAACCATACAGGTCGATCTGCAACCACCGAATCCAAAGTCTCTTTGAGCGGCCCAGTCGTACCCTCAACATACAAGTTGATCGGCCAGCAGCACAGCCGCAACCATCCGTCGCCGGGGTTCTCTTGGGCAAAGGCCTTCACTGAGGCTAGCAGGTCCGCTTCATTCGTTGCGGAAATTTCCCCGTATTGTTCAACATCAATGTAACCAGGATGAGCATGCGAATCGACAATACCCGGAATTACCAGTCGTCCACCTAGATCGACGCTCCGCGTATTCTCGGTTCGAAATTCTGAAGCACCCGCAGAATCGCCAACATAGATGAATCGACCTTCTTTTATGGCAACCGCTTCCGTCCAGGGCTGTTGTATATTTGAAGTAAATATTTTGCCGCCAATAAGAATCAGATCAGCGCTTTCCTCATTTTCTTTATTCACATCGGATGTGCAGGAAATAACCAGGGTTACACATATTCCTGCCAAAACTGTATACGATTTCCAATTCACGGTAGCCCTCACGAAGCATGCAATTGACGTCTGAAACAGTCTAACGTCGTCGCAACGATAATCCAACGAGACGGGTATTCTCTCGTCTTAGTTTCAGCAGCCACCGCAGATATTATTCATCAATATTCGAAAGTGAATACAGGACCGCTCGATTGACTATTACTCGATTTTTTCGACGATGGCTTGACTGAGTCGTTGTCGCCTACCTATATATCAACAGGTAAAGCCCAGTCCCAGGGCATCCAGAAACTTCAGCCAAAGGCCGCGTTTGCCGCCCTTTCTATCCGCCCGGACCAGGGCTAGCTGAGTCATTTTTACCGCCATCCACCGGAATGGCTCAGGTGGCCACGGCAGCGCCTTCCTCCTGACGAACTTCATTTTTAGGATTTCGGACGGTTGATAGCCCAACAGTTCAATTCCAATGCGCCCACCAAAACGCGATGCACTCACGCCTTGACCTGTGTAGCCTACCGCCCAGGCCAAACGGCCTTCATGCATAACACCAGGCACAACACAGAAGCGGGTCGACGTCGCAATTATTCCGCCCCAGCGGTGAGTGAACCTCACCTCGCCCTCCAACTGCGGAAACATTTCGAAAAACTCGGTTGCCAACTGTTCGTACCTAGCTGGTGCATCCATGAGATTGCGGTCAATGCCCCGACTGAAGTAATAGCGCACAGCACCCCCGCCACCCCAGGTAATTCGGTTGTCCCGGGTCAAACGGAAGTAGTGGAACATGTTGTTGTAATTGCTCAGCGCATGGCGAGACTCGGGTTTGCCCCATTTTATCTTGTTTAATTGCTCGTCAGTCAGTGGTTCGGTGCAAATCTGGTAATCCCAAACGGGAATCACTGAGTTGCGAATCCTTGAAATTGAACTAGTGAACGCATTAGTTGCCAGAAGCACCTTATGACTCTGGATGACACCCCCGCTACAGAGCGTTCTCATGCCCGTCTTTCCCGCGGGCTTGACTGAAATCATGCGGGTACCTTCAAAAATTCGCACGCCCAATTCTCTGAGCAACACGCTCTTCAACCCCCAGCAGATTCGAGCGGGATCGACGACGCCGCTCAGGCCATCCTGACGCTTGTAACCTGCAAAACAGCGGGGAGAATTAACTTCTTCTTTTATGGCGTTCTGGTCGTACCAGGTGACCGGCTCACCGGCCGATTCAGCTCCGAGAAATTCCTCGTACATTTCTTCTACAAATTCCGGACTCGAGGCGATAGTGGTAGCACCGCATGCTTCATGTCGGGCATCAATGCCATAGCGTTCGAGAGTCTCAAGAAGCTCCTTGATGTTCTGCGTTCCCAGTGCCTTAATCTTCTCTGTCTCTCCGGGGAATTGGGCATCGGTGTTGGTCTCACCATGCGTGATACTGGTGCTCAAAAATCCCCCATTTCGCCCGGAAGCGCCGTCGCCAACGAAAGTTTGCTCGATTAAAATGATATCGGCTTCCGGCTCGCGCTCTTTAGCCTGCAGAGCAGCCCATAGGCCGGTAAAACCACCACCAACGATGAGTAATTCGCAATTCTCATCCCCGTCTAATGGTGGTTCCGGTTTCGGCATAATCTCAGGGGCATGCCAGAGAGGGCTCAACTGCGCATCTTTCAGTGCATCTTTGTGTTTAAACATTTGCAGTCTTACTCAGCAAGGTTTGATACCGGCCAAAATTCATGCCTCATCGGCGTACCCCACTTCATCTTGCATGGTGTCCAGGTGCATCAGTTTGTTCACTAGAGGCGCTAATAACATCACACCCAGACTGACACCGATGGCGACCCAACCCACGGTAGAATACACATCCAGAACCGCCTGCTTGCTTGCAGCCTCACCGCTGGCGCTCTCGGCGCCGGTTGCTGCCGCGATTAGGCCGGACACAAAATTGCCTGCGGAAGTAGCGAAAAACCAGGTACCCATGATCAACGAGGCCATGTGCTTGGGCGAGAGGCGGTTCATGGCACTCAGTCCTACCGGTGACAGGCACAGCTCACCGGTTGTGTGCAGCAGGTAGATCAGGAATATAAATAGGACCGGGGTAAGATCTCCCATCGTTGCGCCTGCGACTAGGACCAGGAAGCCCAGGCCCAGTTGTAGCAGCCCCAGGCCAAACTTGGTCGGGGCCGATGGTTCTAGATCGTGCCGAGCCAGCCAGGTCCAGATGAAAGCGAAAACCGGGGCCAGCAACACAATATAGATCGCATTGATTGACTGGAACACCGAGGCCGGCACATCCATTCCCAGAATCCCCCGATCCACGTAGCGATCGGTAAACAAATTGAGGGATGAGCCCGCTTGTTCAAATAGGGCCCAGAACAGGATGGAGCACATTATCAAGAAAATCGCAGCAAAGATGCGGTCGCGGTCGTGGGTTTCCAGTGCCGTCACCGAATAGTAAACAACGTACAGAACCAGTGCGGCACCGAAAAGGCCCAGCAAAGTGCCGACTAGCGACTGGTGTTGCACCATGAACCAGCACGCGCCCACCAGTCCGACGCCAACGAGATAGAGCAGCCATTCCAGCTTGATGCCCGCTACGGTACGAGCCAGCTGGGCCGGATCAGCCGGTTCACCGCGCCCTACCAGGTAGGGCTTGCCCCACATGAAGACCAGCAGGCCAAACAACATGCCAAAGCCAGCCGCGCCAAAACCGTACGCCCAGCCATAAGTTTGCCCAAGGTAGCCGGCAATGATAGCGCCGAGCGCTGCCCCGAGATTGATGCCCATGTAAAAAATGGTATAGGCACCGTCGCGCCGCATGTCTGTGCGCGGGTAAAGCTGCCCGACCATGACCGAGATATTGGCTTTGAGAAAGCCGGCGCCGACGATAATAAAAGCCAGTGCCAGCCAGAAGATGCTGATAGCCGGATCAGCCTGTCCGCCGTCACCTTCAAACGCCATCAGGAAGTGGCCTAAGGTCAACAGCACTGCGCCGAACAGTACCGCCTTGCGCTGCCCCAAGTAGCGGTCGGCGATGTAACCGCCGATCACCGGGGTGATATATACCAATGCGGTATAGGCGCCGTATATGATGCTGGCTTCAGCATCGGAAAACAGCCAGTGCTGTACCAGGTAAAAAATCAGCAGCGCCCGCATCCCATAGTAGGAAAAGCGCTCCCACATTTCGGCGAAGAACAGCACATATAATCCCTTAGGGTGCCCTAGGAACGTGCCTTTCGCGTCACCACTTTGTTCGTATCCACTGGACATAACTGAATATCCCCGTTTTATATCCTTATCCTATCTCGAGGAAGTTAAGAAGGCACGAGTGATGTTGCCGAAGATAGTGCCTTCTTGTCGTACAAACCAACGAAACCACCCTTTTGAGCTTCGGGGTATAGTTATCGTCTAGAACAAACAAGGGGATAGAGAAGGTGTCTAGTTTTAAATATTTATTCGTCTTAATTTTAACCACACTTAATATTAATTCGCTTAAGGCTGATTTGGCATTTGTAGATTATGAAATTACAGTTTTAGCTACAAACATATCTAATTACGGCGGGTTTGGTGAATGGAGTTTTTCTGCTTTATATGAGAGTGAGCAAGAATCAGTATTATTTGATACGGGTTTTCATGAAGATACAGTGCTTCATAATGCGAAAATTTTAAAAAAAGACCTGTCAAAAGTTGAAATAGTTATCTTAAGCCACTATCACAGTGATCATACAGGGGGATTAATAAAGCTAAGAAAAACCTATAGATCCATAAATCCTAATGCATTTAGCAAGGTTTATGTTGCCAGAGGCTTTTTTGATCAAAGATATGCCAAAGATGGCACAAAAGTAGGTCCTGCTAATTATTCTGACCCTATTAAATTTAAAAAAGATGCCGAAAAGGAAGGTATTTCATTCATTATTTTAAATTCTCACAAAGAAATTGCTAAAAATATATTTACAACTGGAACAGTTGAAAGATCAGTAGAACTTTATAACGGTCCACAAGGTTTATATATAGATAAAGATCTAACTATCCCAGATATTATTTTAGATGATCAATCAGTTGGAATGTTGACTAATAAAGGATGGGTAATGATGTCAGGATGCGGTCATTCTGGAATAATAAATACTGCAAAAAAACTACAAAGTATAAAAAATCTTCCTGTTTATGGTGCTATTGGTGGGTTTCATTTATTTAATGCCAACGATACAACTATAAGTGAAACTGCAAATTGGTTAAAAAATAATGGAATGGTTAAATTTATGGGAGGACACTGTACAGGAATACATGCGGCAACCAAGATAGCTGAGATAATTGGCATTGAGAGAGAAAACTTATCTCACACGGCAATAGGCAGCGTACTAACAAAAGATTTAATAATTATAAGATCATCAGTTGAATAAATAATACTCTAGATAAAATCCATGCAATAGCTGGCTGAGGGCTCTTAGATTAGAGGAAAACTCTTGAAGTAATCTATAGTAATTGAATATATATACTTGATATATAGAGGAAAGTTGGTAGCGGGGGTAGGATTTGAACCTACGACCTTCGGGTTATGAGCCCGACGAG
>CAJWFK010000034.1 GCA_913031125.1 uncultured Woeseia sp. | reverse complement strand
GTTTATGGTTGGCGTAGACCCTAATGATCCGCTAGGCATGAATATCCGCGACTGAAATATTTGTTCAAACAGTGGTTATGGGTCCCCACTGAATCTCCTTCAGTGTATGATTCCGTCTACTTCAAGACAGCTTAATTTTGAATAACACTAAGGGAATAATTTATGGGCTTCAGAACCAGGCAGATACACGCAGGTATTGAACCGGATCCAACGACTGGTTCGATACTGACCCCTATTTACCAATCAACTACCTTTGTGCAGCCATCGGTCGATGCATACCTCAGTAAGGGTTACTCCTATTCTCGCTCCGGTAATCCAACAGTACGTGTACTGGAAACAAAACTTGCGGATCTCGAGCACGGCACCGATTGTGCAACATTTGGTACTGGTATGAGCGCGGTACATGCAACGATGTTGGCATGCCTGAATGCTGGTGAGCACGCAATTGTCTCCGATGTAGCTTATGGCGGAACCTATAGGCTGTGCACTAAGGTTTTGAGCCGGTTTAATATTGATTTCACCTTTGCTGATACCTCCAAACCAAAGGAAGTAGCGTCCTGTGTCCGTGAAAACACAAGTTTATTCCTAACTGAGACGCCTGCTAACCCGACTATGAAATGTTCTGATATCGCGGCAATTTCTGATATCGCAGCAAAATCCAATGCAGTCCATGCAGTGGATAACACTTTTCTAACACCTTATTACCAACGTCCGCTTGAACTCGGAGCAGACCTGTCTATCCACAGTACAACCAAGTATATGGATGGTCATAACGCAACAGTAGGTGGCGCTGTAATTAGTAAGACCGACGAACTCGCGGAGAAAATACGTTTTATTCAAAATAGTACGGGCAGTATTATGTCGCCACAGGTTGCTTGGCTAACCTTGCAAGGTATAAAAACTCTTTCTGTGCGAATGGATGCACAGTCAGCTAATGCAATGGCTATTGCTAAATTCCTAGAGAATCATCCAAAAGTTGAACAAGTCCGCTATCCCGGGTTGCCATCGCATCCGGAACATGAGTTATCAGGTAAGCAAGCATCCGGTTATGGAGCTATGCTCTGGTTCGAGGTCAAAGGAGGCTTGGCTGCAGGGAAAACCTTGATGGACAATATCGATATATGGAGCCTTGCCGAAAATCTCGGGTCAGTTGAATCTCTAATTACGCATCCGGTAACCATGACTCATGCGGATGTCGAAGAAGCAGAACGACAGCGAGTTGGTATTATTGATGGGCTGGTACGACTCTCTGTAGGACTTGAGGACACCGAAGATTTGATTAATGCCTTGGAGCAGGCCTTAGCAAAAGCCTGAAGGAGCAACAACCCAATGTCAAAATTCTATGAGTTTGACACATTGAGTCTGCATGCTGGTCAGACAGTAGATCCAGAATTTGGGGCTCGTGCAGCACCAATTTACCAGACAACTTCCTACGTATTTCCAGATACGGATACAGCCTCATCCATCTTTAACCTGGAACGTGGCGGTCATGCATACACGCGTATTACCAATCCGACTGTCGGGGTACTTGAACAGCGTATCACCGCACTTGAAGGTGGTTCTGCAGCTGTATGCACATCATCGGGAATGGCAGCGACTTTTTGTGCTATCACCGCGATATTGGAACAAGGTGATCATATTGTCGCATCGTCGCAGATGTATGGCGGCAATATCAGCCTCATGAAAAATACCTTGCCAAGGTTTGGCATTACAGCAACTTTTGTCGATCCAACAGACAATGAAGCATTCCGAAAAGCACTGCAAAACAACACAAAACTAATATTCGGTGAATTAATTGGTAACCCGGGTCTCGATATTCTGGACTTAGAGGGAATTGCCGCTATTAGTGAGCAGCACAATATTCCTTTCATGGTAGATGCTACTTTTAATACACCTTATTTATGTCGCTGTTTTGATTATGGCGCAAATATTACTGTTCACTCGGTAACAAAATGGATGGGGGGGCATGGTGCAGCTATTGGCGGGGTAGTGGTAGATGGTGGAAACTTCAATTGGGGTGCTACTGATCGTTTCCCGACGATTACTGAGCCTTATGCGCCTTTCCAAGGCATAAATTTTTGGGAAGAATTTGGACCAAGCGCGTTTGCCACACGAATTCGGGCGGAAGCAATGCGGGACTTCGGTCCATCGATGAGCCCAATGAATGCGTTCATTTTACTTCAGGGAATCGAAACCTTGTCCCTGCGTATGGATAAACATATAGCGAGTACTAAAAAAATACTCGAATTTCTCTCAAACCATGATCAAGTATCATGGGTTAGCCATCCGAGTCTACCGTCTCATTCGAGTCATGACTTAGCACAGAAGTACTTGCCCAAAGGAGCAGGCTCTATTGTAAGTTTCGGTGTTAAAGGTGGCCGGGAAGCTGGCAAAGCGTTCATTGAAAATGTTGAGCTTGCCTCGCATCTGGCCAATGTTGGTGATGCAAAAACATTAATTATCCATCCGGCAACGACAACACATTCGCGAATTGATGCAGATGCCTTAGTCGCGGCAGGCATTACAGAGGATATGATTAGGCTGTCTGTAGGATTGGAAGATGTGGAAGATCTTAAGACAGATTTCGAGAATGGTTTCCGTGCGGCAAAAAAATATCCTGGAACTTAAACGTGTATTTTCAGGTCAATAATAAAAAAGCTTTCGCTACCACCGGCGGTAAAACCTTCGATAACAAGAAACCTACCGTTATATTTCTGCACGGAAGTGGTTTAGACCATACATTCTGGGGGCTACATTCCCGTTTTTTCGCTTTTCGTAATTACAGTGTCCTTTGCCCAGACAACCCCGGACACACAAATTCTGAAGGCCCGCCCCTGAAATCCATTGAATCGATTGCTGACTGGCTGAATGAAGTCGTCTGTACCATAGACGCAAAAAATATTTCACTTGTTGCCCATTCTCAAGGTTGCCTAGTCGCACTTGAGTTTGCTTCAAAATTTAAGGAAAGATTAAGAACCGTTTCATTTATTGCCAGCGGTTTAACCACGCCAGTGAACAAAGTTCTAATTGATGCTGCAGAAAATAATACTGAAGCGGCCATAGCAATGATGCTGTCATGGGGGTTTGGGCCAGCAGGGCATATGCATCAGGGCCCTATACCCGGAAATTCAATGATTGCAGGCGGAAAGAAAGTTATGCGTGGCAATGTTCCTAATGAACTTGCTACAGACCTGAAAGCCTGTGACGCATATCAAAATGGGAAACTTGCAGCGTCGGCCATTGATTGTCCCCAACAAGTCATTTTGGCTGGTAAAGACCGTATGGCTCCTAGGAAAGCTGGAATGGAACTAGTCGATAATTTAAACAAGCCTGACTTAACAATCATCAGTAATAGTGGCCACATGGTGCCACTAGAAGCCCCCAATCGATGCCGAAAATTGTTAAGGGATTTTATCTTTTACAATAATCCGGCGTAGCGACATGTATGAGATTAATAATGCCGCGGTGATCGGTGCAGGCACGATGGGCTTGGGCATCGCGGGCCAGCTAGCTAATTGCGGTGTGGAGGTACTCCTTCTCGACCTGCCATCGGCAGGTAAAAATCGAAATGCTGTCTGTGAACGTGCGATAGAGCGCCTGCTAGATGAAACCCAGCCCGGATTATTACACCAAAAAAATCTCAATCGAATAACAGTTGGCAATATCGAAGACGATCTCCATAAGTTGGATAAAGTCGATTGGATAGCGGAAGCAGTAGTCGAACGCCTCGACATCAAAAAAGATCTCTATCGTCGTATAGACGCAGTTAGAAAGCCGGGTTCTATCGTCTCATCCAACACATCAACAATTCCGATCTCACTGCTGGTTGAAGGCATGCCTGAATCATTCCAGGCCGAATTTGCGATTACACATTTCTTCAATCCAGTACGTTACATGCGCCTGCTAGAACTAGTGCAGGGCGAGTACACCAAACAAGAAGTCATGGATTGTCTAGAACGCTTTAATGAGGAATCCATGGGAAAAGGGATTGTTGTCTGTCAGGACACGCCCGGTTTTCTTGGGAACAGGGTTGGCGTCTTTGCTATACAGAAAGCATTGCACACCGCATTCCAAATGAACCTAAAACCCGAAGAGGCTGACGCAATATTCGGGCGTCCAATGGGTATACCTAAGACCGGTGTGTTCGGCTTGTATGATTTGATCGGCATCGATTTGATGAATGACGTCGCCAAAAGTTTAGAGAGAATTCTGCCCGAACGTGATGTCTTTCATACAGTTGCCTCTGAAATTCCTGTCATGAAACGGATGATTAATGAAGGTTTTATAGGTAATAAAGGGGGAAAGGGAGGTTTTTACAGGCAAGACAATATCACAGCAAAAGAAACACTCGATTTCGACGAATTTAGTTACCGACCTTACAACAACGACAAACCAAATATTGCAATCGAAGCAGAAATTGCTGGGGATTTCACGCGATTACTTGAAGGAAATGACCTGCATAGTATTTATGCTTGGGAGATTCTGTCAGAGACCCTATGTTATGCCGCTAGCCTCGTGCCTGAGGTAAATGAATCTTTAGTTGCCATCGACGATGCGATGAAACTTGGTTACAACTGGATTCGAGGCCCTTTTGAAATGATCGATGCGATCGGTACCGATCAGTTTGTTGAAAGACTCCGTAAAGAGGGGCGTAATGTACCCGCCTTCCTAGCGACAGCGGTGAACAAGTCCTTCTACAGGGTATTAGGCGACGAGTTACAATATTTGTTAGCAGACGGCCGTTACAGAAAGCTTTCACGTGCATCCGGAATCGCCCGCTTCAGTGAGAAGCGTCGCACGCTCAGCTCCATATATAAAAACAAGTGTGCAAGCTATTTTATATTGCCTGACGATATAGGTTTAATAGAATTTCACAGTAAGGCCAACACACTCGACAGCCATTCTATGCAGTTAGTTGAAGCTGCTGTTTCTCATGCGTCAAACCAGTGTAGAACCCTCATTATTCATAATGATGCTCAACACTTTTCCTGTGGCGTAAACCTAGAAGGTGTTTTAGATTTTATACATCGGGAAGACTTTGATGGCATCGATCAGTTCCTGCACCATTTTCAACAAACCTGCCTATCTCTTCGAGATTCGCCAATTCCTGTTATTGCTGCTCCCTCCGGACTTTCACTTGGCGGCGGATATGAAGTGGTATTGCATGCCGATAAAGTAATCTATCACGCAAATTCTGTAACGGGATTAGTTGAGTCCCTCGTTGGTGTTGTCCCGGGAGGCGGTGGTGTGAAGGAAATTCTCTATCGCTGGATCGAAGAAGAAAACAATGTAGAACAGGGTGCTTGGCAAGCATTTATGAACATTGGCTACGGAAAAACAGCACGTTCACCACTGGAGGCAGCTGAACTCTGCATGTTCAGGTCTGGTATAGATGACTACGTCATGAACCGGGATCGCCTGTTATATAGTGCTATAAGAATCGGCAACGCGATAAAAGAAGATTATGTGCCCAGATCTCGTAAAAAGGTTGCTGTAGCGGGACCGCAAGTCTTTGAAAAGATGGTGGCTTGGTTAGAAAACGCTCATCATAAAGGGCATTTAACGCCCCATGACGTCACCACTGGATCACAAATCGCTATGATCGTTACCGGTGGTGACATAGCTCAGGGTATCGAAGTTACGGAGCAGCACTTTCTGGATCTCGAGCGAAAGGCTTTTGTACATCTTGCACAAACTGTAGAAACCCGTGCCCGGATTAAGCATATGCTGGAATATGGTAGCCCCCTGAGAAATTAGTTCTTCACCCAAAATTGCTGAATATGTTTTCGCCAAAAAGAAATTACTCTATCCCTTGTGGAAACTATGCGTCACACGCATTAAGCGGATTCAAATGAGTACACGCAAGCCAGCACCTGCACTGCCTTCCGCCACGATTGTTGTTATCCGGGAAATTGACTCGGGGCCGGAAGTTTTGTTGGTGCGTCGAAGAGCTGGGGATGCATTTGGTGACAGCTTTGCTTTCCCGGGCGGTGTAATAGATGAAAATGAGTCAAATGCCCATATTGTATGTGAAGGTTTATCGCCTGCTGAGGCTAATCAAGTCCTGAGTACTAATAACGGACTCGATTACTATAGCGCAGCCATTCGAGAACTTTTCGAAGAAACAGGGATCTTGCTCGCACGCAATAATGAAGGGAATTGGATAAAGACCGATTCTCATTTAAGCAAACAGCGATATGCATTAAACGCAGGTAAATTAGGATGGACTGAGTTTCTCCAGAAGAGAAAACTTTGTATGGCCGGAGACTGTCTCCATTACTTTGCCTATTGGGAAACACCATATATACAGCCCAAGCGTTGGCAGACGCGCTTCTTCATCTCACAACTTCCAGATGGACAGTCAGCGATGCACGATGGTGCAGAAATCACCGACAGTCGTTGGCTTACCCCAAAAAAAGCGCTGGAGTTATTTGAAGATGGGAGTCTTCCCATGCCGATGCCGACAGTTCACAATGTTAGGGATTTTGCTAAATTTAAAACATTTAAAGAAATACTGAATTGGGCAAACCAGAAATCTTCACTAGGAATCAAAAAGATTCGTCCGGCAATGGGCATGTTTAATGGCAAGCCACGGGCGTTAGTTCCTGGTGATGTTGGCTACGAAGAAGCAGATTCAAAATGGCTAAAAACCTGATACCCGGAGAACCGGTTTTAATTGCGCCAGGTGTCAGGCGCCTTGTGGCTCCTAACCCCGGCATGATGACTGGGCCAGGTACAAATACCTATTTAATTGGTGAGCAGAATATCGCTGTCATAGACCCTGGGCCCGCTATTGATAAACATCTAGAGAAGATTAAGGAAGTAACACCAGGAAAAATTTGTTGGGTCCTTGTTACTCATACTCATCCCGATCACTCACCCGGAGCAATGCCGCTAGCTCAATCCACAGGTGCTGAGTTAATGGGTATCAGTGCACCGTCTGGAAAAGTTCAAGACAAAACCTTTATTCCGCATCACAAGCTCAACGATGGCGACTCACTGGAAACCGAAGAATTTCTTATCCACGCTGTGCATACACCAGGTCATGCTTCAAATCATCTGTGCTTTCTCCATGAAACTCTAAATTGGCTTTTCACTGGTGACCACATCATGAACGGGTCAACAGTTGTTATTGATCCGCCAGATGGCAATATGAAACATTACTTAGAATCATTGAAGCGCCTGAAAACATTTAATCTTAGCGTTTTAGCACCTGGCCATGGAGATACCATGGATAATCCTAAAAAGGTTATCGATTGGCTGATCAACCACCGACTTAATCGAGAATCTAAGGTAGTAAAGGCATTAAAAAAATATCCGAATCTTACCCTCCATGACCTGACACCATTTGTGTATGCCGATGTTGGCAGCCATTTACACCAACTCGCGAGCCGCTCGCTTCTGGCCCACCTTATAAAGCTGGAAACAGATGGAAAAGCAGTGGCTAAAAACGAGCGCTGGTGCTTATCGTCCTAAATATGGGAAGCACGGCAAGCCCCTTTTTAGCTAACTAAGATCAGAGAATTTTCGACCGGACGCGGCAAGCTCACAAAGTAATGCCGGTGGCTTCCAGTGCATAGAACCAAACTTTTCTTCAAATAGACGTACCGTTGTTAAAACTCGCTCGAGCCCGATGTTGTCAGCATAGTGCATCGGCCCTCCCCGGTAACGCGGAAAGCCATATCCATTTAACCAGACAGCATCGATATCCCCAGCACGAGTTGCGATACCGTCCTCCAGAATTCTTGCACCTTCAACCACTAACGCATATATACAACGTTCGGTGATCTCCTTTTCACTAATATCCCTCTGCTTGATCCCTAGGCGCTCTGCTTCGGTCTTAATAATAGCCGTTACTTCCGGGTCTACAACTGGCTGCCTCGATCCTGCATCATAAAGGTACATACCCTTGCCGGTCTTTTGCCCGTAACGACCCATTTCAACCAGCACATCTGCAACTCTATAAAAATGCGGGTCCTCTGGAAGGTCAACACGCTCCTGACGGGCTTTGTACCCTACATCGAGTCCTGCCAAGTCACCAACCGCATTTGGACCCATCGCCATACCCCAGTCATAAAGGACTTTATCTACATATTCAGGTGCTGCCCCTTCGAGAAGCAATAACTGGTTTTCTCTCCCGTAGGTATGCAGCATACGGTTACCCACAAAACCGTAACAATTACCCACAACCACCCCAATTTTTTTGAGTCGCTTCGCTAATGCTAATGAAGTAGCAATAACATCCGTAGCTGTCTCTTCACCGCGAATGATCTCAAGTAGCCGCATAACATGGGCCGGACTAAAGAAATGTAATCCAATGACATCTCCCGGCCGAGAAGTGGAAGCAGCTATTTCATCGATACTCAAGGTCGAGGTATTAGTTGCCAGTATCGCTCCTTTTTGCACAACCTGGTCTAGCGCTGCGAATACTTCCTTTTTGATAGACATACTCTCAAATACTGCCTCAATGACCAGATCAACATTTGCTAATGCATTGTAATTCTGGCTCGTCTTAAAACGCTGCAGCCCCTCTTTCATGCCCTCTTCTGTTATTTTTCCGCGTTCAACACCCCCGGCAAATAAACTACGAATATTTTTTTCTCCGCGGACAAGTCCGCGATCATCATTGTCCAGCAGGACTACTTCTGCACCAGACGTTAAACAGGCATATGCGATACCTGAGCCCATCGTTCCCGCACCAATAACGCCGATCTTATCGATTGGGCGTTGCCGTGTTTCTTTGGCAACATTTGGGACTTTCCCAACATTACGTTCAGCGAAAAACGCATGTCTTAGTCCAGCGGATTGTTGTGACGCCATGCATTCCAGAAAAAACTCCCTCTCTATGGCACAGCCCTCATCAAAACTCACATTGGTCGCTACCTCAACGGCATCTACAATTCTTCCCGGGGATATCAATCCTCTTGTCCTGCGCGCCATTTTCTTACGAGTCACGTCGAATATCGAAGGATCAACTTCCTGAATGTCCATATCCCTAATTCGTCGCGGCTCCTGGCCCCGGTACCCATCCGCATAAGCGATTGCCTCCGACAAAAGATCGACGCCAGACACTCTGTCAATCAGCCCAATCTCCAGCGCCTCTGGGGCCTTAACGAATTTTCCCGATAACATCATATCCATCGCGACTGGGACACCAACAAGTCTTGGCAACCGCTGTGTTCCAGACGCCCCTGGAAGTAATCCCAAATGTACTTCTGGCAAGCCCAACGCAGCTGTTGACTCCGCAATTCGATAGTGGCATCCAAGTGCTATTTCGAGGCCACCACCCAACGCGGTACCATGAACTGCCGCGATCACTGGTTTTTGGCTATTTTCTATCCGGGATACGACATCCGGTAAATACGGCTCAAGAGGCGGACGACCGAACTCTTTGATATCTGCACCAGCAATAAAAGTTCTTCCTTCGCAGCTAATAACGATTGCACTGCATGCATCATCCTTTTCTGCTACATCGATAGAACTATAGATTCCTTCCCGAACCGGCTGTGAAAGCGCGTTCACGGGAGGATTTGTTACAGTAATGACGGCAACCGCGCCGTGGCGATCAATACTAACGGGGCTCATTAACTACTCCGGGTTAAGTTTTCAACCAAGCTACGAGAGTGCTCCTATGTTCATGATGGCACTATTATTCCCTATTTTCCGCATCATCCAGGATGCCCTGCAGTGCTGGAATCTCTGCAACAGGTGGCGGCTGATCGATCAATGTCCGAATATAAGCGTAGATGTCACGAGCTTCTGAATCTGGCAGGCTTGATTCATCATAGTTCGGCATTGTTTGGGTTGGAAATTGTGGGTTCTGGTCAGCCCGGGCCCGAAGATAAATGATAAAAATTTCCTCATTAATCATCAGGCCACTAGCATTATTCGCGAGACTCCGCCGACCGATACCATTGTACCCATGGCAGGCATAACAAGAATGATCATAATAGAGTTGTTTACCGCGATCCGGATCCCCCGATGCCTGACTAATTTCCATGGTAGTGAATAATATGGCTATAACCAAAATCAGCGCCCAGTGAGTTTTTCTCCATGGCATCATTAGGTCACCTCGGTTGTGTTAGCACATCGATAAGATAAGGCTCGCCACTAGTCACAGCTTCAACTCCCCGTGAAAGCGCAGCATATAGTTTATTAGGGTCACTGATGGGCCCCTCACTCTTAACACCATAACCTTCGGCAATCTTTGCGTAACTTATGTAAGGGTCCCTGAAAGTTGTACCAATATGAGCCCGGTCAGTACCCCGACCCCTGACGCCCGCCATGTATTGCAGGTACATCAACTCCATGTGGTAAGCCCGGTTATTATGCATAATTGTAAGCATTGGTAACTTGTGGTGGGCAGCAGTCCAAATTGCTCCCGGCGCATAATTGAAATCCCCGTCTCCCTGGATATTAATCACGATCCTTTCGCGAGCTTTAGCTGCAAGAGCGGCACCAGCAGACGCGCCTAACCCATATCCAAGAGCAGCTGCCGGATAAACACCGAGATAACTATAGGGTCTATCATGATCCCAAAGCGCAACATGGTGGCGACTGGAAAATACTGTGGGCGAGGCGAGGCACCAGTCCTTATCTTTGATCAGTGACCATAGCTCCGCGTATATACGTGCCAAGCTAACGGGGCTGCCTTCCCAGCCTGCCCGTCTTTCTTCTACCGCTTTACTAAGCGATTCCACCCTAGCCTTGCGATTAGCTTTACGATGCCTTTCAGTCCGCTTTGTCACAATGCTTCTTGCTCGCGCATCCAGCTTTTTCTTAGTCGCCGCAATAATCAGGGGTAGACTTGCTTGTGCATCAAAGATCATATCGTTTGCACCGCTGGTATCCCGAACCGGCCGGACAGGGGGCCGAATATTGCCAAAATTAATACCAACTAAGTCGCGATCATCCAGCGTTCTTAGATGCGGACCAATGATAGATGCCTGGGCCCCTGGCGCCTCGAGGCCAAGCTCAAAATCGTTATCCTGATTATTCCCTGGGCCGGTTAAATGATGAGTTTGCGGAAAACTCATTGGGCCACTCGTCGATCTTGTATCGACAGTTGCTCCAATGAGCTCCGCTAACGTGATGGCATCTTGAATTCCTTCAGGTGTTCGAAATCTACCAACATTAATACGAGGATTTTCGGAATTTGCTAGCCCCTCTGCAACGATATCAACCTGACCCTGCGTTAGTGTGGGGATCTTCGGAGGATAATAAACAGGCAACTGTAAATCCCCCGCCTCCTCCTTTCCTATATGCCCATCCATAATCACGATAACAGGGGCACACGGCGGTGTAATTGCCTGACGGTACGCTTCCTGAAGCGCATCGAGTGTCTCACTTATCGTCTTAGGGTGTGAATCCCACTTGGTGAATGGCCTCACGATTGCAGCAACATCGTCTGCCGTATGTTGCTGCAGAAAGTGTTTATCTTCACGTCCAACCAAAACAATCAACGGAGCACGTCCAAGGAAGGCCTGGTAAATAGCCATTGATGCGTGCTGTAAGCCAATTGTTCCCTGTATTAAGGCACAAACTGGTTTACCTTCCGATCGGGCATACCCGTGAGCCATATCAACAGCTGATTCTTCATGCAATGCGGTAATGAACTCTGGCGTCACATTCGGGTTGTCACCGTAATTAACGATTGATTCCTGGAGCCCTTCGAAACTCGACCCGGCATTTGAAATAACATATTCAATATTCAGATCTCGCAGTACCTGTACCATCAAATCTGAACCTGGGCGCACTGCTGTCCGTTTAACAGACGCCGGTGGTTCCACATTACCGACTTCCCGTGCCATCGCTAATGGTGATGGCGGTCGTAACTTGGCTTGTGTACTACTTGAAGATGGACCCTTCTCTGCTCCGGTGGCCGCGCCTGCGGGTAATACTGACGCAGCCCCCGCCGCCGCGCCGGTTCCCAGAAATTCCCGACGGCTTATTTGCGGCTGATCGTCTTTAGACTTTTTGTCCATTACCGGACCTCTACTTGTTGGTAAGTCTGTGGTCAAAGAAGATAGCAGACCTTGTAGATAGGAAGCCAATTATCCGGTTTTTCACTACTGAGCCTTGTTCAAGTGGAATTCCACGATAGTCTTAAGACAAGGCTGAATTACAACAAATTTCTCGCTACTTAGAATCGGTAATCCTTTTCTTATAAACAAATACTCAGACGTAGCGCAGCGTCTTGTCTTCCCGGGCAATTTCCAGACTTCGCAATACTTCCACCTCATAGTCCTTAGTGAGAATATTCGTAACATATATATAGTCGATTAGACCACTGTCGGGCATCAGCTGGAGGCGAACATATCCGTTATGTCGGCCATCAGTCCACCGGATTTCTTTATTGTGCTCTGAGATCCGCCGATCCATCAACTTTGCCCTCTTTTCATCCGAAAATTCCCAATACGGTGACGTAATACCTGATGTTCCTATTTCAAGCCCCATCGAGTTACCAGCTGAGTCAAATAACTCGTTCTGCCAAAATGCATGAGTATCTCCTGTTAGTACCAACAGATCATTGATACCGGCACGACTACAGGACCGGTAAAATCGTTCGCGTGCTCGAGGATATCCATCCCATGTATCCAGGGAGATCGGCAGATCTAGCTCGCCGAGAGTTAAAAGATGGGACAGCCAGTTAACATCCGATTTCGAATAATTATCCTGGCTATCCATAAAGTCTGAACGATTTAGGAGGGGCACATGAGTTCTTGCCATTGGAATTTGATTGCCGATGAGATGCCAACGACGATTTTTTTCCAGACCGGTCAGTAAATTTTTACTAAGAAATAACTCCATATCATTGGAAAGCATTGGACGTCCGGATGCGCCCAGCACCGACTTCCTGAAGTGCTTCGCATCAACACTACTGTTAATTTGTCCCAAGTGCTCAGAATAATCGACCTGTTTAGCTCGGCCGGTATGCCTTGTCTCAAGAGTTGTCAGGCTCGCGAGATCACCAAATTCGAAATGTCGCCAATAGCTACCTCGCTCGCTGGCGTTGTCAGGATTCCGGACCGGCATCCACTCAAAATATGCTTGGAGCGCTGCTTCCTTACGCTGTTTCCAGGGGCCTTCTTGGCCAGGTTGATGATTTTCCGCCCCATGCATCCAGGGATTATTAGTAACCTCGTGATCATCCCAGATAGCAATCAGCGGGTGAACAGCATGCATTGTTTGCGAATCTAGATCACTTTTATACTGGGCATGGCGGGTCCGATAATCCTCAAGTGTCACGATCTCTCTGCGGGGTTCATGCACACGACTCAGTTGCTTCCCGGTCGCACCTCCATAGCCATCAGGTCCATATTCATAAATATAGTCTCCAAGGTGCAGCACTATATCGATCCCCGGATCGTTGGCTATCGCTTCATAAGCATTAAAATAGCCAAATGGATAATTGGAACAGGAAGCCAGAGCAATCCCAAGGTGTTCGATCTGTCCAACTGGCAAGGTTTTTGTCCGGCCCACCGGTGACTGAAAGCCGTTATAAGAAAATCGATAATAATAATGCCTACCAGGCCGCAGATTCCTAACAAGCACCTTAACGGTATAGTCTCTAGTGGCGTCAGTCTTAAACGTCCCGGAATGTGCAATATCTGAAAACTTGCGACTACTAGAAACCTCATAGAAGCCTTCGGCGACCTCGCCTGTGGTTGTGATTCTGGTCCAAAGCACAACACTCGAATGATCAGGATCACCGCTTGCAATCCCATGCAGGAAACCTGTATTTCTGCCCTGCCGATTGGAATTCCTTGAGGTTAGAGTCCGAGCTGTTGCTGGCAGCAATAGTGCTGAGGAAACACCGAGCACAGCTTGTCGTCGATTTATTTTCTTCGCCATCGATCTTTCTCGTTGTAAATTTGTCCCGAAGGTTTGAAGGCCTAAAAATTGATGAACAGGCCTCGGCTAATCTATCGGTCTTTTATAATCAAATTTTTAAATGCCTCTTTTGAACGATTAAATTACCAGTGCAGCTACTCAAATTGAATCAAACTGGAAAACAAAATTTACCGGGACCGCTAAACTTATGCTCGGTAAACCTGCTATCTCCCGCAGTGCTTCCACACCCTCCTCCAACTGAAACTGAAAGGCATTAACTACGACAGGCTTTTTGCTCGTTACGAGTAATGTTGTTCCTCCAATGTTGGCAACAACGACCTCTGCCGATAACGAATTTGACTGGCCGTGAAGAGATAAAACACCCTCTATAGTCAACTCCATGACTTCTCCAGAACCCAGAGTAGCGAGCGTGGCCGGGTCAACATCCGCGCTGATCGTCGCACTTTCATAGGTCCCAGTATCAAAGAGCATATTGCGCATGCGTTCATCTCGAATATCTATACCAGTATCAACACTGTTTAGGCCAATTTTGATACTAACCTTTCCCTGTGCATCCATACCGCCACTCAGGTTAGTGAACTTATGCACCTCTGCGATGTGTATTGCCTTTATTGAAACAAAAGTGAGTGTCGATTTTTCACTATCTAACTCCCAAGCTGCCTTCGCAGGAAAGCTCGCGAGCAGGGAAATTATTAAAATCGTTGTGAGTGATTTCATTTTGGCCACCTCTTTCAGACTATTCGGGGGTATCAGTCCACCAACTGCAGTATATCCTTAAACAGCTATTTAGCAGTTACTTTCCTAGGTACCGGATAAAGACAAGCCGACAAAATAGGTAAACAGATATTTATTCGGCATAGTCGAACCGAGGCAATTTCAACTACTATGGCGATCCAGTTGATCTGGAAAGCCTATAGTTCAAATAGTTTTGCTAGACCTGACTTTACTCACAGCGTTTTAAAAACCGCATCAAGACTGTCCTTAGCATCACCAAATAACATGCGGGTATTTTCTTTAAAGAATAGCGGATTTTGCACGCCAGCATAGCCAGTTGCCATGCTGCGTTTAAGAACAATGGTCGTCTTACCCTTCCAGCATTCAAGCACAGGCATTCCTGCAATCGGGCTATCCGGCTCATCAAGCGCAGAAGGGTTAACGATATCATTCGCACCTATTATTACTGAGACATCAATATCCGGAAAATCTTCGTTGATTTCATCCATCTCAAAAACAATGTCGTACGGGACCTTTGCTTCTGCAAGCAATACATTCATGTGGCCCGGCATTCGGCCGGCAACCGGATGAATCCCAAAGCGGACGTTAACCCCCTTATTCCTGAGGCCCGTGGTGATCTCATAGACGATGTGCTGTGCCTGGGCAACAGCCATACCGTATCCCGGAATGATCATAACTTCCTTAGCAGTTGCCAAAAGGTCCGCTGTTTCCTCGGCACTAATTGGCACAACCTCTCCCTGATCCTCACCACCTTTTGCGGTTGAGCCTCCACCGGTACCAAAGCCTCCAGCAATTACTGCTAGAAATTTCCGATTCATGGCTCGGCACATAATGTAGCTAAGAATGGCGCCACTTGACCCTACCAGGGCACCAGTAACAATAAGAAGATCATTATTCAGCATGAATCCCGTCGCTGATGCTGCCCATCCGGAATAACTATTAAGCATGGAAACAACAACCGGCATATCTGCGCCACCGATAGCCATTACCATATGAATTCCAAAAACAAGAGCAACTGCCGTCATAATGAGAAGCGGCGTGAGACCTTCGCCAGCCGCCGACTGAATCACAAAATCACGGCCAAACCAAATAGCTGCGAGCAACAAGCCCAAATTTAGCCAGTGGCGTGCCGGAAGAAGCATCGGTTTCCCTCCAATCTTCCCGGACAATTTACCGAACGCAATAACCGAACCAGAAAATGTTACCGCGCCAATCAGAATTCCAAGATACGTTTCGATATCGTGAATCGTTAGCTCCACTCCTTCAAAATGTACGCCAGAATCCATAAAGTTGGCGAAGCCAACCATTACAGCTGCAAGTCCGACGAGACTATGCAAAATTGCGACAAGCTCCGGCATTTCGGTCATTTGGACGCGTCTGGCCAGAATGAGGCCAATACTGCCGCCAATGAGTAATGCAGTCACTAACCAAACGTAGTTATCGGTCACGACGCCGAGCACCGTCGCAATTAAAGCGATGCTCATACCTGTAATGCCGTACCAATTACCCCGCCGCGCTGTTTCCTGATTGGACAAACCGCCTAAAGCAAGAATGAAAAGAATAGTCGCAGCGATGTATGAAACGGTTACGATACCAGTGCTAATCATACCGGCCTTATCTCCTAAACATTTCTAACATGCGCCGGGTAACAGCAAACCCACCGGCTATGTTGATGCTAGTTATTAACAAAGTAAAAATTGCCATCCACATAATTACGTTATCAGTTGAACTAATCTGTATCAGGGCCCCTATGACGATTATGCTGGAGATGGCATTGGTAACACTCATGAGCGGCGTATGCAGAGCCGGTGTAACATTCCAGATCACCATATATCCAACAAAACAAGCGAGCACGAAAACGGTAAAGTGAGCCATAAATGACGGTGGCGCAACCGCTCCTAAACCCAAAAGCGCTAATCCCCCAACCAGAACAAAGATCGCTGGGCCAACAAAAGACTTTTTTTCTTCTATTTCGGGAATCACGGGATCGGGACTTACCTCAACCTTTGGTGGAGCTGCAGAAAGCTTGGGCGCTGGTGGTGGCCATGTAGTCTCGCCATCTTTGCAAATGGTCGCACCTCGAATAACCTCATCTTCCATATCGACAACTATTTCGCCATTGTTCTCTGGCGTCATATCAGTCAAAAGGTGTCGCAGATTGGTCCCGTATAACTGACTCGACTGAGCCGCAAGTCTGCTGGGTAAGTCTGTATAACCAATGATCGATACGCCGTCTTTATTAACTATCGTATCCGGCTCCGTTAATTCACAGTTGCCGCCCTGTTCAGCAGCGAGATCAACGATCACGCTACCATCTTTCATTGAACTTACCATCTCAGCAGTAATAAGCTGTGGCGCCGGTTTTCCCGGAATTAAGGCGGTCGTAATAATGATATCCACGTCTTTTGCCTGTTCGGCAAAAAGTTCCATTTCAGCCTTGATGAATTCCTCGCTCATAACCTTCGCATACCCGCCATCGCCAGACCCATCTTCATCCTCAAAATCCAGCATCAGGAATTCAGCATCCATGCTTTCAACCTGCTCCTTGACCTCTGGTCGGGTATCGAAAGCACGGACAATTGCACCCATACTTTTCGCCGCACCAATCGCAGCCAGCCCCGCTACACCCGCACCGATTACGAGAACCTTTGCTGGCGGAACCTTGCCGGCAGCAGTGATCTGGCCGGTAAAAAATCTCCCAAAGTGCTGCGCCGCTTCCACCACTGCACGATATCCAGCTATGTTAGCCATAGAACTCAACGCATCCATTTTCTGTGCCCGGGATATGCGGGGGATGCTATCCATAGCCAGAGCAGTAACGCCCTTATCCGAAAGTGTTTTCAGAAGATCAGGATTCTGCGCAGGCCATAAGAAACTGATCAGCGTTTGATCTGACCTCATCAATCCCGTTTCATCGGCATTAGGCATGCGTACCTTCATAATGATGTCAGCACTAGCCCAAATATCAGCAGCTGTAGAGACCACCTCGCAGCCCACTCCGGTATAAGCAGCATCAGAAAAAGTTGCGGCTGTGCCCGCTCCTGTCTCCACAGCGACTTCAAACCCAAGCTGTATTAATTGCGAGGCTACCTCGGGCGTGGTCGCAACACGCTTCTCGCCAGCATAGATTTCCTTTGGTATACCAATTTTCATAGTCAACCCTCGCTTTAGTCAGGCGCGATTATGTGGTAGCAGAATTTAATAGGCAATTGGAATATGCAAATAAGTCAATCAGAAGCGGAATGTATAGCTAAACTTGAAGGTCGTATCGCCCGTTACCGAAGTAAAATTTTGATCGCGAGTATAATCGACAAATTCTCGGTTCATGACAAAAACCATCTCCCGGCCCGCCCTTGGAATCCAGCGCAGAATACTATTCAGCCCTAAACCGTATGTCACATTGTCATACTGCACTATATTCGCCCAATACAAAGTATTAGAAAATATAATGTCTGCATTCAACGTTGCCAGCCTTGTAATAAAAGAACCCTGTGGCAAGTCAATGTCATTAACACCATAACTTAAAGAAAAATTAAAATGTTTACTGGGCCGCCAAGCTACCGTAGCGCCAGGGGCTGACATATTACCGTCGAAAAACTCGCCACCACAATAGTAAGCTTGAAAAGTATAGTTCCCGGTAGGAGCAGAGCTTGCATTCGCACAATAACTATTAAAGTTATATTCGCCGGCCGGAATTATTACCCCCTCTGAAATTTCAAATGGAGTTTCAAGGACTTCAGCATTCAAAAGGTATTGGAGCCCATAATTCTGCCCACTGCTGGTACTTCCTTCGAATGCTCGAATGGATATCAATTGAGATTGGAGCTTATCGTCAAGTGTTTCTATCCGTTGGTAATCGATGCCACTAAAGGTCCGTTGAAATGGTCCTTTAGCCGGATACCAGGTATAACCGAGTTCAGCGGTGAAATCCCCAACATTTGTCCGATTAACAAAGCCAAGTGCCGGATAATAATTCTCCTGGAACTCCTTGTAAGAAAGTCCATAGCGCAATCCGGCACTGCTCGGAACCTTAATACTCACTCCGTATGCAGCCTGGTCATCATCCACACCTTCAGAATCGGATTGCTGATACCACAACGCACCCTGTAAGGTACCTCCATTGGGTAGTTTTGTATTTAGATATCTGAAATCAATTCCAGCTAACGTATTGTCTAAATCTGAATTAGGGTCTCCGCTAGTAAATATGGCGCCCACACTAGATTCAGATAATATATTTCGTGCAAATCGCGCAACGAAAAGATCACTTTTACCAACATTTGCGCTCGCTTCTTGGGTTATACCCATCAAACCGATATCCCAACCTCTCAATCTACCGGTAAGTTTGCCACCGTAATTTATTGGAACCGTCTCACCCTCGCTACTCAAGCCGATACGGCGCGAGAAAAAAGGTTGTCCACTTTCCCGCTCTGCCCTTGATATGGTCGAGCTATCTATCCACCGCATGCCACCGATTCCCCCAAAAGAGAAAATCTCAGTATCCTGAAGGAAAAACTTTCGTTTCTCCGAATAAAACAAGCCGAATCGCGTCAGGTTAATTTTTCGTTCATCGACACTCGTACCCGAAAAATCGGTGTTCGCAGTGAAAGATGCGGTAAGCGTCGGGGTAACTTTGTAGAAGATGTCAATCGCCGGCTCTACTGAGTCGGACGATTGATCTGCTTCAAAATCATGCGACTGACTTACTGTGGCGGATGGGACAATATCGAGTCCAACTCCCGTTTCAGCACCCTCCATGCCACCGAGTTTGCCGAAATTTCCCGGGTTCATATCGCGGTTGCTCGAGCTCCAGCCATCCCATTGATTTGTTCTTGGAGTGAAGCGACCAACAGTCAGCCCCCACTCATCATTTGATGGGTCAAACGCAAGGGTCTTGAAAGGAATTTCAATTTCTGCGACCCAGCCTTCGTCATCTATGGTCGTTTCAGCATGCCAAATACCTTGCCATGCCCAATTCTGGTTTGTAACGTTATCAAAAAGACCCTGCGTCCGAATCGCATTAACATTGAGGTCGAAAGCGTAGCCACTGCGCCCTTGATTAAGGGGGTCAAGGAAAAGCTGCATGGAATCGGTACCAAAATCATAACCTCCCTGCATCAAATGCAAATCATTAATTTTTTCAGGCTCCCGATCGAAAAAACGCACTCCAACATACAACGCATCCTTCGTGCGAATAACGTGGATTTTCGCTTTTTCAGATGGTGGGTCAAATTCTACCGGGGCTATTTGGTGTAAATCAGTGAACACCGCAGCGCTTGCCCATACATCATCGTCAAGAACCCCATCGAGTACAGGCGCATCTGCTACCAAAACAGCGTCTATACGTTTTTCTTGCTGGTCGCTAATTTGACCATATGCACTACCTGCTGCTAGTACGACCGCAATCGCTATGTATCCAAATTTATCGGGGACAAATGACACTAAGGCGTTCCCTCATACACAAAAACAATAAAAAGGGCCGCTGCGCGGCCCTTTTTCGCATTCTACATTTATTCAGGATGCTGACGATTCCGCAATGCTTGCAATCGACGAACCTAACATTTCATTAAAAGCATCATCGGACTGCTGGGCGTTCAGTCCTTCCGACAGGGCTCGAGAAAAGCTTGCTACCATCCCTGCCTGGCGCGATAACCTATCATTAGCCTCTTCACGGGAATAGCCTCCCGACAGAGCAACAACCCGAGCGACATTCTGGTGCGAAACACAATCCGCGTAAAGATTATCCTGCTCCGGCAGTGTCAGTTTCAGCATAACAATCTCATCTGCATCAAGCACATTGAGGTGATCCATAATCGCTTTGTAGAGTATGTCCTCAGCGGCAGCTTTGTCAGGACAATGAATGTCTACTTCCGGCTCAATTATCGGCACAAGTCCAGCACTAACAATACGCCTACCTATTTCGAACTGCTGACTTACATTCGCCCTAATCCCGGCGTCATTAGCCTCCTTGATCACTGAACGCATCTTGGTACCAAAAATGCCATTCGTCTTCGCTTTCTCAAGCAGCAAATCTAACTCAGGCATTGGATTCATCAGCTGAGCCCCATCAACTAATTCTGCAAGTCCTTTATCTACCTTGAGAAATGGAACAACCTGCTTAATATTCCACAAATATGATGCGGTCGGTTGTCCTTCTACCATCCGGTCCATGGTGTCCTCAAAGAGAATTGCCCCTAAAATTCGGTCGCCACCGAATGCTGGGCTAGTCATAATCCGAGTCCGCATTTCATGCACGAGTCCAAACATTTCATCATCGCTCGACCATTCATCAGGAGAAACACCATACAGGCCAAGTGCTTTTGGTGTGCTTCCCCCGCTCTGATCAAGAGCTGCAATAAAACCCGGAGCTTTTTGAATTTTTTCAAGCTGTTCTACATTTTTCACGATAACCTCTGGTCACTTATTATTGTCGGCAAAATCTGAACGAAGATTCTACAATAACTTGTCAGGAAAATATCCGGCGGTTTGCGCACGCTATCAGGACGGTCAATTATCGTCCTTTCTCTGTTGGAGCTGCCAAAGTGCTGTTGACCGAGCACCCGTGCGGCAGAATAGTAAAATCGGCTTGTCCAGTTTCTCATAAACCCGCGAGAAATCATCGAATTCCTGCTCAGTCGCTGGGACAGTAACAATAGGAACATGCGCATAGGCTAATCCGACGTTCTGGGCCAATTGCTCGAGATCGGCTGATAACGGTTGCCCCATTTCTTCATTGTCGGGACGGTTATTAATAATGCTGCGGACACCGTAACTGGCTACTGTTTTAATATCTTGTTCAAATATCTGCCCGGCGGCATAGACATTTGATGCTAGTTCCATCGCTTTCATTGCTAATCATTTCCTTCCAAGTGCAAAGTTTGACGAAAGAGTAGAAGTAAACGGTATTCAGTTTAGAGAATAACGCTATTAACTTTTTAAGACAGGCATTTTAATCGATGGCATGGCTGACTATAAAAATAATAGAATTCATTTGTTTCATGCAAGCTCGCGATCAAATAGAGCGAGCAGCCTATCCCAGGCCCTTTCCGCCTGATCTTCGTTATAGACTGCCGAGTCTGGCGGGCACCAACCGTGCAAGGTACCTTTGTAGACTTCGATTTCTGCCTCAACCCCGGCCGAATCGAACGCTTCGCGTAAACGATGTTTCTCTTCTGGACGCCGTTCATCATCGTTTTCCGCGATTGCGATTAAAAAAGAAGCTCTCATCTGCGGTGCAAGTAAATGTGGGCTATCCTCTTCGTCCGTTGCAAGGCCACCACCATGAAATGAGCCACCTGCCCCTATGCGGTCAGGAATGGCTGCAGCGAGACGCATGGTGTATGAACCTGTCATGCAATAACCAGTAGTACCAATTTTCCGACTTGCGTCAACGGATGCCTGGCTATCCAACCAAGACACCAGCGCCTTGCCATCGGAGACACAAGTTCTTGGTGATAAAGACCTTGCGTGCGGCATTAACATCTCGCGAATACCAGGATCCCGGAAAGTCTTCCCGTCTGGTACGATTTGACCCACATGGGTTCGGTAGTAGGGATTAACAACTAAAACTGAATATCCTGATTTAGCTAAGCGGGCTCCCATAGCGCGAAATCCTGGGCGGATGCCAACGATGTCAGGCCATACGATTACCGCTGCGTGCGTCCCTTCTGCCGGATGAACAAAAAAACCATCCATAAGGCCATCGGGTGTTTCAACCATGACCTCTTGTTCAACGACATCTAATGCGCCGGCAGGGGCCGAAACCATCATGGCCAGCGTTGCAGCAATTCCGCCTTTACTGAAGTCGCGACGCGTCAAGCCTTGCGCTAGCAGAAACTGTTCCGTTTCTCGATTGGTCAACTCATCACACATATTTTTCTCTCTTTCCTGCACAAGTTAAAAAGCTCGGACTGTAAAAGGATCCAATAAATTGCTGTTTCAAGGCAGATATCCTCCCGCAGATAACAAACCGTACCCGTATTCCTGTGCCCGTGTCGCAGTCAACACGCCAGCAGGTACGAGCCGGGCATTGGGAACAATAGAAGCGGCTATTTCTTCATAAATTTCGTCGGCTGAGCCATCTGCCGCTCGGGCAATGAGCCCAGAGATTCCGCGTGTCGCAGCATTACACACTGCAAAGCGCACACCTCGGTCGACAACCGAATCAATAGAATTACCCAACCTTGGCAAATCGTTTCGATCATTTCGGTTCATTGGATTGTAGACAAAAGGTTCGCCAGTAGCAGGATCCGGGTACTTAAGTATTCGATCGAACATAACGCTATATTTTCGCCAAATATCATCTCCCCAGCCAAAAGGAGTAGCCATGCGCCTAAAGCAGACAATCATTGCGTAATCAGCATCGGAGCCACCGTAAGCTTCTCCATGGGCATTAAGAATGTTGCCCGCATACCGCATGGCCCACATACCGCCGTCACCTGTATCAGAATCGATAAAAACGCGATGATGTGCTTCCGGAGCCTCAAGCCAAGCATCTTGCTCATACCGTTTTGGTTTACCAGCGGCCTGAGTACTTTCTTCCGCACATGCCGTGATTCCGGTAGCAAGTCCTGCAGCTGCCAATCCCATTCCTGTCAGTAAGTGTCTCCGCCCTTCCTTGTCTTTAATCTTCTTACTCATACTATTCTTCACCTTATATGCAGAACCTATCTCGTCAGCAAACTCTATGCGACCAACAAACTCACAGCAAGCTAAGCTGATGAATTTCCTTCAAGGAGTGGCTCAAGTGGCATCAGCTCCGCGCCATTTTCTGTACAGACTGCATATTTAGCACTATCACTGTCTGCATACATCGAAACACCAGCATAATCACCTGCCTTGTTGATCACGTAGTAGGTAATACCAAAATTAGGTAGGCCTCGACTATTTTGCAGACGAGGCTCGATCGTGTTGTCCCTGACACGTCGCAGTGCCTCCATACCAGCATCCTTGGGGTGCTTTCCACGTCGCATTTCTTCTACGATTAAAAAAGAAAGGAGGCCAAATAGGTTTGCCTCACCACGCCCGGTAGACCCCGCCGCACCTACGTGACCATCAACATAGAGTCCCGCTCCAAGAATTGGCGAATCTCCAACACGTCCCGGGATCTTCCAAGCCAGTCCGCTGGTGGTTGTCACCCCGCAAAGCTCTCCCTCTCGATTCACACCATTACAATTTATTGTTCCGTAATAATCAGTCTCGTCGATCAAACCCTCCCTGACCATTGCCATGCCAGCTTGGGCACCTGCTTCAAATCTTTTTGCGGGATCCAGATAGTGGCCCGGATCAATTCTCCGTTTCCAATTCAGCCACATTTCGCGCGAATGATCCGTATTCAGGTCATCTTCAATCTCAAAACCCATATTTCGAGCAAATTTTTGTGCTCCTTTCCCAACCAGTAAATGATGGTCGGTGTAATCCATAACTGCTTTGGCAACACGAGAAGGAATTCGCACACCTTCAAGTGCTGCTACACCCCCCGCCTGCTTCTTTGGCCCATGCATGCAGCAGGAATCCAGCTGCACAACTCCATCAGCATTTGGCAATCCGCCGTAACCTACGCTTGAGTCTTCTGGGTCTAATTCGACAATGTTCACACCAGAGATGAGTGAATCAAGGACATCGTTACCACGCATCATCCCTTCAAATGCAGTTTCTACGCAGGATAATTTGCCGCCATTCCTTTTTGTGATTCCGTTACCTGATGCGACCACTACAGGTCGCGAGCCAGTCTTTATCTTAACCGCAGGCGCTTCGATTTTTGCGGTAGCCGGTGTCGCTGCGGTGATGCCTGCTGCCGCGCTTGTTAAAACAAAGTTGCGACGACTAATGCGATTGCTCATGAATTATCTCCTAATAATGGCCTTAGTACGCTAACCTATTCTCTTGTTTCGCATACTTGTCTAACAGCCACAATCATTGTGGGTGAAAGATTTGTACTACCAATTTTACGAACTGCTGCCAGCCAAAGCGATTATTATTATTTTATAACTTTACCGACTAAAAGAATCCCGTGACAAGAATAGAAGCTCGCCCTTATTTAATTTTACTGGTCTTTATCATTCAGCCACTCACAGGCGCGACTCAACAGGCGCCCCAAAATCCTCAAATCGATCAAAATCTTGGTGTCGATCAAAGCGTTGATTACACGGCTTTAGTGAATTTTGGCCCATGGGATGATCGTAATTACAAGCTTACAACTGACGACCTTTCTTATCTCTCAGCAAATGAGGCTGAACTAAGAGATCCGATCCCAGCATTTTTTCGCGTAGAGTTACGTAAAGAAATGCCCCACCTCCCAAAAACCGGACCAGTACAGTATCCGCGATCCGCCGTGCAATTATTTCAGATTCGTCATGGTGGCCTTTTACAGCAACATAAAACGATACATACAAAGCAAAAAGAATAGGCCAGGCAAAAGATCCTGATGCCCTGTAAATAAGACGCTAACAGGCCCTATAAGGTATCATTCCAAGGTGGTTGAATCAGGCAGGCCTTTGTGTCCCAAATAAAAACATGATTCCTTTCGGCACAATTGATAAACGAAAAACAGGGGCAAGTAGTCTAGGTTACGTTCGCCTATTACTCGCCTTGGTGTTTGCTCTGTCACAAACCTCAGCAGCCGAACAGCAGGACAATAGATATCAAGTTAACCAGGCAAAGGGTATCGATCAGCGTATTAACTATCGATCTTTGGAAAAATTTGGCCCATGGGATGATCGTAACTACAACATAACCTCTTCAGACCTGAATTTCCTGCCACCACAGGACGCGAGGATGCGGTCCCAACTGCCTGCTTTCTTTCGCATCGAACTTAGAAAAAAATGGCCACATCTAATGCAATCCGGCCCTGCGCAATACCCTAGAGCTGCACTGCAAATGTTCCACCGAAAATATGGCGGCCTTATGCGAAACGGGGCCATAGAAAGTGACCGACGCGTGCTTGCGCGGCGCCGGGCGCTGAGCCGCAGAATGGCCATACAGAATAATAAAGAGGTTCAGTTAAACGAGATCGAAGGCGCTAACGAGATCAGCGTCGAGATAAATCCAACCAATCCAACACACGCAATTGCTGGTGCGAACAACTATGGTGGCCAGGAGATGTACTACAGTACCGATGGCGGTGCTAACTGGATAATTCAGGGTGAATTACCCGATACATGTTGTGATCCGAGTATTGATTTCTCATCTGATGGAACTATCGCTTATGTTGCTGCGTTGTCTGGTGACATAGGTGTATCTACCTGGCGTTCCTTTGATGGGGGACAGACCTGGGTTGATCGTGTTTACCTTACCGAATCTGGTAGCGACAAAGAGTTTATTCACGTCGACAAGTCTCCGCAGTCACCATTCCAGGACAACGTGTACCTGACCTATCACAATGGAAATATCATGCAATTTGCGCGGTCCACGGACAATGGCTTGTCATATGATATTCAGGAATTTCCTGAGGCACCTCGTGGCATCGGCAGTGATATAACGACCGATGCCGCTGGAAATATCTACCATTTCTATGCCGCCTTTGGTGTTTGGGGCATGGCGGATGAATCAATAGTACTGCTTAAATCTTTGGATGGGGGAGAGACTTTTGAATCTCCCGCAACGGTGGCGGAAACCAATGGGGAATTCGACTTTCCAATACCTGCCCAGGAAACTCGCGGTGCCTTGATATATGCTGCAGCGGATGCCGATCAATCAGGTGGATCTTATGATGGCAGCATTTACGTTTCCTGGACGGACACATACGATGTAGAAACCGACGATCCAGAAACAAATCATACCCAGATAAAAGTTGCCTATTCCCGTGATGGCGGTGACACGTGGAACATTTCAATACCACATCCTGTCGAAGACGTTGAAACTGTGGATCGCTTCCACCAATGGCTTACGGTTGATGAATACGGAAATGTTCATGTCGTCTACTATGACACGCAGCACTCTGAAAGCCGCAAAGATGTCGATTTTTATTATTCCATGTCTGCTGACGGTGCAGTTAACTGGTCGACTCCAGAGCGAATAACCTCTGAGACATCGGCTAATCTGACTGATTTACAGGAATTTGGCGACTACAACGGTTTATCGGTAGTAGGCGATAACATTGTGTCCGCATGGACCGACAATCGTGCAGGCCCTCCCAATGCGAAAGATGTTTATGCGGACGACAAGGTAAACGATGGGGCAACTCCCGGTTTTCTGCAAAGCGCAAGCTCGACCAACCAGTTTGTCTGCGCCCCGAACGATTTGGAACCCATCGAGATATCAATATGGTCAATAATGAGCTTTGATAACCCGGTAACCCTCGATTTTTCTGATCTTCCAGGTGGTTTTAGCGGTGGATTCAACAATTATTCTGTGACACCGGCCTCTCCTGAAAACACTGCCACAGCTCAAGTTTCCGTAAGCACGATATCAGGTGGCGAATACAGTTTCGGTATCACGGGTACAGCGACCGGTGCTAATGAGAAATCAACGATAATCAACGTAACAGTGTTTGATTCGATCCCCAAGGGAACAGCTAGCCTCCTTGACCCGACAGATGGGTCCACAAATATTTGGACGGCACCTAGATTAACCTGGACCGAGGTACCAGATGCTCTTAGCTATACCATTGAAATTGATGATGATGCCGATTTTGGGAGCATCGATTTTACCTTATCGACTACGGAAACCAGTGTGATGCCTGACTCGTCTCTGGTAGCGGAACAACAATATTACTGGCGTGTTTTACCAACCAATACTTGTGGAACCGGCCCAGTATCTGAGAGCTCGAGTTTTACTACAGGCCTCTACCGCTCACCTTTTATGGACATACCGAACGATGGCAACTCTGCTTTTGATACGTTTGTTATCGAAACGTCAGGACAGTTTGCAAATGGCTACCCACATCAGATAGCAGACCTCAATCTAATGATTCAGGCAACACATACCTGGGTCGGAGACCTCGCGTTTGATCTTGTGCATGAGGATAGCGGAACCACTGTCTCCCTGATGCATTCTTATTGGGATCCCAATGCACCCATTGACGTCGATGATTGTGGTGGTAAAAATATCTATGCTACTTTAGACGATGACGCGAGCAC
>CAJWFK010000033.1 GCA_913031125.1 uncultured Woeseia sp. | reverse complement strand
ATAACCGCGTGATCCACCAGCCCAGGAATTAACGACACTTGGCGCAGATGGCCCGCCGTAAACATAAGTGACTACGGGATATTTTTTGTTAGGGTCAAAATTTAGAGGTTTCAACATAGCCGCTGGCATAGTAAATCCATCGCGTGCCGCTATAGTAAATAGTTCCCATTCGAGTAATTTGAAACGCTCCGATATTTCATTTGATGGTGTTTTAATGGCGTGTTTCAGTTCGCCACCTGTTTTTTGCACGACCAGAGTTGGGCGTCTATCGATAGCTGAGTGTGAATCGATGTAGTAATCCCCATTAGGACTGAAGTAAACCGCATGGGAGCCGTCCGGTTCAGAGATTTGTTCTAAATTCTTTCCATTCAAGTCAACACGGTAAAGGTGGCGCTGAGTAGAAGACCTCTTTAATCCGGTGAAATAAATCGTGCCAGTTTCTTCATTAAGGTAGTTAACTGCCTGATCCATACCGGCAGTTCCACCGGAGGATTTAAGAGCCCAGTTTCCGCTGGTTAACTGATTGATCAGGTTGCCTTGCATATCGAATCTGTATAGATGGGCGTAACCGCTTCTTTCTGAGCGCCAGAGGAAGGTTTCACTATTCGTTAAAAAATATAAGTCATCGTGGATATCGACCCATCCGCTGTCGGTTTCACGAAGCAGGTGGGACACTTTCCCTGTTTCCCTACTCGCGAGGAAGAGATCAACAATTGTTTGGGTGCGATTCATGGTTTGAACCGCGAGTTGGTCACTATCAGGCAGCCATTTGATTCGGGGGAGGTATTCATAAGAATAGGCGTCAAGATCAATCCAGACAGTTTCTCTTGAATTGAGTCCTACAACTCCAGCACGCACGGATGGATTTGTTTCGCCGGGTTTAGGATGCCTTTGTTTAACTAGTCGCGGCATGTTGGGCTCGAAGTCCACATAGTGCATCGTTCCAACAGCGGCTTCGTCAGTTTGCAGGTAAGCAATTGCCGTTGAATCAGGGGACCAGACATAGCCACGGTCGGCACGATTTAATAACTCTTCCCAGTACACCCAGGATACGGTTCCGTTTAACAAGGTTTCTGTACCACTTGTAGTGAGTCGTATTTCCTCCTTGTGTTCGATATTCCACGCATAAATATCGTTGTTTCTAATGAACGAGGTCCATTTACCGTCCGGGGATAATAGCGGTGATGATTCATCCTGGTCAGTTCCCGTAATTATCGTTACTGCGGCAGTTTGCAGGTCGAGCAAAAATATATACCCACTGGATTGATAGAGCGCTAGGCGCCCGTCAGGGGTAAAAGCTTCCGGCCAACCAAGTTCTTCAATAGATTCTTCCGGCTTGAGTATTGAGCTGATGTTGTCGATAGCTTTGTGCGGATCTATAAGCGGTTCCCGTTGCCCGGTTTCCGGATCGAGAAGCTCTATTGTCCTTTCTGATTGTTTTTTTGTGATGTCATACAAAACGATATCACCGGTATCCAGCCAGGCATGTTTTGGCGCTGCTGTTGCCAGCCTTCTGTCATCGCTAAAAATCCACTCTAAAGTCAGTCGTTCTTCTTCGGCCATCGCCGGATGAAGAGTGATAAGGAACAGGAAAAGTACTGGGTGCCCTAATATTTTTGCCATAGGCTTTCCGAACTCTAGTTATTTAATTTAACAAGCGGTGCGTTAACTGCTATTTTGCCTCGGCAGTTTACCTTAGAGAAAACAAAAATATGACTGAGACTCCGACCAAGTTTGAACAGGATGCATCTAATCCAGTGTCAGCAGAGGAATCTGCTGCCCCTGATGCTGCATCTGTCAGGAAATTTGCGATTCCTTCTATATTGGGAGTTTTGACTTTTTTAACGCCGTTTCGTGTAGATGGTAATTGGACCATCCTAATGGGAGTCCTTTCAGATTCCTCGGTTAAATTTATCGGGCCAGGTATGCCGTGGTTAGTTTTTGTCCTTCTGTGCCTAAGTGCATTAGGTACACTTTATGCGGTCACTATCGGTCGATTTGAAAGAGGAGGATTGGCTTCACGCCTCTTCGATGTTGCGCCGATATGGGTTGTGCTGAGGGTATTTGGACTTGTCATGGGGGCAATGACGATGTTTGAATTGGGCCCGGAAATTTTCTGGGGTGTGGCTACCGGTGGCACCGTGCTGAACGGGCTTGCAGTTAACATTGTTTTGATATTTTTCTATGCGGGCCTATTAATGCCGTTTCTCACAGATTACGGCTTAATGGAATTTATTGGTACGTTACTTAAACGTGCTTTCCGAAAATTGTTCACGTTACCGGGGCGCTCAGCGATTGATGCACTGGCCTCCTGGATGTCCTCGTCTCCGGTTGGTGTAATGATCACCATACAACAATACATGTCCGGGCATTACACAGCGCGTGAGGCTGCTGTGATTGCCACCAATTTTTCTGTTGTTTCGGTTCCATTTGCCTTATTGGTAGCCCAAACCGTTGGTGTTGGTCATCGTTTTCCTGAGTACTATCTGGGTGTGGTTGTGACCGGTGTGATTCTGGCAATGATACTGCCTAGGATATGGCCATTAAATAGTTTCCCCGATACACCATTTGAAAGCTTTCATTCCATGCGTGAAAGCGCCGAAGCTGCAAGTGGTTCACTTGTGGGGGAAGCTATTTCTAAGGCTGTTGACCGAGCAAAACTGGCTAGGCCACTCAGGGAACAGTTTCGGTATGCGGGAGGCAATATATTAGATATCTGGTTTGGTTTGGTGCCAGCCGTAATCGCGGTTGGGGGTGCTGGACTTATACTCGCTGAACATACGCCGGTCCTTGATTGGATAGCGATGCCCCTTATACCGCTGCTTGAGTTGTTTGGATTGCCTGAGGCATCTGCTGCGGCCCCGGCTTTGCTATCCGGTTTCCTGGATATGTTTTTGCCGGCCTTGATTGGCTCGAGTATCGAATCGGAATATACGCGATTTGTCGTCGGGGTTTTATCCGTGACTCAGCTTATTTACATGTCGGAGATCGGGGTTCTTATGCTGAAATGTGAAATACCGCTGCAGTTTAGACATCTTATTACGTTATTTTTAATGCGTACCGCGCTCGGTATTCCCATCGTTATAATTTATGCGAATCTGGTGTTTAATTAAATAATTCCGATTTAGCCAGTTGCCGTGCGATCTGGGCCATTTCGTGGCCTTTTCCACTTTCCTCAAAGGTGCCAAAAAATGCGATTACAAGGTCTCTGGACGGCGAAATATATAGGCCTTGTCCGCCGAAGCCCCCTTTAAAAAAGTCGCCATCATTCATGACGAAATCCCACTGATAAGTGTTGTGCCTGGGATTATCACCACCTACCTCGCTGTCCGGGACTTCTTCGCCAGATTTAAAAATCTCCGGCCTGCCGCCGTGCTGAATCTTTTTCAGGTAAGCACCGGAGATCAGGGGTTCATTTCCTTGCCTCCCTGATGGGGTGAACATCAGACCAAAACGCGCCACATCCCGCAGATTAGAGCTGATTCCAGCATGCGCGATTGGTACGCCCCTTTTAGGTGACGAGATAACCGCGTCAGCTTCTGCGCCTATTTTTTGCCAAATTTCGGAAGAGAGCAGGCTTGCATAGCTTTTCCCTGTCACCGATTCGGCGAGCCAACCAAGAACGAAAGTGTTAGGGGAAGTGTACTGGAAACTTTTCCCAGATGGACGTTGTGATTCCAGCGTGGACATATAGTCGTAGGTGCTGGAGGGAGTATTTTCGGTTGGCCTCACCCAGCCCAACGACGCCTCGAACTGGTAATAGCAAGTCTCGGGATTGCTGTATGCACCTTCCTCACCCTCGAGACAGTCGATACCAGAGGCCATATCCAGAATATCGATTATTGGCACACCTTCCCATCCTGAGCTTTTTAGTGCAGGCAGGTAGGCCTCTATCGGTTCACTGACATCAATTAGCCCCCTTTCCTCCAGGAGCGCAATCAGTGTCCCTGTGAAGGCCTTGGCGACTGACATATAAAGATGTTTATCTTCTTTGAGCATCCTTGGATAGGCTTCGAATACGATTTTCCCTTCATGCACAACGATTGCGCCATTGACGGTTGAATTATCTACATACTCTTGTAAGGAAATTTTTCCATCAGAAGTCGTTGTGATAAAGCTGGAGATATCTTCACGCAACGACAAGGGCATTATTTCTACCGGACCGCTACGTGGAACCAAAGTGTGATTCCAGAATTCTGACATACGGAGAAAAACGTAGCGCATAAGGGACCCACCTTCGTCCCAGTTATCCAGGTTGAATCGGGCATGGTATGCGTTTATTTGGTCTAGTGAATAAGTCATATCCGGAGTTTCCGTTTTTGCGCTATTTATACCTACAAACAGAAAAACGATAGGTATCCATTTTGTTTTCATATATTCCTGCCTAAACTAAATTTGGTCGCTCATTGACTACTCCAAGTTCGGCTTCAAGAGCACGGGCGATAGTGATCAGGTGGCCTTCCTGGAACAGGTTACTCCACAGGGAAATAGACTTGGGTACCCTATGAAGAGTTTCGTCTGTATCGTTTTCCGGGTGGTTGAAAAGGGAACGGGATGTCATCTGTTCAAATCCAGCTCGCATAGCAATACTCGGATGGCCGGTGAAATTGGTAAGAGTGAGCATTGGATTCCCGAAGCTTGGACCAAATACAACGTCGACCTGTGAAAAGAAATCATGAGCCTCTTGCATTACCTTGCGCCTTAATCGATCTGACTGCACATAATCGACTGCAGAAAAGTATCGTGCTTCACGGAAACTATTAGGCCATGCATTTTTCACCTGCCGCCTAAGGAGATCATCTCGGCCGGATAATGTCAGTTCTTCGAAGGCCGCAGCAGATTCTATGCCAAGTGCGGGCGCAAGCTCTTGCACGGGTAAATCAGGCAGCGTGATCTCCCGCACATCCAATCCCATGTCTATTAGCGCCTTGAGGGCTTTCTTTTCCATAACGCCTACATCTTCATCTCCTTCGAACCATGCAGGGTCTCCCTCGAACCAACTCGGGTCATAGCCGATACTAAGATCATGGGCTGGTTTAGTGCCATCATAAGAGAATCCCATGTCGATCGACCCTGTATCGAATTCGTCGTAGGCATTCAATGCACTCAAAATAATAGCGTTATCTTCTGCGTAGCGGCACATTGGCCCTATTTTGTCGAGTGACCAGCATAGTGCCATCGCCCCAACCCTAGAGACACGTCCGAAAGTTGGGCGCAATCCTGTCAGCCCGTTCCGGTCTGATGGGGACACTATCGAACCTAACGTTTCTGTGCCTATACCAAAGGAACAAAGTCCGGCTGCTGTTGCTGATCCGCTGCCCGCGGAGGATCCGGAGGCCCCTTCTTTAGGGTTCCATGGATTACGGGTTTCCCCACCAAACCAGACATCACCCCATGCCAGTGCCCCGAGCGTTGTTTTACCCAGCATTACTGCACCCGCTTCGGCTAACAATTTCACAACAGCGCCGTCACTGCTTGGAATTCTGTTTTTATATGGCTCGGCGCCCCACGTAGTTAAGATCTCCTCCGTATCTAAAAGATCTTTCACACCGTATGGCACGCCATGTAATGGTCCGCGGATGTTTCCCTCTTTCCTTTCCTGGTCTGCTTGGTCCGCCTGACGACGTGCAATTGCCGGTGTCACCGTAACAAAACACTGTAATAGTTCTCCATACCTCCCAATCCGTTCTAGGTAGATTTCCGTGAGTTCACGGCTGGATATTTGTCCAGTCGTCATCCAATGAGATTGTTGTTTTACTGAAGCGAACGCGATGTCTTCCGCGTTATCAGGAAGACTCTTAAGTGTTTCCGGATATAGCGTGAGTGTGTTGTCTTGTGACCCATAGTCGATACCGGGGAGCCTTGGGTCGAATGCCAGAGCGGGAGACACTGCGTTTGGTATATCTACTTCTCGGCGCTTATTTAGTGACTCTATCTGTCGGGCAAAAAAGCCATCCTCAGAATTCTCTGCAGCGCCCCCGAGAATCTGTCGTCGTTCTGTTTCTGAAAAGCTGACTGCAAAAAGCTTTTCCGCTTCAGCCAAGGTGCGCTCTGTTATGCGACCATCAAAACCTGACCAGAGATCGCCTACTTTCTCTTGATCGAGGTTTGAGCATGCGTTGATAGCTGCTGTCCCACCTCCTAGCATGGCGGCAATAAGAATTTTTCTTCGGTCTAGTGTAATTCGTTCATTTTTGGCCATGATTTGTCCTTTTGATACGCAAATCGATATGCTTTGATAGATGGTTGATCAGTTTAACACTCCGTGGCGTATTGCCTCTGCCGCTATTTATACGACTCCAACAGACTCACGAGTCTATGGAACACTTGATATTGATGTTACTGATGCGCTGGAGTTTGTGAAGTCACAGCGTCGTGGTGGCATAAAAATGACGATGGTGCACGTTACCGTTGCCGCTCTGGCACGTGCTGTGGCCTTTGATGTGCCGGAAATCAATTGTTTTATCCGGCGGGGAGGCGTGGTGGCGCGCGATCATCTCGACGTTATGATTCCGGTTGCGATGGATGGGGAAGGGGTTACTTCAGTGATTGTCCAGGATGCCCACGCAAGAACTATTGCATCTATTACCAAAGAAATTGCGGAAAAGGCCCCTAGTGCGAGGGGGGGTGCTGAAAATAAAGCTGCCAAGAATAAGTATGTCCTTAATCATATTCCATGGCCATTTCGCCGACCAGTTTTTAGGTTAATTAAGTGGATCACCGTAGATATGGGTATTGAGATTAAGGGTTTAGGACTCAATGAGAGTTCTTTTGGTTCGATAGTGTTGTCGGATATCGGTAGTCATGGATTGACCACTGGAATGACTGCATTACTACCGGCGGCTAAGGTGCCAGCGGTGATTGTGCTTGGTAAAATTGAGGAAAAACCTGTCGTTCGGAAAGGTTCAATTACTACAAGAATGATTATGCCAATGACGGGAACTTTTGATCATCGAATTGTCGATGGGGCGCAAATTGGCAGGCTCGCCCGCAGTATTAAGCGAAACCTTCGCAAACCCGAGTGGCTCGATACGATCCCATACGACGAGCTTGGATCATGTATGGTGAACATCAGAGAACAGCCTGAACAGTAAAATTAGGATACTACGTATGAATTTTTATACCCGCCTACCAATAGATCTTTTCTCTTATGGATTATTCATAGCTATGCTGACGTTTTCACAGGCAGGATATACCCAAAAGGTTGATCAGCCTGCGTGGGTCGGTCTATCCGACAGTCAGAAAGATGAGGTTCTAACATTTTCAGAAGACTACAAGGATTTTATGAGTCGCGCCAAGACAGAATTAAGTTTTGTCGCCGAGGCACTAACCCTTGTTAAAGGCAATGGCTTCAGTGAACTCACCGAAAATAGTGATTTGCGTCCAGGGGCACGTTTTTACGACGTTAACCGTGACCGGACACTTACTCTGATTGTTATCGGTTCAAATTCGTTTACTGATGGTTTTCGTGTTGTGGGTGCCCACATCGATTCTCCGAGGCTTGAGCTGAAAGGTCGCCCTTTATATGAATCCGAAGGCTTTGCTTTATTTCAGACATATCGGCATGGCGGTATCAAGAACTACCAGTGGGTCAATTTACCACTGGCTCTGGTCGGTCATGTGGATAAGAAAGATGGGACGCGAGTACATATATCCGTTGGCTTAGACAGCGAAGATCCGGTTTTCATCATTCCTGATCTCTCGCCCCACGTTGATCATGACTACCGAGACCGTCAAAACCGAGAGGTTATCAAGGGGGAAGAGCTTGATCCAATTGTGGCTTCAATTCCTGATCCAGATAATTCTGTTTCCGATGCCGTACTCGCATTTTTTTCCGAAGAATACGGTATTGAGGAAGATGATCTTGTCTCTGCTGAGCTTGCGATTGTCCCAGCCATGGGCCCACGTGATGTTGGTTTTGACAGAAGCATGATGGCTATTTATGGACAAGACGATAAATTATCATCATTCACAGCAATGCGGGCGATTAGTGAGCAGGATACACCGGCCTACACGGCCGTAGCGTTTCTCGTGGATAACGAAGAAGTAGGAAATGTTAATAACACCGGCTCTAACTCAGATTATCTTGTGGACCTCATGAGTGAATTGATTTATCGCAGGGCGGGAGATGAGTACAACGACATGCACTTGCGAAAAGCATTGCGTAATACGCGGGTAGTGTCTTCAGATGTTAACCCGGGAATACATCCAGCCTATCCAGGAGTTTGGGAGGCTGGCAATGCTCCCAGATTGGGATACGGTGTCAATTTTAAGCTTTATGGGGGTGGGTTTAATGCGAATTCGGAATTTATCGCATGGAATCGTGCTTACCTGGATGCAGCTGGCGTTTCCTGGCAAACAGCAACCTATAAGGGCAGGGCATCCGGGGGAACAATAGGTAACTCGTTATCGCGTAGAAATATGGAGGTTATTGATTATGGTGTGCCATTACTCTCGATTCATTCCACTTATGCCGTAAGTTCCAAGGTTGACGTGCATATGCTCTACCGAGCAATGAGTGCTTTTTATCGATACGATAATTAATATAATAAAACACATTAGTTAATTTAATTAAAATATTGAAAAATAATTAAAAAAAATAATATTTTCCTACCAAGGAAGCATTTCCCCGTTTGCGTGCCAGAATTGTCCGCTAGACTCAAGATCAAGTTGATCAAGACATTTTATGAGGCCTTGGGCTGATTCTAACGGGGTGATCATTCCGCTACCTCCTGTCATATCAGTCTTAACGTAACCTGGGTGTAATATTGCGACGGCGATGCCAAGTGCTGATAAATCATGGTGCAGATTCATTCCGACCATATTAGCGGCTGCTTTGGAGCACCTGTACCCATAGTTGTTACCGGAACTATTGTCCTCTATAGATCCGACTCGGCTTGTTATGATGCCAACTTTAGAGCCCTGACCAAGGTTATCCAGAAGCGCATGGGTTATTCGCAGTGGCCCTAGCGTATTTACACGGTACTGATCTAGCATACTTTCATAATCTATCGAGTTAAGCCTGTCCTGACGCAATATCCCGGCATTGTTGACCAGGATATCAATAGAGCGCCCTGCCAGCTGTTGCGACAGGTTTTCCGCTGCTTCATCGTCGCAAACATCGATATTGCCGATAACCTCAATACCGAGACTGTTTAGTGGATCGGTGGTTTCCCGGCAGGTTCCGATGACCTCATCGCCGCGTGCTTTCAATTGGCGAACAAGTTCAAAACCAATGCCCCGATTACACCCGGTGACAACTACTGTGGTCATATGCTGCCCCTTATTTCATATCTTCGCGCGTTAGTTCTTTTGTTAGCCGGTACAAAAATTCTTGGCCCTCGAAAAACGACTGGATACGAATCCTTTCATTCTGTCCATGGGCACGAATATCATCAATGTCTCCGAAGAGTCCTGAAACACCATAAACTGGTATACCGGCATTACGAAGAAATAAACCGTCGGTTGCGCCTGTGCTCATAGTTGGTATTACGGGGACTCCTGGCCACATCTCATTAGTAATGGACTCGATTGCTGAGAATAATGCGGGCGTGAGTGGTGATGGCACGGAGGGATTGGCAGGTGCCACTTTTGTGACACTTACTTGTTCGTTATCAATTATCTCTATAAGCGTATTTTCCACCTCATCGATTGATTCTCCGGGAAGAACTCGGCAATTGATTGTCGCCTGAGCCCTCTGGGGCAGGGCATTTTCAGCGTGTCCTGCGTCAAGTTGGGTTGCTACGCATGTAGTACGTAAACGAGAGTTATAGTAAGGCGTATGCGACAAATACTCGATGGCCTCAGGTGTTGGTGGAGTTTCCAAAATGCCGAGCATGGCGATAGCAAGTTCACCGTCTTCTAATGAGGCAGACCGCTGGAAAAACATCTGCGTGACCTCGTTTAAAACTACCGGAAAGTCATGGTCCCGTATTTTAGATAGGGCGTCGGCGAGGTGATAGATAGCGTTGTCTTTTACTGGAAGGGAGCTATGACCTCCAGGATTGGTTATCGCGAGTGTAAACGTCTGGTAGACTTTTTCGCTCGCCTGAACCGCGTTTAGTAAATGAATGCCATCCTGCATGGCACCGCCACCACCTTCATTTAATGCATATTCAGCGTCAATAAGTGCGCGATGATTTTTCAGTAACCACTGCACGCCATTGTGCGGCCCTCCTTCTTCATCCGCTGTGAGGGCAACGATAATATCCCGGTCAGGTTCAAAACCTTCAGACTTTAAACGGATCAGGTTTGCGATATGAATAGCAGCCTCATCTTTGTCATCTGTTGTGCCGCGGCCATAGTAATAACCGTCTTTTTCAATAAATTCGAATGGTGGTAATGTCCAATCTGCTGGATCTGCAGCAACCACATCGATATGAGCTAGCAACAATAGTGGTTTTCTACCCGTATCCCTGCCTCTATAGCGGACAATAAGGTTACCCTTTCGTTCTGCAGGAGATAAAACCTGCACATCTTCAGGTGGAAAACCAGCATTCAATAGTCGAGCTGCCATGGCCTCGGCGGCAGCTGTATTATCCCCAGAGGGGTCAGTCGTATCTATTTCGACAAGTTCTTTGAGAAATTCCCGGGCCATTTGCTGGTGTGTGGGGAGCTCCATCACGTGATTTTTAGCTTCGGGAATCACCGCTGATGGTGTATCTGATTCAAGAAAAGATCTCTTAACTGAAAAAAATATTAGGCCTATACCCACTAGGATAAGAACAATACGGTTCAGTTTTTCACCTATGTTGCTTGTAAAGCCGTCAGCCGGTTCTAATTCATACGCCCATGATAAAAGTACCACTACAGGAAATAGGAGAATGAGCAGTAGGACTAGACCTTGCATAATCCAATCGGGAGTGTCGTAATTTAAAACGATAAGTTCTCCGATTTGAAAAATTAGCCAGGAAGCGATCGCATAGGCGAGGCTGATTTTAAAGATATTACGGCGACGCATTTCACCGAGCAGGGACATGGTGCATTCCTTTTTATTTTATGAGCGAATTAAATCTGATAAAAAATATCCCGCTTAGTTTTTGAATCATACTCCCGATATATTTACATCTTACAGATGTTTACATAGTCAAGTTGAAAATAGTTGCCTAGTAGATACTAGGGGGTGAATCCCATCGCTATTCATGGCAGTGGATTAACTTTCCGTTTTATCAGGGCACTTGAACTCCAATGCAGGGTCAACATTAATGTGGGTTTGTTGCATGCTTATTACGAACTATCTGGTTAGTTTCGAGTTGAACCCAATGCTTTAAGAGCCCGTTTGCGGGTGCTGGCAAGATCAAGTATGGGTGTTGGATAGTTTATTTTGGTTCCGGCCACCCACGGCATATGGATATGCTCCGCAGGGATCTTTGCCAATTCAGGTATATGACGACGGATATATACCCCTTGCGGATCAAACTTTCGTCCCTGTGTGATGGGATTAAATATACGGAAGTAGGGCATAGAATCTGCACCGCAGCCGGCTATCCATTGCCAGCTTGCACTGTTGTTTGCCAAATCTGCATCAAACAGACTGTCCCAGAACCAGTCTTTACCATGATGCCAATGGAGTAACATGTTTTTAACAAGAAAGGATCCGACAATCATTCGCACACGGTTATGCATATAACCGGTTTGCCGCAGCTCCCGCATCCCGGCATCCACGATGGGATAACCGGTCTCACCTAATCTCCATTTATTAAAATCCTTCTTATTATCGCGCCAGGGAAACTTGTCAAATTTTTCTTGCAGATTTTTCCGTGGCATTTCAGGACGGTGATAAAGCAAGTTATAGGAAAATTCCCTCCAACAAAGTTCGCTAAGAAAGTGCTCGATATCTTCACGATCTGCTTCAGTTTCATTTTTGATTGAATGCCATACTTGGCGTATTGAGATTTCCCCGAAGTGCAAGTGGGGAGATAGCCGTGAGACATGGTCTGTTCCCGGAAAATTCCGGCCTTCCTTATACCCTTGGATTCCATGGTCTAGAAACCGATTGAATTGGTTTAAAGCACCTAACTCTCCAGGCTGCCAATTATTTTGAACTGCCGCTTGCAGGTTACTATCGAGGCTAAAATCCAACTCATTTATATCCTCGCCCACAGGTGATTGGTCAAATACTCGCACTGATGCGGTTTTCACCGTTAAATCTGTTTGTTGGGTTGCCTGAAGGCAGCCATTTCGGAAAAATGGGGTAAAAACCTTGTACGGTGTGCCATCGGGTTTGAGAATCCTATTCGGCTCAAAAAGCAATGAATTGTTAAAGCTTTTTGCCTGAATATTGTTTTGATGCAAAGTAGTCTTTATGTATTGGTCACGGTGTATACGCCAGGGCTCATAACAACGACCCCAATAGACGCCCGATGCATTCACCTCATTGGCTAGTTTTGGAATAATTTGATCTGCCGGTCCCTTAAAAAATCGCAGGTGGCCCTCTAGCGATTTGTTTAATGCGGTCAGGCTTTGGATCAACCAGCAACGGCTCGCTATGCCTAGTGCCCATTCGCCTGCATTCTCATTATCTAATACATATACAGGTAGTATGGGCATGCCTGATTCAACGGCGGCGTTAAACGCCTGATTATCATTTACGCGCAGATCTTGACGAAACCAGATGATGGCAGGATTAGTCTTATTCATTTGAGGTCTTGTTGAGGAGTAGGTGTTTCCGTTGTTACGAGCGATAGCCGTTAACAGTACAAAAGGTAACTAGTTGGGCAGGGTGATCGGGTTTAATCAGATATTTTCGATAGTAGAAAGGAAAGTAATGAAAGTTGCAATAATAGGTGGAACGGGTTTTGTTGGATGCTATCTCGTAAATAGTCTCGTTAAAAAGGAGAATCAGTATCACTCCTGGTGCCACCTGGTAGTGAGAACAAAGTGATAGTAAGCAATCAAATTCGTACTGTTTTGGCTGACGCCAGCCGTCGGTTTAGCTACTCATGTTCAGCGTTGGAGTTAGATTAACTTTTATATAGAGCAGAATTTATGTCCCTGTTAACCTTTACTATTTCTAGCTATCAAACTGGGTTATTCCGGAGTTAGCACCAGATGGATGATTACAATGAAACCTAGCACGCTGAGAATCGGTTATAGGTACCGAGCTAATAGACTAGCCTCAAATTATAATGCAATTGTCATTGGCTCCGGAATGGGCGGCCTGACAACGGCCTGCCTTTTAAGTGATTTGGGATGGAAGGTTTGTGTACTTGAGCAGCACTACACCGCAGGTGGTTACACTCATTCATATGAACGGAATGGATATGAATGGGATGTTGGTGTCCACTATATTGGTGATGTAGGGGCGCGTACCAGAACTCGTCGTATGTTCGATTTCCTGACCGATGGGAAGCTTAAATGGTCGGCTATGGATGAAGAATACGATCGCTTTTACATTGGAGAAAAAGTATTTTGTGCCAAGGCGGGAAGGAAACCTTTTCGGGATAATTTGGTTAATCAGTTTCCCATGGAGGTTGATGCAATTGACCGTTATATGCACCTACTTTCTCAGGCAGGTGCTGCTTTGTCCGCATTTGGCGCACGGCGGGTAATGACTCCCTGGGTTCGGCGTTTATTGGCACCTTATTTCAAGTGGAAAATGCCAGATTTTATTTTCCGCAATACGCACGATGTATTACGGGAATTAACCGACAATGAAGATCTGATAGCGGTCATCTGTGGACAATGGGGTGACATGGGCCTACCCCCCAAGCAATCTTCATTTATGGTGCATTCGATGATCGCCCGCCATTATCTTTATGGTGGTTACTATCCGATCGGCGGTAGCTGGAAGATTGCGCATTACATGATTCCCAAAATACAGGCGTCAGGTGGGGAGGTTTTCACCTACGCAATGGTGAAAGAAATAATGATAGAAGATGGCCGCACCGTTGGCGTCAAGATGGAAAATGAGCACGAAATAGAGTGTCCTGTTGTTATCTCTTCAGCTGGGGTCGATATCACTTTTAACCAGTTATTATCCGACTCTGTAGTGTCTGAGAGCGGCTACCGGGGCCTACTCCCATCAGTCCGGCCCAGCAGTGGCCATCTTTGTCTGTATGTTGGCTTGAAAGCTACAGCGGAGGAGTTGGGCTTACCAAAGACGAACTTCTGGATTTATCCGAGCAATGATTACGATGGTGCGCTGAAAGATTTTACAGTGGATGACAAAGCGCCATTTCCGGTCGTCTACATTTCATTTCCCTCCGCTAAAGACCCGGACTATCTAAATCGCCATCCAGGGACTGCGACCATCGAAATAGTTGCTCCCGCGCCATACGACATGTTCTCAGCTTGGCAGGATAGTACCTGGGGAAAAAGGGGCGAAGTGTACGAAGAATTAAAGACCCGACTGAGCGCTCGGCTGCTTAGACACTTGTATGAGAAATTGCCACACCTCGAAGGCCAAATTGACTATCATGAGTTGTCAACTCCGGTTTCTACAAAATGGTTCGCGGCTTATCGTCATGGGGAACTTTATGGCTTGGACCATACACCAGAGCGATTACAGCAAGACTGGTTAAGGCCCAAAACAAATATAAAGGGGCTTTGGCTTACGGGTCAGGATATCCTAACCTGCGGGGTGACTGGAGCCATGATGTCGGGACTTTTGACGGCGACCTCACTGGTTGGCGGTCGACAAATTTCTCCGCTCCTGAAAAGAATTTTTAAATAAAGATTAGTGTCCGAAAAAAAACGTTTTTGCGTTTTCATTCGTTTGAGAGAAGTAGTTTAATACAACATTGTAGGAAGTAATTTGGCGCGGCAGTCCTCGGTCTGTGTAAACTTAAAACCCACTTTATAGGGAAAGGAATTTGCAATGAGTTTTCGCATTATGCTCACGGGTATAGGTATTACTTTGATGGGATCAGTTTTGGCAGCAGAACCGGTTTTTGGCCCCCACATCGAAACCGGTGGGCCTGTATTCCTGGTAGACGATCGTGATGTACCTTTGCAGGGTGGTCACAAGTATCGGGTCGTATTTGATGTTAAGGATTATCCAGAGGGAATGGATAATCTAAATATTGAGCTGGAAAATGTGGCACGTTTTATAAATATGCATGGTCAACACGGTGTGCCACTTGAAGATATGGATATAGCAGTAGTGGTTCATGGTAAGGCGCTTTTCGCGGCCATGAATAACGATGCCTATATCGAGATGCATGGGATTGATAATCCCAGTTTAACGCTTATGAGTGAATTAGCTGGTGCAGGTGTTAAATTGTTCGCTTGCGGTCAATCCCTTGGTTTTCGAGGATTAGATAAATCTGTTTTGGCAGATACCGTTAAGGTGAGTTTATCGGCTATGACAACCCTGGTCACGTTACAGGCGGAGGGTTACGCCTTTTTGCCCTAATAAGAAATAGCGGGTCTCCAGGAGAATTTTGTGAAAGATAAACTTCAGATTATAGCCTATGAGGTAGTAGAGCAGCCGATGGAGCTGCGGACAGCTAAAAGGGCCCGTGACTGGATAGAGGAATTGCCCGATCGTTTTGCATATCGCTGTTTGCCGCTAGCGCTTGCCAACCAGGTGGGTTGGGAAATTCTAAATCCTGCCCCATTTTCTGCGAGGTGGAATGGTAAGGATAGTTTGGATGCGATTCGTATAAAGTTTGACGGGGATAGCAACCCACTCATTGGATCCCATTTTGGAAGTGGTGTTTTGACCTTCTCTTTGGGTTACTTGTTTCGAACCACGAAGTCTCACAACCTATGGGTTAAAGGTCCAGCAAATCGACCTAAAGACGGTATAGCGCCATTAGAGGGAATTATTGAAACCGATTGGGCGCCGTTTACTTTTACGATGAATTGGCAATTTACGCGCAAGCGCCACAAAGTGCGTTTCGAGAAAGATGAGCCGATAGCGACAGCCATGCCATATCCTCGCCACTATATACGTAAATTTGAAGCGTTCCGGCAGAATATCAACGAAGATCCTAAGCTGTACCAGCAGTATGTTGACTGGCGTAACGATCGCATTGCTTTTAATGAGGACTTAAAAAAAGAAGGGTCAGAGGCACAGAAACAAGGTTGGCAGCGTACTTATATGAAGGGGCAGGATCAGGCGGGCAATACATTTAAGGGGCATGAAACAAAGATCCAGATGAAGGAATTTAAGCGTCAAAGATAGGAATTCGACAAATCCGGTTCTTATTCGGGTTTTGCGTATCCAATCTTTTGCATTGATTCGCTTATTTGGTCCAAAACCTCAGGATTCTCGATCGTTGCAGGCATTCGATATTCTTCGTTATCCGCTATACGCCGCATGGTTCCACGCAAGATCTTCCCAGAGCGAGTTTTAGGCAGTTGGGCCACGACGACTGCCTGTTTAAAGGCGGCTACCGGCCCAATTTGCTCCCGGACCATGCGCACGACATCGTTTACGATGTCATCATGGTTTTGTCGTGATCCTGCTTTAAGAACCAATAAGCCTAATGGTAATTGCCCTTTTAGCTGATCGGCTACACCGATGACTGCGCATTCGGCGACATCCGGATGCGCAGATAAGACTTCTTCCATTGCACCGGTTGATAATCTATGGCCGGCCACATTGATGATGTCATCAGTTCTCGCCATTACAAAAACGTAACCGTCTTCGTCGATATAACCAGCATCCCCTGTTTCATAATAGCCGGGAAAATTATTCAGGTACGCGTCGCGATAGCGTTGTTCCGCGCGCCACAAACCAGGGAAGGTGCCCGGGGGTAGGGGAAGCTTGCATGCAATGGCGCCAACCTTTCCGGCCGGGAGGGACCTGCCATTCTTATCTAATATATCGACCTGCCAACCCGGAACTGGCCGCGCCGCTGATCCGGCCTTCACAGGAAGCTTTTCGATGCCTAAGCAGTTTGAGGCAATTGCCCATCCAGTTTCGGTTTGCCACCAGTGGTCAATCACAGGTACTTTGAGTAGTCGGCCAGCCCATTCCAGGGTATCCGGATCGCAGCGTTCACCAGCAAGAAAGAGTGAGCGTAAGCCAGATAAGTCGTAATTTTTCGCCAACACCCCATCCGGGTCTTGTTGTTTTATAGCCCTAAATGCTGTCGGAGCCGTAAACATACAAGTGACCTTGTGTTCCGAAACCACGCGCCAGAAAGCACCGGCATCCGGAGTGCCGACTGGTTTACCTTCAAACATGATTGTGGTGTTGCCGTTTAATAATGGTGCATAGACGATGTACGAGTGCCCAACAATCCAGCCGACGTCGGATGCTGCCCAGTAAACTTCACCTGGTTCTACACCATAGATATTTTTCATCGTCCAGTGCAGCGCCACAGCATGACCCCCATTATCCCTGACGATCCCTTTAGGCTGGCCAGTCGTTCCAGAGGTATACAGGATATAAAGAGGATCATTTGCATCGACCACAACGCAATCTTGAGGTTCTGCCTTTGCCATGGACTCGTGCCAGTCAATGTCACGATTTTTCTCCATAGACGCCGTTGCCTCTGGCCGCTGAAGAATAAAGCAATGATCGGGTTTGTGAGCGGATAGTTCTATAGCTGAGTCGAGTAAAGGTTTGTATTCGACTATCCGGTTAGGCTCAATGCCACACGAGGCTGAGACAATCGCCTTGGGACCGGCATCCTCAATGCGTGTGGCGAGTTCCTGTGCTGCGAATCCCCCAAAAACGACCGAATGAACCGCTCCAATTCGGGCGCAAGCCAGAATTGCTACCAGTGTCTCAGGAACCATCGGCATGTAAATGATGACTCTATCGCCTTTCGTAATACCCTTTGAGCTAAGTACACCAGCAAACAAAGCCACCTGTTGCTGGAGTTCTTTGTAGCTCAATGTTCTCTTGGCTGCTGTAACAGGGCTGTCATAAATGACTGCTAGGCGTTCGCCGTGCCCATTATTCACGTGCCGGTCGAGTGCGTTGTGACAGGTGTTCATCTTTCCAGACGGAAACCAGCGGTAGTGCGGCGGATTAGAATCATCGAGGACGCTGTCCCAGCGTTTAAACCAGTCGATATTTTCGGCCGCTTCTGCCCAGAAGTCTGCTACGTTGTCCAGTGATCGTTTATAAACCAGATCGTATGTTTTCACGATGAGTTCATCAGATCCCGTGTTGCACGGTATGCCTGCTCAATTGCGGTTTCGTTCATGGCGCTGGCATTCGCATCTGAATTGGCGAATGCAATACGGCCGTGTTTCTTCCGCCCGATTAACCAGAGCCTTTTTTCATCCGGCCACTCACCGTCGGAAAAATATCCAATTTTTTCTTCCTCATAGTTGTAACCTACAGCATAACCATGTGGCCACCGGTTGACTGTGATCCCTTGGATATCTCGTATCGGATCGAAGCCACCATCCTTAAGCATTCTGGACAATTGTTCTCTTAAATTTCTCTCAAAAGTCTCGAAAGGCATGGTTAAAAGTTCATGCCGGCCTAAGCGGAACTGTTCTCTGGCAATTATCCCGCCCCCGGGAGCAGGAATCCGATACATATGCAGCATTATCGGTTGCTCAGGTTTTGTAGCCGACTGATAACCATGAAACTTAAGTGGGTATCCAAGCCGGATATCGCTGGCAAAACTAGTCGGGCAATACGCTGATTTGATGCCAAGGTTATTAAAAGCTGTCCAGTTGTCCAGTAATACGGAAATTGAAACTAAGGGCGTCCGTATGGTTTTTCGAAGCGCCTCTTTTTGTGTTTCTGGTAACTCAGGGCAGATATGAGGAACGATCGCATGATAGCAGGCCATAACGCAGTTTCTTGCCTGAACTCGACTAGCTGATTGTCCTTCAACGTAGGTAACTTCAACTGTCTTTTCGTTCTTGTGTTGGACATGTACAGCCGTGGAATTAAGTCGGATCTTCACAGGACTCTCAGGTCGATCGAGCTTGCTGTAATCAAAGTGCGCCGTGATAATATCGTGCATGGTGTTACCTGGTGCAGTTTCAGGTATTAACCGCCTCACGATTAACCGGGCAACTGATGCATTCCCATCAGGAAAATGAAAATCCTCTCGGTGATCGCGCTGGTAACCATGTCTTTTAAAATACTCGATGAGGCCAAGTCCTTTAGAGCCAGGGAGACCGTATGACATGGCACTCAGGGCGGGCGCTAGATCCAAAGCGATACCCATGTAACTGGTTCGCCACATATGAAAGAATTCTAGGGTTTCTTGTGTGGCGCCCACTATGTCTTTTAAGAATTCAGTGTAACTTAGCGATCGAAGTTTGATTATCTTATCGTCGACAGGTATCCCTGGCAGGTAGTCTGTTTCACCGGAGAATAATTCATTGATTTCGTCGCGTGTCTCTTTAGATAGTGGTGTTTGGTCAATGAATGCACGTACGTCTTTTGCTACTCCAACGCTATTTTCCAGTTCAGCGGGCAGCGACACATAGGCACTCTGATACTTGCTGTTGTAGAGGCCGGATTTCCCGGCGACTAGCTTGTCTTTACTAGGGTCATCTGATTGGAAGAAGATCCCGCCACGCAGATCCAGTGAGGAATACAGCTTGTGGTTAAAAACCTCCTGTGACTGGGACGTATCTATGCCGAGATCCTCAGTCAAAGCTTTGGCATGTTTTGGGTAACTCCTCGGGTTCTCGAGATATTCGGCGCCACCCAGGTCTATGAGGGTGTGATCTTTGTAATGAAATTCATTACGTTTTGCATGTCCTCCAAAGTCATCATGGTTTTCAATAATGAGGATTCGGGCATCTGGGCCATGTTCTTTTTGGAAAAAATATGCTGCAGCAAGCCCACTGATACCCCCGCCAACGACAACCAAGTCGAACATTTCCCCCGTATCTGTCGAGTCATTGGGACTATCCCAGCGTTTGCCATCTCGTATAAGGTGACCTAATTCGAAAGAGCCCGGATGGCTTCCCCGCATGCCGCTGCGAGTGGGCGGATAATACCCGGGAGTATTTTGGGCGTGCGAAATGGATGTATTTAAAGATGAAGCCTGCAGTGCGGGAGTGATAAGTGCACCGCCTAATGCGATGCTGGCGCCATTTAAGAAATCCCGTCGGGTAATATCGGAATGCATTCCCAATTTCCCGTCTTTCTTAATTGACACTCTTCTGCTCTCCCCTTGATTGTCTTTTGAAATTAGCACTGGTTATTACAATTGGGAAAACCCAATATGAGTCTACGGCTTGTCCATTATGTGTTGCTGGAATCCACCGAGAATTTGCTAGCTGACTTTCTAATCCTGCCTGGCAGCTAGGAGTAATGCCTCCCCCCGCAGAGAGAATTTGACTGTTTGTTGCTAGTCCGGATCTATTGACTACAGCAACTTGCATTATGACGTCATTTGTCATGTGACCAAGAGCCTGTTTGCACGCTGAGGGCCATACATACTCGGAATAGCGTTGCGCAGAAATATAATCTGCTCCTAGGCGGTCTATATTTTTACCGTTGTTGGGATAGACCTCTATAGATTCCAGTTCATTCTCCTTCTTAAAATGCACAAGGAACTGAAAATCTACGTCCTGGGGAGTCCCATCCACTATCGCAGGCGTTAATCGAGCGGACTTGAACTTCCGCTCGACAGCCATGGTGAATTTAAGGTCTGGATCATCCGGAGCGGAGCAACGGGATTCTTTAAGGCGACCTTTAGATGTTGCCTCGCCCCTGCACATGACCTGGATGTCAATGTCTGTCTTTATTCTTGGAAACTTAACTAGATTTTTCATCGATCTTTTGCCTTCGACGAAGTTTGCCTGTGTCAAGCCATCCGGTGGTGTGTCTTGCGAGTACGCTAGTGTACTCAAAAGTAGGCAGGTAGAAACTGAAAAGAAAAGCGACCAATTTTTTAAAGTTATTTTTTTCATCAGTAAATTATAAAACCTTTTTTATTTTAGAGCTTCTGTTAACTAATTTCGTTGTCAGTCCTTGATCCAAAAATGTTCAACGCAACGGTCATGGCAACAAAGAGTATAGCGATAGCAACCAGCAATGCGTAAGGGGTTTGATACAGGCCGGCCAACCAATATGCAATGATTGTGACGCCTCCGGTAAGCGTTGCATATGCGCCCTGCGTCGTAACATGGTTTAAATGAGGGCAATCTGCTCCAACTGAAGCAAGTACCGTGGTATCGGATATCGGTGAACAGTGATCCCCGAAAAGTCCGCCACTAAGGACAGCCGCAATGGTTAGGTACATTGAAGCATCTAGCTGGTACCCAATCGGTACCGCAATAGCCATCAATATTGCAAAAGTTCCGTAGGATGAACCGGTGGAAAGGGAAATGAGGGCCCCCATAACAAAGACAAGCATTGGGTAATAGGCGGGAGAAACGGATCCGCTGATTAATGACGCGAGGTAGTCTGCCGTTTTAATGTCGCTGGTAACAGAACTTAGGGACCAGGCAAGTACAAGGATGATTGAAACATAAACAAGTCCCTGAGCTCCTTTTATAAATGCGGCGAGCATTTCTTCATAACTTTTTCCTTGGTAACGACGCATCATTTCCATACAGGTTAGTGACGCAGCAAGGTACGAGATAATTAAAGTAGAACGTATATGGGCGCCGCTTATTCCGCCGTGAGTAGCGTGCCAGGCAATTAGGGTGCTAACCAGTATGAGCATGACACTGAGAGGATAGATAAACATACCAACGGGTGTTTCCGTTCCCTCTGTGTTCTCGTCATCAATGGAATAATTTGGAATTTCTCGTGGCCGCTTTTTAAGGAATTCTTCTTGTGCGTAACGCATTGGACCGTAGTCTCTGCGGCTAATTACAACAATAGGTATCGTCAGCAAGGCGAGGAAAGCATAAAACTGATAAGGAATTACTTTGATGAGCACGGTGAATTCGTTTTCTGTAAGTCCAACTTCCGCATATGCTGTCTCAATCAAAGACATGATGTATGCGCCCCAGCCTATAAACGGGATAAGGATGCTGATGGGGGATGACGTTGTATCCAGGATGTATGCTAACTTTTCCCTGCAAAGCTTGAATTCGTCAAAAACTGAACGGTATAGGGGGCCAATGATCAGGCTATTACCAGAGTCCGTGAAAAATATTGTTAGTCCTGATATCCAAGCTAACATTTGTGCTTTTGTGCGGGTAGAGACAATATTCAGCATCCTTCGCGCGAAAGCTTTGGCGCCGCCGGAGATCTCAAGTAGATGGACGAACCCCCCAATAACCATCATGGTGATTAGGACTTGTGATTGAGTGCCGCTAGTAAATTCGGCCAGTACCTGATTCTCGATTGCATCTAATACGGCGTAAAACGGATTGAATTCAGCGATGATTAGGGAGCCACTCAAAATACCAATAATGAGCGCGGTAATGACATTCTTTGTATAAAGCGCAAAGAAAATCGTTAATAGGGGTGGGATGACCGAAAGAAATCCGTATTCGTGCATAAGCTGAAGTTTTTTTTGCTCGTTTCAGCATACCATGTGCATAGTTGGATACTTACATAAATTTCAATAGTACAGTTATGACTATAGTGGACGACGTCTGATCGTCGTCAGGGGGTAATTAACCTTGCATTGCATGAAACATAGCAGGTTTAGTGTTGCCTAATTTAAGGGAAGTATTCGGGTAAAAAATTTAAATTAGTTTATGGGGTCCATAGTACAAAATGATTGACGTATTCGCTGATATGAGGGTTAAGCCTTATTGGTGGGAGGCTGCGCCGCGGAGAGATGAGGTAGCACCAGAGTTACCGTCCGAGGTTGATGTTTTGATTGTTGGAGCGGGTTATAGCGGTCTCTGTACGGCAAGGGTTCTCGCCAAGGCGGGTCATTCTGTAGTCATATGCGAGAAAGACTTTACTGGTTATGGTGCCAGTACCCGAAATGGGGGAATGCTAGGCCCGAGTTTCCATACATTGGGCACACGAGGGCTTACAGCGATATATGGTGAGGAACATGCTCATAGGATGTTGATGGAGAGTGTCGGTTTCGTCGATTTTGTCAGAGATTTAGTAACGGAAGAGAATATTAGCTGTGATTTTCAGCGTACCGGAAGGTTTCGTGGTGCGGCAAAACCTAAACACTACGATGTAATGGCACGCGAACTTGAATACCAGATCAAGGTGACGGGCATTAAAGGCGAGTTGGTCTCGAAAGAGGATGTGCGCAGCGAGATTGGAACAGACCGTTTTTGTGGTGGTATTCGTTATGATGTTGATGCTGGGGTCCATCCTGGAAAATATCATGATGGACTGGTTCAGGTCGTTCGTGAGGCCGGAGTCATCCTCTCACCTCATACCGAAGTGACTAACATCAAGAGCAGTGGAACTGGCTACCGTGTTGCTACATCACGCGGCTCTTTAAGGGCGGCGCAGGTGGCCGTTTGTACAAACGGTTATACAGGAAAAATTACGCCCTGGCTTCGGCGGCGGGTCATACCGATACGTAGTTCCATTATTGCCACAGAAGAACTTGATACAGAGGTGATGCAACAAGTGATGCCGGCCCGTCGCATGTATGGGGACAGTCGGCGGGTTCATGCTTATTATCGACCGTCCCCGGATGGCAGAAGGATCTTGTTTGGCGGACGAACAACCTCGGGCGATGAGCCATGTCGAAGTGCTAAACAGTTGAGAGCATCTATGCTTGATGTATTTCCCGCGTTGGATAGGGTCCAGATTAGTCATAGCTGGTCAGGACTCATTGCATATACCTTTGATCACTTGCCTCATCTCGGACAACATAACGGGCTATGGTTTTCGATGGGCTACTGTGGGTCGGGTGTGGCTCGTTCCAGTTATTTTGGTACAAAACTGGGGTATAAAATGCTGGGTGATGCTGAGAATGGCAGAACAGCATATGATGCGTTGGCCATGCGGGCTAAACCATTGTATACGGGTAATCCATGGTTTATGCCAGTAGTCCTCGAGTACCATCGCTTGATGGATCGGATAGGTTTCTAAATAGCGAGTAATCGCTGTGGTATTCCAATATACAAATGATAAATGTGTTACCGACATTTCAAAGGACTGAAGACTTATTGCAATTAATGTCACCTTCGGAGCCGGTTTACTGCATTTATCCGGATGCTGCTGTGGCAAGCGCCAGGAATATTGTTTGCGGGTTTAATGGTCGCGTTTTGTATGCGGTCAAGGCTAATGATCATCCGGTAATTTTGAACACACTCAGTGATAGCGGGGTAAAGCATTTCGACTGTGCCTCCCTTTCTGAGATAGCCGTGGTACATGCTAATTGTGATGACCCCAGGTGCTATTTTATGACTCCTGTGCGTTTGCGTGGTGCTGCTAAGGAGGCGCAATCTAAATTTGGTGTGAAACATTTTTTAATTGACCATCGGAGCGGGATCGAACAGCTTTATGAGGAAATTACAATGAAGGGTTCAGTTGTCTTTGCCCGAATGGCTGTTGCACATGATTCTGCGATGATTAATTTATCGAATCGATTTGGTGCGCCACCAGATGATATTCCGGAGCTGTTGCAAATAATTCAGGACTCTGGAGCGGAACCTGCGCTTGCATTTAATGTGGGTTCCGGCGTGACGAGCCCATCAGCTTATATACACGCAATTGATATCGTTAAGCAGATACTTGATGGGGTTCCATTCAGAATTCGTTTGTTGGATATTGGGGGCGGGTTTCCGAGACCTTATCCGGGTTTCGACGTTCCCAATCTTGAGCTGTATTTCGATGGTATTAGTGATGCTGTTAGAACTCTGCGTTTAGCAAAGAATGCCGAGGTTCTGTGCGAACCAGGAAGGGCTCTGGCTGGTCCTAGCATGTCAGCCATTGTCGAAGTGCGGCTAAGGAAAGAAGGCCGTATTTACCTCAATGACGGCATGTATGGCATTTTCTGGGAATTACGTTTTAAGGGGCATGAGCGTTTTCCGGTCAGGGTCTTTCGAGATGGTAAGCCTCATACAGGAGCTACCCGGCCTTTCCGGTTATTCGGGCCGACCTGCGATGGCTCTGATGAATTACCTGGCGATGTTGAGTTACCGGCTGATATTTCAGTGGGCGATTATCTTGAGTTCGGAGATATTGGGGCATATAGCCTCACAGGTCGAACTAATTTTAACGGGTTTCACAGTGACCGGATTGTTTCTATTATCGGTAGCAGGCCACCGAGTTCCCTGTGCAACTGATGCGTATTGTGACCGGTGCAGTTAATTTAACTAAACTGTGGCCTAGTCTTTCATATACAGAAGACTCTTTAAGTGAATGGGACCTTTATGAACCTTGAGGAATACTGTACTTACGATGCAACTGGCCTGGCTGAATTAGTCCGGAATGGTGATGTTTCAGCAAAAGAGCTGGCTGAACTGGCTTTCGCTGGAGTGGAAAAGGTTAATCCGAAGTTGAACGCTGTTATCGAAGTGTTTAAAGATAGGGTAGAGACGCTAGATGAATCCACTATTCCGGATGGACCTTTTACCGGCGTACCGTTCTTTCTTAAGGACTTAGGGCCCCGACAAAAGGGTAGGCTGCAGGAAGCCGGCTCTCGTTTAATGAAAGGTTACGTCGCTGATTATTCCAGTTTTGTGACTGAAAAGATGGAGCTTTCCGGACTGAATATCATGGGCCGTACTACGTGTCCGGAATATGGCCTCACCGCAACGACAGAATCGTTCCTTACCGGACCGACCACTAATCCCTGGAATACTGAAAAAATCGCGGGCGGTTCAAGCGGTGGCTCAGCTGCAATTACAGCAGCTGGAGTCGTCCCCATGAGCCATTCTAATGATGGCGGTGGATCAACGCGGTGCCCAGCAAGTATCTGTGGCAACGCAGGCATGAAGCATTCTCGTGGTCGTATTAGTTACGCTCCAGAGGGCTGCGATCTTCTGTTTCCAATCTTTTCTGAGGGTGTGAATGCTCGTACTATTCGTGACCTTGCAGGCTTTCTGGATGCCGTAATGGGGCCGGCGCCCGGTGAGAGTATCCCGTGGTGCCGACCGGAAAGACCCTATGTCGAAGAGGCTATTCGAGAACCAGGTAAATTGAAGATTGCTGTATGCATGGACAGGTTTGGTCCGGTTCACTACGAAAAACATGTTGCCGCTGAGATGGGGCGTGTTGCTAACCTTTGTGCTGAAGCTGGCCATATTGTCGAAGAAGCAGCACCGGAAATGGATTATGAGCGGTACTATGAGATGTTCAAACGTATCTGGGTAACTGACATCAGCCTGCAGATTGACTACGACGCACAGCTGATGTCCCGTCTCATCTCAGATGAGACCTTGGAGCCAATGACCCTGCAGATGTATGAGGCAGGTAAATCTGCGACTGTAGCCGACCGACTCCAGGTGAATGCCTCTATGTCAGCCGCGGCGAGGCAGTTAGGTATGTTTTACGAGCAATTTGACTTGCTGTTAACGCCGGTATGGGCTCAGTCGACGCCTTCTTTGGGAGGTGGCTTTAATTTGGCTCAGGAAGAGCAGACACTGGACGAATGGTTTGATAATGCTTTTCAATTGATCCCTGTCACGCCTTTAAATAATTTCACCGGCACTCCGGCGATCTCCCTACCGCTGGCGAGAGATTCACAGGGTTTACCACTTGGTATGCACTTCATGGCGCCAATGGGGCGAGAAGATCGACTATTTAATCTTGCAGGGCAACTTGAGAAGATTGCTCCCTGGAGAGATAAGATACCCCCGGTGCATGTTAGCTCAATCTAATTTTCGGAATGAAGGATTCGGGCCGCAATTATAAATATCACCAAGGCAGTCAGCGAAGCTATTGCACCTAAATAGGTAACAGCGGCGAGCCCGATGTTACCGGCTATTGTGCCAGCTAATGTAGCACCAAGAGTAAGCCCAGTGGCCTGTGCGGTAGTGAGAAGTACGATGAATCGTCCGTCTCTGTCTGCTTTTGAAGCTAGCCCAAAAATATATGGTATGCAAAAGTTCCAGGTTCCATTAAACAGGAAAACGGCAATAATTAAGTCGTTGAGTTGGTAGAGTTGCCCAAGGTACCAGAGCGCTATTAACTGCCCGACCATACCGATAGTAAAAGGACCGATCCAACCTCTACGCTCAGCAATTGCCCCGGCCAGAAAGGATCCTAGAAGACTGCCGACCATGCCCAGCGCAAGACCATGACCTACCGAGACCGTGCTTAAACCTGCTTCCACTCCCATGCGCTCGACAAATGCCCAGACACCACCTACACCGAGATACCAAATCAACATACAGCCGATAGCCAGCCAAATGGCAATCGATGGGCCTTCTGCCTGATTAGTTTTATCAGCTATGTTCTTAGCACTGCCGAGTGGCAGCAATTGCACTAAGGGAAGAAGTGCAATTGGCATCAGGCCGAGAGGTATTAATAATCCACTGATCCCAGTTTGAGCTATATATGTTGGTAAAAAGGTAAATCCGAGAATCGCTGTGGTGACTTGAAGGATTACGGTAAATGAATAGTTGCGGACGGTATTTTTAGTGTCGCTTAATGCCGCGGTCACAACCGCGTAACCGGTTCCCATACCTAAAAAGCCTGTCAGGAAGCGTATTCCGGCCAACAGTTCGTAATTCTCCACAAATGCGGAGGCTATATTCCCGATAGCCAGAGCACAAAGTGCCATACGAGTGACTTTGTGCCAATTCCAGCGCCGCACCCAAAAAGTAGCAGCAATGCCGCCAAGTGCAGCTCCGGCAATCTCAACTCCTGCAATTAGTCCAAGTTGCTTTGGCGTGAATCCGAGATGATCCGCAAGGGCTCCGATATATATTGGTTGAATATTAAAAGCAGCGACCGCAACAGCGCCGAGTAGGACGATGGTGCCAATAGATATGGGGCGATTGATGTCTTTTGTTAAAGTATTGATGATTTATCTTTTATATAAGTAACATTAATAAAGCTTATTAAATAATTGATAATAAATGTTAATTTATGGTGGGCCATTGGGGTGCAATTCACATTCGGGGGGTTGTTGACGGTTATACAGCAAAGATGAAATGCGCCACCCCTCATTGGTGCGGATCATATTCCAGATATCGATTCCACAATGGGATAAAACTCCGTCGATGTAGAAATCATATGGATGCCAGATCACTGCAATCGTATCCGAGACTAAAACTGTTGGGTTCCAGGCGCGCTCGATATGGTCGGCATCAATAATGGTTTCTCGCGTTTCCTTATGATTCCTTGATTGGACTTCGTATTGCCCATTTTCGGATATACCAACATAGACCATCCCGTCCTCGATCATCAGGTCGCTATAGCCGACCCAGTTCTCTGAGCTAATCATCTCCATGGCCTCATCCAATACGGCCAGCACATCTGTTTTTGCTTGGTTTTCCGCTATTGCTGGAGAAAAAACACCAATAAGAAGTGGAAGTAAGGATAAACAACTGTGTTTTAAAGCATGCATTAGCCAATTACCTCCGAATAAAGCCTTAAAAGGTTCCGTCCAAAAAGTTTTTCTAGGTTGTCCTCTCTCATGCCGCGTTTTGACAATCCATCCCAAATGGTTTCCATGCGTCGAGGTCCGTTCAGTTCCTCAAAGTAAAGTGGCCACTCCTCACGCTTAAAGTTAGGTCCTTCCTCGGCTTGAAGTTCAGCCAGATATTCCTCGGTTAGTGTCAGGCGTCGGTGATCCCGATCGGAGCCGATACACACATGTTCAATACCGGCTACATTGATCGCGTGTTCGATATGTTGGTAGTAGAAATGTACCGCATTGTCTATCTGGTGGGTCATAAAGGGACGCATTTGTGTCACACCAAATAATCCTCCACGTTCCGCTATAGCCCTGATATTTTCGTCGGTTGTATTTCTATTATGGTCCCACAATGCTTTGCAGCAGGAATGCGAGACGATTACCGGTGCTCTCGATGCTGCTACAGCGTCTGCCATGGTTTTCATGCCGGCATGTGAGAGATCAATTAACATGCCAGTTTCATTCATTTTATCGACCAGTTGATGCCCAAATGTCGTTAGTCCTGAGTCATTGATTTCGTTGCAGCCGGCGCCAGCCCAGTTTTGGAAATTGTAGGTGATCTGGCTGGATCGCACACCCAATTGGTAAAATATATCCACGTTGTTGAGGTCGCGTCCAAACTGGGTAGAGTTTTGGAAAAGATAGAATAATGCTATACGTTTTTCCTTACGGGCTTTCGCAATATCTTCCACTGAAGTAGCTTTAAACCAAAATTCTGATTCATCATCGATAAGTTGGTTGTATTCCAATATGCCGGCCATAGCCCGTTCATAGGCCTCGGTTTCGTAAGACTTCGGGTCACAGAGCGTAACGGTAACGGCGTTTAATCCTGAGTCGATCATTTCCCGGCAGAGTGCATCTGTATAAACCGCTCGTATTTCTCCCATGGCATCAAAAACAAACACATCATGGGTCGGTGTGTTCGCTAAAGTTCTAACAGGGACAGATCCTAAGGTAATCGCGCCGGCAGCTGTGGCAAAGTTAAATTGACGACGATTTATCATGAAAAACTCCCTAAATCTTTTTGGGGGCTATATTATATCGGTTGTAATGAGGATGCTCGGCATTGCCAATCTGTTACATTACGATGGCTAAAAGTCCATTAACTAACAATAAGCATTTAATTAGAGAGGAGTGAGTCCCTTGATGGCACCCTACGATGTGTTAGCGCGAAGTTCAATTAAGTCTTTCCTAGGCCTGATTTTATTAGGCCTTTCTTTCAGTAGTTGGGGGCAGGATGTTCCTATTGTTCAACCAGGGGCCCCGGGTCAAGAATCGCGGGAGTTAAGCGCGGACGAGGCGATCGAAATAGCCAAGACGAGCTACTCGCCTGACGATGTCAAGTTTATGCATGACATGATTCCGCATCATAATCAGGCGGTACAGATGGCGGCACTGGTACCAGATCGGACTAATTTGCAGGAGTTGCGTGATGTTGCTGGCCGCATTGACGCCTCTCAGGTCGATGAGATCGACTTTATGCGGCAATGGTTAACTGATCGAGGAGAACATGCACCAAATCCCACCGAACATAGTGCCATGCATATGTCTCATGATATGGCCGGTATGGCTAGCCCCGAAGACATTGCGCGCCTAGCTCAGCTCCAGGGCACGGAGTTTGATCGATTATTTTTGCAACTAATGATCGCTCACCATGAGGGTGCGGTCACGATGGTGGAAAATCTTTTAGATCAACCGGGATCAGCCTATGACCCGGTTTTGTTCCAATTTGTTAATGATGTAACCACTGACCAAACATCTGAGGTAGAGCGGATGCACGCGGTGTTAGTGAGTTTATATACGGACCCGAGGGCAAATTTGTCGCCTGGATTCAGGGATGCCGGCCAGGCAATAATGAATCTGGAACTGTTGGCGGAACTACCTAAGCCAGCAGGATTTTTTGACCCGGAGAATCCTGCAGATTTACCTCCGGCTAAGCCCCCAGAAGATTCTGATGAGGATGCTGACGAGGAAGATGATGGGCAGAGTATTGATGACACCCAGTGGGGGGAGCGATCTCCACTTTTGAGTTTCTCGAATACTGATATGGCATTTTCCGGCAATAAAATGGTGGCGGGAAGCTATCACGGTTTTAATGTGTATGAACTGCAGGCGGACGGTTTGCCGAAACTGTTTAGTTCGGTGGTGTGCCCGGGCGGGCAGGGGGATGTCTCAATCGTCGGTGACCTGTTGATTATGTCTGTTGAGCAGACCCGGGGGAGGGTTGACTGCGGATTACAAGGGGTCAGCGAAGATATTAGTCCTGATCGTTTCCGCGGAATACGGATTTTCGATATCAGCGATATTGCGCGCCCCATACAAGTCGGACAAGTCCAGACTTGCCGGGGGTCCCATACTCATTCGGTTATATCCGGACCGGACGAAAACGGGAAGATCATCGTATACAACTCTGGCACCGGCTCAGTTCGCGAGGGTGAGGAGTTGGAAGGTTGTGTTGGACGAATTCCCGGGGATGATCGTACAGCTCTTTTCCGCATCGATGTGATTGAAATACCTGTTGATGATCCTTCCAAAGCCAGGATAGTTGATAGTCCAACGGTATTTGCGGACCCGGAAACTGGGAGGTTAGCTGGATTATGGCAGGGCGGAGATCATGGTGATGGGACTCAGGACAGCAGTATGACAAACCAGTGCCATGATATTACTGCTTTTCCTGAAAGCGGCATTGCAGGCGGAGCGTGTTCAGGAAACGGTATTGTGTTCGATATTTCTGACCCTTATGCGCCCAAACGAATTGATGAGGTTGTTGATAAGGGATTCGCCTACTGGCATTCCGCAACCTTCAACAATGATGGCACCAAAGTGATTTTTACTGACGAATGGGGTGGCGGTTCGCGACCTCGTTGTCGTGCAGTTGACCCCATGAATTGGGGCGCTGATGCTATTTACGACATTGTTGATGGTCAGCTCGAGTTCAGGAGCTATTATAAGCTACCCGCACCACAAACTGATCAGGAAAATTGCGTTGCGCATAATGGTTCGATTATTCCCGTACCCGGACGAGATATATTTGCTCAGGCCTGGTACCAGGGTGGGATGTCACTCGTTGACTTTACTGATTCATCCAATCCAGTCGAAATTGCCTATTTTGACCGGGGTCCCATACATGAGAAGCACCTGATCGGTGGCGGGTACTGGTCTACCTACTGGTACAACGGCAAGATTTACG
>CAJWFK010000032.1 GCA_913031125.1 uncultured Woeseia sp. | reverse complement strand
GCATTTACACGCGGAAAGGGTCTGGAACCCCCTTGCACCCCCCCTCTTAAGTTGCCCGGGCATCATGTTATACATAACTTATATTGAAAAGTTTCAAAGAACTTCTTCTATTCGAAGTACCACGTTCATTATATGTCATTTTCATCTTACCACACACATGGAATTCATTTTACGGGAATATGCCGCATTTAATGGTGAAGTCTTCAGTGGCACATGGCGTCTTGATGTAACCGATTTTTATCCATTTGCAGATGAAGGAACACTCGTTCAATGGGGACTTGTGCCAACTTTCGGTGGAGCGGACGACGATAGCGATGGGGATGGCGTAGCTGACATAAGTGATTTTTGCCCAGGCACGAAGATTCCAGAATCGGTACCTACCAAAGGTAGGCTGGGGAAGAAAAAATGGGCACTTACGGAGGCAGGAAATCTGGATTTCGTTCAAGGTGCACCGCAAACTAATCACAGTTTTAATACAATAGACACGGCCGGCTGTTCCTGTGAACAAATTGTAGAAGAAGCCGGATACTCAACGAATTATCTTAAGCGTGGTTGCCCGACATCAAAAATGAAAAAATGGGCGAGCACTCACCATGTGCTTTCAGGTCAGGATTCCGACAACGATGGTGTTGATGACGCTATCGATTTTTGTCCGGATACCGTAATTCCAGAATCTGTACCTACAAAAACGTTTGGCAAGAATAGGTGGGCACTCACCGAGGCTGGAAACTTCAGTTTCATCCAGGCACCGCCCCAATCTGGCAGCAGACATACATTTACTACCGCTGATACCGCCGGCTGCTCCTGTGAACAAATTGTCGAAGAATCAGGTTATTCGACGAATTACCTTAAACGCGGCTGCCCCACCTCAAAAATTAAGAAATGGGCGCGAAAACACTAATCTTGTAATGCGTAGTTCCGGGGTTCGACTCCTCGTTGCGGCACCATTTTCGATTCATTTAAATTGGTAATAAGGATAATTTTGCTTCTTAATCACAAAAATAAGGTCCCTTGAGAAGGAATGTGACATGGACAAAAATGATGGATTGGCTCCGGAAACTATTAGCGCACAAGCGTTGGGGCAGATTGACAAAGCAACCGGGGGAGTCACGCCGGCAATTCATTTGTCGACAACTTTCGTGCGTGATCATGACTACCAACTACTTCACCCAGAACATAGTTACAGTCGGGATGAAAATGCGACATATCATGCCGCTGAAAAAGTTCTGACAAAACTTGAAGGGGCAGCGGATGCCTTGTTGTTCAGTTCTGGCATGGCCGCAGCAATGGCTGTCATCCAATCTTTAAAACCTGGCGATCATATTGTGGCACCTAAAGTTATGTATTGGGGGTTGAGACACTGGATGACTGAGTCTTGCAAGCACTGGGGGATTCAGCTTGATTTTTTTGATTCGAGCGACCCTGACTCCCTCAGCAAAACAGTCAGAGCAGGAAAAACTAAACTGATCTGGATGGAAACCCCTTGCAACCCAACATGGGACATTATTGATATCAAGGAAGCAGCAGGAATAGCAAAAAATATCGGCGCTCGCCTAGCAGTAGATTCGACTGTGGCAACTCCTGTTCTCACTCAACCGCTAAAATACGGCGCTGACATTGTTGTACATTCAGCTACAAAATATTTAAACGGTCACTGCGATGTCCTTGCCGGTGTCACCTTGTGCGCAAAAAAGGATGACTTTTGGGAAAAAATTTGTGAAATTCGGCTGCATACCGGTGCAGTCCTAGGCTCACTGGAAGCCTGGCTACTGCAAAGGAGTCTTCGTACCTTGTTTCTGCGGGTACGACAGTCGAGTCAATCTGCGATGGCTATCGCAGAGCACTTTGAAGGTCATCCTAGAATCAAGTCAGTGCTCTATCCTGGCCTTGCAAGCCATCCGGGGCATGATGTTGCAAAACGTCAAATGCAAGGTGGATTCGGTGGAATGCTCTCGTTGCGCGTTAACGGCGATGCTGAGACCGCGCTCGATATCGTCAAGCGATGTGCCGTATTTACACGAGCTACTTCCCTCGGTGGCGTCGAAAGCCTTATTGAGCACCGTTACTCGATCGAAGGGGAAAACAGCCCAATTCCGAAAGATCTTTTGCGCTTATCGATTGGCATCGAAGCAGTAGAAGACCTGATCGCAGACCTAGAGCAAGCTCTTGCTTAGTTAAAACGGGAGCAATAAATACTTACAGCTTCGGCTAACCAGTCTGACAGATAGGTTTCATAGCTTCTATCAACATGCAGACTAAATTCATCGTGACCATCGGCAACAATCACCGCTGCTACCTGGCCCAGGCGGGTCCTGCAGCAACTTCCCACCGTAAAATGTTCAGGCCGCAAATCGATACTGGTTCCACTTGCAAGAAGCCGCCAGGCATCTTTACCTATAACTTTCTGTGTACTAAGTGCCCGAGAGTAATCTACTGCGTGATGAAGAATTCCTGTCAGCTGCTGCTCACAGGACTCGATGAGCTCCTCAGGGGTATTATTGCCAACAAGCAGCCAACGATCGGGACCCAACCAAAGGCTGCAAGGGTCGCTGCCAGAAACTTTCAACGGGCCTGCGAGGTCTAATCTATCTATTGCTTCATCTACGCAACTTTTTGAAATACGCAGCGAAACAATCGACAGGTTTTCGACTTTCTTAACTTCTAGCTTATTGGTCTCCTGATTAACCACGCATGCGATTCCCGTCTGGATCATAAAAACACGAATCGACAATTCGCCCAACGACTAATTTTCCCTCGTCATAAATCTGGATTTCTTCACCTTTTCTTTCGAAGCCTCGCTCAAGCAAGCCAAGACCGATAGTTTTCTCTAGCGTTGGGCTCATGCAAGCCGAAGTTACGAAACCCTCGCTGCGCCGCGAAGCTCCAGAACCCGTCACGACGTGAGCACCGGGAAGAACTGTCGCACTCGGATCGATTGTTTCAAAACCGATTAACTGTCGGCGATCAGAGCGGCTGTCTTCAGGGCGTTTAAGAGATCGCGCCCCAACAAAATCATGTTTTTTATTTTCAATAATTCGCCCAAAACCGACATCCAAGGGATTAGTTACTCCATCGGTATCGCCCCCAACATGAAGAAATCCTTTTTCCAGCCGGAGAACCGTCAGACTCTCAGCACCAAAAAGTCCAATATCGTGTGGCTGACCGATTTCCAAAAGCTGCTCAAAATACGTGGTTGCCTTGTTAGCCGGTACGCTGAGTTCGTAGCTTTGTTCACCTGTAAAACTTACTCGCTGAATTCTGTAAGGGGTGCCGTCCCCAAACTGACCTGAAGCAAAGCTCATATGGGGAAACGCTTCAGTGGAAAGATCTAACATACCGGGTAATGAGGTCAGTACATCACGTGCTTTTGGTCCAGCTAAATTTACGACCGCCCATTGCGAGGTTACAGGAATCATCACAATATCAAGTTCCGGCCACTCACATTGGTGCCATTCTTCAAGCCACGCCGCAATTCGTTCTGCATGGGCCGACGTCGTATTTATTAGGAAATGATCGTCGGCCATTTTGATAAAAACTCCGTCGTCAAACACGACCCCATTTTCATCGAGCATAAGACCATAGCGAATCTTACCTGTCTTCAGAGTTGGCACCGTATTAATATATATTCGATTCAGAAATTCAGCGGCATCAGGGCCTTTCACCTCTATCTTGCCAAGCGGGGAACCATCAAACAGGCCTACTGATTCACGAACTAATAAAGTTTCTTGCCAAATACATTGTTCTCGATCTTGGCCATAGTAGGCAGGCCGATCCCAACCACCATAATCTTCAAAGACCGCGTTATGGGCAACATGCCAATCATGTGCTGGAAGTCGTTTTGCTGGTGTATAGAAATTGCCGCGACGGATCCCAGCTATTGCACCCATTGTCACAGGCATAAAATTTGGCCGAAATGTTGTCGTTCCAACCTCACCCGGACTTCGACCTGTAAGCTCTCCTAATAAAGTCAATGCATTCAAATTGCTCGTTTTACCCTGGTCGATCGCCATGCCGGTTGTTGTGTAGCGCTTAACATGCTCGACAGATTGTAGGTTTTCCCGATGCGCTAACTCAATATCAGAGACCGTCACATCGTGCACAAAATCAACCCATTGAGAATTCGTCTTGGCGGGAGATGCTAAACGCCCGCCTATATTGTATTCAGCCGCCGCTGCAAATTCCCCATTGGCGGCACCAACAACTTTAACCTGCTGCCGGCATTCATCCGGCACGAAACAAGCCAGATCTGCGTCATAACGCAACCGGCCTCCAGCCTGGGAATATAAATGTACCGTCGGATTTAGGCCCCCAGACATTGCGATCGCATCGCATTGGACAGATGCTGACCGTCCCTGGCTATCGCGATATTCGAGGCTCTTAACGGATTGCGACCCCCGAGCACGAATAGGCACGGCGCCTAGGTGAATAGCCAAACCCGATTTTTCTGCATGGACCTCAAGAGACTTTTTCACTTGTGCGCGAGTATCAAGAATCGCTGCTACTTCAATGCCAGCATCAGGCAGCGCCATAACTGAGTGCCACCCTAAATCATTGTTGACCAGCCCTACCACACGTTTGCCACATTGAACTCCATAACGATTTGCATAGTGGCGCATCGCTCCTGCATACATAATGCCTGGCAAGTCATTATTTCCGAATAGGAGGGGCTGTTCTATTGCGCCGGTCGCCAATACAACTTCTGCGGCCCGTACTTTCCAAAACACTTCTATTGGATCTTCTTTCCTATAAGCCGCGCAACGATCATGAATAGTCAGGAAGTTGTCATCATAATAACCAGCCACGGTCGACAACAACATAATCTGGACGTTCTCTAACTCCTGCAAATTCGATATTGTTTGGGAAAGCCAGTTAGCAGGTGTTTGACCATCAACATTTGATGGATCATGCAAAAGTGAGCCCCCAAGCGCAGTATCTTGCTCGACAATGATAACTTCCTTCCCTGCCCGCGCCGCTTGCAGCGCTGCAGTTAGTCCAGCTAGGCCGGAACCCACCACAAGTACATCACAATGGGCATTCATGTGACAAAATCGAGCTGGATTTTGGGTTTTAGGCAATCGGCCAAGTCCGGCCATGTGGCGAATCATCCATTCATAGGCATGCCAACTGGGCCATTTGAAAACCTTGTTATAAAAACCGGCCGGCCAAAAATCTCTGGTGTAGTCTAAGACACGGAGAAAATCGAAGTTCGGTGTTGGGTAACAATTTTGTGATTCTGCCTTTAACCCCTCTATTAAAGGCATCTGCGTACTACGCACAACTGGTAAAAGCCCGCAACCGTAATCAACTGCCAAGATACCGCTCGACTCCTCAACTCCCGCAGAAACTATTCCCCGCGGACGATGGAACTTAAAACTCCGAGTCACGGCACGGACACCGTTAGCCAGCAATGCAGAGGCCAGCGTATCGCCATGAAAGCCTTGGTAAGCTTTACCATTGAATGAAAATTCAATTGGCCTTGACCTATCTACGCGACCTCCTGAATCTACGCGAAAACTCTGGGTCATCGAAGCAACTCAGGTGGCGATTCAGTCATTTCATAAACCGCATGTACTTCATGGGTAACTGTATCGCGAGCAATATGGAACCATTGGCCACAGCCAAAAACATGACACCAACGCTCCAGATGGATGCCTTTAGTATTTTTTCGGTGAAACAAATAATTCGCCCATTCCCTATCATTAACAGCTGGCTCCGGTCGCACGATGTGCGCCTCACCTCCGCAATGAAATTCCACTTCATCGCGTGTTCCACAATACGGGCAGGAAATGCGCAGCATCAGTGTGCAACTCCGGAGGCAGCGCCTTCATCAATCAAAGCACCGGTCTCGAAGCGATCCAGACCGAAATCCGCAATCAATGGATGCGGCTCATCATGGGCGATGGTGTGCGCCATTGTGTCACCGCCAGCTGGGATTGCTTTGTAACCACCTGTGCCCCAGCCACCACTCATATAAAGATTTTGTACAGGCGTCTTACCCATAATGGGTGTGGTATCGGGTGTAATGTCAGTGATACCAGCCCACTGTCGATTCAGCCGTAGAGAACTAAAAGCAGGGACAAGTTCAAGCAAAGCGGCAACATTTTCCTCGACCACCGGAATACCTCCGCGTTGCGCGTAGCTGATATAGGCATCAGCCCCGCCCCCCAATACAATTTCTCCGCGATCGGACTGGCTGGCATACATGTGTATAACATTGGATGACAACATCGTGGCCAGGCATGGTTTTATGGGCTCACTGACCATCGCTTGCAAGGCCATACTGGTAATCGGTACACGAAAACCAGCCATACCAGCTAGCACCGTTGTATGCCCGGCAACCGCAAAACAAACTTTGTGCGCAGATATCCGTCCCCGGTCTGTCTCGACACCGGTTACTTTTCCATTTTCAATATTCAGGGCCGTTGCTTCACATTGCTGGATAATATCGACTCCATTTGCATCAGCCGCACGCGCGTAACCCCAAGCTACAGCGTCATGGCGAGAAATACCTGCGCGCCGCTGGATAAACCCGCCAAGTACCGGGAAACGTGATTCCAAATTTATAAGTGGTTCGATCTCTTTTATATCACTGGGACTGACTAATTCAGAGTCAATACCATTAATACGAATTGCGTTCGCCCAGCGGCGAACCATCTCAAGCTCATGATGACTGTGTGCAAGTGTCAGCACACCGCGCTGACTGAACATCACATTAAAGTTGATGTCATGGCCAAGATTTTCATATAACCGCAGAGAATGGTCGAAGAACGCCGCACTCTGTGGCCAGAAATAATTAGACCTCGTAACTTGAGTATTTCGGCCGCTGTTACCGCCTCCCAGGAAGCCTTTATCAAGCACAGCAATATTTTGGATCCCGTGTTTCTTCGCCAGATAATATGCAGTTGACAGACCGTGACCACCAGCACCAATAATCACAACGTCATAGGATTTTTTCAGATCCGGGGTGCGCCAAATTGGTCGCCATGACTTGTGTCCACCCAGCGCATTTCGGATGAGTGACAATGTTGAATAACCTTTCATGATCAAATTGGACTTTATAGAGATTTTTTATTTAGCCGGTGCAAACACCATAGCGGATATTTCAGCACACTTTGGCGACCAATGACTAACGATTTTCATCGTTCTTTTATTTTTCAAAGTAATTGTTCACTAATGTAAAACATGAACAAGGTAAAAAAATATTGCGAGGGGATTACATGATACATTTCTGTTAATTTCACCCGTAATATCAAACCAAAGAGGTAGCGCCTGAATGAGCAGGAATCCCCGTTACGATATTCTATTTGAGCCCATTAAAATCGGCCCAGTAACAGCACCCAATAGATTCTACTGCACACCTCACGCACTTGGCACAGGGCAACAGATGCCTCATACCCGCGCAGCAATGCGCGGAATGCGCGCAGAAGGTGGCTGGGGCGTGATCAATACTGGCTACTGCTCAATTCATCCGAGTTCGGATGATGCGCCTTTACCCTACTGCCGCCTTTGGGATGATGAAGATATAAAAGTGCATGCCTTAATGGTCGATGCCGTGCATCATCATGGATCACTAGCCGGGGTCGAACTATGGCACGGCGGCGATGGAACCGGTAATCGCCTAACACGCGTGCCACTTATGTCAGCCTCGGGTATTTCAACGGGGTCGACCTATCCTGGCTGGATGAATTTAGCGCAATCACGATATATGGATAAAGACGATATCCGTGAATTTCGTCAGTGGCATGTCGATGCGGCAATACGCGCCCGATCTGCTGGATTCGACGTAGTCTACATCTATGCTGGAATGAACTTTGGACCATATCAATTTCTTTTGCCGTGGCTGAACAACCGCACCGATGAGTACGGTGGTAGCCTGGGCAACCGAGTTAGGCTGATGCGAGAGATTATCGAAGATATGAAAGACGCGGTCGGCGAGAACTGTGCTGTCGCTCTTCGATTTAGCACTGACGAGTTACTTCAAGTCCCCAGTAACGAGTACGAGTCTGAGGCACATGAAGTGATTTCACTATTATCTGAGGTTCCTGATTTATGGGACGTAAAAGCGGCGAGTTGGGTGGTGGAAGCCTCTTCAGCAAGATTTACAGAGCAGGGGGCTAGGGAGCCTTTTACGAGTTTTGTGAAGCCACTCACCAAAAAACCAGTTGTGAGTACGGGTCGCTTCACGTCACCAGATGAAATGGTTAGGCAGATCAAAAGAGGAATTATCGATCTCATTGGTGCAGCACGGCCCTCGATCGCAGATCCCTTTTTACCAAAGAAAATTGATGAGGGACGCGAAGATGAGATACGTGAGTGTATAGGGTGCAATATTTGTGTATCCGGTTATCACGACTGCGTGCCGGTCCGTTGCACCCAGAATCCCACCATGGGGGAAGAATGGCGTCGAAACTGGCATCCCGAAAATGTGCCCACTGGCGATGCAAATACGTCTGTGCTTGTAGTGGGTGCCGGGCCAGCAGGACTCGAGTGTGCTAAGACATTAGGTGATAGGGGTTTCGCCGTTACGCTTGCGGAAAGCAGCAAAGAACTCGGTGGTCGAGTAACCAAAGAGAGCAAACTACCCGGATTGGCTACGTGGGCACGTGTGCGCGACTACCGAACCAATCTGATTCAAACAATGGGAAATATCGATATCTACAAAGATAGTAGGTTGTCCGCCACGGATATAACTGAACTGGGGTGCGATCACGTCGTAATTGCTACCGGCGCAAAGTGGACGCGCAATATCCCAGATGAACAAGGCCGGCCGGGAAAGCTACTCTCCGGGACCAATATCTATACGCCCGACGATATACTTGCGGGAGTAATACCCGAAAGTCCGGTAATTATTTTCGACTTTGACCATTATTATATGGGGAGCTGTCTGGCCGAATTGCTAACTATGAAAAATCTTGCTGTGACCTACGTAACACCAGCCAATTCTGTCTCTGCATGGTCGTTCATGAACAATGAATTGACAGAGATCAGGCAACGTATGATGGACCTCGGAGTCACTATAAATATAGATCACAATCTGACCGAATTTGACAACGGAAGTGCCCAATTAACTAGCGTTTTTAGAGATGACGATACGAAAATAGTCGAAGCTGGCTCAGTTGTGATTGTGGGGAAACGGCAGCCCAATGATAGTCTTTTCAAAGATCTCATCAGTAATACAGAGACGCTGGCAAATACAAACACCATGTCTGTAAAAACCATAGGTGATTGCAAAGTGCCCGGTGCTATTGTTCATGCGGTTTATAGCGGCCACGAATGTGCGAGAACTATCGACGATGAAAGCGAGATTCCTATTAAATGGGAACGACCAAAACTATTTTTCTAACAGCAGCAAACACTACAAAACCTGACAACAAACTATAAAAGCTTCGTCATTAGCATGCCCTGTAGTTGGTGTGCCACCCGAATACAAATTTACTTTAATAAGGTCCGGTACCGTTATTTTCCCATCTCTAGCATCAGCAGATAATTTTTCTTTAAAACCCGCGGACATAAAATGAGTAGTACGAACACCGACTGCACATTGTGCGCCGGGCGCTGCAATCCTCCATAATTCATCCAAAGGTTCCACGCCCAAGTGTCCATGAGTAAATGTACCGGCACTCATTAATCCCGCATAGCTATCATCAATAATATCAGTGCCCATCGTTAAGTCAGCCTGAATTAGTTTTCGGTATACACTCTCGCCCCCCGAACCCTTTTTCTTAGCAGCCTCTGTCAGCATCTGCGTCGAAATATCAATACCATCGATCAACGCCAGACCGTGCTCATGCAGACAGGCACCAACAACCCCCGTACCACATCCGATATCTAAAACAGCTCCATCTATGCTGTCTTTAACTTTTGCAAGTTGCTCTGCAACCCGTTTGTGGTACACATAACCCACCTGATCAACGAAATCATCATCGTAGGTTGGTGCCCATTGATCATATAAACGGATGTTATCGGAAGGTGTCTCGACTGCATAAGCATCGTCAAGATCCAGCGTTTTCTTTGTATTCATAAGTACTTACCCGGCTACTGCTTTAATTCTCTACCAAGGGCGGTCGCTCAGTAACTTTTGTAATAGTCACAATTCGGTCACTGTAGTAACCATTGTAATCCGACCGGCCACCAAGGCTATAGGCCCCTATATTCCCAAACTCGAGATAGTCCCCTGCCCGAATATCAATTGGCAGATCCACAAGACCTGGTAATGTATCTGTAGAATCACAAGTAGGGCCGTTTAGCTGGAATGGCCTGCTAGCGCCTGTCATGACCTCACCATCGCGGAAAACTCTAACTGGAAACCGATCCGGTCCATCAATGCGCAAGACCCAAAAAATTCCAAACATGCCATCATTAAGAAATAGGCGATTATCTTTGCGCAGGATTACTTCTACTACAGCGGACATACCCGGTGCTGCCAATGCTCGGCCAGGCTCGCCGAGCACTTCAGCATTTCCCGCTAGTGGTAAGTCACCAAGGGATTTCTCTATGGCATTAAAGTATTTGTCTAAGCCGGGAACAATAAATCCTGGATAAGATTTCGGATATCCGCCACCCACATCTAACAACCTCAATTTAAACGGCAATTGTTCGAGTACCGATCTAGTTACGGATAGAGCATGTCGGTACGCCTCTGGATCGGTAACAGATGATCCTACATTAAATGCAAACGCCGGCTCAGCGCCACTTGCTTTAATTGCATGTAAGAGCTCCGGCATTTCTTCTGGTGGCGCACCGAAACGGGCCGATAAGTCTTCCATAGCTGACTCATGGTGCACCGCCATGCGGGCGAAAATCACAGCCTGGGATGTATCAATCTCCTTTTCCAGCTGCCCAAGCCCACTTAAATGATCAACTAAAAAATGTCGTACACCAAAATCTGTTTGCGCCTTTTCTGCAGCACCCCGAATACGTGTAGGTATCATCAGATATTTTGATGCTTGGGGTGCTAACGCATGTACTAACTCAATTTCTGGAAGCGACGCACAATCGAAATGTTGTATACCTGAATCAATCAGTAATTTGAGAATATCGGGATTAGGATTTGCCTTAACAGCATATAAAACACGGCCGGGGAAGCCTTGCAGAAATTCACCGGCTACCTCGCTGTATATATGGGGGTAGATGCAATACACCGGATTCACCGGTTTTTCAGACCCGATGAGAGTTGCTACATCTACATACTTTTCTATAGCAGCAGACACCCCCCCTCTCAACCCCGCATTTTTATCGCTGCTGGATCGTAGGGGGCCTCTGGGAGAATGCGCGCTGGTCTTCGCCCATCCACCAGATGAGCCATAAAATTCTGATCAGTTTCTTCAAGGTACGGTGTTTTGACATACCCGAGAGCCAAGCTTTTATCGACAGTATGTCCGTAAGCACCTGATGTGATATAGCCAGCATAGTCATCTTGCAACCATAGTGGTTCGTATCCCCACGCATCCGAACCCCCCGCATCGATTTCCAATGCTACTAATCGGTGCTCATGTTCTGTATCCCGATCTTTCAGCGCCTGTTCGCGGCCGATAAAATTAGATTTTTCGTAATCTACAAACCGGTTCATGCCACACATCATTGGTGTGTAGTCAGGTGTGAATTCACGCGACCAGATCCCGAAACTCTTTTCCATTCCCATCGAGACAAGGGCACGAATACCAAACTGTCGTATGCCAAACCGAGACCCTGCGTCGATTAACTGATCATAGAGGGCAGGTGCGTGTACCGATGGTGTGTATAACTCGTAGCCCAACTCGCCGGTAAAAGAAATCCGAGCAACCTTGCAAGGTGCGATACCTACATCCATCGTTCGCACCGACATAAAAGGCATTGACTCCTTGCTAACATCCGCATTCGCCAACAATTCCATAAGCTCACGTGACCGCGGACCCGCAATAGCAATTGCGCTCATTTCATCCGAACGATTAACAATTTGTAGATCCAAATCACCTTTATGCTGTTCAAACCACAACATATGGAATTCCTGCAAGTAGCCTGAGCCGAAGATTAAGAATCTATCCTCAGCGACCCGCATAACTGTTAAGTCACCTTTCATATGGCCTGATGGGGACAGCATCGGGCCCATTCGAACCCGTCCAACTACAGGCAACCGGCTGGCAAAAACATGATCTAGGAATTGTTCGGCGGCAGGCCCGAAAACCTCATACTTCGCGAAAGAACAACCATCCATAATGCCGAGACTATCTCTCACGGCACGACATTCTTCTCCGACAGGCGCATGCGAATTTGAGCGATGGAAACTCGGCGTTTCTTTTGGATCACTGCCTTCTGGTGCAAACCAAAGAGGAACTTCAAGCCCATAAGTTTCACCAAATACAGCATTCGCCTCCTGCAAACGACTGTAGAATGGTGACACCTTGCTGGGGCGTGCAGCGGGCCATTCATCATTTGGGCACAATAAATAAAAGCGATTTTCGTAGAACTCCTTACCTTTTTCTACCGAGTAGGCTTTGTTTGCAAATGCGCCAAAACGATTTACATCCATTGCGAAAACGTCACCCTCTGGCTCACCGTCTATCATCCATTGGGATAAAGCGAGTGCCACGCCAGCACCCTGACTGAATCCCGCCATAACACCACAGCAAGACCAGTAATTCTGCACACCACGTACTGGCCCGACCAGCGGATTCCCGTCTGGAGCAAAGGTAAATGGACCGTTGACAATTCGTCGTATCCCAGCCTCCGCCACTGACGGAAATCTTTCGAATCCCTTCGTAAGGGCATCGGCGACATCATCAAGGCGCGGCTCCAAAAGATCTGTCTCGCCGTAATCCCATGATGTGCCTTCTACGGACCAAGGCGTTGAGTTTTGCTCATAAACTCCAAGGAGTACCCCATTTCTTTCCTGTCGCAGATACATCTCGCCGTCTAGATCAAGCACCATCGGCAACTCACTTGCAAAATCAGCCACTATGTCGATATCGCCAGTTAACAGGTAGTGATGTTCCATCGGCACAATAGGCACATGTACACCGGCCATCGCACCCACCTCTCTGGCCCATAACCCAGCAGCATTTACGATGTGCTCACAGTCAATATTCCCTTTATCGGTTACAACGGTCCAAGCCCCATCAGGCTTGTGTATGAGGTCCTCAACTTTGGTATTTAAGTAAATCTCTGCGCCAGCTTGACGCGCTGCTTTGGCGAATGCATGGGTAGAGCCATATGGATCAATGTTGCCCTCATTTGCATCGAATAACCCGCCAATTACATCCTTGGTTTCCATGATTGGACAAAGCTTTTTGATTTCTTCCGGTCCGATTAAATGACTGTCGATACCAAACACCTTATGACGTGCCTGTTCATAACGAATGCTTTCCCACCGCTCTTCCGTAGCAGCGACCTGAATTCCACCCGTAAGGTGCATACCTACATCTTGTCCACTGATCTCCTCGACTTCCTTGTAAGCCGATATCCCATATGCCTGCAATCGTGAAACATTCGGATCGCTATTCATCGCATGAAACCCACCAGCTGCATGCCATGTGGATCCAGCGGTCAGTTGCTTCCGTTCAACCAGCACTACATCTTTCCAGCCTAATTTGGTTAGGTGATACAGCACTGCCGCACCCACAATACCGCCACCAATAACAACCACCCTAGAATGCTTTTTCATATCAACTCACAACTTCTGGAAATTCTAAAATCCGTTGATTACGTCTTTGACGAAAATCGAGCATATTTTTTAATAATTTACGATAATTTCGATCGATTCAGGGATCGAACTCTTTTTACTCGGTGGCAGCTAGAAAGCACCGTGCAGATAACATACTCATCATGATAGCTGTGGCGCAGGGTAAAAGTAAGATTAAAAATTTTCAATCCACCTTGCCATAATCATCCATGTTATAACACTCAAAAATGAAGTGAACTCTATCCTGGTCACCATCGTTTCTTACCGAATGCATGCGTTTATTGTTCACTTCAATTACTTCGCCCGATGGCAGATGGCGTGCTTGCCGACCGACGTTAAAAATTGCTTCCTTATTGGTAACAAGGGGTACGTGAATTTTGTGAATATAGTGACTTGCATTACCATCACAATGGATCGAAATTTCTCCCCCGGCAGGAAGTCTCGCGAACATTGCGCGCGGAAAACAATAGTTTTTATAACCCAGATTCTTCGCTGCTTGCTCCATAATCGGCAGCAACATCTCTTTCCATTCGTCCCATAGCTCGAATTCATGAAAGTCAAAAACATTATCATCGATGTACCGAAAAATAATATGCTGCGTGTCATTGAGTCGGGCAAACGTATTCGGCTTGTCTTCATTTTCCGATGCCCAGAGAGCTTCCGGAATATGCTTCAAACGCTCTATTAACCCGTCTATTTCTGCGTTTCCCAAGTGGTTAAAAAAATCTGTTTTTGGATATTTGTTTGGTTCAGCCAATTTATAACCGAAATTGTCAATCAGATATTTTTCTTTTTCGATAACCAGTTCCTCCAGCTCCGGTGGATAGGCGCCAATAATGTCGGGTGGCCGTGGACTAGCATTCAGTGCATCAGAATCGCTCAGATAGGTAGCGATTGGTTCGGTAATAGGGGTGCCCGTAACCGTGAGCAAACGCAGTGCCTCTTCTCTTAAATTTTCAAATCGGCCGATGTGAGTCCGGTGTGCCCTCTTTGACTGAAACATAAGCCTCGTCAACCAGGAGTAATAGCCAAAATTTTCAGGTAAATTGGCGAAATGCTCCGACAGTAGCCCTGGATTTCCGATACGCGGGTTCGTCCGGGGATTAATAGTGGCTGGTGCAGTATTGATTATCTGCTCGAGTAATCTATTACTCTGATCACTCTTATCTCCAAGCCGCAAAAATCTGCTGACAGTCTCCTTGAAGCCGAGCGCACCCTCATCAGAAAGGGTTTCAAAGACATATTGCTGTTTGCGCCGGTAATCAAAGAACATCGACACATACCAATCAAAGGGGTTTCGGACAAAACCTATAACAGGAAGATGTGCGAATTCATCGGGCAAATCTTTGAGATGCCCATGATACTGCAGCATCCTTGCACCGGGCACATGCTTGAGGATCAGCGTATTTAAAAAGGTGCCTCCGGTACGCGAAACATGAATATAGACAAAATGATTTGTGACTATCATTTTTAAAGTATTAATTCACTGCAAAAACAAAAATCCATACGTAGGGCCTAACTTCAATCCGCAAACGACCAGGGCTCAAGCCCGTGTATAGCGGCCCGAACATCCATAGTTAGATTAACAGAACCTATCTTCTGTTTACTTTCAACATCGTAGAGACTGATGGTTGCTGGTGATGAGCCACCAGCAACCAATCGATCACCGACAGTACATAGACCGCGCGCGAAGCCCTGGCGCACAACATGCGATTTGTCAGCCTGTAAAAACTGAAGATCTTTTTCGTCGAAAGTTGCAACCTTGAATGCCACGTCTTCCCCATCTCGCCCGACATAACGGACACAATCACTTTCGGTGTCATTAAATAATATTCCTTCCCGATATGGCCGGGCGTTATGAGCCCCGGACGGTAAAGAGCATATCTTGGATACTTCCATTTTATTGTTTATATGCAATAGAGCCTTAGTCCGGAGACCACTAAGATAAATACCAGTGTCATCTACATGAACCATATTAATATGGTAATCATTCACTGGCAGTGGACCTTTATCCGTCCCCGGATCAAATGTGTGTCCTGCCCACTGATCGTATTGTCGTGTCAAATGAAATCCCCAAACATACTCTTTTTTGTCTAAATCAAATGCCAACAGGCTATCAAACCCCGGGGATGTCAAAAAAACTGTCTGCTCATATACACAAATCTCATGACAATCATCCAGGTAATGGTTTTTACTGAATGTTTTAATTTTAAAACTTCGGTCATATCGAAAAAGCACATCGCTGGAGGCAATAAGAATATCTCCATCACTAAATGCAATACCGCGTAGACCCCGGTCGCCGCTCATTTCATCGAACTCTATATCACTAGCATTCAAGTCAAAGGGCTGGTCGATTTCCTGTTTTTCAAAATCCAATACAAATACGCCACCTTGGCTACCAGTCCTATCGCTACCGCGTACCACAGTTGTTACAACGAATTTTGGCAATTGGATGGTCATCTTGAATTTATCATTTCAGGTGCTATAACGTGACTGCCGGCGAACGTATCGCATAAATCGTCTCAATCTGCAATCTACAGAGCCTTCAGCTCCATCCGAAGTCTTCCCCGAGCAACCTATAGAGCTTTTTATTATAGGGGTCAAAGAATTGTGCCAGCGTTTTTCGCAGGCCAGTGTCTATTGCGGCATACGGTTGGGGAAGCCTAGAGGCATCCCTAACCCCGGCATCCCAACTACGCTGAAGTTGAGGTGCTGTTTCAAATTTGAAAAATTCTAACCCTAGAAATTCGGCGACTTGATTCATTGTTTCGACCTTACGCTCAAAGAATTGTTCAGACTGGATAATCATTAGCTGTCTGCGCGGAAACAGGCGCAGCCAGCGATGCACCTGGTCACAATAAAGTGAGCGGAACATATAACTTTGATAATAAAAATCTCTCAAATCTAGGTCATCACGAATTCTATGCTGTGGCAGTCCTATTATATGTTTAGCAACGCAGATTCGCTTGCCATCAATGGCTGAATAACATGATTTTGAGTCTCCCTCGATATCCAGAAAACCTCTCTCATGCGCCTCAAGTAGCCTTGGTATCTCCTCGATTTCCCGCAGAACGATTTCCTCAAATGTGCACTCATCCTCTAACCCTGCTCTCTGTGACATCATAAAATGTGAATAGGCGCGATCTACCGGATTCCTTAAAAGAATGAAAATTTTCAGGTCTGGAAGATTCGCTTTAACTCTGCGTGGTACCAGCGGATGAATTAACGAAGAGGTCGAGAATTCACCACTTACGCACTGCCCGGGCGCCGGGTTTAAAATGGGCTTTTCGTTGACGAAAAAATTCTGGTACCTAGCAGGGTACCTGTTCCAAGACCAATAGTGGGGCTCCTTAGGCCCTGATAATTTTACTTGAGGATGCGCGGATAGGTATCTTGCAAAGGATGTACTGCCGCACTTCATTGCGCCGATCAGCATAAATTCCGGGCGCGTCCTACCATTAGCCAGGGTGAAACGTGCGTCGTTTAAAGCAAGTCGGTTATGTGAATTATCGCTCACGTTTTGTGCAACCCGTCCTAGCGCGTTAAGATTCCTAGACTATCTCATACTCATTATAAAAATGGATATCAACATACCACTGAGGGAACTTGGGCCAGTCGATGCAGACACTTTGCGGGATGCGGTCCTTGAACAGGAAGACATAGCCTGGGATGAAGATAAATCCCGACAAGAGTCATTCTATGTGCATGACCGGACCCGGTCGATTGTGCTGATCGCATTAGATGATAATAACTGGCCGTATGGGGCTTCCACCAGAGGACCTGGTTGGCAGAGGCTAATAGGCACAGCCATGCCTGTGATGCAGAAAATCATCACAAACCATTATCCGGGAGGCGGGGAAGTTATTCGGGCAGTTGTTGCAAATCTGGTTGCTGGGGCCAATATCAAAGCTCACAATGACATACATCAGTCTTTTCACTGCGCACACCGTATCCATGTGCCTATTACGACCAACCCAAAGGTCTGGTTTACTATTAATGGCCGGCCATACCAGCTACAGCCAGGGCAAGCCTATGAAGTTAACAACCAAAAACAACACAGTGTAGTAAACAAGGGAGCTGAAGGACGGATTACATTTATCTTTGACTATATGCCGCCCGGCCCCCTAGCGACTGACTCAGAACGTACCCGCCCTGAAGATCTCAGTGTCGGATCTGCCGATATTGCTTTTAGAATCCCGCCTGAAAAACTGGCTATCTCAAATTAGAGTTGTAACATATGCGCAGAAAGCAGGTTCTCGTCGTTGGCGGTGGTTCAGCAGGCTGGACAGCAGCGGCTTATCTGAATGCGGCCCTTAATCCTGGCAATCAAAAGCTCGTAGATGTGAGCCTGATTGAGTCACCTGATGTCCCTCGCATCGGCGTTGGCGAAGCCACAGTTCCAAATATTAACCGTACTCTTGCTACCATCGGCATCAACGAACTCGAGTTCATGAAAGCAACAGACGCGACCTTTAAGGCGTCAATTCGCTTTGTGAATTGGTTAGATAATAAAAACAAATTTTACCATCACCCATTTAGCCGCTTTGGTGGTGGTCCTAACGATAACTCCGGACGACGGTGGCTCATGAGTGATCGTTCAGTCCCTTTTATGAACACGATTTCAGCACAACCGGTCCTGTGTGAGATGGGCCTCGCACCAAAAGTCCTCGAAGACACCAACCTGGGGATACCTGTCGGTTATGCATTTCACATGAATGCACTAAAATATGCCGACTATTTACGCGACTTCTCTACCGCCCGTGGTGTTACACACTATTTGGAAAATGTTGTTGATGTGCGGATCACGGAAACCGGCAGCATCACAGAAATCGTGACTGAGGGCGGGAAAAACCTAAATGCTGATCTTTTTATCGACTGCACCGGCTTTGCTTCTCTACTCATAGAAAAAAAACTTGGGGTAGATTGGATCGACTTTTCTGAATGGTTACTATGTGATCGTGCGGTGGTGATGCCCGTTCCCTATGAAACTTATTATTCGGGTGCTATCCGTCCCCACACGATGGCAACTGCCCTATCCGCAGGATGGGTTTGGGATATTCCGTTACAAAATAGGCGCGGCATTGGTTATGTGCATTCGAGCGCCTTTATCAGCGAGAATGATGCTGAACGTGAATTGCATGCATATGAGGGTCCGCATGCAAAAAACCTCGATACCCGCCTAGTCAAATTTAAAGTCGGCATGCGGGAAAGAGCATGGTTTAAAAATTGCATCGCGATAGGCCTCTCAGGTGGTTTTCTCGAGCCCCTGGAATCAACAGGACTTTACTTAAACGAACTTGCAGCCGAGCTCCTTGTAGAACATTTTCCTTACGGCGACGATATGGAGCCCCTCGCCTTCCGGTTCAACCGACTTATACAAAACCGGTATTACGAAATTCTTGACTTCATTAACATGCACTACTGCCTGACAAATCGAACTGATACCGATTTCTGGCGTGAGGTAGGCCAGCCAGGTCGGGTCAATACGCGACTTCAGTCAAAACTGGACTACTGGAAAATCAAGCCTCCTTCCATATCTGATTTTATTGATCCTTTTTTCCCCGGACAGCCAGAGAGCCCGAGTGCCTTCGGAGATGCCTCCTCTGACCAAAGAACACCCGTGGATACCGGGCGTTTGTGGAATCACCATAGTTACGAGGCAATCCTCTACGGAATGGACTTTCTCCGCGATGAATGTGACGAATGGTTCGGTAAAAACCGCCCACGTCCTGCGGTACATAAAAGGGTTCTTGATACTGTTAACACCGCTGGCGACAAACTGCCACCACATGACATCTGGCTAAAACGTATGGTCGGCATGCAGGATTATCCAAAGTCTTGAGCCTAGAATGACTTTTAAAGATTCCCTTAAAACCAAAGACTTTGTGGTCACGGCCCATTTAAATATGGCCGATGTTTCCGACCCAAGCACTTTGCTTAAACAAGCGGCAATCCTAAAGTCCGCCGTAGATGGAGTGCAGGTCACCGACAGTATCCAGGAACCGATCGGTGCGATTGCCACGGCAGCTCTTTTGATCCAGCAAGGTATAGACCCAATCGTTCACATGAATTGTCGTGACCGGAATCGCATCGCTCTGGAAAAAGATTTTATGGGGGCTACTGCACTTGGTGTTACAAGCGTGCTAATCCGCCGAGGTACAAAGATTCTAAAAAGTCCCAAGGTCGGAATAAAAAATGTATTTGATACGACTGCATTGGAATTCATGGCTTATATAAATAGTTTAAAAGAAGATACGAATTCATCGGTCGTCTCCGATTTTCATATCGGGGCTAATGCAGAAATATTTGAGCCAGATCTTAACTGGGTACCAAAAAATCTCATCAGAAAATGTGAGGCGGGCAGCAACTTTATACAATTACAGATTTGTTTCGATATGGAAGTTCTAAGAAAATATATGAGCCAAATCGTTGCATCTAAGCTAACGCACAGTGTCAACTTCATAGTCTCCTTGTCGCCCTTACCATCAGCCGATGTGGCCCGCTGGATGCGCGACAATATCAAAGGCGCGCTGGTACCAGATTTTGTTATCGAGCGAATGGATCAAGCTTCCAACCCCGAGTCTGAGGGTGTAACAATATGTGCTGAGATGTTACGCGAATCCAGGACTATCCCTGGTATATCAGGCGCAAACCTTTTGACCATGGGGAAACTTGAAGATATCCCTGCTGCAATTGACGCGTCTGGTGTGCGGACAAATTAACTAGTCTATTTTAAGCAATTTGGAGAACGACAATTTCCCAGGAAATAGCACAACGTTTTCAGGAAGCGCAAAAACTTTTGCAGAGCGATCAGGCAGAGTCCGCTGAGGCTATCTGTGCAGATATGCTGGCCGCCCAGCCAAATGATGCCAACGTACTGTGTCTATCAGGAAAAGCACTAACAACTCTAAAAAAGTTTGATGATGCAAATAGCCGAATCAAAAAAGCGATGTCGTTATATCCACAATTTGCACGCCCACATGAGGTTAACGGCGAACTATTAATGGCGCAGGGTAATTTACCTGATGCGGTAGATGCCTTCCAAATGGCTCTGAAGCTGGACCCCAGCCTGCAAAGGTCTCGTATCAAGTTGGGACAAGTATTTTTGCATCTGGGTAAGACAAATGACGCCCAGAAACTAAAAGAAGAGTTTATGGAGCTCGATCAGGATAATAAGGATATTGCTAAAGCTGTTGAATTGGAAAAGGAAGAAAAATTTGCAGAAGCTGAACAAATCTACCGTCAGATTCTCACTCGACATCCCGATAATGTTACTGCGATGCGCTTATGGGCACAGCTCGGAATAAAACAAAAACAGTTTGCGGAAGCCGAAAAATTCCTGCGACAGGCGGTTAAGGTATCGCCAGGATATAGTCGAGCCTGGAACGATCTCTGCGGGGTGCAACTAGAGCAAGAGAATTACGATGATGTTATCCAGAGTGCGAACACGCTAATCAAATTGAAACCTCACTCGTTCGATGGCTATATCTGGCTCGCTGCCGGGACTGCGGCCTCAGGAAAACATGAAGAGGCAATCGGCTATTACGATAAAGCAATAGAAATAGAGCCTAATCATGTCGGGGCCATGTGTGGTAAAGGAAATGCGTGTCGCGCATTTGGCGATCAACCAGGTGCAATCTCCGCGTACAAAAAAAGTATAGAAGTGAATCCCTTGTACGCGGAAGCCTACTGGAATCTGGCAAATCTCAAAACATTTCGGTTTGAAGACGACGAGGTCGATACGATGCTGTCTCTTCTGGAGGATGAGCGCATAACGCCAGAGGGAATAGTCCAGCTGAATAACGCCCTTGGTCTGGAATTTGAGGGCCGGAAGGAATATGACCGCTCTTTTGAGTTTATTGATGCGTGCAACAAACTCCGGAGAGAAACGGAATTTTATGATCGTGTAGAAAATGAAGAAAAAGTGGACCTGTCGTTGCAGGTTTTCACACAACAATTTTTTGAAGAGCATGATGGTCATGGCAATCCGGACCCGGCACCGATTTTTATTATTGGACTGCCCCGTTCAGGCTCTACTTTGTTAGAACAAATACTCTCCAGTCACTCCCTAGTCGATGGAACCCACGAACTAGCTGAATTAGGCAGAACGATTCGATCCAATCCAACCCTTACAACTCCGGCGACTCGCTATCCGATATCCGTTAAAGACCTGGAAACGGACGACTATCGGAAACTTGGGGAGGAGTATATTGAGCGTGCGAGCCACCATCGGGGTGACCGGCCGTTTTTTACGGATAAGAACCCCAACAACTTCATCCACGTGGGAGTAACTAGCCTCATTTTACCCAACGCTAAATTCATCAATGCCCGGCGCCATCCATTAGATAGTTGTTATGGCAGCTATAAACAATTGTTTGCTTCGGGTCAACCGTTCACCTATGACCTTGTCGAACTTGGTGAATACTATGTCCAATACCAAAGGATTATGGATCATTGGCATACAGTGCTTCCCGGTAAGATACTGGATGTTCATTATGAAGAAGTGGTCGCCGATCTCGAGGGACAGGTACGTCGAATCCTCGACTATTGCGAACTAGATTGGGAGGAATCGTGCGTCAGATTTTATGAAACCGACCGCTCAGTGAAATCAGCAAGTTCGGAGCAGGTGAGGAAACCTATATATAAAACTTCCGTCAATACCTGGCGTCATTATGAATCCCATTTAGGGGACCTGATAGAAACTCTTGAACCAGTACTAGAAAAGCTGCCTAAGCGCGAACGTCCCATTCGATTCAGTTAAGGCCCTTTGTCCACTAAGTAACAATATACGAACTATATAATGTAGAACGGTCCTCTTTATTAAAACCAATAACTTAGAGCACAAGTTGATTAGTAACTGACGCAGTGATTCTATAATATAGAACTTCTATCATCTGTGTTTGAAATTAGATGGACTTCATGCTTATATTAGGGTCGTAATCGCCCGATTTTTATACTGTTTTGTTCATCACTCAAAGGGGAGCAAAAGATGAGCCACACAAAACCCAATTCCATTAGTCCAATTGCAGCCGCTGTATCTACCGCGCTCGTGCCGCCCGGAGCAGCATTAGCCCAAGACGACGGCGATGGCCTTACGCTTGAAGAGATTATCGTTACGGCAACGAAACGAGAGGCGAATCTGCAAGATGTCGCCGGTAGTATCCAGGCGATGCCAGAATCTATGCTTCTGGAAATGGGTGCCCTAAATACAGAAGACTATACGCGGTTCGTACCATCGGTTAACTGGATCAATTTCAATACCGGTGGCGACAACTTTGTAGTGTTCCGTGGGGTTAACACGACCACTGGCAGCTTTACTGCTACCTCCAGCGCATCAGTCTACTTAGACGAAATACCGATCACAGCCACTAATGGTGCCTCCCCTGATATTCGTATGATGGACGTCTCACGAGTAGAAGCCTTGTCCGGACCACAAGGCACATTATTTGGTGCGGCAGCCCAATCCGGAACGCTCCGAGTAATTACTAACAAGCCTGATACCTCAGCGTTCTCTGCTAGTCTCGATTCACAAATTAAGACCGGCCACACTAGCGACGCCAGTCACAGTATTACTGGCGTGCTGAACTTACCCCTTATCGAAGACACATTCGCGATTCGAATAGCTGCTCAGTCGGCTAGGGATGGTGGCTATGTAGACAACGTTCTCGGTAATCAACCTGATACCTGGATCGGCCAGACAGCGGCAGAAAACTGTGCCAATGGCGGCGGAGCACGTAGCTGGGGATGCTCCCGCCTAGAATGGGGTCAAGGGGACAATGCAAGCACCGCCGAGGAAAACTGGAACAGGGCAGATATAGACAACTTCAGAATCTCCGCACGCTGGGAGGTTGGTGACAGTTTCGCAGCGACATTGGCCTATCATGATGGTGAGACCAATTCACAGGGTAGCTCTCACTATAACCCCTACGTTGGAGACCTTGAGACAATAGGCTTTGTTAAGAATGAGTCACACTCAGACTGGAATATGGCGTCACTAACGATCGAGGCTGACCTCGGCTTCGCGCAGTTAGTATCAGCGACAAGTTTTTACGAAAACCAGCGTACATTCAAAGTCGACAACACGATGTACTACAAGTACTACATGACTCGAAATTACTGTACGGATAAAGGAGCATGGGCTGATTTGGGCGCCCCAAGTTACGGTTATTTCTACTATTGGTTGTGGGAAAATCAACAGACCGGCAGAGCTGTGTATGCACCAGTCTATTGTGTATTCCCGGCCGTGAACCCGTCCGGCGACAACACGCAGTTACCTGATCTAAACGGTGTCGGATATGGCCCTGAATGGCAGGATAGGTTCACACAGGAAATCCGGCTTTCCCATGAAGGCGAGACATTTAGCTGGTTAGCGGGCCTCTACTATGAAGATTCATCAGATAACTGGAACTCCGTCTGGATGGCCAGTGACGACGTACCGTTTAACCAGTCCATGTCATATAACTTCATGCAGGACTGTGCAACCGGTGCCTGGCCAGGAGCAGGTGGCTGGACTTGCGGCAGTGGTGGAAGCTCCGCAATCCTAGGAACCGCAGGTGGTGCGACGGCTGTTTTGAGCGCGCTACAAAATGCTGACCACTACTGGGATTCCCGTGATGCTACAGACTGGGGCATGAAAGCCGTGTTCGGTGAAATGACATGGCACATGACTGATAGCGTCGATGTGACACTTGGCGGTCGCTGGTTCGAGCAAGACAACACCAAAACCTATGTCAAAATGCTAGCGGGCCACACCGGCCCTGACGGCCGTCAAACTGGCGGATACATCCAAAATCGATGGCAGGGTAATGAGTTGCCCCAGTACGCGGAACTTAGCGAGTTTGTTCCAAAGGCTGCTGTCAAGTGGACCATCGATGATGACAAGATGGTGTATGCGAGTTACAGCGTTGGTTTCCGACCAGGCGGTGTCAACCGAGCTAACAAGAATACTGACTGGAGTCGAACGCTCTGGGGCCAGAACTGGGAGCCCGATGAGCTCGCTAACTATGAAGTTGGTTTAAGAAGTCGATGGGCAGATGACTCGCTGCAGCTCAACGTCACCGGGTTCTACATGTCCTGGAATGATTATATTCACCAGGCAGTCGACCCGAGTTCCGGTACGTGCGTAGTAACAAGCGATCCGTGGCCAGAATGCCCGACAGAGGGTGAACTACCCTGGGTGTCACTTGTAGGTAACGTTGGGGATGCACATATACAAGGTGTGCAGGCAGAAGTGGACTGGGTTCCGGCTGACGGCTGGGTTGTTTCCGGTAACGCGCAGTGGATCGAAGCAGAGCTCGACACAACTGATGAAAAATCGGGCCTTGAAAAAGGTATGCGGACACCTAACAACCCGAAATTCCAAGGATCATTATGGGCCACCTACACTTGGCCAACACAACTAGTCGCGGGTGGTGAAATGTTTGTCCGAGGACAGATGTCTTACTCAGGTGAACAAGTTAGTAAACTGCAGCCATGTGACGAAAGCTGTTTCTACCCGCAGTTTACCAATGACGCATACACGGTCGCTGATGCTAGAATTGGTCTCCGGTCACCAGAAGGTTGGCAGCTTGACCTCTATGTCAACAACCTCACCGATGAAAGACCAGAGATTTATCAGGGTGGTTCCGGCTGGCAATGGGGACATGCAGGACAGTATGAGCGTGCTCACCAAGTATGGACCATGCGTCCTCGGGAATTTGGATTACGATTCCGGGTTGATTGGGGCGACTAAACAGAAGTCCTGTTATAAGTACAAAGAAAACCCCGCTTTAAGCGGGGTTTTTCTTACCTTTAGTATTCATTTAGTATCTAAGAGGAATTCGAATACTTTTGCGATCGTTTTCGTTAGGAATCAATGCATACAATGCGGAAGAACAAATTTACCCGCCGTGAAATGTTACAAACAATCGGCTCAGTTGGACTGGTGGCCACCCAAATGCATTCAATAGTTGCGGCGGCTGAAATCCGAATGCAAGCAGAAATCTTTTTCGATCCTCATATGCCCACAGCTCTGCAGCGCGCACTAAATTATGCTGGGGATGAAGGGTTTGTCGCTTCAATGCCGCAATTGTTGCATGCCCGTGCCAATGCTCCCTATCACAACATTATCTGGAACACCTGGTTTACCGCGAATTCCGAAGAGAGTGTTGTTACCACACGACAGGGTAATCGAGTGATCGTTGCTGTCCATGGAGGCGGTATATTTGCGAAACCATCACGATTGGAACGCAGCTATCATGCGGACATGGACCGCACAAATAGCGAAGGAATTACAGGGCAGGGAGCAGCCAGAATAACCACTCAGGAAGCTTATAATGTCCTGGAAGGCAAGCTCCCAGATGGTACTGAAATCCCGATTTATTCGTTTGATGAATTTAAGGGGGGCGTTTCGGATTTACCGATCCGTTACGGCGTTATTCTCGACTATAACCTAGCTAAAAAATCAAAAAGGGGTTATGAGAAATTTACAGTCCTAAAAAATGATCCAAATATGATTATCCGGGCCGGTGGCGTGGAGCCATTAGGCGCATATCTTGATAAATTCCGAGACAGGCATGATACAAAGCTCATGGGTAACTGGCATCCCTATCTCCGAATTGACCCGGATGAGCCCCAGTGCCGTATTCCTTTTCTTGCCGGCAATAAAGGAGGCACTGGCAGTGAATCGGATGGACCAGGAAACTTGGGTTGGGGCTATGATAATGAATACGGCTTGGGCGGCGATGCCAACATGGTAGGGATGGGGCGCTATGTAGCTGTGGCAAAGCATGATGTTTCCACCAGTTTACGTGACTTGGATTTTGAACTATGAAGCATGCGCATAATAGGATAAACAGACGACAAATGATCGGGGCAACCGGCTCGTTAGGAGCCAGCCTGTTATGCTCACCACTGACTATGGCCAACGCTACAGATATTCGTATGGTGGCAAGGATTTTCTTTGACTCATACGGAACATTGGCTTTGCGACAAGCATTACGATACGCCGGTGATAGTGGTTTTGTCGCTTCAATGCCGCAATTACTGCATGCAAAAACGCATGCCGCATATGACAACATCATTTGGAATACCTATTTCACTGCTAATTCGGAAGAGAATGTCATAAAAACCCCCCAGGGCAATCACGTCGTGCTCACCATTCATGGCACTGGCATATTTAGTAAGCCGGAAAAAATTGAGCGTACCCTTAGGTCTGATTTGGACAGGTTCAATGACGAGGGATTGACTGGGCAGTATGCGGCCAAAATTACCCAACAGGAAGCTAAAAACTTATTGCACGGGCGCCTGCCCGATGGCTCTGAAATACCTGTTTATGAGTTTGATGAATTTAATCAGGGCATTAAACAGTTACCTATGCAATATGGTGTGGCATTGGATCTCGACATTGCCAAAAAGACCTATAGTGGGTATGAAGAGTTCGACACCCTGATAGATAACCCTGTAATGATTATTCGTTCTGGCGGTACAGAAACCCTTTCTGCCTACCTCGAAAAGGCACGAAACCGTAAAAACACAGAAAAGATGGGGAACTTTCACCGTTATAACTCTATCGACCCAGACCAACCCCAAACACGCATATTGAGATTAGGGGGAAGTAAAGGTGGTAAAAGTAGTGATGGCAGTGACCTTGGCCTAGGACGGGGATACGATTCCGACTGGGGATTAAGCGTAGGGTTTTTTCCAGGTTTAGCTCGCTATATTGCCGTCGCCCCTAGGGACATATCTTCAGATCTACAATATCTGGATTTCGAACTTTAGACATTAGGCAAACACCTAAAAAATTATTGCTCAAAAGTCAGTCGGTGCGCCACCTTCTTCCTTTCGACGTGCGACGAAAGCTTCAAGCTCTTCGCGAATCGCCTCATCCAACGGTGGTGCCTGGTATTCTTCGAGGATCTGTTTCCACAACTTATTGGCACGTTCCGGGGTAGTAACACTGCCGCCCTCTTCCCATGTTTCAAAATTTCTCAAATCACTAAGAAACGGCTGGTAGAATGCGTTCTCGTAACGTTCCATGGTATGAGTTGCACTAAAGAAATTACCATTCGGACCCACTTCCTGGATCGCGTCAAAGGCAAGGTCATCTTCGTTTGCGGTCGCTGGTTGCATATACTGGATAATTTGCTGAATAGTTTCGCAATCGATTATAAATTTCTCATAACTCGCACATAAACCGCCTTCCATCCACCCCGCACCGTGATAAACGATGTTGACCCCTGAAGATACACATGCCCAAAGTGAAAACGCGCTTTCCCAGGCCGACTGGGAGTCGGGGCAATTAGCGGCACAAGCGTTTGATGCTCGAAATGGCAAATCGTAAAAACGCGACATCTGGCCTGACATCTGGGTAGCCCTCAAATATTCTGGTGTACCGAAAGCTGGGGCACCGCTACTCATATCAACATTGGAAGTGAATGAACCGTATACAACCGGAGTTCCTGGATTGATTACCTGGAGCAACACTATCATCGCCAACGCCTCAGCCGTCTGCTGCATGACAGCCCCAGCGATGGTAACCGGGGCCATCGCCCCGGAAAGAGTAAATGGCGTAACAATCACTGGCTGGCCGCGCCGTGCTAACCTCATCGGACCATCAAGCATGACGTAATCGAGTTTCAAAGGAGATGAGGAATTGATGTTGGTAAACATTCGTGGACTTGCATCAAACTCCTCATCGGTAATACCGGCAGCGATTCTTGCCATTTCCATGGCATCTTCAATTCGCTCCTTACCAAGGCTATATGCATGAATAACCTTGTCAGTGAGCGTTAGCTTGTCGAATAAGCAATCTAGATGGCGAACCGAAGGATGAATATCCACTGGTTCAACAGGATACCCAACGATCATGTGCATACAATTGAAAAACTGAGTCAGCTTGAGGAGATCCTGATAACTCTGCCTGTCTCCCGGGCGACGACCCCGATCCAAGTCCGAACAGTTGGGCGGGCTCGCGACATTACCGAAAAGCATATTGTTGGCACCAACTCCAACACTTCGCGCCGGATTTCTCGGTGTTATATTGAATGTGGACGGGGTTTTTTGTACCTGCTCCATCACAAAATCGCGCCCCATGCGAACATTATCAGAATCCGGTGCAACGATGCATCCAGCTTTGGCAAGTAACTGCTTCGCTTCTTCGTGGATAAATTCTATGCCAACTTCTTCAAGCACCCGCATCGCTCCGTCATGAATCGCATGCACCGCTTCTTCATTTAGCGGTTCCGTCGGAACATCTTGATTGCTGGGTAATTGCCAAGGCAACTGCGAAAGTATATTAGCGGTTCTTCGCGTATTCGCCGATCTACCACCTTGCCGTCGACCACCACGTCGTGCCATTTTTCCTATTCCTATTTGTCAATCTGTGTAAATGAACAATGTTGCTACTGCTAATCAATACCCTTTCTTCTCAACCATTCAGCAGTGCCAATCAGTAAAACAGAACCTAAAAATATGCAGGTGCCCAGAGCGAGTACGGTAGGCAATGTGTCGGGGAACCGCACTTGCGTCCACATATAAACTGGCAACGTCACCTCATTCCCTCCTAAAAATAAGGCAAAAAGGAATTCGTCAAACGAAGCAGTGAATGACAATATCAGGCAAGCCGCAACCCCCGGAAGAATTAGTGGGAAAGTCACACGCCAGAAAGTCATCCAGGCATTTTCACCCAGGTCGAGAGCTGACTCCTCAACACTCTTGCCCAAACCTTCCAACCTCGACATGATGACAAGGGTTGAAAACGGCATGGTCATTACGACATGGGCAACGCCAACAGTCCACAAGGACAGGGGAACACTTACTGCTAGTGCAAGTACCAGCAATCCGACAGCTAAAATAATTCCTGGCATCACCATAGGTAACATAATAAAACCTAACGCTGCGTTTCTTCCCGGGAATCGATATCGTGTAAGGCCCTTGGCCGCAATGGTGGCCAGGGTCGTAGAAATAATCGCGACCGGAATTGACAGTTTAAAACTATTTCCTAATGCATCTAGCAAACCGGGTCGGGTCGGGATCTGAAGATACCAATTGAATGTCAGGTCTTTTAAGGGCAGCACCATCTGGATACTGTCATTAAAGGAAAAGATAGGCAGCATGAGTGATGGTATGTAGAGAAATAAAAGATACAACACGACGTAAAAAAACAGTAATCCGTACTTGCGCTCTTCAGAACTATCCTCTGTAGTCGGAGTTTGCCCAATTTCCATTTCCCGACGCTGTACCGTACCGCGCTGTGCCAACCAGATGAATGTCAGGATGATGACGGTAATAGCCATCATCATAATTATTGTTAGTGTCGAGCCCAGAGGCCAATTATTCGCCTCTCCAAATTGGGCAGCAATAAGCTGTCCGAACATCATTCCCCTCGGTCCTCCAACCATTACAGGGGTAATATAATCTCCTACAGTAGGGATGAACTGGATCACCGCGGCAGCAATCACACCAGGAGCAGATAACGGTAACGTTACACGAAAAAATGTCCTGACCGGACTTTCACCGAGGTCAGATGAAGCTTCCAGTAGCGAACGATCTATCTTAGAAAGTGAGAGATAGATCGGTAATATGGCAAACGCTGCCCAAGCATGAACCAGAGTCAATACAACTGCAAAGCGACTGTACAAAAGAAATTCAAGCGGCGCCTGTATAAAACTAAGCTCAAGCAGTGTTGAATTAATCACGCCATTGTTCCCCAGCATGATTTTCCATGCCAGCACACGCAGCAGATAACTCGTCCAGAATGGAAGGTTAATCAAAATCAACCACGTCATGATATTTTTCTTAACCCTGAAGGCCAGAAAATAAGCAACCGGATACGCTAACAGGATATTTATACTCGTGACCGTTATCGACATCCGTATGGATCGCAGCAGCAAATCGCCATACATCGACTTTTCAAAAAAAGTCTTATAGTTGTTGAGCGTAAAGGTCTTATCTATGTTTATGTAATCGGCTGTCCAGAAGCTGTAGACAACGAGAGTAAATATTGGCAAAGCCAGCGCACCAATCATCACTATGAGCGCCGGTGACAAAAGGGTGTAACCACGCAGCCACTCGTACCGCAAGAAAGATCCTCGCAAAGCTGACCACCACCCTACCGGCGAAATATTCGTACCTACTACACCCGGTGCTGATGACATCGTTATTTTTTAAGCACGGCGAAATTGACCTGTTTCCTGGTCACCCATCGCTTCCGAGATTCGGCTAGCAGCAGTGACGACCATTGGCGCAATAGCCGTCATTGTTTGTTCGGTCAAACGATTTGCAGGGCCACTAACACTAATCGCCGCACAAATTTCACCCAAACCATCCCGAATTGAGCTTGCCACACCATTTACGCCGACTTCATTTTCTTCAATATCCATGGCATATCCCATGTCTCTATAGCCGTCTAGCTCTATATTGAGAAGTTCGGTTTCTGTAATCGTGTTGGCAGTTTGCCGAGGCAGACCACAATTATCATAGACTGACTGTCGCATAGTTGAATTCCATAGAGACATACAAGCCTTTCCCAATGCCGTGCAGTGGTACTGAGATCGCCAGCCAGCGGTGGCCGTAGCATGTAGGATCTGTGAACCCCTTAAACTATCAATCACCAATAAATCATATAAGTCAGGTAATCCTAAGTTCACGGTCTCATTAGTTTTTCTGCAAAGATCTGCAAGGACAGGCCTGGCAAGATTAGAAATGTGCAACCGCTGCTGGACCAACCGTCCGAGCTCTAAGTTCCGGAACCCGAGCCGATAGTTTCTCGAAACCCTATCCTGATCGACGAAACGGAGAGTAACCAACGATGCCAGTAGATTAAATGCAGTGGTTTTATTTAGGCCCGTCTCTTTGCTGATACTACTGAGACTAACACCCGTCTCATCTGCACCTGCTATAACATCCAAAATGGCATTCGCACGCCCTAAAGACTGAATACGCGGCGATTTTTTAATTCTCTTTTGATAAACCATTACAAATCCTAAACTCCCATCGTTTTACAATGCAGAATATTCATATAAAAAAATAGGGATCTTTAATTTATCCCCTACCATTTTTGCCAATCTATTAGAGTAATTAACACAATCATCCATAGTTACATTGGAAACAGGGACAAAGGGACAAACATCAGTAGATCCCATTCTAGGATGGGCTCCAGTATGCTTATTCATATTAATTAGTTTAGTCGCAGCTGCTATGCCAGAAAATGCTGAACTAATCACAGCATCTGGATTTCCAACTATAGTTATTACAGTTCTATTAGTATCTGCACCAGAATCGACATCTAATAATGTGACACCTGGTATAGCCTCCATTGAATCTGCTATTTCTTTAATTATAATATGATCTTGACCTTCGCTAAAATTTGGCACACATTCAATTATCTTCATCTTTTTTCCTAAAACTCTGATAGTTTATTAATTATATAAAAAAGAAATATCAAAAAGAAGATATTCCTAAAAAAAATTGATGCCTTGCTGTGTTGGCGCCAATTCTGAGATCTGAGCAAATTATGTTTATATTTTTTCATGAC
>CAJWFK010000031.1 GCA_913031125.1 uncultured Woeseia sp. | reverse complement strand
CTGCTGACTGGATGAGCGCAGCTTCCTTCATCTCTATGGCAGGCCTGATCGCGTTTCTTGGCTACGATGGTTCCGTTTATTTGATGGGTTGGACTGGTGGTTATGTTTTGTTAGCCCTCTTTCTTGCTCCGTACCTTCGAAAATTCGGCAAATTTACTGTCCCGGAGTTCATTGCTGAACGTTATTATTCCAGAACTGCCCGGATCGTTGCAGTTATTTGTCTGATCGTGATCTCATTTACTTATGTCGCTGGCCAGATGCGAGGAGTTGGAATTGTTTTTTCCCGGTTTCTTGAAGTTGAAGTTACTGTGGGTTTGGTCATTGGTATGGGCGTAGTTTTCATCTATGCAGTCCTTGGAGGTATGAAGGGAATTACCTACACACAGGTAGCACAATACTGCGTGCTGATTTTTGCCTACACTGTACCTGCCATTTTTATTGCCATCCAGATTACGGGAAATGCGATTCCTCAACTGGCCTTTGGGAGCCCAGTGGATGGTGATGGTGTTAGTTTGCTCGATAAACTCGATGGAATTGTCACTTCATTGGGTTTTACCCAATACACAAGCGGCGATAAAAGCATTATCGATATTTTTTGCATAACGCTGGCGCTTATGGTCGGTACGGCTGGATTACCGCACGTTATCGTTCGGTTTTTTACAGTCCCGAAAGTCAAAGATGCACGAACCTCAGCAGGATATGCATTACTTTTTATTGCTATTTTATACACCACCGCACCGGCTGTTGGAGCGATGGCGCGTTATAACCTTATCAACACAATCCAACCTGGGGAGGTGGGAGCTGTAGACGGGAACTTGGTCTATGATGAACGTCCGGATTGGATGCATACATGGGAAGCAACTGGATTACTTGCGTTTGAAGACAAAAATGGTGATGGCCGCATTCAGTATTACAATGACGCTAATACTGAATATCAGGACACAGCAGCTGAATATGGTTGGTCAGGCAACGAGCTAACTGTTGATCGAGACATAATTGTGCTGGCAAATCCAGAAATAGCGGGGTTACCAGACTGGGTAATTGCGTTGGTTGCGGCTGGAGGAATTGCGGCAGCATTATCCACTGCCGCTGGTTTATTGCTTGTGATTTCAGCTGCAGTTTCGCATGATCTGATAAAGGGAATATTTATCCCTACTATCAGTGAACGTAAGGAATTACTGGCCGGTCGTATAGCTGCAGCTGTCGCAATTATGATTGCTGGGTATCTTGGTTTTGATCCACCAGGGTGGGTAGCTCAAGTAGTCGCTTTTGCTTTTGGTTTGGCAGCTGCGTCACTTTTCCCTGCAATCCTGCTTGGCATCTTTTTCAAGCGTGTTAACAAACACGGTGCGATTCTTGGCATGTTAACGGGCCTATTATTTACCTACGGCTATATCGAGTATTTTAAAGGATTGTTTTTTCGATGGGCGGGGGCACCGTGGGGTGCAAATGTAGCTGAAAACTGGCTGTTTGGAATTTCTCCTGAAGGTATAGGTGTTATCGGTATGACCCTGAACTTTGCTGTAGCTATAACCGTCAGTTATATGACAGCAGCTCCGCCAGAAAGTATCCAGCGTATGGTAGAAAATATCCGGGTTCCCAGAGCTATAGAGTAAGGAAAATATTGGGCAGAACCTGATGGGTCACGATCACGGGCAGCAGAATCGAGAGAACAGCAGACGCGTTTCAGCGGCGTTGTGCCTGACAGGTGTATTTATGGTCGTGGAGGTGGCTGGAGGCATTATCTCTGGTTCACTTGCGTTACTGGCGGACGCTGGCCATATGCTAACCGACACGATGGCACTTGGGCTTTCTGCATATGCATTCAGGGTTGCTACTAAACCAGCGGATGCAAGCCGCAGTTATGGTTACCTCCGCGCGCAGATTATTGCAGCCTTTGTGAACGGACTTTCCTTGCTGGTTATTGTCGGTTGGATATTGTTTGAAGCTGTAATGCGTTTGATCGAACCACCCGATGTGATCGGCAGCACCATGCTTGTTGTTGCTTCCATTGGTCTGATGGTCAATGTTGTGTCTTTCCTGATATTGCATGGAGGTGACCAGGATAATTTAAATGTCCGAGGTGCTGCATTACATGTTCTAGGGGATCTGCTTGGTTCGGTCGCTGCTATTGTTGCAGCGGTTGTTATTATTCGAACCGGCTGGATGCCGATCGATCCTATTTTATCAATGTTGGTTGCCATGCTGATTTTACGTAGTGCGTGGCGGCTGGTTAAAAGAAGCGCCCATATTTTGCTCGAAGGTGCGCCCGAGTGGTTCGATGTCGATGATATGCGCGAAAAAATTATGAAATTTGTACCAGAAGTGATCGAAATTCATCATGTACATGTTTGGGGCCTAACACCACAGCATCCAATGCTGACGATGCATGTCGTTCTTGCGAATCTTATTGCTGACACAACACCGATTGTAAGGCGTGTAAAAGAGGTTTTAAGTAGAGAGTTCGCTGTTGATCATTCAACGATTGAGATTGAATTTGGTGATTGCGCAGATCATTGATCGTCAGGTTCCAGGATACCAATATATGGCAAGGTTCTACCTATTTCTTTGTAATCAAGTCCATATCCGACTACCCACTCATCCTGTAGGTTAAATCCCAGGTAATCTACCGTGACATCAACCTCAGTCTTCTCAGTTTTGTGCAAAAGGCAACAAGTACGAATCGATGCGGGGTTGCGGGATTTCAGCATATTAACCAGATAGTGCAGAGTGTGTCCGCTATCAACAATGTCCTCGATAATGAGTAAATGCTTACCTTCAATACTGCGGCGCACGTCCATGACGAGGCGGACTGCACCACTTCTTATGCTGCCCTGTTCATAACTTGAAATGGCTATGAACTCTACCTGTCTCGGAATGGTCAGACGTCGTGAAAGGTCGGCGAGAAAAATAAAAGCACCTTTTAGAACTCCGAGCAGGACCACCTCACCTTTCTCTGCATAATCGGCTGAAATTTGTTGAGCTAGTTCATCGATTCGATCTTCTATTTGGTCCTCGCTGATCAGCACTTCCGGTTTTTTGGTATTGGTCATGTTTTATACTCGACAATATCGATTAACGTGGTTTTCCATTATTTTGAGTCCCTCGATCATGTTTTTCCGTCCATATCCGATACGAAAATGATCTTTCGGCGTTTCTGTGAGTGCAGAACGATAGACGCTTGCTGGTAAAAGCAATACCCCTGATTTTTGCACTAATAGTGTGCAAAACTGTTCAACCCCTTCTTTACCCTTATAGCGTGGATAACCTACGCAACCTCCATCTGGGGGAGTCCAGTCGAACAGTTCAGAATAACCAGCAAAAAATGTATTTAAATGTTCCAGATTATCCGCAACGAGTTTCCGATTTTTCTGCAAGATCCAGTCCCGAGCATGTAAAGCAATTACTGTTAAGACTTCGCTAGGTCCGGAGTTGCAAATCGAAAGATAATGTTTTGTTCGTTCCAAGGCATCAAGCAAATCATGATCTTTGCAGGCGATCCAACCGATTCTTAATCCAGGCAAGCCGTAAGCCTTTGATGTGACGTTTAGTGAGAGGGCCTTTTCATAAATATCTGCGACTTGCGGTAACCGTATCGAATCGTCCCGCTCCAACAATCGGTACACTTCATCAGAAAAAATGTAAATACCGTTGGTCCGGGCGATAGAGATTAGCTGATTTAGTTTATCTATGGACAGAATCTTTCCCGTCGGATTATGCGGAAAATTGAATGAAATTAATTTGGTATTGGGTTTGATTGCTTGCTGAATTAGATCAATATCGAGTTCCCAGTTATTTGTTGGGTCAAGTGCAATGCCGGTGACTTCACAAATAGACGCTGGAATGGTTTCCGCGGACTGATAGTTAGGCGTTAAAACAATCGCATGGTCATCGGCAGACAAAAGCGCATGCATTGCCGCAAAAATTCCTTCCTCAGCCCCGGTGAACGTGATGATGTCGGATGGGTCCATATTGTCATAGGTATCTGCTATAGCCTCACGTAAGACTGGGCTTCCATATGTTTCTGTGTAAGCAAGTGTCAGGTTGTCCCACAAACGAAGGTCATCTTCGTTCGCACCTTCTAATAACTCTTGTACGGAGATAGTTTCCGCATCCGATGCACAAATGTTGTACTTGGCATTAAATTCCCAACGCGAGAAATACGTTTCGAGACGAAAATCAGGAAGCATTAGCAATCTCCATGCCCCTACCTGGAGGCGTGTATCGGTTTATGTTCTGGTTTGTTTATCTAATTAATTGTAAGCCTTTTGAAGGCATAGGAGTTTCATGTGAAGCTTGTTTAATGTCTAGTTATTTTGTTCCGGACAAAGAGAAATTTTTGACAACACGCCCTGCTGCGCTGACAAGCAGTTCCTCTGCCTTTAGTTTGGATTGTTCAACCGACAAGCCGGCGCCAATCGTTACAGCCTCGGTGATACCCAGCTCATGCCACTCATCCGGACTTAACCCGATTGAGCCAACGAGCGCCGCTACTGGTATTCCAGCTTGGTGCGCTTCTCGAGCGATACCAGCACAGGCTTTACCTGAAAGGGATTGTTTATCTAGGCGACCTTCCCCGGTCAGACATAGGTCAGCATTCGCAATGCGACCGCTGAAATCTACCATATCAAGGACAATATCGATTCCTGATTCGAGTTGCGCAGACGCGAACGTATAAAGCCCAGCACCTAGGCCGCCGGCCGCGCCCGCACCTTTCATTGATTCGATATCGCAGCCGTATTCTTGGCAAATAACTCTAGCAAGATGCCGTAGCCCATTATCCAATTGCTTGACTTGGTCGGTGGTTGCACCTTTCTGCGGCCCGTAAACCTGGGCCGCGCCGTTTGCACCAGTAAGCGGGTTGTTTACATCACAGGCGACGGTAACAGGTACGTTACTTTTTAGCTGTCTGGACATATCTATTGCAGCTATATTCAACAAATCTGCTCCACCGATAGGTTTTTCTATTAGTTTGCCAGCAGCATCAAAGAACTCCACGCCAAGTGCTTGCGCCATTCCGCATCCACCATCCGTGGTAGAGCTTCCCCCGATCCCCACGATGATGCGTTCAGGGGAAAGATCAATTGCTTTTTTTATTAATTGTCCCACGCCAAAGCTACTTGCTGACATTATATTTCTTTCTGTGGCTGCGATATTCGCAATACCAATCGCTTTAGCTGACTCTACGAATGCCAAGCTGCCATTATCAAATACACCAATTTCTGATTCGATTACTATGCCATTTTGGTTTACAACTTCTGCAGGAACCAGTTGGCCTTGTATTGATGCAAGCAAGCTTTCAAGAGTCCCGTCTCCTCCGTCACCTACGGGGCAGCAGTCGATTGATATTTGAGGGGAAAATTGTCGGATACCGAGAGCCATAGCATCAGCAGCATCCACAGCGCTTATGGATTCTTTGAAGCTATCGGGGGCGCAGGTAACTCTCATTCGACGAATTCATTCTTACTATAGGGTCAAATCATGTCACAATCTAGACTCCAAAAATACAGAAGGACAAACGGATGCAAGTTGAGATCAAACCTCCCTATCTTCTATTCCTTGGAGATGAGCCCGGGGTAGGGCACGTCAAGACTGCGATGGGAATTGCTTTCTGGCGGCCAGACGCATGCCTTGGTCAATTGCGGTTACCGGGAAGCGGAGTCGATTTGGGGTTGCCAGATATGACGCCTGAGGAGGCTGCCTTAGCGGGAGTTAAGACACTCATTTGGGGTGTTGCGGGTGTTGGGGGAATGATACCGGAGCACTGGACACCAACATTGTTTAGTGCAGTAGAAGCAGGCCTCGATGTCTGTGCAGGAACACATACATCGTTGACTGCGGTCCCGGGTTTGGAGGAGGCTGCGAAGAAAGCCGGAGTGCGCTTGATTGATATTCGCACACCACCGAAAGATCTTCCCGTTGGAACCGGCGAGAGACGATCTGGAAAACGGTTGTTGATGGCTGGCACTGATTGTGTCGTCGGTAAAAAGTTTTCAGCGCTGGCAATTGCTAAAGAGATGACAGAACGTGGAATGAAGGCAGATTTTCGTGCCACAGGTCAAACGGGCATCATGATTTCAGGTGGAGGTATGCCTATTGATGCTGTCGTTTCAGATTTCGTATCTGGAGCTGCTGAGCTTTTATCGCCCGCAAATGATGATGATCATTGGGATGTTATTGAGGGACAGGGTTCTTTATTTCATCCTGGCTATTCTGCCGTGACTCTTGGCCTGTTGCATGGTTCACAGCCAGATGCGTTTGTTGTTTGTAATGAAGTAGGAAGGGAAACAATTGACGCGTATCCGGATTTTCCCGTTCCTAGCATAGAGGAACTCATAAAAATGACTGTTGCTATTGGTCGGGTTACCAACCCTGATGTCCGATGCGTTGGGGTTAGTCTTATTACGTCCTCGCTTAGCGAGGCTGAACGACATAGTGTTTTGTCCAGTACTGCTGATGAAATTGGGTTGCCATGTGTGGACCCTGTTGCGACAGGGGTAGCACCAATTGTTGATTATTTAAACGATACATTTGGTGGTATAGAACAATGAGCCTGCATTTGACCATGATAGAAAAGCGGTGGGCCCTAAATAAGCCGTTTCAAATATCCAGGGAAGTCACCACCCACGCCGAAACTGTCATTTGTGAAATAACGGACGGCCAATTTACCGGGCGAGGTGAGGCGGCTGGCGTGTCCTATGATGACGAGACTGTCGTCTCAATAATCGACCAGGTAGAAAGTGTTGCCAATATCATTGAGGGTGGAATAACACGCGATAACTTGCAGGATATTTTGCCGCCCGGGGGAGCACGTAATAGCATTGATTGTGCGTTATGGGACCTTGAGGCCAAGCGTTCCGGAAAGACTGTTTGGCAGATGCTTGGATGGGATCCAAGACCTGTGACTACCGTCTATACAGTAGGCATTGCGACCCCGGATGTCATGGAGGCCGATGCTTCTGCTCATAGCGACTATCCATTTATTAAGGTCAAAGTAGGTTTAGGGGACCCGCTAGAGCAGATTAGGGCGGTCAATGCTGGAGCACCGAATTCAGCTATCATCATCGACGCTAATCAGGCTTGGACTGTGGCGGATCTTCAGAGCTATGCAGCACCATTGAAAGAAATGGGTGTTGAAATGATTGAACAACCTTTGGAAAGAGGTAACGATGAGTCACTTCGGGATTTCTGTTCGCCGTTACCGCTCTGCGCAGATGAGTCGTGTGCAACCAGTGCGGATCTTGAGAGCCTAAAAGGCCTTTATACGATGGTAAACATAAAGCTGGATAAGACAGGTGGGTTGACCGAAGGGCTGAAACTTGCAGAGCAGGCAGTTGAAATGGGTTTTGAACTTATGGTTGGGAATATGCTTGGTTCATCACTCGCAATGGCGCCATCTTTTGTCATCGCCCAGAAGTGTCGTTATGTAGATATCGATGGACCTTTGCTGCAGGCGGAGGATTGCGCCCATGCTATGGAATACGAGAGCGGCCGAGTTTCAGTTTTTCTGCCAGATCTTTGGGGTTAAAAAGGTGAAGACAAATCGAGTCTTTTACTAATGACTAATAGCTGGTTCCAACGCTATCTTTTGCCAGGGTTTGTTTTCCAATCTGTTGTTATCGCCGGGGCATATGGCTCCGGGAAAGAGTTGGAGCAATTCTTTTTCAAGCATGGGCCTCTGGGCGGGCTCCTTGGAATGGCTGTGACCATGGTAATTTTTAGCCTTGTATTGATGGTCACATATGAATTTTCTCGTCGGTTTAAATTATTTGATTATCGTAATTTTTGCAAAGCCCTATTAGGGCCAGCATGGCCCATATATGAGGTGCTTTATATCTTACAGATGATACTGGTCATCTCGATTGTCGGCGCCACCGCTGGAAACATGTTGCATGATGCATTCGGTTTTCCACCGTATGTAGGTACAACCGGAATCATGGCGTTAATCGGTCTAATTGTTTTTTTTGGTACGACAGCATTAGAAAAGGCCCTCACAGTCTGGACCTTAGTTCTGTATGCCACCTACCTTGCGTTTTTTAGCTGGAATTTCTTGCAGTCAGGAGACCAGATAATCTCGAATTTACAAACAATCGAAACAAGCCCCGGGTGGTGGAGAAGTGGGGTCGCTTATTCTGGCTACAATATGGCAGTAGTACCCGCCATACTATTTTGTGTGCGCCGGTTACAGGGGCACCGTGATGCGATTATTGCGGGCGCACTGGCAGGACCATTGACTATGTTGCCAGCGATGCTTTTCTTCGTAGCGATGATTGGCCAGTATGGTTCCATTAAAGCAGCTGGCGGTGACGGGTTGTTGCCGCTCTCTATTCTTGTTGATGCTTTAGCTGGCGGAGAGTTTTTCGTTTATCTGTTTCCAGTAGTTTTGTTTGGCACGTTTGTCGAAACCGGTGCTGCGATGATCCATGGTGTGAACGAGCGCATTGATAGCAGGTTTGCTGAAAAGGGCGTTGCAATGCCGAATGGGCTGAGATTATTAGTGGCATTGATTATTTTGGTTATTGCTATTTTCCTCGCTGATAGTATTGGCCTCACAAACCTGGTTGCCAAGGGTTATGGGACGATCACTTGGGGCTTCTTGATTGTCTTCGTAGTACCAGTACTTACCTTTGGTATTTGGCGGATTTATAGTGCACCGGCAGAAAAAATATAGAGACTGATCTTTTTTGGTTTACAGTTGAGCATGATAAAGCAGTCACATCAATTGTTAGGGGGATTAAATGAATTCACGACATATTAGAACAGTGGTTGTTTCAATGGTGTTGCTGTTATTGAGCAGTGGCGGTTTTGCTCAGGATAAGAAACCTGTGTTGATTCCAGCGCCCGATCGCGCTTCAGATGAAGGGCAGGGGCCGTATGCTCGGATGATTATTCGTGGAGCGACTTTGATCAATGGTACTGGTGCACCTCCAATTGGTCCTGTGGACATTGTTATTGAAAATAATAGAATCTCAGATATTGCCTATGTCGGTTATCCCGGTCTAGAAATTGACGAAGAAAAAAGGCCAACAGGGGCTGACCGGGAAATAGATGCGCATGGTCAATATGTTATGCCCGGGATTGTTGATATGCATACGCATACCGGCGGCACTACCAAGGCTCCAGAGGCTGAATACACATATAAACTTTGGATGGGTCACGGTGTCACCACTGTTCGTGGGGTACCTAGCGGGAACCTGGAATTTTCATTATCGGAAAAGGAAAGAAGTGCGAACAATGAGATTGTTGCTCCAAGGATATTTTCTTACCACACACTAGGGTCAGGAAAAGACTACCAAGGAAAAAAGATTCTGACGCCCGAAGAAGCCAGGAAATGGGTTCGTTATATCGCGAAAAAGGGTGCTGATGGATTAAAGCTGAATTCTCACCGCCCGGCAATTATGGGAGCGCTGCTTGATGAGGCTAAGGAACTTGGGCTTGGCTCAACAGCACACCTTGGGCAGATGGGAGTAGCCCAGATGAATGCCCAGGATGCTGCCCGTATCGGTCTTGGAAGCTTAACGCACTACTATGGTTTGTTCGAGTCAATGTATGAAGATAATGACGTGCAACCTTGGCCGTCTGATATGAATTACCAAAATGAACAGCATCGTTTTGGGCAGGTGGCTCGTCAATGGAATCTTATTGCAGGTCGCGGTTCAGAGAAGTGGGAGGCGCTCCTGCAAGAGTTTATAGAGGCGGACTTTACCCTTGATCCTACTTTCGGTATTTATTCGGCAGGACGCGATGTTATGCGCATGCGAAATGCGGACTGGCACAAGGAATATACCCTGCCCACGCAGTGGGATTTTTATACACCAAATCGTGTAAGTCATGGTGCTTACTGGTTTTACTGGACTACACATGATGAAGTTGCATGGCGGAACTTTTACAGGGTCTGGATGCAGTTTGTAAATGACTACAAAAATATGGGCGGTAGAGTCACCGTTGGTTCAGATTCTGGATTTATTTACCAGCTGTATGGTTTTGGCACGATACTGGAGATGGAAATGCTGCAAGAGGCGGGTTTCCATCCATTAGAAGTCATTCGTTCAGCAACCATGCATGGCGCACAGGCTTTGTTTGAACCTAAGGGCGAGGAAATACAATTTGGTGTTATCCGCCCCGGCATGCTGGCAGACCTTATAGTGGTTAATGAGAATCCATTAGAGAATTTGAAGGTTCTTTATGGAACTGGCGCGGTTGTGCTAGATGATACTGAAGGCTTTCCAAAACGAACAGAAGGTATCCGATACACAATAAAGGATGGCATCGTGTTTGACGCAGTGAAATTACGTGCTGATGTTCGACAGATGGTGGTTGATCAAAAGAAAGAACGTGGAGAGTTGATCGAATACTGATGACGCAAAATAGCTCAGTCATCGAGGTTTCAGGCCTCCACAAAACCTATGCGCCCGGCTTTGATGCGCTGAAAGGTGTCAGCCTCGAAATTAATCAAGGAGAGATCTTTGCTTTGCTCGGCCCGAATGGCGCTGGTAAGACGACTTTGATCAATATTATATGTGGCATTGTCGATAAGACATCGGGGGCGATACGTATTAATGGGCACGACAATGTACTCGACTTTCGCAAGGCCAGATCACAAATTGGTTTGGTTCCTCAAGAGCTGTCGACTGAAATATTTGAGTCAGTGGAGGCGACGGTGTCATTTAGTCGCGGGTTATTTGGGAAGCCCCCAAATCCAGACCATATTGAAAAAGTTTTAAAAACACTAGCCCTCTGGGATAAGCGAAAAGACATCATCATGACCCTATCTGGAGGGATGAAAAAACGGGTCGCTATTGCGAAGGCTTTAGCCCATGAGCCAAAGATTTTGTTTCTTGATGAGCCCACCGCTGGGGTAGATGTAGGACTTCGCCAGGCAATGTGGGAGTTTGTCGGGCAGCTCCGTGAAGAGGGAGTAACAATTATCCTTACTACGCACTACATTGAGGAAGCCGAGCAAATCGCGGATCGGATCGGAGTAATCAATCATGGTGAGATCATACTGGTTGAGGATAAGCACAAATTGATGAGAGAACTAGGGAAGAAACAATTAATTATTGAGCTTGATATTGAGTTAACACATATACCTGATGATTTAAGGCGGTATAACCTCGTATTTGGGGCCAGTGGAAGCGAACTTATATATAACTATGATACCCAGGCCAGCCAAACCGGAATAACGTCTTTGTTGGGTGAATTAGGGACCGCTGGTATCCGATTTCATGATGTTAAGACAAAACAAAGTTCACTCGAAGACATCTTTGTCGGGCTAGTAAAATGAACTGGTACGGTGTAAGGGCGATCTACACATTTGAGATGGCAAGGTGGGGAAGAACACTTTTCCAAAGTATTGTGGCACCTGTTATATCGACTTCGCTTTACTTCATCGTTTTTGGCGCTGCTATTGGTTCACGAATCACGGAAATTGATGGCGTAAGCTATGGCGCGTTTATTGTGCCCGGCCTAATTATGTTGTCCTTATTAACGGAAAGTATTTCGAATGCATCGTTTGGGATTTATTTTCCACGTTATTCGGGTTCCATCTACGAGATACTCTCCGCTCCTATTTCTTTTGCTGAGGCTACAATAGGTTATGTCGGGGCGGCGGCGACAAAGTCGGTAATTGTGGGTCTTGTTATTTTTGCTACAGCACATTTGTTCGTTGATGTGCATGTCATGCATCCTCAGTGGATGTTATTGTTTCTAATTCTGACAGCTGTAACCTTTAGCATGTTTGGGTTTATCTTGGGTATATGGGCGGATAACTGGGAAAAATTGTCTATCGTACCAACCTTAATTATTACCCCACTGGCATTTCTAGGTGGTAGCTTTTATTCGATTAAAATGCTCCCTGAATTTTGGCAGACAGTGAGCCTTTTCAACCCAGTCGTATACCTCATTAGCGGTTTTCGTTGGGCTTTTTACGAAAATGCTGATGTCAATGTCGGTTTCAGTCTCGGCATGACTGTTATATTCCTTCTGACTTGTATCACAATTGTCTACTGGATTTTCAAAACAGGTTATCGATTACGCTCGTAAAACAGACTGCATTGATTATTGAGAAGGGCAAACAACCAAAAATGCGACAGAATTCCCTGGAGTGAGGTATCGAACGATGAACGTAAGAAAATATTGTCGAATTTCAGCCACCGTTTTTTCTGTTGTTGCGACAGCGCATTTCTTTCGCATCCTGAATGGTTGGCCTATGGGTATTGGAGATCTGTCAGTCCCAATAATCGTTTCATGGTTTGGACTGATAGGGCCCGGGATACTCGCAGTCTGGGGACATCGTGAGGCACGGTGGAATAATTCTGCTCGGAGCGCAGAGCGCTAATGGCGATAGAAAAGATACGCATTGCTCGAAGAGATTTTCTGGCATCAATTGGACGGGCTGTTGGTGGTTCGGCGATGCTCAGAACTATGGCGGCAATGGGTATTGGAACTTCACTCGCTGGTTGCGGTTCGTCAGCTGCGTCGGGCGATACAACGCCGTCTTTACCGCCACCGCCACCGCCACCGCCAGGTGGGATAGTGTCACCAAGGCCAGGCGATTGGCCAGCTGATGTCGGTGCGGGGAAATCTGTTGTTATTTTGGGTGGCGGAATCGCAGGTATGACTACCGCCCTTGAAATGACTCGTCTCGGATACAGCTGCACGATTCTTGAAGCAACTTCGACGTCAGGTGGGCGCAATAGAACTATCCGTGGGGGCGATGTGGTTACGGAAGTCAACTCAACGCAGACGTGTCAATTTGACTTTGACGATGAGCTTTACTTTAATCCTGGGCCGGCTAGGATAGCCCACCACCACGAATTCTTACTCGGTTATTGCCGGGAATTTGGTGTGGCTCTGGAAACTTTTACAAATGAAAACCGGGCCGGGCTGATGCATTCTCCATCTTCCATGGGCGGCCAGCCCGTAATTTCTCGACGCATTATTGCTGATACTCGTGGACACATCGCGCGACTTTTAGCGACAGCTGTTAATCAAGGTTCATTGGATCAGGAGCTCACAGCCACAGACAAATCAAATATCCTTGTAATGCTAAGACAATTTGGTGATCTGGACAGCGATTTTGGTTATTCGGGTACCAGTAGATCCGGGTTTCCAGGGCAAGAAAATACTGGTAGTCGTCAAAGAGGACAGCTTGTTGATTCGATAGAACTTAGCGAACTCATAACGGAAACGTTTTGGCAGAATCGGCAGGGTCTACCAGAGTCCCTAAACCAGCAGGCAACAATGTTACAGCCGGTTGGGGGTATGGATAAGATTGCTAGAGCTTTTGAGGCGGAGATTGTTGATGATTTGATCACCGGGGCCGAGGTTACGGAAATTCGAAAAATCACCGATGGTGTTCGTATTTACTACAATCATTCTGGCACAACGACACAGATTGAAGCAGATTTTTGCGTGTGTTCGATACCGGCTAGCGTTCTCCGGGACATACCCAATGATTTTTCTGCCGGACACCAGTCAGAAATTGAAAATTTCAGTTATGCGGCGGCAGGGAAGATTGCGTTCCAGTCACGTCGATTTTGGGAGCAAGATCACAATATATATGGGGGGATATCGTGGACCAATCAGGACATTACTCAGATCTGGTATCCCAATAGCGGTTTCGGGACTCAGGATGGCGTTTTAGTTGGTGCATATATCTATGGTGGCACAGCAGGTAATACATTTGCGGGACAGTTGCCCCAGCAAAGAATCGACAGCGCAATTAATCAAGGAGCAGACCTGCACGCACAGATGATAGGTGAAGCGATCCATGGAATCAGTGTTGCATGGTCCAATGTACCCTATCAGTTGGGTGCATGGGGAGTCTCAAGCCCTATGACATTGCTGACACCGGATGATCGAATTATATTTGCTGGCGAGCACCTTAGTATTCTGCAGGGATGGCAGGAGGGAGCAATTTTGTCCGCGTACTATGCGATTGATCTCATAGTGCAAAATACTTAGCTAAAAATCGAGATCGGGCCACTACAATCCTTGACAAAACCTATAAGATTTAATGTTGGTATCGTTTGCAAGGTTTTACTCAATATTTAAGTGACAGCGCTTCGCACAAGCTTCTTATTAAGGTAAATAATTATTATTAGGTACATACAAAATTCGTTTATTTTGGTTGTGCTGGCTGCTTGTGTGCCAGCACAAGCTAATGATCTGGTGAACATAGGAAGGATATTGTTTTTTGATCCGAATCTTTCGCTAAACCGGACACAGGCCTGCGCAACTTGTCACAATCCTGGGGTGGCATTCACTGATAGTCGTGAGAATGACGTCGATAGGGCTGTATCATTGGGCGGTGACGGGAAATCTCTTGGTGATCGCAATACACCAACACTTGCCTATGTATCGCTTACCCCAGATTTTGGCAAGGATGAAACAGGAGTTTTTGCTGGTGGTTTGTTTCTTGACGGTCGTGCGAGCAATCTTTCAGAGCAATCTGCTGAACCTTTCACGAACCCTATTGAAATGAACTTGCCTGATATCGCCGCGGTGGTCGAACGGGTCCGCCAAAACCCAAATTATATTGATTTGTTTGAAGCCCGTTTCGGTATGGATATTTTCTCTGATGATGAGAAGGCTTTTGAAGCAATACGCGCAAGCATTGTTGCCTATGAGCATACTTCAGATTTCACGTCCTTTGATTCAAAATATGATCGCTATTTGCGTGGCGAATATAATCTTACTGATCAAGAGGAACTTGGTCGTAAACTTTTTTACTCGCAACTATTTAATTGTCATGAATGTCATTTGAACGATCAGCGAGAACTTCGCGAACATGAGCCATTTAGCACCTATCGTTATTTCAACATTGGCTTGCCAGCCAATTTAAAGGTTCGTGCGAAAAATGCATTCGGCACAAAATATGTAGATAAGGGGTTGCATGGAAATCCGCGTATTGATGACCCGACGTTAGTTGGGAAATTCAAGGTGCCGACATTGAGGAATGTGGCGGTTACAGGACCTTACATGCATAACGGGATTTTTAAACACCTAGAGACAGCCGTACTTTTTTATAATAGGTATGTTGTAAATAGTGCGGAAAGCCAAATCAATCCAGAGACGGGTGAGCGCTGGCGAAAAGCAGAGGTACCAGGAACCGTAGACCTAGAATTACTTGAGCAGGGGCAGCCGATTTCGTCTTTACAGTTATCGGCTTTAATTTCTTTTCTTGAGACCCTGACTGATAAGCGCTATGAATCACTGTTGGACAAATAATTGTTTGGCTATCCTAGTATGGAAAAGGTATTGATGAGGCTATGATGCCGCTTTTAGAAACATTAAAAATGATTTTGAAAACTTTTAAATTAGCCATAGTCCTATACGCTTCTTTTTGGCCGATGTTGTCGTGTGCGGATATTGGAGATGATGAGCTGCTGCAACGTGGGGAGTATCTGGCGCTTGCCGGAAATTGCCACAGCTGCCACACAGTGGAAAAGAACACCTTTATGGCTGGTGGCGTGCCATTTGAAACGCCATTTGGAAGGATTTATTCGACTAACATAACGCCGGACATGGCCACCGGTATCGGGGCTTGGACATTTGAGGATTTTGCTAATTCAATGCGGCAGGGCATAAGGCCTGATGGAACCCACCTTTACCCTGTCTTTCCATATACGTCATTTGCGCAGCTTATCGATGATGACCTTCTAGCTATTTTCACCTACCTAAAGAGTATTCCTGCGATTACTCAGTCGGCGCCGGATAATGATTTGTCATTCCCGTTCAATATTCGCCAATTTTTAGCTATCTGGAAGTATTTATTTTTAAACGAGTATGTTTTTGAGCCGGATGACACACGCCCTGATTCATGGAATCGTGGTGCTTATTTGGTTGAGGCATTAACACATTGTGGTGTATGTCATTCACCGCGTAATTTTCTTGGAGCGGAAAAGAGGCATAGTAAGATGGCGGGTGGCGCATATAGCGACAAGATTTCAGGTGTCGGATACCGGAAATGGTTTGCACCGAATCTCACCTCAGCACCGACCGGACTGAGTTTGTGGTCCCATGAGGATACTTTCTCATACTTAAAAACAGGCAGAAATTCTTTGGTCGATAGTTTTGGGCCAATGAACGAGGTTATTTTTAATAGCACACAGCATTTAGACGACCAAGATCTTGATGCGATTGCTTTGTACTTAAAGAGTTTACCCCCTATCCCGGTAGCTGAGAGTCAGCCAGCTGATAGAAAGACTATGGGAATGGGGCGGACTATTTATAATTTGCATTGTGGTACATGCCATTTGCCAACAGGCTTGGGTGACCCTGAAATGGCACCGCGACTTAATCAGGGAAGCTTGGTGGTGCAGGCACAAAATCCGGCATCCTTAATCAACGTCATTTTATATGGCCCAGAAGAACCTAGGCCTCCGCTACCACCGAAATGGCTTAATCCGATGGACGAGTTCCAGTATATGTTAGACGATGCAGAGGTAGCCGCTTTAGCTACATATATTCGTAATTCCTGGAACAATAATGCTGGGCTGGTAACAGCTCGCCAGGTAGCTAAACAGCGTTAATCGAGTCTCAGGAATTTTTACTATCCATTTATCCGAAATTGAACTTGATGGATGTTATAATTTACTACTCATGGTTTAATATATAAATAATGTTAAAAAACATGATGTTAATAAAGTTTTTTAAAGTAATTATTAGTAATGGTCGGTTGACCTTCCTAGTGTTAGTTATATTGTTCTCTGGGTGCTCACAGAAATTCATTGAGCCGGAGGAGAGTAGCTCCCCGGCACGTGCCCGATTACTTAGTGCTCAGCAATATATCAACACAATAGCCTATGTTTTTGGCGAGGATATTAGTGCTAGTATTATCTCACCATTGCCGCCACTAATTAGGACGGATGGACTATTGGCTTCTGGTGCATCTGTGGCAGGAATTACCTCTGACCAGGTCCAACAGCTCCAGCAAGTCGCAAGTTCTGTAGCTAAGAAGGTTGTGGATGAGGGGCATCGCCATTTTCTCATTCCTTGTGTACCAGCTGATTTAAGTCAATCGGATGATTCCTGCGCGACCATATTTCTCAGAAAGACCGCTCGACTTCTCTATCGTCGGACGATTGACGAGGATGATTTAGAAAGTCTCGTTACTATTGCCGCTGCTGCAGCGAATCAGATGGGTGATTTTTATATTGGATTGGGAATTGCCCTCGAATCAATTTTAATCAGTCCTGAAGTGCTATTCATTATCGATTCTACAGAGCCAGATCCGGATAATCTGGGTCAGGAGCGTCTTGATTCATATGCTTTAGCTTCGCGCCTGAGTTTTTTTCTCTGGAATTCTCCACCGGATGATTTACTACTGACGGCTGCAGAAAATGGCGACCTCCATACTCAACAAGGTTTGAGAAATGCTGTCAATCGTATGTTGAAAAGTTCGCGGCTTGAGACCGGGATGCGAGCCTTCTTCGACGATATGTTGGCTTTTAACGAATTTGAAAGTTTGGCAAAAGACCCTGTGGCTTATCCAATGGTAACCGGCGCAACATTAGCCGATGCTCGCGAGCAGACATTGCGGACTATTGTTGATCATCTTCTAGACAGGGATCTTGATTATCGTGATTTGTTTACGACGCGTGATACCTTCATGTCGATGAACCTGGGTTCAGTATATGGTGTTCCGGTAGTTGATGGTTGGCAGCCGTATTCGTTTCCTGAAAATAGTCCGCGGCAAGGATTACTCACCCATGTTAGTTTTTTAGCAGCCCACTCACATGCGGTAAGGAGTTCGCCAACCCTCCGTGGTAGGGCTCTTAGGGAATTATTGTTATGCCAAAAAGTGCCTGATGCACCACCGAATGTAGACTTTTCTGCAATTGAAGATGCTGGTGATGTGCCGACGGCGCGTGAACGGCTTATGATCCATAGTACAACTCCGTCTTGTGCGGGTTGCCATCTCATTACTGACCCAATGGGATTGTCGCTGGAAAATTTTGATGGGGCAGGTTTTTATCGAGAGATGGAGAACGGCGTCACTCTTGATATCAGTGGCGAGCTGGATGGTTCTTTTTATAACGACCTTAAGGGCTTAACAACGGCGATGCGGAATCACCCGAAACTGTCATACTGCCTGGTTAAACGCCTTTATGCTTATGGCACAGGGGGAGCAGTATCATTACGTTATGACCGGGATATTTTAGCTTATTTTGAGGAAGGGTTTGTGAAACAGGGTTATAAGCTAACAAGCCTACTTAGTGATATCGCCCTTAGTCGAGCATTTTCCAAGGTGAGAACTGAGCCTTTTTCAGGGAGTTTGATTAGCGTAACAAGTGATTTGCCTGTTAAACTTGAGACAATTCCGTGATCGTTAAGGATATTCAAAGATGACTGAATTGAGTAGGCGTCGTTTCCTGCAAGGTACTTTGAATGGCGGTGTTGTGACGGTAGCACTGCCATTCCTTAACTGTTTTCTAAATGAAAACGGCAGTGCGCTTGCATCTGGAGTACCCATTCCGATGAGGTTTGGTACCTGGCAATGGGGTCTCGGGATGAGTGAGGCAATCTTCGTACCTAAAAAGACAGGTCCCAACTTTGATTTGCCTGCCGAAATAGCGGCGCTCGCACCTGTGCAGGAACACATTAATCTTTATACAAACTTTCACGTTTTTAAGGATGCTGCACCTAACATTTGTCACCACTCCGGATGGGTAGTCCTTCGTTCTGGCATTGCTCCAATGACGCGTGAGAATCGGCCTGGAGAAACTATAGATGTCACTGTCGCAAGAAAAATTGGTAATAGCACCCGTTTTCGTAGCTTAAGTGCGACTGCTACGGGTGATGTTCGCGACAGTTATAGCTATGAGAATGGCAATTCCGTCACAACGCCAGAATGGTCACCTATCCGTTTTTATCAGAGATTATTCGGTACAGGTTTTCAGGATCCGAATTCGCAGACATTTACACCTGATCCTGCAGTTATGGTTAGGAAGAGCACCTTATCGGCCGTGCTTGACGATACGAAAAAACTTTCAAAAACCCTCGGCATTGAAGATAGAAGCCGGCTGGATCAGTATTTTACTGGATTGCGTGATTTGGAACGTCGTTTCGAGTTACAACTAAAAAAACCAGACCCAAGAGAAGCCTGTGTTGTGACGGCTGAGCCCGCTGATCTCCCATCTGGCCTCGATGCTTACCTTGTGGCAAAGCGCCATCGAATGATGACCGATTTAATGCTCATGGCTGTGGCATGCGATCAAACTCGCGTTTTTAATATGTTCTACGCTTCAGCGAATTCGGCAACAATCAAGCCCGGATATGATAAGCCGCACCACACGGCAACTCACGAAGAAGCTGTAGATGAGGAATTGCAGTGCCAGCCGAATGTATCCTGGTATACCCGTCGTGCTATGGATGAATGGGCGTACTATGTTGATGCTTTGGCTAACTTCTCGGAAGGGGATGGTTCATTACTGGATAATTCCTTCATCTATGCAACAACGGACCAGTCGTTCGCCAAGATACATGGAATAGAGGGTATCCCGATGTTTAGCGCTGGGACGGCTGGCGGCTTGGTAAAAACTGGATTACATATTGATGGCGATGGTTCACCTGGATGCCGCCTCGGATATACGGCGATGCAACTTATGGGACTTGACATCCAGTCATGGGGTGATAGGAGCAACAATACATCCGATGCTATTAGTGAAGTCCTGGTATGAGGTGGTGCGCAGGACTAGATTTAAAATCTTTGCGTTAAGTACCCTATATGCCGTTGCTACCGCGCATGCAGAATCCGAAGTAAACTGGCAAACAGAGTTATGGCTTGAGGAGGCGATGCCACCCGCTTTTCGTGTAGAGTCTTCTGAGCTGGAAGGGCCTGTCTATGCAGATACTAACGGACGCACACTTTATACTTGGCCGTTACATGTGCAGCGTAATGGATATAGTGGCGAATCTCCTGGAACACCAGCCTGCTATGACGAGGTACTGACCGTTACTGCTGGCCTGATGAGCCCGTATCCCCCAGGTATTCAGTTGCCTGATCTAGATACCCGGCCAAGCTGTACCGATCTCTGGCCTCCTGTCGTTGCTGATAAAGACGACAAGCCACTTGGGAAGTGGACTATCGTTTTGCGTAGGGACGGTAGTAGGCAGTGGGCTTATGACGATCAGCCATTGTATACATCTATTTATGATAAAAAACCAGGTGATGTTTTTGGGGGCACGAAGAGACGCTATGGTGGAGATGATCCATCAAAACGCGTTCCAGTCAGTCCGCCATCAAAAGTGCCACCAGGGTTTTCAGTAGCAACTATAACAATCGGTCGCATCCTAACCACAGATCAAAATGAGTCCGTTTATAGCTATGCGACTGACACAGCTGAGCAGACCATGTGTATTGGTGAATGCACCCAAAGATGGGAGCCCGTCATAGCACCTGCATTAGCAGGGAAGAACGGGGAATGGTCTACCTTGGAGCGTTCGCCGGGTGTAATGCAGTGGGTTTTTAGAGGTCACCCCCTTTACACTCATGTTTTGGACCAGCATTCATGGAGCCAACAAGGTAGCGACGTAGCCGGTTGGTCGAATGTTTTTACTCAACGTGCGCCAAGCCCGCCCGCGGATTTCACCAGCCAAACTACAATTGGGGGTGAAGTTCTCGCAGACGCTAACGGAAAGACCGTTTACATTTATCGTTGTGGAGATGATTCGGCCGATCAACTTGCCTGTGATCATCCCAATGATACCCAGGTATACCGGCTGTCCATGTGTGGTGGTGGTGATGCGAGGCGGTGTTTGGAATATTGGCCCTATGTGCGTGCAGAAAAGGCCGCTGCAAGTAATAACAATATATGGACCGTACTTTCCATCGATCCTGAAACAGGACATTTCGCGTCACCAGAGCAGGAAAATGCGATTAACGTATGGGGTTATCGTGATCGACCAGTATATACATACGGTGGTGATCTAAAACCCGGTGATGTCAATGGTGATGGTACAGGTGAACATCGCGGTCAGCGTAATGGGTTGCAGGCGTTTATGTTGAGAGATGATTTTATGGGAGGCACTCTTTGATGGCTGTGAAGCAATATAAAAAGGTTTTGATAACAAGTGCTTTACTTATTTTTGCCAGTTCTGGTTTTGGGCAGGAGGCTAGGTTAAAGAATGGTACTATCGGATACGTGATGACAGATCTTTTCTGGGCCGTCTACCAGACTCCTGACGCTCAGGAAGAGTGTCCAAAAGGCTTCAATAGCGGACCGCGTGAACAATTTGCGGCTTTGTTTCCGGACCATGAATCAATGACAGTGGAAGAGACTCAGCTCAGGCAGGAAATTGAGACATGGCATCCGACAGCTGACCCTGATGGCTTTCCTTATTATGACGTTGAAGGTGGTTTTTCATGGGGACTTAATCTCGATGGAGACATCAGCGCAAATGACTTCACTCATCCAAGTGGTGAGCGGGGTATAGATAATGAGGTGTATCGTGCTGTGGGCTGTATTATCGGTTTTAGAGGGCCGCTTGGGGTTGAGTATATCTTTCAGAATAAGGCCATACTTGATGAGCGATATAACCGTATGATGATCGAGTTAACGGGAGTCGACAATCTACAAAATGATGAAGAAGTTACAGTAAATCTTTACCGAGGTCTGGATACATTGCTCACTGATGCCACAGGATTGAAAGCTATGGCAGGCGGTTCCCAGAGGATTGACACTCGTTGGGGCGCTAGTCTTATGCGGCATACGACCGGCAAGATCGTTGATGGCACTCTTACTACTGAGCCCATAGATGAAATGGTCATGCCGTGGATGAATCTCGGAGTAAAATCAATCCACATTTTTCGCGATATGCGGTTGCAACTAAAACTTACGGATACAGGAGCCGAGGGCTTGGTTGCGGGTTATGCTGATGTTGATACGTGGCATAAGCAGCTGATCAGGAACGATTCGACACATCACTTGAGTAATGGTGAAATATCCGGAATCTCTTTATACAAGGCATTACGCCGGCTGGCCGACGGCCATCCTGACATGGAAACCGGAGAGAATACGTCTATTTCAACTGCCTTGGATGTAAAGATGGTGCAGGTTTTTATCGTGCACCCCAAAAGTATGAACGTTAGCACAGCAAAACTTACGAATAGATAAACAACCTATAAAAAAGGAATAACATGACAACCTACCGATGTGACAAATGTGACATGCAAGTTAATGCTTCTTGTGGCCACTGCGATGTGCCCCTTGAGAATGACATGTTAGCCCTGCCTGATGGCAAAGAGGTGCAGATATCATCGTGCCCAAATGGACACGGCAAAATCAAGTCACCACTGTGTTGCGGGCAGGATATGAGTTGTTCGCTAGGCTAAATGACTTACTGATAATCAGTGTGGACTGATTGACGCTGAAGTCAGAGTAGATCTTTTAGTCTGTAGTACAACATCCCAAGGGCAATTATCTGGTTTCCCATCCACCGGGTACCGGGTATTCGCAAGTGTTTCTCGTTAGCGAATAAATCAAATTTCTCCATGGTTCCACTAATTGCATCGGCCATAATTTCACCCATTATGTGGGTTGCATTTACACCATGCCCAGAGTAACCCCCACAGTAAAATACATTTTTGTTAATGCAACCGACAGCCAGCTTTCTTGCTACAGTAATACCAATCTTGCCCCCCCATTCATAATCGATCTTAATGTTTTTTAGCTGAGGATATACTTCCAGCATACGAGGCTTTATGTACGCAGTGATATCTGCGGGGTCTCGCCCAGAATAGTTGCATTGTCCACCATAAAGTAGTCGCTTATCGGCCGATAATCTGTAGTAGTCCATCACTTCATTCAAGTCACAAACGGCAACATCTAATGGATTAATTTCATTAGCAAGTTCTTCTGGTAATGGTTCTGTTGCAATGATGTAGCTTCCGGCGGGAAATACCAAGTTCGAAAGATGTTTGGAGTCCAATGTGTGGTAAGCATTGCCTGCTATAAGAACCGCGTCTGATTTAATATAGCCGCCGGAAGAAGTTTTTACGGTCGGCTTTTGACCATGTTGGATGTCAATAACTGGAGATTGCTCGAATATTTTAACGCCTAATTGAGTGGCTGCGCGAGCCTCACCAATACACAGATTAAGTGGGTGCAAGTGACCATCTCTATAGCACGCGAAGGCGCCAATATAGGCATCTGTCCCTAAGCTGGATTGAGTTTTTTCCTTGTTCCAGACTTCATATTTGTAGGGGAAGTTCCGTTTTTGTCGTTCTTCGAAATATTCATTTAGATATTCCAGGTGCCTGGGTTTGACAGCTGTTTCTACGAATCCTTGTTTGAGATCGCACTGAATATTATATTTTTTTACCCGTTCATAAATAATGTCATTACCACGCCAACGTATGTCCCAAATCATGTCGGTAATACTTTCACCATGTTTTTCACTGAGTGCATCAAGTCCGCTGATACCATTGATGATCTGTCCCCCGTTCCGTCCGGAAGCACCCCAACCAATTCGGTTAGCTTCCACAAGTGCGACCGAATAGCCTCGTTCTGCCAGCGTGAGTGCTGTCGCAACCCCTGTAAATCCACCGCCTACAACGCAAATGTCTGCGGAGTGGTTGCCGGCGAGCATCGGGTAGCTCGTCGGATGATTGACGCTTGCGGCGTAGTATGAGGACGTATGTTCTTGTAGTTGATTGTCTTTTTTCATCTTCTTGATGGGATTATTTCGACTATTTTGATCTCACCATACTGAGATTTGCGTCAATCGCGGTGAAACCACCTATCCACAGTATCGTATCCCAGGTATATAGCCAATGAGACAGATAACCCCAGTAGGCACCTAAACCTAGCAGTATCGTGTAGCTCAAAATTTTAATGGTACCGAGTCGGGAGATCCACTTTCCATTGGTAATGCCGCCACTCTGAAGACGGACGGTGGCCTCAATAGCCAGAAGAATTAATAGCCAGACGATGACTTCGATAACATCTGTCCATGCTAGGTTCTGCGCTAACTGTAGTCCCTCAAAATCGCTCACCAAAGGGTCTTCACCGAGCCAGAAAAATTGGTCAGCGGCAGATAGGTTATTACATGTTATTTCATTAACTTCGGTATATTCGAGGTTATAGACGTATGAGACATCGCCGTTGCTTAATTCACAGAGTTCAGTGACATTTTCGACAATGTTTACTTTTTCATAGTCAATAACGGTATCAACGACGGCAACTAGGGTGTGGGCAATCATGATGAGGCAAGCTGCCCGAATCCAATGCATGAGCGTACTGAGCCAATCTCGCCACTTTTCCTTATTGAGTACATAAGTCTCCAGCTCAAGGAGAAACAACAGGAGAAACCAGGCGGATTCATCGATGGTGGTTGCAAATTCACTTGTCCAGTCATAAAAAGTGGATTCGGCATCCAGCGTGTGCATAGCCCTGGACCAGTCTTCGGCAAAGTAAAATACGAAGTTGATAATTAACAGTGTATAAACCGACCACTTAATAAACTGTCTGGCACTCTCTTGTTTTATGCTTAACATGCTTTTTTTCGAGCACTACCGAATTAATAGTCTGCGGGTGGTGTTGAGCGGGCTCGTGTATGTGTCCAAAATGGTTTTGTGCTCTTGGAGCATCGCGCCATGCGGCGGTATTGTCGAAGTTCTTTGGCCCGGTAGATTTCAGCCCAAAGTTCGCCATCGATGAACTCTGACTTAATCATTGCCAGTGCGATGTTCGATTTTACTGCGGGTGACCACATTGCGGAAGTGACGTAACCAATTTCCTCGCTGCATTCTTCATCGTTATACATGATCGCTTCAATTGCAGGCCAGTTTCCCTCGATATCAAGTTTAACTAACCTCCATTTAGGGCCTGTTTGTTGTTCTTTGAGTAAAGCCCGTCGACCGCTAAAGTGTGGTTTTTCAAAATCTACTAGCCATCCCAGACCCAGCTCAAAGGGTGTTTGGTCATGTTCGAAATGCACAGTCTTTAGCGCTTCATTAAAATCCATATAGGGCATGATGAAACCCGCCTCAAGTCTGGCCATGTCTGTCGCAGTTTCTCCATAGGGTTGGATACCATAGTCTGCACCAGCGTCGTATAGCTCATCCCACATTGTTAAAGCCCGTCCGGAGTTAATCCATAGTTCATAACCTAGGTCGCCGGTAAAACCAGTCCTGGAGACCATCAGCGTGTCATCATGGAAAGGGAAGTGCATAACATCGAAAGGTTTGGCTGTTTCTATGCCCGTGAGTCCCATCTTTTTTAGGACTGCACATGAAGTTGGTCCTTGCAGCGACAGTGCAGCAATTTCATCGGTAACGTCGGTGATATCCAGATTGTTAAAACCAAAAGCACTTTTTCTCAGCCACGCCGTGCATGGGCTGCCGCACGTTAGCATGAACCGGTCATCCGCTAATTTAAAAATTGTTCCATCATCGATAATACGGCCTTCATCCGTGCACCAGACAGCATACCCAACGCGATTTGTACCGATTTTATCTACGTCTCGGGTGACCATTCGATTCAGCATGGCTGCAGCGTCCGGGCCCTGAATCGCATATTTCTGCATTGGGCAGATGTCGTAAGTTCCACATTGGTTGCGAATGCAGAAATACTCATACTCAGCATCGTAGTAATAGTCGGCGAACTTGTAACCGTTCCAGGCTGACCACGCATCCCGAATATTCAATTCCTTCTCCCGAATATAAAAGGGAGAAAGTTTTAGGCGCTCACCCGCGTATGGGTCAATTGTTATCATGGTTATTCATCATAAAAATCGTCTTTTGGCACTGTATTTCGGCATTTTAGGTCTAAAAGAATTTCCCGCGCTGCATTTGCACCGCAAGCCGCTGAAACACCTCCCCCCGGGTGTGTAGATGAACCACACATATAGAGGTTTTCGACTGGCATCCGGTATTGTCCGTAACCTGGAAATGGACGATTAAAAAAGAGCTGGTCAATGGTGAGTTCACCCTGAAAAATATTGCCCTCAGTCAGACCGATTTCTTCCTCAATCTCATGCGGTGTTCGTACTTCCATATGCAAAATTAAATCTCTAAAATCCGGACTATAGCGCTCTATTTTTTTGATAACCGCTTCGCCAAATGCGTCCCGTTTTTCTGGTGTCCAGCAGCCGTCGGCAAGTGTTGGCGGGCAATATTGGACAAAATTAGACATCCAGTGTTGACCGGGCGGAGCCACGGTCGGATCCCAGGCCGAGGGAATAACGGATTCGACGAACGGATCGTCTGACCAGTTACCGCGTTTCCAGCAGTCGTAGGCACGCTCCATGGTCTCCATTGAACCGGTAAACCCTTGGCCACCTCGATTTATATACCGATTTTCCGGAACATGTGTAAATTTTGGGAGGCCTGAAAGTGCAATATTGACCTTGCCGGATGAACCGCGAATTTTAAAATTGCTTGCTCTTTCATAGATCGAATCAGGTAGGTCTTCTCTATCAATAATCTGCGTGAAAGTCCGTTTTGCATCAAGGTTTGAGACGACTATACGGGCAGATATCTGGTCACCATTATCTAGCACCACACCGGTAGCTTTGCGGCCATCGACAATAATCTTTTCCACACCTGAGTTGGTTAGGATTTCGCCTCCATATTCTTGCAGTGCATTTGCCAGTGCACTTGAGATTGCTCCCATGCCGCCGCGAGCAAGACCCCAGGCACCGATATTTCCATCGACATCTCCCATAACGTGATGTAGGAGAATATATGATGAGCCGGGTGAGTAGACCCCTAGTGCCGTTCCGATGATGCCGGGACTGGCCATTGCAGCTTTGATAAGGTCATTTTCGAAGTAGTCATCGAGAAAATCTGCCGCGCTCATGGTGAAAAATCGTATGTATTCATAGATTTCACGTTCGCCAAGGCGCCAAAGCTGCTTTGCTAAAAATAGAAACTCCATAATGTCACGGGGACGAAAGGAAGTCGGTTCTGGGGGTGTACGTAACAGCGTTTTTCGTATGAATTGAGAGTAACGGGTTAGATCTGCCTGGAAGCGATTCATGGCATCTGCATCGTGGGGTGAATGTCGCTTAAGCTCTAAATACGCTGCTTGCTCATCATGGTAGGAAAAAAGTCGTTCGTCGCCATCCCCAAAATTAATGGTGCCGAGGTAGGGAACTAGAATTAACCCATGGCGACTTAGGTTCAAATCTCGATGTAGCGCTTGGCGCATCATGCTGCATACATAGCTGCAATTAGAATATTTCCAACCTTCGTATAGTTCTCTCGTTACGGCAGCTCCACCGATGTAATCGTTTTTTTCAATTACGACAACATTAAGTCCTGCTTTGGCGAGGTAGGCAGCGTTAGTCAGTCCATTATGACCGGCACCTATAACGATGGCGTCGTACTGGCTCATTTCAGGATCTCTTGAGCAGCGTTGTGGCCGGCAAGTCCGGTAATATCCCCACCCGGATGACAACCAGCCCCACAAAGATAAAGTCCAGGAATTGGAGTGCGGTACTGTGCAGCTTCGTAAGTAGGACGCATCATTAGCATCTGATCCATTGCGATATCTGCATGGTGCCAATGTCCCCCCGTGACATGAAACTCACGTTCTAGGTCCGTGGGACTCAGAAACTCATACCCTAGTATCTTGTCAGGAATGTTGGGAGCATATTTTGTGATCGTTTTCAGCGCGTTTTGGGTTGCAATCGCATGCGCCTCAGTGGTCCAGCCTCCCTTTAAGTTGTGCGGCATGTACATCACATGTGCTGAGAGTACATGCTTACCATCAGGTGCTAGTGAGTGGTTATAGATGCTTGGTATGACAATTTCCATGACCGGATGTTCGGTGTAATTTCCATATTTGGCTTCGTCAAACGCGAATTCAATGGAATCCATGGTTGGAGCAATAATCAGACGACCGGCTGCTTTATCCAATCCGGTAAATTCCGGCATTCCATCGAGCGCTAAATGCAATTTGGCTACATAGCCGTCGCTTCGGAGCCGTCCGATACGGTTAGTGAAGCCAATATCCAGGTAATCGACACCAACAAGGTGCAGGAAAGTTTGCTTTGGGTCTACGGCAGAGATGATGTGATCTGCCGAGATGGTTTCACCATTTGTCAGGCGAATTCCCGTCGTGCGGAGTCCCTCGCGGTTGCCATTAACAAGAATTTTGTCAACTTCTGCCGAACAGCGAACTTCGGCACCGGCTGATGTGACCGCTTTGCATAGTGAATCGATTAACTGTTTGCTGCCGCTTGCTGGAATAATATGCCTACCTCGCGATTGTTCTGCCATACGGTAAAGCAGAGTCAATACAGCACTATTCGGTGATCGAGGGGCTATTTTTGAACCAATCAGGCTATCCCAGCTGAGAGAAGCTTTAAGTAGCTCACTTTCAAAGTGCTCATCCAGTAGGTCACGAATCGGTAGCGAGGCTATCCTAAGAAATTCATGCATATCGTCTTTACCTAACAGACGAAGTTTTAGACCAAGTTTTGCGAAGGTGATTAGTTCGCTAGCATTATTGTTACCGACTCTTGGCATTGTTTCGGACCAAAATGGGGCGAGGGCCTTTGCTAATCGCCGCATGCGTTTTTCATATGATTTGTAGTTATCGGCATCCTTATCGCTAATACACCCGGTTACTTCATCTGAAATAAAAACATGCTCCGAATTTTCACCCATACCGATTGTCGGTAAAAACTCATTGGGTTTTTTGTATCCGTGTTTTTGTAACCTCAGATCGCGAATAATTTTTGATGAAAAGTGGCTTATTGTGTGCGCCACAGAGGCATGAAAGTCTGGATGAAATTCTCGGGTCTGCGCCAGACCACCGGGATACTGGGCACCTTCAACCACGAGAGTTTTCATGCCACTCTTAGCTAGGTAGGCAGCACAAACCAAGCCGTTGTGGCCTGCACCAATAATGATTGCGTCAAATGTTGGCATGAATTAGCGCTGCGCTCATGAAAACCTGTCTAGCTTAGCTCATGGACCGCACGGTAAGCTTCTTCTATGGCGGCTTCTGTCATCGCGTTGGATGCGGCATCTGTTCCGGCGATATTAATGTTTCCGAATGGTCGGCTACCATGCTCCCAATAACGCATTCTTTCAGGCCACAAACTGGGCTCGAATGCTATTTGATCGGTAGCAGGGTCATGTGCGTATGCGTAACCGTGCGGCCAGCGGTTAACAGTGATTCCCGCTATATCACGGGCGGCATCAAAACCTCCATCTCCCAGTATCCGGTTTAATTCAACACGAATATTACGTTCGAATGTTTCAAAGCTTGTGCTAAGCAGGTCTCGTTTGCCAGCATTAAACTGTCCTAGGGCGCTAGGGTTACCTGGTTCTCCGGGTATTCTTGTTAAGTGCAAAACGATTGGCTCATCTGGCGACTGCGAAAACTTGTAACTACCCATACTTATCGGAAAATCGAGTCGCACATCGTGATGGAAAAATCCTGGGCAACGCACATGATCTATTCCAAGATTGACAAAACTGGTCCAGTTTTTGATGAGTACATTTGTATATACAAGTGGTGCCCGGATACAGTTTTTTAACGCGGATTGCTGGGCTGCAGGAAGTTCAGGGCAGATATGAGGTACGAGTGCGTTGTAACCCGCCATAATTACTCTGCCAGCTTCGACTACTTGAGCTTTACCCTCCCGTATATAAGTGATTTTCACGGGATTTTTTAAATCACCATCCAAATGCTGGGCCCGGACTACAGTGCTATTAAGCCGCAGTCGGGTCAGTGAACGGGGGTCATCCAGTTTGCTGTAGTCGAAGCGAGCGGTAACAATGTCTTCCATACTGTTTCCTGTTGTGGCAGCCGGAATCAGTTTGCGAACCAATAATCTAGCAATGGCTGCGTTACCATCAGGAAAGTGGAATATTTGCGGCTCATCGCTAACCGATTCTTCCTCATCTTCGTACTTTTCACCCAGAGTCAGATCACCAAATCCAGGGTAGCCTCCATACCAGGCGTAAAATGCCGGGTAAGCATCTGAGTTAACCGCCCAGACGTTACGGGGCATTGGTAAAAGCATATCTAGCAATTGTTTGTCCATATCTGCGTAATCGCGCAGGTAGGTCAAATAGTCAATCTTATGCAGTAATTCTTCGCGTTTGTTTTGCGGGATATCCTGTAAGTAATGATCATCATCGTCAAACAGTCGTATTAAATCTCGTTTTGCTTTACCCGTTAACGGAGAATTTTCTAGCACTGACTTTTTTCCCAGATTACCAACGGCGAGGTAATCAGCGCCGAAAGTTTCTTTATCGAAGAATGTTCCGTTATTTAGGCCTAATGAGTTGTAAAGTTTGCGGTCAAAGTAACTGTAGAAACGGTCAGTCTCAATACCAAGTTCTCGGATGAGTTTTTTCGCCCGGGCAGGGTAACCTGATGGGGCTTCAATTAGCATGGTTCCGCCGTAACCTATTATCGTCTGGTTATCGATTACGAATTCGTTACGTTTTGCATGGCCGCCAAAGTCGTCGTGATTCTCGAGAATGAGTATGCGTGCATTTTTTCCCGCCAATTCGCGGTAATAGTAGGCTGCTGCCAGTCCGCTAATACCTCCACCCACTACCACGAGATCGTATGATTCACCCGTATCTTCGCCATTCCATTGTGCTCCATCCCGAGCCATATGACCTACTTCGAAGGAGCCCGGATGAGAACCTCGCATGCCTTGAAGTGATGGTGGGTAGTACCCCGGCAGGTCTTGCGCACCCGGAATGGCAGATGCTTCTTTGGTTAGCAGTGTTGAACCAACAGCTATCCCGACTCCATTTAGAAAATCGCGTCGTGTGATGTCTGCATCCATTCCAAGGACGCGATCACTTCGAGATTTATTTTTCATACCTATAAATTCCAATGATAGCCTGTGGTTATGATTAGCTTTATGGTCAGGTCTTTTGGTTAAAGCTTACCCTACACGATTTAGACGCAGAATCTTAGAGTTCATGAACGGTAATTTATGGTTTTTTCCTTAGCGGTGAATAATTGCCACGAATCACCTTGATCGCAAAATATCCAAGAGCGGTATAAATGAACGCCCAGCTGATTGCGAATATCGCTTCACCAGTAAACCAATTTATAGAGCCATTTTCTGCAAGGTTCCCGGTAGCACGTTGAAACGGCAATAGGTAGTAGTTCACCATTAAGAACGCCATAATCATGCCGTAAAACATAAGTATTGTGGGTGCGATAACGGTTACACGTGTTTTCTTGTGATCTACTTCGTTAGGAGGTGTTGCGTGAAGTTTCTGGAGATTCTGGATCTCTTTACTGGTGAGCTTTGTGTTTCTAGATACCAGGATCGTAACAACAAGGCTAACGAAGGTCCCGATAATGACTGGGTTTAGATAGGATGGAAAATCCACGAGACCGATGAATTCGAAGAATTTAGGAACAATATTAAAAATTAGGCCCGATAGCATTCCCCAGAAAGCAGCTGATTTCGTAATTTTTTTGCTCCATATGCTCATCAACCCCACTGGTCCCCACGAAGAAGCAAAAACTGTTGCTATAAAAGTGGTCAGCCAAAATATGTTAGGGGGGAAAATAAAGGCTGCAAATAGTGCACAGGAGCCGATTGCCAGCATCATAAGACGACTAAACCGTAGGGTTTTTGTCTCACTTCTATTTTTATATAGTCCTATGTCATTGCTTGCACTGAAACCAACCAAGGACAGGAAAGTAGATGCTGATGACAGTACCGCGGCCATGATACCCGCTAGCATAAGTGCCCCTAGAATATCAGGCATCATATTTAAGGATGCCCAAATTGTTGCTCCCTCTGGCGGCACGATATCCGATTTTCCTAAGTTAATTACTGCACCAAGCCCGTACACCATGACTTGCAGGAGGCCTACACATAAACAAGCAATGATGGCGGATCGCAATACAACATGTTCGTTTTTTGCCATCAGGTGACGACTCGATTGCCACGGGCTAACGCAGTAAACGAGTGCCCAACTTACGTCGACGGCAATAGTCCATATGAGATAATCCATTGGCTTGGGCCATTCTGTTCCGGGGCCGATAACACCATGCCAGGACATTAAGTCTTCTTTTCCCTCCAGCGTTGCCAGGTTTTCCATAACGGTAGTTACGCCGCCAAGATTTTCTAAGATATAAAACGCAGCTCCTGCACTGGCGAAGGTGAACAATAGAAACATCATAGTGTCTGTGAGAATGACGCCGCGCGAGCCCGAATACATCGTAAATGTTGTATAACTTAACCAGGCGACAATTAAGCTCTGGCCATAACTTAAATTGGTGAGCTGAGATAACAGAATTGCTGCACCCTGTGTTACTGCAAGCAGATAACCCCCAAGAGCTAATATGATGGTTATACCGGCAACTGCTTGGACGCGTGGGCTATCAAACCGATCTCCGAAAAAGGCAGCAACTGTTGTTGCCCGGCTACGCCGCAGAAACCTGCCGAAAAATATAGCGCCAAATACGTAACCGATCGTGGCCCATTGTGGGAGGAGTACGTAGGGTCCACCTTGTCCCTCATAAGCAAATCCGGCCTCGCCTAGGAACATTGTTGAGCTCATAACGCTGGCAACAAGCGTTCCGACAATGAACAGTGTTGGCGCCCGGCGCCCAGCAACATAGTAATCATCGATACGTTTTATGCCACGCCCTGCATAATTACCGACCAGAATGTAAACGACGATACTTATTGCAATGGTTGTTGTGTATATATCCAAGTAATGAAGTCTGCCTTTAGAATCCGTCTATGTTGGTTTTATATGAATGTTAGAGGGAAAAATTGGTCGGGGTGAGAAGATTTGAACTTC
>CAJWFK010000030.1 GCA_913031125.1 uncultured Woeseia sp. | reverse complement strand
CAGTTCGACCCAAAACTTGGAGGGAAAAGGCGAGAGGAGAAGGTGAAAGCCTGCAAAGCTAATATCAATCGCCGAATCTCCAGAGTTAAGAGCCTTGATCAAGATAGGATCCTTTCAGCATTTTCGAGTGCAATCAGTGCCACAGTGAGAACGAACTTTTTCCAAGATAACCTCGAAGGCCGTCCGAAAACATACATATCAATAAAATTAAACCCCACCAAGATACCGGAAGTACCAATACCCAAGCCCAAATCGGAGATTTTTGTGTATTCAACCCATGTTGAGGGAATACACCTGCGAGCAGGGGAATTCGCCCGCGGCGGGATACGTTGGTCAAATCGCCGTGAGGACTTTAGAACAGAAGTGCTTGGGCTCATGAAGGCTCAAGTCGTAAAAAACTCGATAATTGTGCCGACAGGCGCAAAGGGTGGATTCTTCCCCAAAAAACTGCCATTAGGTGATCCAAAAGCAATCAGTGAGGAAAGTATCGCCTGTTACCGCACCTTTATTTGTGGCCTGCTCGACATAACAGATAACGTGGTGAATGAAAAAGTTATAACTCCCGATAAAGTTGTTCGCCGAGACGACGATGATCCTTACCTTGTCGTAGCTGCCGATAAAGGTACGGCCACTTTTTCTGACACCGCAAATGATATCTCATCAAAGTACAAGTTTTGGTTGGACGATGCATTTGCATCTGGGGGCTCCACCGGTTACGACCATAAGAAAATGGGAATAACGGCACGTGGCGCATGGGAAGCAGTTAAGCGTCATTTCCAAGAAAAAAATATCAATATACAAAAAGAATCATTGAGCGTAATTGGTATAGGTGACATGGGAGGTGACGTATTTGGCAACGGCATGCTGTTATCAGGGAAAATAAAACTTCTTGCCGCATTTAATCATATGCACATTTTCTTAGATCCGGATCCTGACATTGCAGCAAGTTTTCGCGAGCGTAAACGGCTGTTCCGAGAAGAACATTCAGGGTGGGAGCATTATCGGGAAGAAATAATATCGAAGGGCGGTGGCGTATTTTCACGTGAAGCAAAACGCATCCGTTTAAGCCCGGAGGCAAGGCGAATGCTTGGAATCAATGTTACAACCATTCAACCTCTAGAACTCATCAGGGCAATTCTCACAATGGAAGTCGACCTATTCTGGAACGGTGGAATCGGTACCTACGTGAAATCAAGCTCGGAAACTAACGCAGAAGTAGGTGACCGTGCCAACGACATTGTTAGGGTCAATGCTAATGACCTTCGGTGTAAAGTCGTAGCTGAAGGAGGCAACTTAGGCTTTACGCAACAAGCACGCATCGAATATAGCCTAAATGCGGGACGCATAAATACAGATTTCATCGACAATTCAGCAGGAGTCGATACCTCAGATAGAGAGGTGAATATAAAAATTCTAATGGGCGCCGCAGAAAAAGATGGAAGGTTGACCCGTGAACAACGAGATGAGTTTCTTCAAAAAATGACTATAGATATCAAAGATCTCGTGCTCCGTGACAATTATTTACAAACCCAGTCAATAAGCCTAATGGAAACTCGTGCCCCCGAGCGTCTTTCTGAAATGGCAGACCTGATACGCAGCCTTGAAAAGACTGGGATCCTAGATCGTGAACTTGAAAGTTTGCCTGACGATTTGGCGATTGAAGAACGTAGAGAACGCATGGAAGGTTTAACGAGACCAGAATCTTCCATTGTCCTAAGCTATGCAAAAATAGCTTTGTACAATGGACTCGAATGCTCAGATGAAAGTCTAGACGATTTTTTCGCAATCGATTTAACAGAGTACTTTCCGCATTTATTACATAGCCGTTTTGGTGACTTGATACCTCAGCACCGGTTAATTCGGCAAATTCTAGCCACACTGATTGCTAACAACATTGTTAACAGAATGGGGCCAACATTTGTACATAGGATCCAAACTGAGACAGGAGCAAAAATAGAGACGGTAGCACGAGCCTATTTCGTCGCTCGCGAAATATGCAAAGCCAACGAAATCTGGTCGATGATCGAGAAACTTGATCACAAGGTACCTACATCAGATCTACACAGAATGATGTTCGAAATTGAAAGAGTAATGCGACATACATGCTCGTGGGTTATCGATCGTTATGGCGATGAGTTGGATATAGCCAAGTCAATTGCCCATTTTGGAAAGCCTATATCGTCCCTGCACCAATCCCCCGCTAAGTTTCTTGCCGGCAACGAGCAAGAAAGGTTAGTTGATGACTACATTCGACAAGGCGTTCCAAAACAACTTGCAGGGCGAATCACTTCGATACACTCAACGCGCGGCTACCTCGACATCGCCGACCTTACAAAGCAATACAGTAAAAATCTGTTTTCTATGGCCCGCACGTATGCGGCAATAGGGGATCGTTTCGGCATAGTATGGATGCATCAGGCTACAGAAAATCTCAAGGTACAAGGTCGCTGGCAAGCATTGGCGCGAAGCAATCTTCGGGGTGACTTGTACCGTATACGACGTGATTTTCTTATAGTTTTACTGCAAGACAAGAGCCGCAAAAAAATAATAGATATTTTCGAATACTGGGTACAAAAAAATTCTGTACGTTTAAAAAAATTCGATACCATTCTTGCTGAAATACAGCTTAGAGATGATTTAGACTTTGAAACATTGTCCGCCGCTGTACAGGAATTGCGGAAGCTGATAAATGATTAATGAAAACTGATAGGCGCACTGCACTGGAGTTTGTATGGCTGGAAAATTGATCCTTTGTCGTCACGGTCAAAGCGATTGGAATCTTAAAAACCTTTTCACCGGATGGGAAGACGTAGATCTTACGGATAGAGGTATTCAAGAAGCTAAGGACGCTGGCACCCTGCTTCGAGAACTGGACTACGAAATTGATATTGCATTCACCTCGGTGCTAAAGCGGGCAATTCGCACGTTGTGGATAGTTTTAGACAAATTAGATCGTATCTGGATTCCGGTTACACGCGACTGGCGCCTAAATGAACGACATTATGGAGCACTGCAAGGACTAAACAAAACAGAAACCGCGGCAAAATATGGAGACAAACAAGTGCATATATGGCGCCGTAGTTATTCAACACCACCACCTGCGTTGACGAAAGACGACGTGCGACATCCATCAAACGACAGCCGCTACCATGGAATAAAAAATCTGCCTGCGACTGAGTCCCTCGCTACAACACTTGAGCGTGTTATCCCTGTCTGGAAAAAACAAATTATTCCACAACTCGAAAACGGGCAGAATATATTGATAGCGGCGCATGGAAATAGCCTGCGGGCATTAGTAAAAATGATCGAACATATGTCCGAAGATGAAATTATGGAATTTAATATACCGACTGGTATACCGCTCGAATATAAACTCGATAAGCATCTAAATCCCAGTTCTCGGCAGTTCCTCGGTGATCCAGAGTCGGTTGCCGCTGCTGCCGCGGAAGTTGCCGGACAGGCGAAACACAATAATTAAATATAATTGCAAGTTAGTGGTCAATTGTAGGGCGCGCATTCTTAAACTTGTGATTTAGGATCAGACCTCTCTCTATTAGCTGACTCCTTTGATATTAATCGGACCAAGCCTTCCTGAGCTGTGGAAGCGATTAAACATCCATCTTTATCAAAAAAATGCCCCCTGGCAAAGCCGCGCGCACCAGACGTATTTGGACTATCCATCGTATAAAGAAGCCAGTCATCTATTTTTACCCGCCGATGGAACCAAAGCGCATGGTCCAAGCTTGCCATCATTAGTCTGCCTTGTCCTAACGAAAACCCATGCGGCAGAGTGGCAGTACTTAATAGCCCGTAATCAGATACATAAGCAAGAAGATTTTGATGCAAGCAAGTATCAATAGGCAATTCACATACCGCTTTAATCCAAATACACTTTTGTGGTTTCTTAGGGCTACGATCAAGCAAATCCAGCGCGTCAACAGGTCGAAAATCGAAAGCACGTTTTGTAGTTAGATACCGATGCATTTTCTCCGGAATATTTTCCAGTATCTGCGGTACAACTTCAGTTAAATCAGGAAGATTTTCAGGACCAACCACATCCGGCATGTCAATCTGATGGTTAAGGCCTTCCTCGGATTTCTGGAAGGATGCAGCCAAATTAAATATTGGCCGACCATGCTGAATTGCCACAACACGCCTCACAGAAAAACTACCGCCGTCCCGAGAGCGATCCACATCATAGATGATCGGCGCATCCATATCCCCACGGCGCAAAAAGTACGCATGTAACGAGTGGGCTTGCCGTTCGTGCACCGTATTATTTGCGGCACTTAATGCTTGCCCCAGAACTTGTCCACCGAATACTTGGGCGCTACCAATATCGCGGCTTTCTCCACGAAAAATATTGTCTTCGATCTGCTCCAATTGGAGTAGTTGTAGCAGATCCTCCATTACAGGATCCATTTCTAACCCTTAACTGTCAGCGATACCACCATCTACCAAGATACCGGTTCCACTAACGAACACGGAATCATCTGTCGCCAGAAACAGAGCAACTTTCGCCACATCAACCGGTTCACCAAGGCGCTTGGCAGCACAGCGTTTGATGTAATAATCACGCAATGCTTTATCGTTATTAAAAATACGGCGACTTTCGGGAGTCATTATGGCACCAGGTTGTATGTAATTTACATTAATACCAGACGAAGCTGTTTCAGCCGCAAGCCTTCTAGTTAAATGAGCAATTGCTTCTTCTGCCTTAGAATAGCTCTCAGATCCATCTTGGCCAAATACGCTGCGATTAAAACCAAGAATTACAATACGGCCTGCTGGGCTATTCTGCATAAGTGGCAATATTTCCCCAACGATAGTTTCTGTCAGCAATTTTTGTCTAGCTAAAATATTCTTTAGCGCATCCTCATCATTGTCGGAAATCGGTTTATCGACAAAAAGGTTTAAATTACAAATGATTATGTCCACTAGGCCAAGCTCAGCTGATGCTAATTCTGCTAGCTGAACACCGCTATCAGCAGAATTAATATCTAAGACAGCACTGTGTACCCGGCGCAGCGCATGAAAGTGTGTCTCAATATTACTATTCAGCGAATCTACCGCTAGAACTTCAGCATCTTGCTTTACAAGGGTCCGTACAACAGCTTCGCCAATACCACTTGCTGCTCCGGTAACAACTGCTTTCAACCCAAAAAGGCATGAGGCACTGACCATATGTCACTCCAATGAAAAATCTATTCAGAATTTTGTCAGAGTGGCAACTTATAATCTGCGAACTGCTTCCGTAATTCGACTTTTTTTATTTTTCCCGTTGCAGTGTGCGGAATCTCGTCAACAAAAACGACATCGTCTGGAATCCACCAATTTGCAATCTTTCCTTCCAACCAACCAAGAATTTCGTCTTTAGTTAGTTTGTACCCTTCAGCCGGTATAATGACGAGTAACGGTCTTTCGGTCCATTTTGGATGTTGAACTCCGATGACAGCAGCCTCTGCAACCGCATCGTGACCCATCGCTGTATTTTCAACGTCAATAGAACTGATCCATTCTCCACCTGATTTGATCACATCCTTGGTCCGGTCAGTAATACCCATATACCCAAGTTCATCAATTGTTGCTACGTCACCCGTGTCAAACCATCCATCGTCCTTGTGTGATTCACTTTCTCCTTCAAGCTTGAAATAGTCGCTACAGATCCATGGGCCACGAACTTGCAACGAACCATAGGCAACGCCGTCCCATGGGAGCTCTATACCCTGATCATCAACTATTCTCATTTCAACACCAAATATTTTACGGCCCTGCTTTGCCTTGAGAGCTACCATTTCATCGTCGGTCATATCTTCCATACCAGATTTTGGTTTGCTAACGGTGCCAAGTGGACTCATCTCTGTCATACCCCAACCTTGAATGACATCAACATCGTGTTTATCTCTAAACTGCCTAATCATGGTCTCAGGCACAGCAGCGCCACCGATGATTGTGCGATCCAATTTTTCCAGCTTCTTCCCCACAGAGTCTGCATACTGCAGCAAGGTTAGCCATACCGTAGGAACTCCAAGAGATAAACTCACCGCTTCCTGCTCAATTAAATTGTATAGAGTCTCGCCATCTCCCATTTTAGGTCCTGGAAACACAAGCTTAGAACCAGCTATTAAGGCAGCATAGGGAACCCCCCAAGCATTTACATGAAACAGAGGTACAACAGGCAAAACACAATCGAGACTGCCTAAATTCATCACATCAGGACTCACGGCGGCATAGCCATGAAGCACTGACGAACGATGACTATACAGAACACCTTTCGGATTTCCTGTTGTTCCAGACGTGTAACAAAGCCCGGCTGCCGAGCGTTCATCAAAATCAGGCCAATCGTACTCTTCGCTCTCTGATCCAATGAACGACTCATAAGAAACTGCTTTTGCGAGATTAGTCTCAGGCATATTCTCATCATCAGTCATGATGATGTAACCTTCGACCTGGTCAAGCTGGCCAGCAACGTTTTCTAGTATCGGTAAAACCAAGGGGTCAACAAAAATCCATTTATCTTCAGCGTGATTGATGATGTAGACAATCTGTTCTGGAAACAGTCGCGGATTCACGGTATGACAAACATATCCCGCCCCTGAGATAGCGTAATAGGCCTCAAGGTGCCGGTAATCATTCCAAGCCAAGGTAGCTACCCTATCTCCCTGCTTTAAACCGAGTTTATCCAGTGAATTCGCTAATTGCCGTGTTCTGCGGAAACAATCTGCGTAGCTGTAACGGTGCAACGGATTATCGACTGTAACAGAGACGATTTCCCTTTCTCCAAAGGTACTATCTGCGTGTTTAAGGATTGAGGATATAAGGAGATTTGACTCCATCATCAGACCGAGCATCGATATTCCTTCTTATTTTTTATAGGTGGGGACAATTACAATTTAACAGCACTTTAGAGGCACTCTGCAATACCGACATAGTATCTCTCAGGAAATTTGCTGCTAAATTGCATTAGAAAAATAGCTCACCCATACCTGGTACACAATTACTCCTCAAAGAAATACATCGTAATAATTTCCGCCACACAGGCTGGTTTTCGCTCACCTTCAACTTCTATTCTAACCTCTGAGGTCAAGTATAACGCTCCGCCACGTCTGCGTGCCTGTAGAATAGTTGCCCTACCCCGCACCCGACTGCCGCTAGGAACCATCGTGTAAAAGCGAACCTTATTACAGCCGAAGTTGATCACTCTTGCTAGATTTTCTACTTTAACTAGGGTACTCCCCACCACCGGTATTAGGGCTAGTGTCAAGTAGCCATGCGCAATGGTTTTGCCTTCTGGCAATTCAATCGACGCCCGTTCCTGATCGACGTGAATCCACTGGTAATCATCGGTTGCATCCGCAAACTTATCGATTCTTTCCTGGTCGATAGTAATCCAGTCGGATATCCCAACTTCCATGCCTTCGAGTTTTTTTGCGTCTTCGATAGACCCAATAATGTGCAATTTAAATTCCTTAATTAACTAAACATGCTGCAATGCAAGAAAATCACAGATACTGTAAAAAGAGCAAGTTTTTAATTTAATGTCAGCTGCGATAACACGTCTTTTTGCTATCCTAAACTTATCAAATATATTATTAAGACCTATAGAATGACGAAAACAAAAAGAAAAAAGATCGACAAAGTTTTGTTTGCGATTGTTCTTGCCGCGGGTGAATCTAAGCGGTTCGGTTCAACAAAGCAATTAGCTAAATTTAATGATCAGGCCCTTGTCACAAACGTTGTCCGGCTATCAGAGAGCGCATGTAATGAACGATCTATATTAGTAACTGGTCATGACTGGCAAAAAGTAATTCATGAATGCCAGCCACTAAAGGGCTTTTTTGTTTTAAATAGCAATTTTCGAGCTGGCATCGCTACATCTATCTGCGCCGGTATAGAATCGATCCCTGCAGTGGCAGATGCCGCTCTGATACTTCTTGCAGACCAGCCGCTTATAACTGTTGAACACCTAAATAAACTTAAATCCGCATGGCTAGCGTGTCCAAACGCGATTGTGACAACAAGTTATGCCAATACGGCAGGGCCACCAACCATATTTCCACGATCCTATTTTAGTAGGCTTGCTGCATTAGAAGGAGATCGTGGAGCAAAAGAAGTCATTAATAACCCAAATAATCGGGTGGAGTTGATCAACTTTGAGAAAGGCGCCGTTGATATAGATCGTCTCGAAGATCTGGATAGCCTCTAAGATGCCGCTTTCTGTTCGTGAGTTGCGCAACGCTCACAGTTAACCCAGCCCGAATCTCCGTTGCTATAGTATTCTTTCTTCCATATGGGGAGGCGAGTCTTAATTTCATCGATAATATAACGACATGCTGCAAAAGCCTCATCACGGTGCGCGGAGATCACGCCAACCCAAACGGCGCACTCACCTATCTCAAGCAAACCCGACCTGTGGACACAATCCGCCCGTAGAATTGGATGTCGCTCCTTCGCTTCGGAGATCACTTTCTCACCTTCTTTAACGGCAAGGAATTCATACACTTCATATTCTAGGTGGTACACCTCCTGACCATCATTGTGATTACGGACCCATCCCTCAAAACCAACATAAGCACCTGCTGCACTGTCAATCAATTCATTGCGAAGCTCGAATGGCTTAATTGATTCGCTGACTATGCGCACTATAATTAACCTCCTGCTACAGGTGGAAACAAAAATACTGTATCGCCATCGTTAACAATCGCATCCCAATCTGACAACTCATCGTTAATAGCAACCTTACAATGCCCTATAGGTTCACCAAAGCCATGCCTATCTTTCAGTCCATGAAAAACATCCCGGGCGGTGTCAGCTTCCATTGTAACCAACTCTTGAGCTAGACCTGACTGCTCCCTAAATACAGCAAAATAGCGCACCGTTATCTTTTTCTTCATGGTGTGGACTCAATTTTTGTTCCGGCAAGGTCCTCTGGGCTATTGATATTATGCAGAGCCCCAGGGATTGGTTGGGTCAAAAGACATGTAGGCGCATTAAGCAGAATTTTACGTGGGCAGTAAATACCTTGCGCTACAAAACTGTCAATAATTGGACGAGCAACCGATTGGTAGATAGCGCAAAGTGGCTCGGGCATCCCATCCAAAACACTTTGAAACGCTGTCATTGGTTGCGTTTTTTCCCGATGCTCAAGTAAATACTCAATCGTTGTCGCATCCAAATTCGGCAAATCACACGCAACAACAAGCCAATCACGTCGCGGAAAAAGATCCATTGCAGACAAAATGCCTGCTAACGGGCCCATATTCTCATATCTATCAACAATCAGGTCAAAATCACGCCGCACTGCATCACCTGACTGTCCGATATTTGTAGATACATATACTTTCTCGAGGTGGTTTTCTAGAAGGGTTACTGCCCTACTTAACTGCGTCATACCACCAGAAAGCAATGCCGCCTTGTCGGTACCCATACGGCGACTCATGCCACCTGCAAGAACTAATCCATAGACCGAATCAGTCACCTTCATAAAAGTAGTCCTTCTTACCACCTGTTTTTGAAATAAGCCGAGTCTCTTTTACAACTAACTGCTGCGAAAGGGCTTTGCACATATCATAAATCGTCAGGGCGGCAACGCTGGCACCGGTCAAAGCTTCCATTTCAACGCCAGTTCGATGATGCACTTTACACCTGCAATCGATTACCGCTTGGCGCTGCTGGTTTAATTCAACCGTAATTTGGCAATTCGAAAGACCTAGCGGATGGCAAAATGGTATTAGTTCATGTGTTCGTTTAGCTGCCATAACACCGGCGATGATGGCAGTCTGGAAAACTGGGCCTTTAGCCGTTTCAATATCCCCACCTATAAAACGACTAGCGAGTTCCGATGGAAATTCAACTATTGCCCGCGCATGAGCTTCACGATCCGTCGAAACCTTAGCGCTGACATCTACCATTGTGGGCTGATTTGTTTTATCAACATGAGATAGCTTAGCCAAAATTTACCCTCCCATCCGGTACATCTCTATTTTGTTCATCAGTGGCCTCTCGTCCGAATCTAATTCACGCAGCTCGCTATAGCGATCTTCACGGTTGGCCCATATGCGAGTCAATATATCAACGATTACCTCATCCGCAGAGCCATCTCGTAGAGTATCGCGCAAGCTAGTGCCTTGTGTGGCAAAGAGACATGTAAAAAGGGTACCGTCAGCCGATAAACGCGCTCGGCTGCAGGAACCACAAAAAGGCTCCGTAACAGATGAAATAAAACCAATCTCCCCCTTACCATCAAGATATTGGTAGCGGCGAGCAACTTCCCCTGGGTAGTTCTTATCAACCGACCTTACTGGCCAACGGGCCTGAATCAATTCCAACACATCTTTCGATGCCACTACTTTATCAATTGACCAGCCGTTGCGGTTCCCAACATCCATGAACTCTATCAATCGAACAATATGCCTGGTTCCCCGGAAACGTTCCAAGGTCTCCAGAATATTGTGATCGTTAACACCGCGCTGAACGACGACATTGATTTTTATCGGAGAAAGTCCTGCTTTTTCAGCCGCAGCTATGCCCTCCCACACTTTATCTAGGTCACCACGGTTACCACTCATAACCTTAAATACTTGTTTATCTACGCTATCAAGACTGATGGTTACCCGATGCAGACCGGCATCAGAAAGTTTATCGGCTATTGGTGCTAGCAATACGCCGTTGGTGGTCAAAGCTAGATCTTCTAAGCCTTCTAATGCAGATAATCTCGATATTAAGCTGACCACTTTCTTATCAAGGAGTGGTTCTCCACCGGTGATTCTTAACTTTGTTACCCCAAGACGAACGGCTATACTGGCTACTCGAAATATTTCATCATGAGTCAATCTCTCGTTACGCGTGAGAAACTGGTAATCCTCGTTAAACTCTGCCTCTGGCATACAGTAAGGGCAGCGGAAGTTACACCGATCTAACAAAGAAATCCTGAGATCCTGCATAGGTCGGCTAAACCTATCTGAAATCGGGTCAAATGAAGATTTTCCGTGATGAACGTTTTGTAATTGACTCATGATAGGATTTTGCACGATTAACCGGCATTCTGTAAGCACTCAATGGAAGAACTCTAAAAATATCTACCTGCAGTCTCATACTAGACAGAGATTTTTTATTAGCGGCCGGTATAATTACAGGCCATATTTAAGAGAACAAAACACCCCACATTTTTATGCATATAGATTTAACAAAAAACGAAATTGAATTCCAAGCGGAAGTTCGACAATTTTTCGCGAAGAACTATCCAGAAGACATCAGACGTAAACAGAATGAAGGTATTCCTCTTTCCCGTGCTGATTTTATCCGATGGCAAAAAATTCTGAATGCACAAGGGTGGTTCGCAGTAAACTGGCCACGCGAATATGGTGGAACCGGTTGGACGCCTGTACAAAAATATCTATTCGCCCAGGAAATGGCTGCTATCGATGCACCCCGCGTTGTTGCTTTTGGGGTAAATATGGTCGGGCCAATTATCTATACGTATGGGACCGATGAACAGAAACAAAAATTTCTTCCGGATATATTGTCCAGTGCAGTTTGGTGGTGCCAAGGATACTCGGAACCGGGGTCCGGTTCTGACTTAGCGTCACTAAAAACAAAAGCTGACCGTGACGGTGATGTATACATTGTAAACGGCACAAAAACATGGACTACCTTGGGGCAACATGCAGACTGGATATTTTGCTTGGTCCGTACCAGTTCCGACGTTGCACGCCGCCAAGAGGGGATCAGCTTCCTCCTCATCGATATGGAAAGCCCTGGAGTAACCGTACGGCCCATAATTACGATTGAGGGTGGGCACGAAGTAAACGAAATCCATTTCCAAAATGTCCGAGTACCGGTTAAAAACTTGGTGGGGGAAGAAGGGAAAGGCTGGACGTATGGAAAAGTTTTACTCCAACATGAACGCACAAATATCGCTGGTGTAGCCATATCACAGTATCGTATCAATCGACTGAAGGAGAAAGCTTCGGAAAGTGTTCATGGAGGTAGACCACTAATTGACGATAGAAATTTCGCGCGAAAGGTAGCACAAACAGAAATTGAACTTAAAGCGCTCGAATATACGGAGTTGCGCACGCTAGCTTCGGTTGCCGTCGGTAACGCACCGGGCCCAGAATCATCACTATTAAAAATACGTGGCACAGAAATTCAACAGGCGCTCGATGCTTTAATGATGGAGGCAGCTGGGTACTATGCATTGCCCTATATTCCCGCTCAGTATGATTTAGACTTCCCCATAGAAGATCGAATCGGACATGGGAAAGAAACAAATACTTCTCTCCAGTACTTCAATAATAGAAAAGCATCGATCTATGGCGGATCAAACGAAATCCAAAAAAATATTATTGCAAAACATGTACTTGGGCTCTGAAGGAACATAATTCATGGATTTCTCACTAACCGAAGAACAGGAGATGCTTAGAGATAGCATCGCGCGATTTATTGACACAGATTACAACTTCGAAACGCGGCAGGAAATCGCTGCTAAAAAGAGCGGTTTTAGTAGTGAAATGTGGCAAATGTTTGCAGAGCTAGGTTGGACAGCGGTGCTCTTCTCTGAGGAGGACGGTGGATTTGACGGCGGTCCAATAGAGCTCATGCTGATGATGGAACAATTCGGTCGCGGACTTGTTGTGGAACCGTTCCTCGCTAACATAGTCCTAGCTGGGGGAGTCTTGCGGCGAAGTGCGAACCCCATTCAAAAATCTGCGTGGCTCAAACCACTCATAGAAGGGAACCTGCACGCGGCATTAGCATTTGCAGAACCGCAAAGTCGTTACGACATCCATAACGTCTCGACAACAGCTAAATCAAAGGGTAGTGATTTTGTCATCAATGGTCGAAAAACCATGGTGCTAAATGGTGGAGTGGCTGACATTCTCATCATTCCAGCGCGTACTTCGGGGAAAAATGTAGACGAAAAAGGTATTTCCCTCTTCGCCGTACCGGCGGATGCAAATGGGGTAAAAATCTCATCATATCCTACTATTGATGCGTTGCAGGCCGCGGAAATCGAACTAATTGACGTAACAATTAGTTCTGATTCGGTACTTGGTTTGCCTGATCTAGGTTTTTCGGTGTTAAGTGAAGTGATTGACGAGGCAACGCTGGCTATTTCGGCAGAAGCTGTTGGGATTATGCAGACAATGCATGACAAAACAGTCGAGTATTCAAAGAATAGATCACAGTTTGGTGTGCCAATCGGCACCTTTCAAGCATTACAACACAGAATGGTCGACACCATGACTGACTGTGAGCAAACTAGGTCATTGATGTATTGGTGCGTGATGCGAAACGCTGCTAAAAGTCCGAATGCAAGGCAAACCATTAACGCGTTGAAATATCAAGTCGGGACAGCAGGTATTCTCGTCGCACGTGAGGCAGTACAACTCCACGGGGGCATGGGGGTCACATGGGAATTGGACATTGCCCACTATTTCAAGCGTATTACCGCTATTGACCTAACTTTCGGTAACGCTGATTATCATCTCGACAAATTTATCGATCCACAATAAGTCATTGGCATCACGAATTCGCCTGATTCGAAATCATCACCGCTTGACGTTCGATTTTTGCCCAGCTATCTCGTAATGTAACGATCCTGTTAAACACGGGTAGCTCTTGCGAGTGGTCTACAATGTCCAAAGAGAAATAACCAAGCCGCTCAAACTGTACGGACCGATCCTGCACAGACAAAGACGGCTCTATTTGTGCCTTGACCACCTCAACTGAATTAGGATTTAGGTTCTTATGTACATCAGGATCTGATCCTGGCTGAGGTACTGTGAAAAGTCGGTCATAGAGTCGAACCTCTGCGCTATGCGCGTGCTGCGCTGAAACCCAATGGATAGTGCCTTTAACCCGTCGGTCACTTGAACCACTGCCACTACGTGTTTCAGGATCGTATGAACAATGAAGCTCTATAATTTGGCCCGAATCATTCTTGATCACGTCATCGCATCGAATGATATAGGCAAATCGTAAGCGAACTTCACCACCTGGCTTCAGACGGAAAAACTTGCGAGGTGCTTCCTCCATAAAGTCGCTTTCTTCGATCCATAGTTCCCGGCTAAATGGAAGTTCCCGAGTTCCTAATTCGGGCCGACTTGGATGATTAATAGCGGTTACGGTCTCCGTTTTCTCGTCCGGATAATTAGTAATAACAATCTTAAGCGGTTTCATGACTGCCATCCGGCGCTCAGCTTCGTAGTTCAAATTCTCCCTAATGCTATTTTCGAGGACACCCATTTCAATCAGGTTTTCTTTCTTTGTTACCCCAACACGGGCAATGAAATCTCGAATAGCTGCAGGCGGGTAACCGCGGCGACGCATGCCGGCAAGAGTAGCTAATCGCGGGTCATCCCAACCATCAACAACCCCCTCCTCAACCAATGTCGTCAATTTACGCTTGCTTGTAAGTGCATAGGCCAAGTTTAATCGCGAGAATTCTGTTTGCCGAGGCCGATTCGTTGGCTTCAGCTGGTCAAGAAACCAGTCATACAAAGGCCGATGATCCTCAAATTCCAGTGTGCACAATGAATGTGTCACACCTTCAAAAGCATCTGACAGGCCATGAGCAAAATCATACATTGGATAGATATTCCATTTATCTCCTGTATTTTGATGAGAAATCTTCCTGATACGATAAATTGTCGGGTCGCGCAAATTTATATTAGGCGATGACATATCTATCTTGGCTCGCAAGACGTGCTCACCGTCTGCAAACTCGCCAGCCTGCATACGCTGAAAAAGGTCCAGATTTTCCTCCCTGCTTCTGCCGCGATACGGGCTATCCTTGCCCACCTCAGTTAAAGTCCCACGATACTTTCGAATTTCCTCGGCACTAAGGCTATCAACGTAAGCCTTATCCATATTGATCAACTGAATTGCAGAATCATATAACTGGTCAAAATAGTCAGATGCATGTGTAAGGGATCCTTCCCAATTAAAACCTAACCAGCGAACATCGTGTTTTATCGCCTCAACATATTCTTCACTTTCTTTACACGGATTCGTGTCATCAAATCTAAGAAATGTTCGGCCATTATTCTCCTCTGCAACACCAAAATTCAGGCAAATAGACTTCGCATGCCCTATATGCAGAAATCCGTTTGGCTCAGGCGGAAACCTTGTAACCACTGGACCTATGTGTCTTCCCGTTGCTATATCGTCAGCGATCATCTGGCGAATAAAATCTGTTTTCTCATTCTCAGTCATTTACGAAAGTCTTCTCCTTAGGCTGCGCAATTGTACGCACGTAAGGATTCGGTACAATAGCGCGCGACTCGGGTTTTCCATTAAAGATGTACGAAAATGCCAATATTTCAACTACCTGATGGCTCCGAACGCCAATATGACAGTGCCATATCCGGCTATGATATCGCTACTTCGATTGGCAAAAACTTAGCGCGGGATGCTGTCGCGATTAGCGTAAACGGCGAGTTATGGGACTTGACCCGGAAAATCGAGGAAGATTCCTCTATTGAAATCATTACGAGAGATTCCGAGGACGGCCTCGAATTGCTGCGCCATGATGCGGCACATGTTATGGCGGAAGCAGTTAAGGAGTTGTGGCCGGGAACACAAGTAACTATAGGTCCGGCCATAGAAAATGGTTTTTACTATGATTTCTTGCGCGAAGATCCGTTTACGGAAGACGACCTGCAAATCATTGAAGCGCGCATGAAACAGATTGTCGATCGTGACGAACCTATTGAGCGACAAGTGTGGAAGCGCTCAGACGCCGTCAATTTTTTTCGTAAGGGAGGCGAAGAATATAAAGCTGAAATTATCGAGGATATTCCAGAATCAGAATCCATCACACTATACCAACAAGGGAAATTTATAGATTTGTGTCGCGGTCCGCATCTGCCTTCAACGGGAAAACTTGGTAAAGCTTTCAAACTGACAAGAGTGTCAGGAGCCTATTGGCGCGGAGATTCTAAAAACGAAATGCTCCAACGAATATACGGCACGGCCTGGTCAACTGAAAAACAGTTGCGCTTATACCTAAAACAGCTGGAAGAAGCTGAAAAACGGGACCATCGCCGACTTGGGAGGATCATGGACCTTTTTCATTTTCAGGAAGAAGCGCCTGGTTCAGTGTTCTGGCACCCAAATGGCTGGGCATTATTTCAAAAACTCATCCAGTATATGCGTCAGCGCCAAATAGATGGGGGCTATGACGAAGTGAATACGCCAGAACTGATGGATCGCTCGCTCTGGGAAAAATCAGGTCACTGGGATTCTTTTGGCGAGAATATGTTTACCAGTGAAACAGAGGATGGTCGTCATTATGCGATAAAGCCAATGAACTGCCCGGGTCACGTCCAAGTATTTAAACAAGGCATTAAAAGCTATCGTGACCTCCCCTATCGTCTCGCCGAATTCGGCAAAGTTCACCGCTACGAGCCGTCCGGCGCGTTGCATGGAATGTTGCGAGTACGTGCATTTACCCAGGATGATGCCCACATTTTTTGTACGCCGGAACAGATTACCGATGAGACAGTAGCCGTCTGCTCACTGATTTTAAGTATTTACCATGATTTCGGGTTTGATGATGTCCGTATCAAATTTTCCGACCGTCCTAAAGTCCGGGTTGGCGATGATGCAATTTGGGATAAAGCGGAAGCGGCATTGATAGCCGCACTTGATACATCAGGCCTCGAATACACACACAATCCGGGCGAGGGAGCTTTTTACGGACCTAAGCTTGAATTTGTATTGCGCGATACTATTGGTCGTGACTGGCAGTGCGGAACGCATCAGGTTGATCTCAACCTCCCAGAGAGACTTGGGGCTACTTATGTTGGAGAAGATGGCGAGAAACATATACCGGTGCTTCTACACCGCGCAATGTTTGGTTCACTTGAAAGGTTTATCGGTATCTTACTTGAACATCATGCCGGAAACCTGCCACTGTGGCTCGCACCATTGCAAGTGAAAGTGTTAACCATAACTTCGGATGCAGACGACTATGCGATGAGAGTGGTCTCAGAACTGAGAAGTGCGGGTATCTCAGCAGGTGCTGATTTACGGAATGAAAAAATTTCTTATAAAGTAAGGGAACATAGCATTTCAAAAATACCAATACTTTTAGCAGTCGGGCAAAGAGAAGTAGACGAATCTACTGTTGCTTTGCGTCGACTAGGCTCAAAACACCAAAAAGTATTGGTGTTACAGGATGCAATCGATACTATTTCCGAAGAGATACAAAACCGAACCTGCGGACCTAAAGTTCAGGATTAAATACCCAAATAGCAACAACGTTTTGTATCAATTCCTCAGGAGTCCGATTCACACATCAGATTTTTGTGCATTTCAGCGATAATCGACAAGGCGATGGAAGCTGGACCGCGTCCACCAATATCAAGCCCCGCTGGGCCGTGCAAACGTGTCTCTAACTCCCTGCCTACCTCACCTAACTCCTGCAATATCCGCTGACGTCGAGCCAAAGGTCCTAACAGACCAATATAACCGACACAACTTTGCGATAGCTGGTGCAGATATTTTCTATCATTATCAAGATGATGACTCATTACGATTGCGCCTGCGTAACAATTAAGATCGACCGCCTCCGAAAGATTATCGACCGGCACACATAAAATTTTCTCCGCTTTATCAAAATCACCAGCTTCAATATATGCGGGTCGGTGATCCTGCAGAGTTACCTTCCATCCGAGTTCTGCCGCAAAACGGACCACCGGCGCCGCATCAAGTCCACCGCCAAGAACCAATATCGAGGGCGGCGGTTTAAGTACAGAGCATAACAACCGTGCATGCTCATGCCCCACTCCAAAATCACTGGTTTGCGATTTTTGGTTAACAGCGACCGAGCCAATTATTTCTGAAATTTCTTTTTCAAATTGAACATCAACATTGCTGAAAGTTAGCTTTTCATCAACCACAACCATTGAAGTACCTATTGGTAAATCGTCTATATCAGATTCAATGACTGTAATTGAAACAAGAGTCTTATCTCCACCCAAACCATCCGCGATCGCCTTGAACGGCTCATATCCTTTTTCTACATATATAGGCAGCAAGAATATATGCATTAACCCATCGCAACCGACACCAAGTCCCCATAATTCGTTCTCGTTGTCACCCAAATCATAGGTAACCACTCTGGGTATACCCGAGCTCAGTGCAATCTTGGCATGCTCTGCAAGGTCTCCTTCCAAGCACCCTCCTGAAAGCATGCCTGAAAATTCGCCATCCCCGTTAATCAGCATATGTGCGCCTGTTTTGCTGTATGTAGACCCAGCCGTTTCAAATACACTGGCAACAACCAATGGTTTTTCTTCCGCCTTCCAAGTTCCGAAAACTTCCAGAAGATTCTTTACCGTCATGCTACTTGTCTCTCATTTTGACGATGGGATCCGCTAAGCAGCCTCCCGAGCTGGATGAGGCTAGTAATGTTGTGAGCAGCAAGAAAATGATCTGCATATGGCAACATGGTTCTGATACCAAATGCTTTCGGTTCGAAGTCGCTGTAGCGAAGCATCGGATTCAGCCAGATTAGTTCATCAGTGCTCCGCTGTAGCCGAGCCATCTGAAAATCCAGATCACTTTTTGAGTCGCATTCTAATCCATCACTTAACAATACGACGACAGAATTACCCGACAATATCCGACGTCCCCAGTTGAAATTAAATTCGGCCAAACAATCAGCGATACGTGTTCCGCCATCCCAATCTTCGACTTCATGAGCCACTCGGTCGAGCGCACGATCCACGTCTCGTGTACCCAACCAATTTGTGATGTTCGTGAGCCGGGTACCCAGAACAAAAGTGTGTACTTTTTGCCTGGTATTAGTCAGAGCATGTGCAAAATACATAAACATTCTTGAATAATGGCTCATGGAGCCGGAGATATCGCAAATCAACACTAAAGTTGGTGGCCGCAGTCTGTACTGCTTTCGCACCAGCTGTATGAGCTGTCCGTCAGTACGCAACATTCGTTGCATCGACTTCCGTGGATCATATCTATAGCCAAAATGATTTGGGCAGAATCTTCGCGTCCGCACCTTTCGAATAAGGTTTATTCTTTCATGCAACATTTGTTTGGATTCTTCCAATTCCTCCAAACTCATCTGTTCAAAGTCCTTGTCGGTCAACACCTCGTTATGCGAGGCCCCTATTTGACTGTATTCAGCGATGCTATCTTCGTCATCACTCGCAGTATTAGTGGATATTGCTTCAATAAGCCTGCGAATAGGCGCCCCCCCTTCAGTGCCATGCTGCTCCAAAGTCGGCAATAACAACCCTATCATTCGTTCCAGTAAACGCGGATTACGAAAATATACGTGGAACACCTGATCAAACAGGCGAAATTGCATCGGGTCCATGACCAGAACCGCACGCAATGCCATGTAGAAATCATCACGCCGGCCTATACCCGTTCGCAATATAGCCTCACTTGCATCTAATATTTGACCCGGTCCAATGGGCATACCGGCCTTTCGTAGGGTGCGGCAAAAGAGGAGAATATTCTCAGCGATACGACTTTCTGAAACCTTAGGCACGGTTACTTAAAATTCAGGCGGCAGCCTGTATCTCAGATAATAAACGGGCGGCCTCGCTCCCTTGAATTTTGGCAATATCGTCTTGATACTTTAATAGCGAACCTAAGGAGTTATTCACTAGGTCCGGTGTCAGCGTGATCACATCAAGCTGAGTCAACGCATGTGCCCAATCGATTGACTCTGCAACGCCCGGCTGCTTGAAGAGCTCCTGGTCGCGCAACTTGTGAATAAACGCCACAAGCTGGCGACGCAGCTTCGCATTAAGTTGCGGAGCCTTAATAGCCAGAATTTTCAACTCAGCGTCAAGCGTAGGATAATCAACCCAGTGATAAAGGCAGCGCCGTCGGAGCGCATCATGAACTTCACGTGTACGGTTAGATGTAATCACGACAATCGGTGGTTCATCCGCAACGACTGTTCCAAGTTCCGGAATCGTCAGCTGAAAATCTGACAATAACTCCAGTAGGAAGGCCTCAAATGGCTCATCAGCCCGATCAATCTCATCAATAAGTAAAACCGGAGGACCTCCAATGCGCGATCGCAAGGCCTGCAGCAAAGGGCGTTCGATCAAATAGTCATTTGTATATAGGCTTTCACCGATTTCTGAGGCTTTTCCTTCTCCTTCGGCCAATCGAATAGCAACCATTTGCTGCGGATAATTCCATTCATAAGCGGCACTAGCCAAGTCCAGTCCTTCGAAACATTGAAGACGAATAAGGTCTCGATCAAGAGTTCTGGCTAGCACTTTGGCTATCTCGGTCTTGCCAACCCCGGCCTCGCCCTCTAACAAAATCGGTCGACCCATTTGCAGTGCAAGAAAAATGGCAGTTGCAAGGCCTCGGTCCGCAACATAATCACCATCGGCTAACAGTGTTTCGACGTTAGTAACGTCCCTAGGCAATTCGGTCTTTTTATCCACCCAACGTCTTCACCGCCCGCGCAGCCATGATGCTCACCAGATGAGCCCGGTATTCAGCGCTGGCATGCAGATCAGTGTTCAAATCGGTCGCATCAACCTGACACTTTGAAACAACATCCGCGTCCAACGAAGCTGAGAGTGCTTCCTCTAGAGCCGTGAAACGAAATGCGCAGGCACCAGCTCCGGTTACTGCAACTCGGATACCCTCATCCATCTCAGCGATCATTACACCAACAATTGCATAACGAGACGCTGGATTTGGAAATTTGCAGTAAGCCGCTCGTTTAGGTTTGGGAAAGGTAACCGAAACCACGATTTCATCCTCAGCGAGCGCCGTTTCAAACATGCCGACGAAAAATTCATCGGCCAGGATTTCACGACAATCTGTTTTTACTATCCCATTCAATCCCAGTACTGCGGCTGGGTAATCTGCCGCGGGATCACTGTTCGCGACAGAGCCACCAATCGTCCCACGATTTCTTACCTGAGCATCACCGATAGACTCAGCTAACTCGGCAAGTGCCGGGATTGCTGACCGAACCACCTCACTTGCTGCAACGTCAGCATGACGGGTCATCGCACCTATTTCAATGTGGCTTCCGTTGTCATTAATACCAGACAATTCAGCAATATCCGACAAGTCAATAACATCCGAGGGACGTGCCAGCCTCAGTTTCATTGTTGGTAAAAGCGTCATGCCACCGGATATTGCTTTTGCTTCCTCGTTCCCCGACAAAATCTGTTTTGCTTCATCCAGAGATGCCGGTCGATGATATTTGAAGTCATACATATCGCTGCTCCTCTCTATTTCGTCGCCTGCATTGCCTGCCACACACGTTGCGGAGTCGCCGGCATGGGAACATCTTCAACATTGTAAGCAGACAGTGCATCCACAACTGCATTAATCACTGCTGGCGGTGCTCCGATTGCCCCAGCTTCACCGCAACCTTTGACGCCAAGCACATTATGAGTACAAGGGGTAACATTCGTCGTAACTGAAAAATCGGGCACGTTATCTGCCTTGGGCAGACAATAGTCCATCAAAGAACCACTAATCAGCTGGCCCGAATCGTCATATACACAATTTTCATAAAGTGCTTGTCCGATACCCTGTACCAACCCGCCATGCACCTGCCCTTCGACGATCATCGGATTAATAATCCGGCCAAAGTCATCAGCTGCTGTAAATGCAACAACGTCAACTTTACCTGTATCAGTATCGATTTCGACCTCACAAACATAACAACCCGCTGGAAATGTAAAATTCTTTGGGTCATAAAATGCTGTTTCTTCAAGGCCTGGTTCAAGTGTATCGAGTGGGTAGTTATGTGGAACATATGCAGCCATGGCAACATCCCCAAACGGAACCGCTTTATCCGTACCAGCCACAACTAACTGTCCATCCTGAAAATCGATATCTTCATCAGATGCTTCTAGCAAATGTGCCGCAATCTTTTTTGCTTTTGTCCTAATCTTCTCAAGGGCATTAACTAACGCAACACCACCAACCGCTGCCGACCGCGAACCATAGGTCCCCATTCCGAATGGCACCTTGGCTGTATCACCATGAACAATTTCAACTGCGTCAAAATCAACTCCAAGCATCTCTGTCACTAGTTGTGCAAAAGTTGTTTCGTGACCCTGGCCATGGCTATGCGAGCCCGTCAACACCGTGACAGAACCAGTGGGATTCACACGTACTGTTCCCGCCTCGTATAACCCTGCTCGCGCACCTAATGCACCAGCAACATTGGACGGGGCAATACCACAAGCCTCGATATAAGTAGCAATACCTAGGCCACGTAGCTTGCCGCGTTTGGCAGATTCAGCTTTCCGCGACTCAAAATTGTTATAATCCGAAAGCTCAAGCGCTTTATCCAAGGTCGCATCGTAATCGCCGGTATCATATTCCAGAGCAACGGGCGTCGCGTAGGGGAAATCCTCCGGTTTGATAAAATTGCGGCGTCGTATCTCAACCGGGTCAAGACCCGCTACTTTTGCAGCTCGGTCTACCAACCTTTCAAGTAGGTAGCTTGCTTCCGGACGACCAGCACCCCTATACGCATCAACCGGCACGGTATTTGTAAACATACCTTTAACCTCGGTATAGATCGCCGGTGTTTTGTAATTACCGGCGAGCAGGGTTGCATATAGATAAGTAGGGACCGAGGGCGCAAATGTCGACAAATAAGCCCCCAAGTTAGCACGTGTGGAAACACGTAAGCCAAGGAAGATACCATTTTCATCCATTGCCATCTCTGCACGCGAAATATGGTCACGACCATGGGCATCGCTGATGAAAGACTCGCTGCGATCAGCCGTCCATTTAACTGGCCGATTAACCCGTTTAGCAGCCCAAGTAACAATTGCTTCCTCTGCATAGTGGAAAATTTTTGAGCCGAAACCGCCCCCAACATCAGGGGCCACAACCCGGAGCTTATGCTCAGGAAGCCCCATAACAAATGCGCCCATAAGTAACCGAATCACATGAGGATTCTGACTAGTCGTATAGAGCGTATGTTCATCCTTACCGCCATCGTATTCACCAATTGCGGATCGCGGTTCCATCGCATTAGCAACCAACCGATTATTCACCAGATCAAGGCTTGCAACGGACGCCGCTTCTTCGAATGCCTTATCAGTGGCCGCTTTATCGCCAATTTCCCAGTCGAAACAAATGTTCCCCGGCACCTCGTCATAAACGAGCGGGGCATCATCTGCGCTCGCTGCCTCAAGGCCGGCAACCACCGGTAACTCCTCATAGTCGACCTCAAGAAGTTCGCCTGCATCCTTGGCTATAGAACGACTTTCAGCAAGTACGATTGCGACCTGATCACCAACATAGCGAACCACATCTGTTGCAAGCGGAGGATGCGGTGGTTCCGCCATCGGAGAACCATCTTTGTTGTTGACGCCCCAACCACAAGGCACTCCGCCAACCCCGTCAGCTGCCATATCAGCACCAGTCAGCACGGCTACGACACCGGGAATCTGTTCTGCTGCTGATATACCTATACTACTGATCCTCGCATGTGCCAAAGGCGATCGCACAATGTAACCATATAGCTGATTAGGGCGGTTAATATCATCAACATATTTACCAGCGCCAGTGATAAAACGTCGATCTTCTTTGCGCCTAACATCAGCGCCAATTCCATTCTTAATCATCTCTAGCCTCGCCTTGACCTGTAACGGACTGCATTGCTTCGGCACCAGCTTTAACTGCGAGGACAATATTCTGATAACCGGTACAGCGACATAGATTACCTTCCAACCACTCCCGGATCTCCTTGTCGTCAGGATTTGGATTGTGTTTTACGAGATCCAGCGCACTCATGATCATACCGGGGGTACAAAATCCACATTGCAGCCCATGGTATTCACGAAACGCTGCCTGCATGGGATGTAGCTCGCCATTTGATGCCACACCTTCGATGGTTTGCACATCAGCCCCATCAGCCTGCACTGCCAGCATGGTGCAACTTTTAACTGAACGACCATTTACATGCACAACACAAGCTCCGCATTGGCTCGTATCACATCCTACGTGGGTGCCTGTTTTAGAAAATGTCTCGCGAATCAGCTCAACAAGAAGCATTCGCGAATCAACTTCAGCGCTGACGGCTTCGCCATTCAGCTTCATGGAGACCTTCGGGTTCATAAGACCATCCTATATTTAACAGTTTTTAGTGGCCCAGCACAGCTTAAAAGGGCTCTTTATAATTCTCGTTGGACGCTATTTAGCCTAGCAGAAACCAAAGACTAAACAAAGCCAGTATGGCCCCTAAAATGGTGACCCACACTACTGAAATACCGGACACCTGATTCTCCTTTATATTAGTGTCCTTGAGCTCAACAGCTACATCTAATTCTGTGCAAAACTTCGCAAAAAAATCATCTGCGATCTTCTTGGTCGCTCCCAGAACAAGCCTCGAACCAACTTGGGCGAGCTTACCGCCAACCTTAAGATCTGCTTTGTAGCTCAGTGATGTAAATTTGCCGTTATCTCGCAGATGTATCTGAGCACTGCCGCTTCCAAAGCCTACTGCAGCTTTGCTTTTGCCGACCAAGCAGTAACTCTCCGGCGGATTCAGATCTTCGAGCAGTAGTGTGGTGTTAAAATTAGCCTGTACCGGTCCAATTTTGGCGGTAACCATCGCAGTAAATTCATTATCGCGGACGTGCTGAAGAGACTTGCAGCCCGGGATACACTTTTCCAACATTTCAGGATCATTCAGGGCCTCCCAAACATGCTGGCGGGGTGCATTAATCTGGTACTCGCCCAGGACTTCCATAGCTACATCGTCGGCATTGAAAAATCGGCACCTTTACGAATACCAGTTGGCCATCTGGATGTCACAGTCTTAAGTCTCGTATAAAAACGTACACCTTCCATGCCATAGATCGACATATCACCAAACAGGGAACGTTTCCAACCGCCAAAACTATGGAAGGCTAGGGGCACCGGAATGGGAACATTTACACCTACCATACCCACTTCGATGTTATTTGAAAATTCGCGAGCTGCATCACCATCACGCGTAAAAATCGATGTTCCGTTTCCATATTCATGATCATTAACAAGCTGAATTGCTTCATCAAAAGTATCAACCCGAATCATTGTTAATACTGGGCCAAATATCTCTTCTTTGTAGACACGCATATCGTGTGTCGCATAATCAAATAATGTCGGGCCAAGAAAGTATCCCGGCAAATTAGTAACATCATGCATACGCCCATCAACTACTAACTGAGCTCCCTCCTGCTCACCAATATCAATATAGGATGCAACTTTATCGCGATGCTCAGCTGTAATTAGCGGTCCCATATCATTATTGTTGTCCATTCCGGTCCCAATTTTCAGGACATCGATTTTTGGCAATAATTTCTCCAGGAGTGGCTCAGCTGAATCACCAACTGCAACAATGACAGAAATTGCCATACAGCGCTCACCTGCGGAACCATAGCCCGCACCCACCAATGCATCAGCAGCCTTGTCCATATCCGCATCCGGCAAAACGACCAAATGATTTTTTGCGCCTCCCAGTGCCTGCACCCGCTTACCATTTGCCGAAGCCGTTTTATAGACATGTTCAGCGACTGGAGTGGAACCGACAAAACTCGCTGCCGCCACCCTCTCATCATTCAAAATCGCATTAACAGCAATATGGTCACCCTGCACAACATTAAATACGCCCGGTGGCAACCCTGCCTCAGCCAGTAACTCAGCCCATTTTAAAGAACAGCTGGGATCTTTCTCTGAAGGTTTCAATATAAACGTGTTTCCAGTAGCGATCGCTAAAGGAAACATCCACATGGGAACCATTGCCGGGAAATTAAACGGCGTGATACCAGCACAAACACCGACCGGCTGCCGCATAGAATAAGTGTCGACCCCCGTTCCTACCTGGTCATTAAACTCGCCTTTAATCAAATGGGGGATACCACACGCAAACTCCACAACTTCAAGGCCCCGTTGGATCGAACCATCTGCATCATGAAGAACCTTCCCATGCTCCTGTGTAATCAATTCGGCGATTTCCGCACGATCCCGTTCCACCAATGATTTGAGCTTGAACATGACTTGTGCTCGACGAAGAACAGGGGTGCGTGACCAGCTTGGGAAAGCCCCGGCCGCAGCGGCAATCGCTTTATCAACATCCGATTCGTTCGACATCGCTACCTCTGCACATCTTTCTCCTGTAGCTGAATCGAAAACATCACCATATCGATCAGATGAACATTCACTAGGCTCGCCGTTAATCCAATTATCTACGCGACGAATACCTTTTACTTGTTTGGCTTTTTGTCCCACTGATTTTTCCTATTGTTTGCGGAGCGCTGCTCGCACTGCTTCCACAATTATCTCAATTTGTTTTTCATCAATAATTAACGGTGGAGAAAACGCCAGAATATCGCCAGTCGTCCGGACGATTACACCTGCATCAAAACATTCACGAAAAACACTCATAGCTCGCTCAGTAGGCTGTCCCTCAATAGGCTCCAATTCTACAGCTCCGATAAGACCCAGGTTCCGAACATCAATCACATTCGGTTCGCCCTTCAAGCTATGGAGCCCGTCAGCGAATACGTCCTCCATGGACCGAGCTCTTTCAAATAAACCCTCCTCCTGATACACATCCAGGGTCGCACAGCCAGCTGCCGCAGCTAACGGATGTCCAGAATATGTATAGCCATGAGCAAACTCAATGGCGCTTTCAGGACCCGTCATAAAAGTGTTGTATATCTCATTTGAAGCTAGTACAGCACCCATTGGCACAGTGCCACTCGTTAGTCCCTTAGCCGTTGTCATCAGGTCAGGTGTAACATTGAAACGCGAGGCGCCAAAAGAATCACCAGTCCGCCCGAAGCCGCATATCACCTCATCGAAGATTAGCAGGACACCATGCTTATCACAGATCTCGCGTAAGCGTTTAAGGTAGCCCTCGGGTGGCATAAGCACTCCGGCTGAACCTGCAATAGGCTCAACAATCACTGCAGCTACGTTAGAGGGATCATGCAACATAATGATGTTTTCCAGTTCATCCGCCAGATGTGCACCCCATTTCGGAAGTCCCCTTGAGAAAGCATTGTGTTCAAGGTTGTGCGTATGTGGCAGGTGATCGACACCCGGTAGCATTGCCCCGAACATTTTACGGTTTGGAGAAATACCCCCAACCGAAACGCCCCCAAAGCCACAACCGTGATATCCCCTCTCGCGCCCAATAAAACGCGTTCGTCCTGCATCTCCACGTATCCGATGGTAGGCAAGCGCCATCTTTAGAGAGGTATCGACAGATTCTGAGCCAGAGTTAGTAAAGAATGCGTAGTCCAATCCATCTGGAGCGATTTCAATTAACTTATTAGCCAATTCAAAAATACCAGGGTGCCCAAGTTGAAAAGCCATCGCATAATCAAGCGTTTCAGCCTGCTGTTTAATTGCCTCAACAATCTTGGGATGACAATGTCCGGCAGAGCAGCACCATAAGCCAGCAACTGCATCCAGTAATTCACGGCCATCAGGCGTATAGCAGTGCATGCCTTCTGCACGTGAAATTAACCGCGGATTCTCTTTGAAATAGCGGTTACCAGTGTATGGCATCCAATATGCCTCAAGATCCGGTAAGGCTGTCTCTATTTTTCTTGCTGTGTTGTCTGTCATCCTTGCCTCCGAGATAAGAATAGCTCCAATATGTGCAGGTTACTGGATAGAAAATAAGTTAACAATATTTAAACTAGTTTTATTAACTGACTGTTTTTGTTGCAAATTAGGTATTTTTTGTTAAATTAATTTAACAATTCAACAAAAACATTCAATATGCAAAATATCGGGCTTAAATTAAAGGCATTACGCAACACTAAAGGACTCTCCCAAAGGAAGCTGGCAGCGAGGGCAAACGTGTCAAATGCTTCAATCTCTCTTATTGAGCATGGCCGTACAGACCCATCGATGGGGCTCTTAAAACGCATCCTGGATAGTCTTGATGTATCGTTCGCCGAATTCTTTTCAGCAGATGATTTCGATGATGAAAAGTACTTTTATCGGAATGATGAATTAAGCGAAATTTCCAGCGGACTCATCTCATATATGCAAGTGGGGAGTGATCTCAGCAAAAGTCATCTACAAATTCTTTATGAAAGATATCATCCAGGAGCGGATACCGGACAATCCATGTTGAGTCACAATGCTGAAGAAGGTGGAATTGTTCTACAAGGGCGTCTGGAAGTGACGGTTGGAGAACAGGTACAAATACTTTTAGCCGGTGACGCCTACCGATTTAATAGTAGCTTACCCCATCGGTTTCGCAATACAGGTAATAAAGATTGTATTGTTGTGTCTGCCTGTACACCACCGAGTTTTTAGTTTTTTATGCCTAGCACTATTGATCTTAATCAATCCGATCCGGTTACTGGGGATGCAGATTCATTCGTGCCTGTCATAGACGCACGTAAACTGTTCAACCCAGCGGATGAGACCCTGATCAATACGGTACGTACTGCCTGCCTCGAAACAGGTTTTTTCTATATTCAACCAATTCCGGTCCAGGAACAAATCGTTGACAATACGTTGCATCAAATGAAAACATTTTTCGCCATCGATGACACAGATTCTCGCAAAACGGATATGCAGCAGGTCGATGGTAGACGCGGCTGGCAACCAAAATTTACCGAACCGGCATACCAGCCAGGCACTATCGCGAGCGTGGAAGCATATGACTTTGGCTCAAGTGAAGTAACTTCAGGAGGCTCTTACTGGCCAACTATCGAAGGATTTCAGAGCGACGTGACCGCTTGTTGGAACATGAATCTGCAAATTGCTGACCGGATACTTGAAATAATCGCTCAAGCGGCCGGCATTGAAACTGATTTTCTCAAGGTGCGCTGCCAAAAACGGACAACAACTTCAATGAGACTGCTGCATTATGCTGACGATGCACTCGAATACGCTGAGTCCAACGTGGGCATTTCGGCACATACAGATTTTGAATGCATAACCCTTATATTTCAGAACGCTCCGGGACTCGAACTTCGAACGATTGATGGACGTTGGCTAGATGCGGAATCTGGGACCGGTCGCATTATTGTCATGCTAGACGATATGCTCGAACGTTGGACTAATGGTCATTTTAAAGCTACAGGGCATCGGGTACGTCAAACTGATGAGCAACGATTTAGTATTGTCATGTTTGTTGCGGTCGATAACACATATACAATTGCTCCACTTCAGGAATTTGTTACTGACGCGGCCCCTGCACTTTATGCACCAACCAGCCAAGAGAAACACATAGAAAACGAAATTCGGCGCAGCCGAGAAAACGCTGAGCTATCTTGATTACAATCGCAGAGTACTTTAAGGCCGATTAGCGTACATGTTGATGAACTCAACCGCCAATGTTGCACCAGCAAGCGCTGTGATCTCCCCAATATCATAAGCTGGCGCCACCTCAACAACATCCATACCAATTAGGTTGATTCCACTTAAACCCCGCAATATCTGGATAGCCTGATTGGTAGTTAATCCTCCACACACTGGGGTCCCGGTTCCTGGTGCATAACTAGGGTCGAGACAATCTATATCGAAACTTAGATAAACAGGTCTGTTCCCAAGAATTTTCTTTGTTTCTTCGACAACAACGTCAATACCTTCCCTATTCACAAATGGACCATCAAAAATATTAAACCCTAATGTATCGTCATTAGTCGTCCGCAAACCAATCTGGGTCGACTGTGTGGGATCGACCAGTCCTTCGTTCACTGCATGCCGAAACATCGTGCCATGATCGATCCTGCCATCTTCGCAAGGCCAAGTATCACTATGCGCATCGAAATGAAGCAACGAAAGCGGCTTACCGTGCTTCTTTGCATGCGCTTTGAGAAGCGGCCATGCGATAAAATGATCTCCTCCGAGCGATAAAAGACCCGGACCCTGACTAATAATATTCGTTGCATGCTCCTCGATAGCACCCGGCACTTCCTCAGGCCGCCCGAAATCCCAGAAGCAATCGCCGTAATCAATGACGGCAAGTTTGTCAAAAGGATCTTCTTTAGTGCCGTAGGGACGGGCCCACGCCATAATGGTAGACGCAGCTCGGATTGCTCTGGGGCCGAAACGGGCACCAGGGCGATTGGTTGTTGCTGTGTCCAGAGGTATCCCAGTAACTACAAGGTCGACCCCTTCGAGATCACGCGTATATTTGCGGCGCATAAATGAAGTTGCACCAGCATACGTTGGTTCATTGGTCGTGCCATACAAATTATCCCTGTTAAAAGCAAAGTCACCTTCTTTTTTCAAAGACATTGATTCTCTCTCCACTCAACCTACGATCTTTTGCGTCAAATCTAAGCACTTCCAAGCCTTCTCGACCTGCTCATCCACGTGCACACGCTCCATAGACAGGGGCGGCGCTGTAACGATCGTATCCCCGACCGCACGCATTACCAGACCATTATTGATAAGTATATCTCGGCAAATCGTACCTACCCCAATATCTTTGTTAAACCGTTCAAGAGTTTCCTTATTCTCTACCAGTTCTAGAGCCCCCATCAAACCTATCATCCGGGTTTCTCCAACTAATGGGTGCTCAGCCAGATTCGCCCACTGTGCTTGCATATATGGACCAATCTCAGTGCGTGTCCTCTCGATAAGTTTCTCATCCTGCATAATCCTGAGGTTCTCAATTGCCACGGCGCACGAAGCCGGATGTCCCGAATAGGTATATCCATGGGCGAACTCACCCCCTCGCTCAATTAACACATCACCCACCCTATCGCTGACCATAACGCCACCCAGCGGTAAATATCCAGAAGTCACTGCCTTTGCAAAAGTCATAAGATCAGGCTTAACACCATAGTAATCAGCACCAAACCATTCGCCCAAACGCCCGAAGCCACAGATAACCTCATCAGTTATCAGCAGAATGCCGTAATCGTCACAAATCCGCTGTATTTCAGGCCAATAACTATCTGGCGGTATAATCACGCCCCCTGCACCCTGAATTGGTTCACCCACAAATCCAGCGACATTTCCGGCACCTATTTTCTCTATTTTTTGTTCAAGCGCGCGTGCTGCCTGTAAACCAAACTCCTCATTGGATAGCTGACGGTCGCTTTCAAACCAATAAGGCTGCTGAATGTGTTCGATGTACGGCATGATTCCACCCTGTTTATGCATCGGTGCCATACCACCAAGACTTGCGCCGGCCACCGTCGATCCATGATAGGCATTCTCGCGTGCAATAATAGTTTTGCGCTCAGGTTGACCCATTAGGTCCCAATAGCGCCAGACCATTTTCAGCATTGTGTCAATCGATTCAGACCCTGATCCAGTGTAAAACACACGGTTAAACTGCGGTTGCGTTAATTCACCGAGTTTTTCTGATAATTCTATCGACGGAGGGTTCGCGCACTGAAAAAAGCTATTGTAATACGGTAACTCACTCAGCTGCCGCTCGGCAGCTTTTACTATTTCCTTGCGCCCGTAACCAATGTTGACACACCAAAGTCCAGACATTCCATCCAGAATCTTGTTTCCTTCCGCATCATAAATATAAACACCGTCAGCGCGGGTGATGATACGGCTCTTTTTATCGCCTAAATCCTTGTGATCTGTAAATGGATGGAGGTAATGCTCAAGATCAAGCTCCTGCCACGCAGTCACTGAGCGTTTTTCGACAACGGTCATTTGGTATCCTCAAGCGGCTGATGCGCCGCAAATCTTATAGACGAATGCTAGCTGACCTTAATCGTCAGGTCATCTCTTATTCATATTCTGAAATAAATCAAACATTAAACATTAAAATTTCGCGTTCCCATGGCGTCACTATTTCTTGAAATTCGTTACATTCCGTCTTCTTGACCTCAGAATAAAGACTAACAAACTTGTCGCCAAGCATCTGCCGCATAGCTCCACTACTCTCAAAGGCATCGATGGCTTCATAAAGAAACCGATGCAAGCTAAACGGTAAATCATAAGCACTACCATCAATCGGGTCATCTGGCTTACAGCCCTCGACCATCCCCAGATAGCCGCACGCCAAAGTACTTGCCAAAACAAGATAAGGATTGACGTCGGCACCCGCAATGCGATTTTCTACGCGCCGAGATTCCGGGCTCGAATCGGGAACACGCAATCCCACAGTACGGTTATCCACTGCCCAATCAAGGTTCACGGGGGATGACCAGTAACTCAAAAATCGACGATAAGAATTAGGGTACGGTGCAAAAACTAATAACGCATGAGGCATATACTTCTGCAGGCCACCAATGTAACCAGTAAAAAGATCACTTGCAGTTCCGTCTGCATTGGAAAAAATATTGTTTCCGTTCTTATCCACTACACTTTGATGTATATGTAATGCGCTACCAGCTTCCTCAGACATAGGACGCGCCAAGAATGTGGCGTGGAGTTTATGTGCGATCGCAGCCTCACGGACCGTTCGTTTAAACAGTAGGACCTGATCCGCAAGATCAACCGCGTTGCCATGCAAAAAATTAAGCTCGAATTGCCCAGGCCCCAATTCCTGTAACAGCGTATCAATTTTTATGTCCTGAACTTCACAATATGCATATACATCATTGATGAAAGGTTCAAACGCATTCATTGTATCGATGCTATATGGCTGTTTTGATGTTTCGGTCCAACCGAGCCTACCGACCGGCGGCTCAACTTCTTCATTTGGGTCCGAATGTGGGTTAATAAGGTAAAACTCGACCTCCGGCGCGACCACAGGGTTCCAACCTTTGCTCTCATAAAATTTCAAGACCTTACGCAACACATGACGCGGCGAAGTTTCGACAGGCAATCCATCTCGGTCAGTACAATCGGCAAATACAGATGCCGCCGGAGCTGGAAAATACGGCACTGGCCGCAAAGTTGTCGGATCAGGATGAAGAACCATGTCCCTATCCTCAACATTCTCTTTGTCCGTTGCATAATCGCCTGAAACTGTCTGTGCAAAAACCCCTTCAGGTAACTTAAGTTCTATAGAACCAAATTTTTCAGCCGGTAGAACCTTACCGCGAGCAGCACCAGACA
>CAJWFK010000029.1 GCA_913031125.1 uncultured Woeseia sp. | reverse complement strand
CTCAGCGCCGATGGTAGTGTGGGGTCTCCCCATGTGAGAGTAGGACACCGCCAGGATTTAATTAACGGAACCGCTCCCATTTGGGGGCGGTTTTTTTTTGACTGAATCATATAAGCATATAGTACGGAGAGACGTATGAAGCGCCTGACATCTGTAATCGTAATTCATGCAATATTCCTTCTTCACGGTTGTGGGACAGCGAAAAATGATTTGTCTGCCGATGTCGTACTTGATAATGGGTGGATCTATACGGTTGATGAAAATGACAGCATTGCCGAAGCAGTTGCCATCCGCGGCGATAGGATCGTATTTGTTGGTTCATCTGAGGGGGTGGCAAGCTACATTGGAGAAAATACTGTAATTCGCGATATGGATGGCCAAATGGTAATGCCTGGTATCCATGATATGCATGTGCATGCAATGGGCACAGTACAGCCGAGAATGTGTGACCTTGATTCTACTCCCTATTCTTTGGAAGCATTGGTGCCTGTTCTGAAAAAGTGCCTCATAGATTATGAGATAAATGGTGGTGAATGGTTAATCGTATTGCAATGGGCCTTCTCAAATGGGAATCAACCAAGTACTGATATACCAAATATTCGCGCGGCACTTGATGCAGTATCTTTGGACCATCCCATATTTTTGTACGGGGATGACGGCCACCATGCAGCGGCTAATAGTTTGGCTTTATCGCTTGCGACAAATGAGAATGGTAAGAATATCGAAATCAACGCAGCTTCCCTTAACGCCGATTATTCTGATTACAAGCCCTTTATCCAGGTTGATGCGAATGGTGAGCCGACTGGTGGAATCAGCGAGGATGCACGATTGCTGATACGGAGCTCTTGGTTTGAAGACATGTTGGGTATGTCCGGAGATCTTGATGACACACTGACGCGTGTTGCAAAAAAAATGGCAGCAACTGGCATTACAACCCTGCAGGATGCAATTGTTACACCGAAAACACTTGCGGCATATGGAAGGTTGGAAGAACGTGAACAAATAACATTTCGTTTCCGTGCTGCGATGGTTGAACCATCAAACGAAGATATTCATGAAATCGATGAGCACTTAGCGATGTTAAGGGAACTAAGGGATCAATATTCTGCTTACCGGTATGTTAAGGCTGATGGGGTAAAATTGTTTGCAGACGCGGTACTCGAAGGGAATCCAATGGCATCTCCACCCGATATGCCCGTTGCAGCATTGCTTGAAAACTTTAAGCAGCCAATTTTTGATGGTAATGCAGATGATGAAACTTTTGATATCGTCGGTTATGTAGATCAGGGTCGCGAAATTTGCTCCCAAGTGCAATCGAATCCAGATGACTTTAAAACTTCCGCGAGGATAGATGATTTTGTAACAGAATATGGGTTCTACCCACGGCAATGTATACCGTACGGCGGTGTCTTAGAGCATGAAGAGGCTTTTGTGCGCGCGTATATTAGAAAGGCAACCGAGGCTGGATTTAATGTGCATGTGCATGCTCTATCGGATAAAGCAGTTCGTATAGCGGTAGATGAGTTTGGCAAAGTTAAGAGTATTGCTGATGGAAAAGGTACCAGCCAGAGCCTTGCACATGTGCAATTAGCTCATCCAGATGATCAGAAACGCATAGGGGAGCTTGGTATAGCCGTTGTATTTACTTTTGTCTGGGCTAACCCCTCGAAACAATATGAGACGATGGTTATACCTTTTATCGACGAAGTAGATGGTATAGAAGATCTATATAACAGTGATCACTATTACATGCAGAATGTATATCCAGCACGTAGTATCGACGAAGCTGGTGGCTTGCTCGTTAACGGGAGTGATGCTCCGGTAGGAAGCAGGGATCCGATGCCGTTTTCCAGTTTACAAGCAGCGCTCTATAGAAGTGATGGTGAGGTTGTTCTTAATGCTGAGCAACGAATCGATATTCATACTGCCATAGAGGCATTTACGATTAATGGAGCTCGGGTCATGGGTCACGAGGACGAGGTAGGTAGTATAGAAGTTGGAAAAAAAGCAGATCTCATTGCCCTTAGCCAAAATATTGTTCTTCTCGCCGAGACTGGCGCCACTAATCGGATTGCTGATACAAAAGTGATGCTAACGGTCTTTGATGGGAATATTACATTTGACTTATCAGCACATTGAAAAGAATCCAATCAAATACGCCCTTTCTAAGGGGCGCGCTCTGTAGAGGTTTTTGAATCAATCTTCGCGAGCTATCGGGGTCAAGAATTTCTGGTTAATGAGAGCCTGATATTTTTCTTCGAGGATATCCCGTTTGAGCTTTAGGGTAGGTGTTAGAAGACCATTCTCGGTGGTCCATTCTTCATTGACGATGATAATATTTGATAGTTGCTCATGAGACTCCAAGTCATCATTTATAACCTTCAAAGTGGTCTCCAAACTGACTACGACTTGTTCGTCAGTCATTTGTTGCGCAGCTTCAGAGAGAACTACTACAGCGACGGGAGCAGGTAGGCCTGCCCCCATGACACAGATTTGTTCTAACAGTGGGTTACCAGATAAAGAAGCTTCGATTGGCACTGGTGTCACATATTTGCCTTTAGAGCATTTAAAGATGTCTTTAACCCTTCCGGTTATACGATAAGCCTTCAACTTTGCATCCCACTCAGCTTTGTCACCAGTGTGGAAAAAACCATCTTCAGTAAATACTTCCTTCGTCAGTTCCGGTTGTTTGTAATACTCCGTGAAAAGTCCGGGACTGCGGAGTAATAATTCGCCGTCTTCCGATAAGCGGATCTCTGTGCCATCAATTGGTGTTCCGATTGTGCCGATACGCCGAGGCTCACATGGTGTGTTGCCACAGGATAAGCCACTCGTCTCGCTCATTCCCCAGCCTTCACCAATGTTAATACCAAGCTTTGCATACCATTTCAGTGTTAGTGGAGAAATAGGGGCGCTGCCTGACCCAAAGCTGCGACAATTACTAAACCCTAGTTCGTCGCGAATCTTCTTGGCGATAGCCTTGCCAACAATTGGAATTGAGAGAAGTAACTTTAGGCGGGCTGGTGGAATCTTTGCATGTACTCCTGCCTGGAACTTAACCCACAGGCGAGGCACTGACAGAAATATTGTTGGCCTGGCTCGTTTAAGATCTGCTTGAAAGGTTTCTAAAGATTCCGTAAAGGAGACTGTGGTCCCTGTGTAAATAGCTGGCCCACCCGTACAGGTTCTCTCAGTAATATGCGCGAGTGGTAAGTATGAGAACAAATGATCCTCTGCCTCGACGTCAACTAGGCTCGCAGTTGTTTGGCTAGCATAGGCATAGGCGCCAAAACTTAATACGACACCCTTTGGTTGGCCGGTGCTACCGGATGTATAAAGAATTGTCATTGTCTCATCGGAAGACGGCTGGTGAAGCTGTTCTAAGGGCGCGTTACCATCGATTAGTGTTTGCCACTCTAGTTGGCAATTCTCAATAGGGTATGGGAAAGCTATGCTTGTAATCGATTGGGGGATTGCTGATGTTGTAGTTTCTGGGTCGTCAAGTTTACCAACGAAGAGCGCTGAGGCTTCGCTATGCTCGATGATGTACGAAATCGTGCTGCGGCTCGCTGTTGGGTAAATTGGGACAGAAACGAGCCCCGCCATTGCAATAGCCAAGTCAGCCAGCATCCATTCAGCACTGTTTTTTGCGAGTATCGCCACTTTTTCGCCGTACTTTAAGCCAAGTTGTTTAGACAGCGCATTGGCGAGGCGCCTACATGTATCTTCGGCTTCGGCCCAGGTATAAGTGCGAAGTTCACCATTGACCGGCTGATTTAGGAAAACTCGATCAGGGGTCTTTAGAGCCCATTCAACTAAAGCTTGATGTGCTGTTTTGAACTCATTCATCTTTTGATTGTAAAACCATCGTTAAATATATGCAGTAATTTCTCATTTAATCTTGCTTGTTATCCAAAACAAAGAGACTAGAAGTCTCTTGGATACACCTTTTCACCAGCTAAATATGTTGCTGTAACCTTCCGGTTCTCTATAGATCGTCCAACATCTTCGGTTATGTATTCATCGAGAATGACAAAATCCGCCCATTTTCCGATCGTAATACTTCCTATTTCATTAGCCCACAGAGTCATATCTGCAGCCGCCTGAGTATAACCATATAACGCTTCGTCAAAAGTTAGGGTGTTTCCTTCATCCCATGGTCGAATGACGCCGTCTATACGGGTTTCTCTGTGTAAGGTATCACCAATCTGAATAAGTGGATTGAGCGGTGAGGTAGACCAATCAGAGCCGAGAACTAGATGATTACCGTTATCGAGCATTTGTCGCCACACATAAGCATTTGGCAAGCGTTCCCGGCTGATACGATCAATGACATAGTCACCAACACAACAGGTAGCATGATGTGGTTGCATCGAAGCGGCTACGCCGAGCCGGTTAAAACGCTTTACATCATTTGGCGTAACTACTTCTATATGCTCTATACGGTCCTTGAGTGCATCGGGTGAGCGTGACGATGACTCAAAGGCATCTAATACCCAAGAAACACCTTGGTCACCGATTGCATGTATCGCTACTGGCCAACCAGCCTTGTGGGCAGCAGTTACCATATTGTTCAGGTGACCTTTATTCATAAATGGTTCAGGCGAGGCTTCCGGAACGTCTGAATAAGGTTCATGCATTAATGCGGTACGGGTTGATAACACTCCATCTATCATCATCTTCACGTAGCCAACCTCGAGTAGTGGCCCCATCGTTGCACTATGCTCGTTGTCTGTAACGATTTTGCGTACACGATCTTTTTCTACATTCAGATCGGTGAAGTGAGTCTGCAAGTTGTCAGATGGTCCGGCGAAAGTGCCCGCCCAAATACGCATGGTTAGGTTACCTTCATTGAGTACAGTGAGGAAAGCATTAACGTTACCGCTCATATCATGCGCACCGGTCAGGCCAAGCCGGTTTGCCATGCGTATAGCCGCCCTTGCTCCCGCAATAGGGTCGCGAGCTTCCGATAGGCCCGACGCACCATTAAATAAGCGTCCTGCACCCTCTAAGAATATTCCTGTTGGTTCTCCAGTATTTTGGTGTGTGAGAATTTCACCTCCGGGTGGTACAGGACTGTCGGCAGTAATGCCGGCAAGTTCGATTGCTAAACTGCTGGCCCAGCGAGAGTGTCCATCGATGTCTGATAATAGTACTGGATTTTTAGGAGCTACTTTGTCTAGCATTTCTTTTGTAGGAAGGACGCCATCACCGAGCATATGATTCCACCGACCGCCCAAAATCCAGGCGCCTTCCTGTAAGGTTTCTGCTTTTGCCTGAATAATCCGGAGCCATTCATCTTTATCTTCGATATCCGTTAGATCAACGCCGGTAGCAAGACTCGCACCGCTTATCATATGGGTATGGCCATCAATTAAGCCTGGAATGATGGTAACGCCACCAGCATCTATTGTTTCTGTCGATGTGGATGCGAGTGCACTTATTTCAGCTGATGTTCCCATAGCGGAAAATTTACCGTCAGTGACAGCGAATGCTTGCGCTCGTGGCATGTTTGGATCCACAGTCCGTATGTCCGCATTTAACACGATTAGGGTCGGGGCCTCTCGGCCTGCGTTTCCGCAAGCAGCCATGAATGGGATTAGCAATACAGCCGTTACGGTTTTCATATATTGGTGCATGGTTTGGTTAGTCTCTGTTTAGTCTTGGCGCGTCTGATTATAGTTAGTGGTCTCTTCGGCATAAAATAAATTTGTAAAAAATCAAAATCGGTCTAGCAATATGTAGCCGTTTTACCTAATGTTACGGCCCGTCCATTAATGCCGCTTATAGGTAACAGACGTGGTTACAAATTTATGAGTTTCAGAACGAACAATGCACTGTTGTTGAGGGCCGCTATTTTCGTGACCCTTACTCTTTCAGTTTCGGTATATGCACAAAATGTGGACGAGGGGGTGCTAGATGAAATTGTGGTAACAGCTACACGGATAGAAAGTACGGTTAGGGATGCCGGTCGCTCGATATCGGTGGTTGGTAAAGATCGTATCCAGTTGGCAACACAGCAGCTTGGCCTCGATGAGGCACTGGCAGGTATACCCGGACTCTACATGCAGAACCGGTACAATTTTGCACAAGACCTCCGAATTTCTCTAAGGGGATTTGGTGCGAGATCCAGTTTTGGTATTCGAGGTATAAAGGTCATAGTCGATGGTATTCCGGAAACCTTGCCGGATGGTCAGGCTGGGGTCGATAGTATTGATCTTGGGTCCGCGCAAAGCATCGAGGTTTTGCGGGGGCCGGCCTCATCACTTTATGGCAATGCATCTGGAGGGGTCATATCAGTTCTCAGTGAACTTGGTAGTGAGCACCCTTACATTCAGGGACGTGTTGCGGGTGGAGATTTTAACTACAGGCAGATGCAGTTGAAGTCTGCAGGGAATTTCGGCGCAAACGACTATCTTTTCAATGTCTCCCACAATCAATTAGGGGGTTATCGTGATCACGCACATGCGAAGGGTAGTGTGATAAATACCAAACTTAGTGTTCCAATCAATGAATCCAGCAAACTTTTTATATCGTTGAATGTCACAGATCAGCCGGAAGCCCAAGATCCAGGAGGCATTAACGCAGCGCAAGCTGCCACCGATCCCTCCTCTGCTCGCGATCGTAATATCCAATTTGATTCAGGAGAAGCTCTTGAGCAGCAGAGGTTAGGTTTGGTTTACAAGCGCACGGTTGCTGCGGGTAATCTTACGTTACGGAACTACTATGCGTGGCGGGAATTTTCTAACAAGCTTCCGTTTGTTGGCGGTGGATCAGTCGATTTGGACCGGTTCTTTTTCGGTGCTGGTGTCCAGTATGACTTTGGTGCTTTGCCGGCTGGAATGAGTCTTGCAGTTGGGATGGATTATGATCGCCAAGACGATAATCGTCAGCGCTTTGACAATAATGACGGGATACTTGGCCCCATGGTTTTTGACCAGAACGAGAAAGTGGATAGTCTCGGATTATTCGCCCAGGGTCAATACGCCTTTAGTACTGAGTGGTCGGTTCTTGCCGGTTTACGGTATGACGAGGTTTCCTATAATGTCACTGACGGTTACTTTGCCAATGGCGATGACTCGGGAAAGCTAGATTTTGACCAATTGAGTCCGTCGGTCGGACTTAATTATAAGACGAATTATGGGGCTTTTTTTGCTTCTTATTCAAGCTCCTTTGAAACGCCTACGACGACGGAGTTGGCTAATCCGGATGCCAGCGGTGGTTTTAATTCAGGGCTTGATCCGCAGCGAGCAGATAATCTTGAAATTGGTTTTAAATATTCAAAAAACAAGCTCTTTTATGAGCTGACATGGTTCACTATTGATATAGAGGATGAATTAATACCATTCGAGTTGGAGGAGTTTCCGGGCCGGCGTTTTTTTTCAAATGCCGGCAATTCAGATCGTGACGGTATTGAAGCTTCACTATCCTGGCAGCATGAAAATGGTCTGAAAGTAGACGCATCGTACACGTGGTCTGATTTTAAATTTGATCAATTTCTTGACGATAATGGCAATGACTATAGTGGTAAACAGCTCCCGGGGTTGCCTGAGCATTTCGGCTATCTTGGTTTTAGCTATCGATCGGAGGGCGGCACCAGCGGTACGTTTGAAGTCATTTATTCAGGCGATTTATTTGCAAACAATGCCAACACAGCCGATGTTTCTTCTTATTCCGTTGCAAATGTTCGGTTGGCCAGAGATTTTAGTTTCGATCGATGGATGATCCGGCCATATGCGGGTATTAATAATCTTTTAGATGAGCGGTATAACAGTAACATCAGAATTAACGCATGGGGCGGCCGTTATTATGAGCCAGCTCCAGAGCGCCACCTATATGTTGGTGTTGTCGTAAATTTCCGGAAATAAAATTCTAGAATGACTACCTAACAGAAAAAATGAATTGGGCTTAATCGAGCGGATGTTTACTGTCGTGCCAGAATGACCTCTACTTCGACGAATACGTTTGGACGAACTAATGCCGCAATCTGGATTGCTGACCTAGCAGGTTTGTTTGGTTGTTCATCCGTGCCGAAATGTTTGGAATATGCTCGCATAAACCCAGCGAAATCCATTCTGCCGTTAAGTTCTGGGTCGCCAACTAAAAACACTGTCATTTTGACGACGTCCCCAAACCCTAGGTTAAGGTTGTTGAGGGAAGCCTGCATACTATCAAACACGCTATTTGCTTGAGCTTCCGTGTCTCCCCAATACTCACGACTACCTCGTTCCGCATCCGGGTCAGCTGGACGTGGCAGAGTACCGCTGTGGTACACGAGGGTAGTTCCAGCACTGACTTCAACTGCTTGTGCGATTGGGAAGGTAGAATTATTAGGTAGCGGGTGTCGGGTTACATCCGCATAACCAACGCTGGCTAATAGAAGTAGTCCAGATAGGATAGTTAATTTCATATTTCTGTTCCTTTTTAACAGCATGGTGTTAGCACACATCCACCAGGTTTAGCTATTGATTTTATTGATTTCGTCGAGCAAAAAAAGATCTGCTAGCAGTGCACGAAGATGAATCGAGATGTTGAGGTTATCTATGAGTTGGGAGCTGATAGTTTGCTGGGCTAGGACCAATGAAATTGCGGCATGACTTTTTTCTGCGTCATCGACCACTACCGATGAAAATTTCTCTTTTTCCAAAGTAAGCATATCCGCTATTTCGGTTGTGGCATTAAGCATTCCGCTTAGCGTTTCTCGCACTTCAGATCCATTGTCATTCTCACGACCCTGTGCGGCATAAGCGAGCAAGAATTCGTATCCTGCTTCAATGGTTTTAATGTTGTCGTGCAAGGAATTTGTCACGTCACTCTCAATCGCGCGTATTAGTTAGTTTTTATGACACATTTCAGGTTGTTTCGTCGGGGTTCCAGCGCTGCTGATCATGGTGGGCATTGAGCTCCTCCCGGGAGATCCAGCCCTTGATCATTGAGCGTGTGTAGAACAGTTTCTCTGGCCGTAACCCGAAATAAATATGTAAGCAGATGACCCCAATCAGACCCAGTGTTGAGATGCCGTGTACAAAAAAGACGAGCCCTAGAGTTGCTTCTGACAATGAATTGGGCCTCTCCCACCAAGGTGTCTCAATCTGCAAGAACATAATTAGGCCGCTACCGATTACAAGTAACGTGAGGATAGAAACGACCATATGCATACTTTTCTGCGCAGGTGAATATTTCCCCGGCTTCACTGTTTCATCTAATGCCTCTTTCAGATCGCTCGGTCCAAGGGCCATCGATGAAAGATCTTGGGTGAATGAACGTAAGATGTGGAAGACGACTACTATGGTCAGAATAATTCCTGCGATCCAGTGAATTTCAAGCCAAGCGAAATTCAATCCAATGATAGGAAATATGCCAGTTATCAGTAGCACGAACACGCTGCCGGCCATTACCCAATGAAATAAACGATCTATCGCTTCGTGGCGGTTGACGCGCGCACCTTTACTGGATGGTTTTTGTGCTCTCTTTCGTGTGGTCTCGTAAATCGCATGGCCGGCGATAAAAATAAAGGCTAGGACGATTACCAGCCAAAGTAGGTCCCAAGAAACCCCATTAAGCACTTCCTGTCCCCACACATCATCTTTGTAGGTGGCAATATCCACTAGATTATCCTCGCATTGCGCGCCGAACGAGATTTTCCATCAACGGCAGTTTGAAATGATTATAGTTCAGCGGTTTGCATCCCTCACTCGCAAGGGGTGCTACCGCATCCGCACTTTCATTTGAAAGCGTTCTCCCCCGTACTGCTTGTTCGACATTGGTCAATCTATGGGGCGTGCAGGCCACACCACCGCATACAAATCGACTATCAGCAATCTTATTTCCATCCATTGCCATAGATACGGCTATGCTCACCAGAGCAAAGTCCCAGACATCCCGGTCAGCGACCTTCTCCCAGTAAAATCGTTGACTAGCCCATTTTTTTGGTATGCGAATGGCACTGAGAATTTCTCCAGGTTTGAGAGCCGTCATTTGTGTGATGTGTGTATTAGGCCCAACAAAAAAATCTTCAGCAGCCAAAACTCTTTGGCCCTCAGTGTTTTCCGCAACCATCGTTGCATCGAGGGCGAGCAGAGCAGTAGCGGTATCCGACGGACTGACGGCAACACAGCGACTAGCACCGATTACCGCATGTTCCCGATTCATGGACTGCGGACCGTCCGCATAACAGATGTTGCCCCCGGCACGATAGCAATCAAGCCCGCGTCTGTAGTACCAGCAACGAGTATCCTGTGAGAGATTCCCTCCTAAAGTTCCCACGTTCCGGATTTGAGGGCTCGCAACACGGCTTGCCGCTTGGGAAAGCAGGCTATAGTCGCGGTTGATGTCCTCATTCCTAATGATATCGCGTAATATAGTTGCTGCACCGATTTCCATTCCGTCATCGGTTTTTCGGATACCTTGCAGCGCCTCGATACCATTCAGATCGATCATGGCACGTGGCTGCTTGGCCCGATCTTTCAGCCAGCCGTAGGTGTCTTGTCCACCACCTAGTAGCCAGCCGTCACTACCAAGCTCGTCAGCAAGTTTCAGCGCGTCATCGAGTTCTGCGGGTTGGAAGAGTTGGACCTCGGGCATTACATCGAAAGAAGCCATCGTTACCTCAGAAGTTGTTAGTTTGTAAGGGCAAGAACGACTGATCTCTTCCCATGACATGATTCACGACCATGTCTGGACTAATCGGTGTTCTGCCAAATATGTGGCCATCTAGGGCATCAGAAATTGCGGACTGCAGTGCTGCGACGGAACATCCCATGGCTGGTTCGCCAATGCCGCGGGCCCCAAAGGGGTTTTGTGGATCTGCAATGTTAACCGCATCCGTTTTTGTGACTGATGGGACATCCAAATAGGTTGGAATACCACATTGGTGATAACCGATGTTTGCCGGTAATCCATTTTGTGGATCATAGACATGGCGCTCCAGACCAGCCATGCCCATACCCCAGACTGCGCCTCCCTTCATCTGTTGAGCCAGACCTTTCGGATGGATTACCGTACCGCACTCAGCAATTCCAACATAGTCGAGAATGTCATATTTTCCAGTTTCCAGGTCGAGTTCTATTTCGCAAAAGGCAACCGCTAACCCCGGAATAACCCCCTCTTGATGGAGGTTGTCCTTTGCAACACCTATCAAGCCACTACCGGCAATATTCTGCACGGCCCTTTGGGTTATCTCATGTATGTCGTCCGGGTACACAGCGCCACTATAATCTCCACCAAGCTGGATGGCTCGGGCCGCTATAGCGCCGTACGACATTCCTTGCGCTGGGTCCTCTATTAGAAATACGCGTTGACCATCAATATCGTAATCACCGGGCTCGCCGCCCATAGTTTGTGCAGCTATACGTTTCATTTTATCCAACGCATCCATTGCTGCTACATAATTTGTTCTGGTATGTGAAAATATTGTGACACTGCCTGCTTGGTAGGAGCTCCATGGTAAGTGGTTCTCTGTGTTTCCGCGGTGGATCTCACACCTTTCCCAATCACATTTAAGGACTTCAGCGGCGGCTCGCGATGTTGATGCAAACGAGTAAGTTCCCAGATTGCCAACGCCGGAATGAATGTGAAGCTTGCCATCTGGCGTTAAACGTACTAATCCATCAAATCCAGTAGCGCCTGCTGAATGATAGCCTTGACCAACACCTAAACCTCGCACCTTTTTACCTTTTTTCTTAGGTTGGTTTTTGCGATTTTGCCAATCGAACATGTCAGCGCCCTGTTGCAGGGCTTCATCCATGTATGCGCTCGTCACCGGGCGACGGTCTGCATACACTATTGTGTCGTTATTGGTTGAATTTATTTTTCGGATCTCTACCCTGTCAATTCCCAAAACCTTTGCCGCTTTGTCCATAATCGGTGCCATAACAGCAGCGATTTGGTTTTGGCCTGGACCTCGCTGGGCACCGCGTGGTGTTGTATTGGTTAAAACAGGTAACCCGCGAAAACGCATGGCACTCGGATCATAGACCATCGAGATAGCTCCGCCTGCTGACGATGCATCACCGCCGGTCGCATTTGGTCCTATGTCCTCGATAATGAATACGTCTGAGGCTGTGATTTTCCCGTCTGCGCCGAAGCCCATCTTTATCCAACCTTGGAATCCTACGCGTGCGGACCCCATATAATATTCCTGCTCCCGAGTGACGCGCAGCTGGACAGGCCGTCCGATTTTTTTTGAAAAATAACCTGGCAATGCTGCAATGGGATAAGCACCTATTTTTGAGCCGAATCCGCCGCCAGTATTCTCACTGATTAGCACGACATCCTTGGTTTCGACACCCAGCATTCGTGCGAGACCTGGCATAAAGTAACTTTGACTTTGTGAGGAACCGTGGACATAACAAGTGCCGTTTTGCCAATAAGCCATCGCAGTGCGCGGTTCCATACTCATGTGTGCATAACCGATTGTGACAAACGGTTCTTCAATCACGAGTTCTGCTTCTGCGAAACTGTTGTCGAGATCCCCGTAGCTCCATTCGCTGACAAAGTCTCCAGTGGGCTCCTTACCTGCACGGAAGTCGTCCACCTGTTGCTGTGACCACTTGATGGTCTGGAAACCGGATCCCTCGCGCGATCGCGCGTACGCGTTTCCTTCGGTTCGTGCATTTGGTCCGCCGTCTACTAGGCTATCTAGTGGGTCCGTGACAAATGGCAACGGCTCAATTTCCACTTCTATAGTGGCCATTGCGTCCTCGCAAATTTGTTCTGTCTCCGCCGCGATTGCCAGAATAGGATCGCCGATATAAGCCGGAGTATTGGTCAGAATAGCCGCGTCGGGAGCCGTAACTTCGGGGACGTCTTCCGCTGTCAAAATGCCAACGACGCCCTCCATCGCTTCAGCTTGTTCCGTATTTATACTAGTGACCTTACCGTGTGCCATCGGGCTCGTATACATGCGAGCAAAGACCATGCCATCTGCCCGGAAATCCTCAGCATATTTAGCTTTTCCGGTAACTTTTCCGGTAATGTCCGGCGGTACGAAATCTTTACCAATTAATTTGTATTCGTTACTCATGAGTTTTGTCCTGAAGCGCGCATGACACCATTTAGATAATGATCATAAGCTCCGCAGCGACACAGATTACCTGACAGCGCTTGTCGAGCTTCTTCGCGAGTTGGTTGCGGGGTTTCCTCTAGCAACGCTACTGCTGACATCACTTGGCCTGGCGTGCAGAAACCGCACTGGGGTGAGAGTTCGTCGATAAAGGCTTGCTGGACCGGGTGCAGAGTGCCATCTGGCGCTTGTAACCCTTCTACAGTTCGCACAGTGCGGGTACGTACGCTGTGCGTCAGTGTCGAACACGAGTAATTTGTGACACCGTTAATGAGTACCGTGCAGGCCCCGCACTCTCCACGATTGCACCCGATTTTTGTGCCGGTGAGGCCGAGCTTATATCGTAATGTATAAGCCAATGTTTCCTGCGGGGCGACGTCTACCCGGCGAGTCTGACCGTTAATGTTTATAGATATCAGGCGTTCGACGGAACCACGCGGGCGATTACCTTGCGCAGCTGCCTGATTTATGCCTGATGTTGACGCGGCGGCGACACTGGAGGCGATGACTGCCTTTATAAAGCGCCGGCGAGAAAGTTGAGGGTTCACTGCTTTCTTCCCTGCCTTTTTTAATGTTAAAACGTTAAATTAAATACGAGTACGTTACAACTTGTCTGCTGGCCAAGGAGTTCCTTGGTCCATAACCGTAACAGGACCCATGCCCTTATAGGTAAACTTTTGTACGCGCTTACCTTCATATGTTTCCGTAGTGTAGATATTACCTCTAGAGTCGGTGACTAAGCCATGCACTGCAAAAAACTGACCGGGATTTCGGCCTCCGTCACCGAAGTTAGTTAGAATTTCCAGCGTCTTTCTTTCGATGATGAAAATCTTACGGTTTGTCCCGTCGGCTAGATAAATAAATGTTTGCTCTGGATCCGGCGAGAAAGAAATATCCCACACAGAACCATCCCCTAAGCTATTTGGTTTTACAAAAAGCTCGTCCACATAGGTTCCGTCAGGTTCAAAAACTTGAAGCCTGTTATTGACACGATCGCAAACATATACAAGTCCATCTGCTGATGGCTGAGCACAATGCACAGGAGTTCGAAACTGCTGTGCAGGTTCTTCACCGGGAACAAAACGTCCTAGGTTAGAATCATCAGGTTCATTTCCATATGCACCCCAGTAACGTTTTAATTCTCCCGTATCACTGTCCAGAACGGCGACACGTTTGTTGCGATAGCCGTCCGCCACGAAAGCTTCTTTGGCATTGGGCCCAAACGCCACTTCGGCAACGCTGCCGAAGTTTTCTTTGCTGTGACTATCAGTTTCGGCACCGGGAGTGCCGTATTGAGCTAGAAATTCCCCGTTGCGCGTGAATTTCAGGATATGCGAGTCACTGCGGCCATTGCCACCGATCCAGATATTATCTTTATGGTCGATCGAAATACCATGGTTTGAAGCCGGCCAGTCGTAGCCTTCGCCCGGACCGCCCCAATGATTAACTAGGTTACCTTCGGGATCGAACTCCAGGACGTTTGGTGCTGGAATGCAGCAATCCGCTTTTATTGGATCCGTAGCGGCGCCAATCTCTGTCCGCTCATTAAATGTATCGCGGCGGTGAATAATGTAAATGTGATCTCGTGAGTCAACGCCAATACCTATCGTTGCTCCTAATATCCAGTGATTGGGCAGTGGTTTTGGCCAAAATGGGTCTACCTCGAACATTGGGGCTTGTTTTGCTTGTGCATCTGCGGCGTTATCAAGTACCTTTTCGGCACAACCGAACATAACAAGCAAAATAGCTACACTACCCGCCATATATAGATTTTTGTCTTTCATCGTCCGATTTCCCCTAGGTTCTGTGCTCTGAGGATATTTGTATTTTAGTCGCAGTATACTATGGATTATTACCCACATCTTGTTCATGGCAATACAAGAATAGTTGAAGCATAAGTTAAGGTCTTGTCGCGCAGTGAAACCACTTATTACATCTATAATTTCACCGGCTCTGGCGGCCATCGCTTTTTCGGCTCTAATTTTTGATGCTGCATGCCAGCGAGCTGAGGCTCATGAGGTTCCAACTAATGTTGTTGTGCAGACGATCGTAAAACCAAATGATGACCACGTAAATTTACTTGTACGCGTGCCGCTAGAAGCGATGCGTGATATCAACTTTCCTCAAACCCGTGCGGGCTATCTCGTGATTTCTGAGGCAGATAGTTTCCTGAGGGATGCCGCTGCAATTTGGATTGGTCAGGAGCTCGCCCTATACCAAAATGACGAGCAACTTATTGATTGGGCAATAGAGGCTGTGCATCTCTCTTTGCCTTCTGACAGGTCTTTTGAAAGCTACGATACTGCAATGTTAATCGTGCACAGCATACCACTTGCAGACGACGAGGATTTGCATGTGGATCAGGCAATGTTCGATATGCTGATTCGTTACCCAATAACTTCCGCTGACACCGAATTTTCAATTGAGCCAAATTTTGCGAGACTGGGGCTGCAGACCACTACTATTGTTCGGTACCTGCATCCAGATGGTACCGACCGCATTTATAGGTTCGCCGGCGATCCAGGTGTATTACGGTTAGACCCTCGTTGGCATCACGCATTTTCGCATTTTGTTGTTGCAGGCGTAGACCATATTCTTGATGGTGTTGATCATCTTCTCTTCGTTATTTGTCTGCTGATTCCGTTTCGGCGCATCCGCCCCCTTATCGTAATTGTTACCTCATTTACTGTGGCACACTCGATAACACTCGGTGCGTCAGCTTTAGGCATGGTGCCTAACTTCCTATGGTTCCCGGCACTTATTGAGACTTTAATTGCAATGTCAATTGTTTATATGGCATTCGAGAATATTGTCGGTGCGCAGTGGCAAAAACGCTGGATTATTGCATTCGCATTCGGTCTTGTGCATGGCTTCGGTTTTTCATTTGCTCTTGCGGAGATAATGCAATTCGCTGGGGGGCACCTTGTGACATCTTTATTAGCTTTCAATATTGGTGTTGAGCTAGGGCAGTTAGCTGTCATAGTTTTGGCAGTTCCGCTGATCAGTTTTCTTTTTCGTAAAATTGTTTCGGAGCGGGTTGGGACGATTTTGCTCTCGGCATTGGTTGCGCATAGCGGTTGGCATTGGATGAGTGATCGTGCAAGTCAGCTCAGTGAGTATAGTTTTAATTGGTCAATGATCGGATACGCGTTTTCCGTTTCAATGATTCGTTGGTTGATGCTCTTGGTAGTGATCGCGACGGTGTTATGGATAATGACTCGTATTTATCGCAGCTTTCTTGGAGTGACGGGCACCGACACGCTTTGATAATAGGTTGAGAGAGGGTAAGCTCCGGGCACAAAAAGCGTCGACGCAAGTCGATTGCCGGGTAGTGATTTATGCTGCCGCGTTCTTTATTGAGGGGGAACTATATGCAATCCGTAATGATCGTTGTGATGGGCGTAGCCGGAATGACGTTTGGCTGGTTTGTTTACTCAAGGTTTATAGCAGAAAAGATCTATCAGTTAGATTCGAATTTTAGAACGCCCGCGCATGAATTGAATGATGGGGTTGACTACCACCCAACGAATAAGTACGTGCTATGGGGTCATCACTTCACATCGGTCGCTGGAGCGGCTCCAATCGTTGGTCCAGCAATTGCTGTGTACTGGGGTTGGGTTCCGGCTGTCCTTTGGGTCACTTTGGGCACAATCTTTTTTGCAGGAGTGCATGATTTTGGCGCACTTTGGGCAAGCGCTAGACATAAAGGAAAATCTATTGGTGCGTTGTCCGAAGACGTTATTGGTAGCAGGACACGAGCACTTTTCATGATTGTTATTTTTCTCGTGCTCTTAATGGTTAATGCGGTTTTTGGTGTTGTGATTGCCGGTGCTTTTGTGGGTACACCGGGTGCAGTATTTCCTGCGTGGTCGGCTATTATTGTTGCATTGATTATTGGCCAACTTGTACACAGAAAGTTCAACTTAGTTGTGTTGTCGATTGGCGGGGTAATTGCTCTTTATCTTTCTGTCTATGCAGGTAGTGTTATGCCGTTGCAGTTGCCGGAGCAAATGTTTGGTTTATCTGCTAATGGTAATTGGATCATCATTCTTTTTGTCTATGCAGCGATTGCCTCGATGTTGCCGGTGTGGGTCTTGCTTCAGCCGCGGGACTTTATCAATGGCATGCAACTTTTCGTTGGTCTGATACTCCTGTATGGCGCGGTATTATTATCTACACCGGATATTTCGGCGCCGGCATTTAATGACCGGATGGCGGAGGATGCTCCATCGCTCGTGCCATTGCTTTTCGTGACTATCGCCTGCGGCGCGGTCTCTGGCTTTCATGGCATCGTTTCTTCAGGTACCACTTCTAAACAGCTTGATAAGGAAACGGACGCACGATTTATCGGCTATCTTGGTGCCGTCGGCGAAGGATCACTTGCGCTTATCACTTTAGTGGCAGTCAGCAGTGTGGCGCTTGCTGCGACCCCCGAGATGTGGCACGAGATCTATGACAGGTACGGCACGGCTGGTGCAGGCACATTTATAAAGGGTGGGGCTCAGCTAATAGCCAATGGATGGGGTTTGCCGTTTAGTATTTCGCAAACTTTACTTGCCACCATGGTCGTTTTGTTTGCGGGAACCACAATGGATTCAGGTGTTCGCCTGCAGCGCTACATTATTCAGGAATGGGGTGACATCTATAACATACCCCTTCTCAGGAAAGGTATCCTAGCCACGTTGCTGGCGGTTACCTGCTGTTTACTACTTGCATTCGGTGCGGGTGGTGCAGCTGGCAGTGGGGGGTTGATTATTTGGCCTCTCTTTGGATCAACTAACCAGATCCTTGCCGGACTTACCTTGCTAGTTATCACTGTTATGCTCATAAAGCTTGGGCGTCCCGCCAGATACACAATGATCCCTATGATCTTTGTTTTAATTACGTCTTCCTGGTCAGCTTTGATTAAGCTTAAGGAGTTTTATTTAGCGGGTAATTGGCTTCTTGTAACCATTGATATCATCGTTGTGATTACGACGTTTATGGTCATATTGGAAGCTGCGTCGGTGATTTCAAAGTATAAGCACGACAATTAAGCCCGATTACCGTCCATGGTGGAATGGGCGGGATGCCTTCTGGTTACTTGCATCATGGCGTAACTGAAGAGTTGTTACTTGCATTACTGGATTAACAAAATGTGGTATTTATACAACACCAATTATTCTTCTAGGGTAAAAAAAAGTACTTAAAAGCTTTATTTTCAAGCGATTCAGTGGTTCAATTGAGGTCTTGTCGCGGTGTTGTTGTAAGATCACAAAACATCCGTGGCGAATATTTTTTAAACGTCCACCTACTAGGGGGAGAAAGAAAATGCGAAAACTAGCTAGTTTTCTGTTGCCCGTATCCGTCGTTGCTCTGAGTTTAACAGGGCTGTCAACGGCACAGGCACAAGGGGCGGATGACGAGATCGAAGAGATCGTCGTTTCCGGCTTGCGCGGTAAGCCGCGTTCGTCAATTGATTCGGCAGTGCCGGTCGATGTGTTTAACACTGAGTCTATAGATGCTGTCGCTCATGCCGACACCGTAGATATTCTTCAGACTCTTGTCGCGTCTTATAATGTGAGTCGTCAGCCGATTTCTGACGGGGCGACATTTATTCGTCCAGCATCATTGCGTGGTTTACCATCGCATCACACTTTAGTGCTTGTGAATGGTAAGCGTCGCCATCGTGCGGCACTAGTGTCCATTGGTGGTTCGGGCACGCAGGGTCCGGACGTCGCTACGATTCCGTCGTCAGCTGTAGCCAGTATTGAAGTGCTTCGTGACGGTGCATCGTCTCAGTATGGTTCGGATGCTATCGCCGGGGTAATCAACTTCAACCTTAAGGAGAATACTGACGGCTTTAGCTTGTCACTTGATTCTGGTGAGTATTTTGAAGGTGATGGCGCAGGCTACACAGTAACAGGTAATGCTGGTTTCCCGCTTGGCGAGAATGGCTTCATCTCGATTTCGGCTGAGGTTCACGAGTCAGATTTCACCGAGCGTGCGCATCAGTATTGTGAAGGCTGGTTTTGTGCTGACGCAGATAGCGAAAGATTTGGCACACAAAGTGCTGTGCGCATGGGCTATGTGACCGGCGTGCCTCATGGAGAACTGTACAATGGCCAGGATGTGTCAGCGTTCCAGATGGCATACCCAGCAGCATTGCACACCGCTTCTGTAGAGGGCGAGAACGTAATGCCTTGGGGGCAACCTAATGCAGAGTCTGTTCGGACTTTCGTGAATGCCGGATTGGATCTCGGTAATGGTTCAGAGTTGTATGCGTTCAGTAATTACTCTACGAGTAGCGGTGATGGTAGCTTCTTCTATCGTTATCCGGGTAATGGCACGATTGAGTTTGTGCGTGACGCAGATGGTACGCCCTACTTTCCTATGGAGAAATTCCCGGGTGGATTTACGCCTAGGTTTGAAGGAGAGGTTGAGGACTTTGGTATCTTAGGTGGCCTTCGTGGCCAAATGGATGGCGGGACGTCTTATGACGTAAGCCTACGTTATGGATCAAATGCAATTGATTACCATCTCTGGAATACAATCAATCCTTCTTACGGTTCCGATTCTCCAACCGACTTTAAGCCGGGAGAGCTGGAAAACGAAGAAATGCAATTCCAGATTGATCTCGTTAGTGAGCACGATATAGGAACCGCGTCACCGCTGGTGTTTGCGTATGGCTTCAGTTACATGGATGAAACCTACAATGTGCATCAGAGTAACGACGTTGCATCATATGCAGCGGGGCCTCATGCATTGTCGGATCCATATGGCTTCTGTCAAGAAGTTGAGGTAATGGAAGAAGGCCAGGTTGAGATAATGGAAGAAGGCCAGACTGAGATATTAGACGAGTTTGGTGTCGGAACGGGTGTCTTCGAGGGTGATGGTATCTTCACTGGAACGGGTGTCTTCGAAGGTGACGGTATCTTTACCGGCACCGGTGTCTTCACCAATGAGCCGACTACGGTCGCTGGTGGCGGTGCGTGGACGTCAAGTGTTGGCGGACAGGCAGCAGTGGCTGGTGTAGATGTGGCCGGTCTTGACTGTAACGATTCGAGTGACCCCGCTTTTAGAGTTGTTGGCGTTGGCTCGAACGGATTCCCGGGCTACTCTCCAGCGTTCTCTGAGGAGTACAACCGTGATTCTTACGCCGTATACGGCGACATCAGCACAGACGTAACAGAGAACTTCTTCGTTCAAGCAGCATTGCGTTATGAAGACTACTCTGACTTCGGTGAGGAAATCGTTGGTAAGATTGCCGGCCGGGTAAGATTGAATGACGAGTGGGCGATTCGCGGATCTGTTGGTACCGGTTTCCGTGCGCCAACACCAGGACAGCAGGGTACGACTAACGTATCGACAAGGTTGCCGAATGGCTTCCCGGTTGCAACGGGTCTGTTCCCGGCTTCTGGTCCGGTTGCTCAAGCACTTGGCGCAGTTCCCCTGAGAGCTGAGACGTCTACCAGTTATACCTTCGGTTTAACGGGTGGCTTCGGTGAGGGTGGCACGTTGACAATTGACTTCTATAACATCGACATTGACGATCGTTTTAGTGCAATTTCAACGCGTGACGTTTCAACCGACCCGACCTCTGGTTCTGCCTATGACAACTACTTGGCACTAGCTGCTGCCGGTGTTGTTGGTGCTGAAAGTATCGGTGGTGTGCTGTACTTCACCAATGCATTTGACAGCAAAACCACAGGTATTGATGTTGTTGCTTCTTATCCGTTCTCTTGGGATAACGGGTCAGACACGACGTTGCAGTTTGCGATGAACTACAACAGGAGCACACTTGAGTCAGATGCGAGCGCGTATCTAAATGCGGAAGGTCGTCACGATTTCGAGCATGCAGATCCGAATACTCGCTGGAACCTGACTGCATTCCACAACGTTAATGAGCAGTTCTCGTTGATGGGGCGTGTCCGGTATTTCGGTGAGTCTAAAAACGCAAATGGTAGTAGTGAGCCGTTTGGTGGAATGCAGATGTTCGGCTCTACGACATTTGTCGATCTTGAAGCTAGTTATCGTGCGAACGATAATTGGAAGTTCACGGTTGGTGCACGAAATATTTTCGACACCTATCCGGACAAGATAGATCGCATAGCTGGCAATAATGACTTTTGTTGCGGTCGCACATGGGTCTCTGGAAGTATAGTCCCCTGGCAGGGTGGTTATTACTTCGGTAAGGTTTCAGTCTCCTTCTAAGGAAACTGTTATGACTGGGGCACGTGGTAGCGTGCCCCAGTTTTTAAAACCGAATTTAAAAAATGCAGCAAGCTGTTTCAACAGCCTGCGCAGATCGATAAAATACCCGCAGAGGTTGCGGGTATTTTTTTGCCTTGTAACTAAATCCAAATGTTAATTAACTGCTGATTAAGCAGATAGAAAACGATGAGAGCAGAAAAAGAAACTCAATTGGCATCCACGGTCTTGATGATTAAACCAATTCGTTTTGAAAGTAATGTGCTGACGGCAGATTCCAATGTTTTTCAAGGTAAGAATCCATACTCGCCAGGGCAACAGCAGGATGCTGCCGAACGAGAGTTCGATTGTTTAGCTGGTGCTTTAAAAGCCGGAGGGATAGAGGTGGTGCAGTTTGATGATACGGACCATCCGCATACCCCGGATTCCATTTTTCCCAATAACTGGGTGAGTTTTCATAGTGATGGCACGGTGGTTTATTATCCTATGATGGCGCGGAACCGGCGAGCGGAACGCCGACCTGAGATTGTTAACTCCCTCGCGGATGACTTTGGGTTTAAGGTCCGTGAAGTTATTGATTTTTCTGAATATGAAAATAACGGTGAATTTTTAGAGGGAACGGGTAGCCTGGTGCTCGATAGAGTGAATCGCATAGCATATGCATGTTTATCGGCACGTACCCATCTAAAGCCGCTTGCTGATTTTGCACAGCGGCTGGATTATGAAGTAATTGCATTTGACGCAGTGGATCGGAATGGAACGCCGATCTATCACACGAATGTGTTGATGAATGTTGGCGAGACATGCGCGTTTATTTGTTTAAGTGCGATTGAACGGGATGAGCAGCGAGAGGCTGTTCTCACCAGTTTGGAAAAAACAGGTCATGACGTGATTAGCATAAGCTTTGAACAGATGGAGGCATTTGCCGGTAATATGCTTGAGCTGCGAGCAAGAGATGGAAACCGTGTTATAGCCATGTCCGATCAGGCATTAAAATCGTTGAATGATGCGCAGATTTCCGTTATTGATGATAATGCGAATATCATAACTGCCAACATAGATAATATTGAGAGTTCAGCTGGTGGAAGTGTGCGTTGCATGCTGGCTGAGATTCATCTGCAGCGATAGTGGTAAGCATTTACCTCGTTTGAAAAAACAATAAAACTCCTTTACTCAAGTTTTGGATATTAAGATGGTTAGAGATCGTATCCTGATGTGCCCCCCGGATCATTTCCGAGTTGACTATGACATTAATCCGTGGATGTCTGGTAACTTAGGCTCAGTCAATATTGGACGTACTCAAAATCAGTGGCGTGAGTTACGTGATGTCATTAATCAGTACGCTAACGTTATAGAAATGGAGGCAGCGGACGACGTGCCAGATATGGTGTTTACGGCTAATGCAGGTGCGGTCTATGGGGATAAAGCAATTGCTAGCCACTTCACCCCCATCGAAAGACGATCAGAGGAAAAGTATTTTAAAAAATGGTTTCGCCAGAATGGATTTGAACTTTTTTCACTAGATGAAACAATTCGTTTTGAGGGTGCTGGTGATTGCCTCAGGGATAGAAGTGAGCCATGGCTTTGGACCGGATACGGGTTTCGAACCGATATAGAAGCCCATCAAGAGATAGAGAAGTTTTTTGGCCTAGAAGTTGTTTCGATAAAACTTGTTGATCCCCGCTTCTATCATATTGATACTTGTTTTTGTCCGTTGGCTAATGGTTTTCTGATGTATTATCCAGCGGCATTTAATAAGGCTTCTCAGCTTGAGATTGAGCGCCGCGTTGCACCTGAAAAGCGCATAATCGTTGATACACTTGATGCTACAAATTTCGCCTGTAATGCCGTGAATATTGGTGATGCGGTTATAATGAACAGGGTATCTGGCTCGTTGCAAGATCGGTTGGGACTTGCAGGTTTTGCAATTCATGAAGTGAACCTGTCGGAATTTATAAAGGCTGGTGGGTCGGCAAAATGTCTAACGTTAAAAGTGACCGAGCCCAAAATTAGCGTGTGAAAAAAAACTCCATCAGATTACTGATAGTGCATTGCGCTGAATTTCTATTCGGAATTCAGTTTGTAATGGCTGAATTTCGCCGTCGACGTGGCAGGGTAAAGGCCGTTCTGCAATCAGCTCCAAAGATTCGATTTTTTTACAGGTGATATCCGGATCTGCTACATGTGTGCCCTGTATTATTTTTGGCAATAATTTCAGTACACGCAGGCGTGTCATTGGAGCAGCAAATATGAGGTCCAACTTTCCGTCGTCCGTTTTTGCTTCTGGGGCAATATAAAACATGCCGCCTACCCAAGAACCGTTGGATACGCTCACAAGTGTAATCGGCCCTGAATAAATGTTAGAACCATCCGTCATTTCCACCGGCGCAGTGATTACCCCATCCCAAATTCCACGGAAGACTGCAACCAGATAAACAAGATCCCCAATGGGCCACCGATATTCACTTGCAATGCGATTAATTTTTGCATCGAAGCCAATGCCAACTGCGTTGGCAAAGAATTTTTTATTGACTCTACCTGCATCGATACGTTTCGGTGTAACAGCGGTAGTAATCCGTTTGGCCAGCTGCATTGCCGCTGTGTCCCATTTCATGGGAATTTGACAGGACTTAGCAAAATCATTGCCAGTGCCAATAGGTATCAGTCCGAACGGAATGTCACTTCGGGCTCGCAGGATTCCATTGATAGCTTCGTTGACACTGCCATCGCCGCCGGCAACAAGTATTGGTGTGTTTCGGGAGGAAGCATGCGCGAGAATTTGTTCTTCCATTTCGCCAATGGCATTGCTCTGGATTAGGGTGGTCTGAACCCCTTGTTGAGTTAGCAAGTTCTGGATCGCTGAAGCGTTTCTTTGGCCACGCCCCCGGCCAGCAGCCGGATTAAGAAACAATGGTAAGCAGGTGTCTGTCATTTTTCAGTGTATCTTTAAAAATAAACTCTGATGCTACAATGTCAGCCGGTGGCGAACAAAATATGATGAGTAACGAATGTTCGAGCTCGGCCTTAAAGTCTTAATAAGTTATTTAATCGGTTCAGTGATGGGCGCCTTAGTTTTAGGACGACTTCAGGGTGGCGTTGATATTCGTTCCATGGGCAGCGGCAATGCAGGTGGCACTAATGCCTTGCGTACGCAAGGATGGCGATTTGCATTAGGTGTGGTGGTTGTCGACATCGGCAAGGGTATGTTAGCGGCTGGCGTAATTCCTACAATTGAGTTGCCGTTTGTAGCCGAAAATTCAAATTTACCATTAATTTGGATAACCATTACTTGTGCTTGTGCATCGGTAATTGGCCACGTTTGGCCGATTTGGCACAAATTTCGTGGTGGGAAAGGAGCGGCCACTTTAATCGGCACCCTTATCATTATAGAGCCGTGGTTGTTAATACCTGTATTAATTGTATGGATTATTGTTTTAGTTATTTCAGGTTTCGTTGGCCTTGCTACGATTTGTGGTGGCATCAGTGCGGCACTAGCTGCTGGTGTCATTAGTGAGTCGCTGGAAAATCCTCTTTTCTTGTATTGTGCAGTGATGTCGGTTTACTTGATATATAGCCATAGGTCAAACATAAAGCGTATGCAACAGGGGACTGAGAACCGTCTGCATAGTGTGACCCTGTTTCGGCGGCCCCGATGAACCAGCATGATGCTGGGCAGAAGATTCAAAAATCTATAAGCAAGAATTCTGCAAATCATCTGGACGAGCTAGAGTATTTTTCGACTCTTGGGTCCACTAACAGATATTTGTTAAACGAATCGATGCCTGACCCTGGAAGATTCCGCGTAGCATTAGCGGACTACCAAACTGGCGGGCATGGAAGACTAGGGCGCTGTTGGCATTCCCCACGATCTTCCGGCATAACGATGTCGTTAGCTTATACATTTGATGGGTCACCAACGGATATCTCGTCGGTCACACTAGCTACTGGAGTTGGATTAGCGAGTGCTCTTGAAGGTGTTGGAATAAAAGGTATTGGACTTAAATGGCCAAATGACCTAATGGTTGCTAATGGAAAATTAGGAGGAATACTCACTGAAACGCCTCCGACAGGTGGGCCAAATAGGACGGTCATCGTTGGAGTAGGCATCAATTATGATCTCCGAGAAGTTAAGGATCCAGAAAACAAATTTAAGTGGCTCAGCTCTGCCCGAGATGTTGCGAGCTGTGCGGAAAGTCTGCCGTCACGAAGCAAACTTTATGCTTCCCTAATTGATGCTTTGTTCAATACTTTAATAACATTTCAGTGCAACGGCTTCAAACCGTTTTTAACTGATTGGGAGAAACTTGACTGGTTGTGTGGCAAACAAATCGTTGTTGAACATTCTGATGCTCATGTTAGTGGTATTTATGAAGGCATAGAGCCCAGTGGGGCTCTTGTCCTCCGTACTCACAAAGGCAAACAACATATCGTTGCGGGAAGTATTACTTTAATAGAAAACAGGGTTTTCGCTGATGTCCGATGAAGCGTTACTGCTCGATGTTGGTAACACGAGGGTTAAATGGGGTTTATTCGCGGACGGACGAATCACTCGAACCGGAAGCGTTGAGCGCCTTAGGCTTAACGAGTCGGGGTTCGGTTTGTTGACCACAAAGTTGCCGCGGCGGCTCAACGGAGTTGTTATTAGTAACGTTACTGGTGCTGCGTTTTCGGCTCGTCTTTCCGGAGTGTTCAGTTTGTACTGTGATTCCAATGTACATTTCGTACAGTCAGAAAGAGAAACATTGGGGCTTAAAAGTTCCTACGCACAGCCTAGGAAGCTGGGTGTAGACCGTTGGATGGCGATGCTGGGGGCACGGTCTGAAGTTAAAGGCAGTTTCTGTTCAGTTGATGCCGGGACAGCCGTCACTATCGACGTAGTCGATGGTAGCGGCACACATCTCGGAGGACAGATTATGCCTGGTCTAGCCTTGATGAATAGGGTGTTAGAGTGTGATACAGGAAAAATTACTCCGTGTTCCCGTTTGTCTCGTCGCTCAGCGAGAAACTTACCCACCTTAGGTAAAAGCACTCGCACAGCAGTGAGCATTGGTACTTTGAATGCTGTTTGCGGGGCGGTTGAGCGTACTTTACGAAAAATGAGAGCGGAACGCTTACGCCCGAAAATTATATTGACGGGTGGTGATGCGCCATATCTCTTAAAGCAGCTTGATGGCGATATTCTTCACCGGCCTCACCTGGTTCTTCAAGGACTCGCATTAATTTGGCGGGATCGGCTTTGAAAAACTTTTTAATGTTGCTGGTGTTAGTCAATGTCTTCTACTATCTATGGGGACGACACATAGCAGACCCCACAGAAACTGGTGTTGTAATAGTTGATATATCCCAGTTAGCGTCAGATCTTAAACTGTCGCAGCCTGTTGATGAAGGAGGTTCTGTTGCTCGCACCGTTGTATCAAATGAGAGTAGCTCGAATCCCAAGAGTAATATTGGTCGCTCGTGTGCGAGTCTTGGACCTTTCAAAACGAGCTCTGAGGCCAATAAGCTGGTAACAGAATATGCTTCTCGTGGCACACAAGTACGCGTGAGAGAAGTTAACCTGCCGATTTTTATCGGACATTGGGTTCAAATTCGAGACATTGTGGATGAGCAGACTGGTAACCAGATTGTTGTGAAATTGCGCGATGGTGGGATTCGAGAAGCTTATTTGGTTACTACTGAAGAGCAGGGACTTAAAATATCTCTAGGGCTCTTTGAGGAGCGGAGTCGTGCGGAAAAACTTAAGGCAGACGCAAGTTCGATGCAGTACGTTGCTGATATATCCCCAAGGATGAGAGAGGAATTAGTTTATTTTATTGATATCGAGGTGTCTCTTAGCGAAACTGCAAGCGCCCTAGTCCAGAAATATGGAGAAGATATTGTTTTGCTGCGTGCGCAAGCAACCTGCCCGTGGGATAATTAAACGGTAAGACAATAGGAGTTATCTAAATTCCCGCCGCAGATGAGCTTAACCATAGTAAACTCACGGTTTCGAATAACATAGTAACTAAAAAATAGATACGGCCGGTATAGCTCAGCTGGTAGAGCAGGGGTTTTGTAAACCTCAGGTCCGCGGTTCGAGTCCGTGTGCCGGCACCAACAGCACTTCACGGGAGAAAAAATGCAGATCTCTGATAAAGGGCTCTTAAAGAGCCAGGCGTATGTAAATGGTGTATGGACTGATAGTGACAATGGCAGCACTTTTGCTGTTACCAATCCTGCGAATGGCGAAACTATCGCGGAAGTAGCTTCTTGCGGTACAGAAGAGACTAGGCGCGCAATAGATATCGCTGCGGCGTCTATGATTGATTGGAGAAAACGCAGTGCTAAGGAGCGCGGATCACTTCTACGTAAGTGGTTCAATCTGATGATGGAGGCACAAGAGGATTTAGCTCAAATATTGACAGCCGAGCAAGGTAAACCGCTCGCCGAAGCACGAGGAGAGATCGCTTATGGAGCTAGTTATATCGAGTGGTTTGCAGAGGAGGCAAAGCGTATATATGGAGATACAATTCCCGCACCATCTGATGACAAGCGAGTAGTAATTATCAAGCAACCAGTCGGTGTAGTGGCTTGTATAACTCCATGGAACTTCCCAAATGCAATGTTGACACGCAAGATTGCGCCAGCGCTAGCAGCTGGTTGCACAGTTGTTTGTAAACCAGCTAATGCAACACCGCTTTCGGCATTTGCTTTTGTTGAGTTAGCGCATCGAGCTGGTATACCACCAGGAGTAATAAATATAGTGGCTGGTCGCACGTCTGAAATTGGTGCAGAAATGACCTCTAATCCTACTGTCAGAAAACTAACGTTTACAGGATCAACGGAAGTCGGAAAAAAATTAATTGCCGCTTGTTCAGGCACCGTTAAGCGGACATCAATGGAACTGGGTGGAAATGCTCCGTTTATTGTATTTGACGATGCAAATATAGAGTCGGCGATAGAAGGTGCGATGATCTGTAAATATCGGAATGCAGGACAGACATGTGTATGTGCTAACCGTATTCTAGTTCAGGAAGGTGTTTACGACGAATTTACTGAAAAATTTAAAGCGGCTACTGCTGCGTTCCGTCTTGGTAACGGTGCAGAAGACGGTGTGACTATGGGGCCGTTGATTAATGAGGGAGCCGCAAATGATGTACTTGAATTTATTGATGATGCTGTCGCAAAGGGCGCAAAGATTGTTGCTGGTGGATCAAGGTCAGATTTAGGTAATTGTTTCGTTGAGCCTACAATACTTGCGGACGTTAATTCTGACATGAGAGTGTTTAGTGAGGAAATCTTTGGTCCAGTAGCACCTATTTTTAAATTTAAAACTGAAGAAGAAGCTATAGAGATAGCAAACGACACAGAATTTGGACTTGCTTGTTATTTCTACTCGCGGGACGTCGGTCGCATATGGCGCGTTAGTGAAGGTCTGGAATATGGCATTGTCGGTATTAATGAGGGAATTATCTCTAATGAGATGGCGCCATTTGGCGGAGTGAAAGAGTCCGGTCAGGGTCGGGAAGGGTCGAAATATGGCCTAGACGATTATATTGAGATTAAATATATGTGTATGGGCGGTCTTGATCAATAAGGAATCAGGTCAATTAAATGGTGGAGCTGAATAGCAAGATATGCTTTGTTTTGAGGTTGTTCGCCGGTAGGTATTAATTGCAGGATGTATTGCTGTTTTCTTAAAACACCCATAGGTGAGTTAGTCTTAGCAGGCAAGGCTAGTGGACTGGAAAAAGTCTGTTTTGTTAGGGGTCTTTCCAGACAAGAACTGTTTGACCAGTGGGTGTTTGATGATCAAGCATTTTTGGAAGAACGTAAACAGCTGACCGAATACTTCGATGGAAAACGCCAGTTATTTGACTTTCAACTGAAGCTTACAGGTACTGAATTCCAACTGGTGGTATTTCACGAATTACAAAAAATTCCGTATGGAACCACTTGCTCGTATAGTCACATCGCGCATGCTTTAGGTCACCCAAAAGCGGTCAGAGCGGTTGGCAGAGCAAGTGGCTTAAATCCGTTGCTCATTGTTGTTCCATGTCACCGTGTAATAGGAGCTAATGGAGAACTTATGGGCTATAGCGGAGGGGTACAAGCCAAAGAGGCATTGCTGCGATTGGAAATGGGATCCTGATCATAGTATTCGATTTTGCATAGCTAGTATCACTTCAGATGGAAGCACCCCCGGTATCAATCGATCGTCATCGGTTTTGTACCCTATTGTTGTTGTAATAGGCAGTATCCCGGCCCAAATTGGAATACTGTAATCTTCCTCTTCATCGTCAGGATTTCCAGCAGATATCTTTGCGGAAGCGGTCTCTATTAGCAGGGATATTACACCTGTCATTTTAACTTCCTTTTCGTGCGATTCTCTCACCTCATTCCATCGTCCAGGCATAGTGTGTTCGCTGATGTGTTTCATTGCAGCTAGTTTTTCATCGCTACCTTGTAATAACTGCGGCTCGCCAAACAGAGTTGCTGATCGATAATTCATCGATGAGTTGAATACGGATCTCGCATACACGATTCCGTCAAGAAGAGTTACGTTCATGGATATGCGCTGGCTTTCTTCGAGCAAGCGAATGATTCGAGCTTTGCGAGCGCCATGCAAGTAGACAGTGTTACCGTCACGCCCGTAGATCATTGGAACGACAATGGGATTACCGTCTTGGATGAAAGCCACGTGTCCAACCAGTCCAGCATCTAAGATGCTATATACGATCTCTTTGTCATACGCAGCTAATTCCCTTAATTGTCGCACTTGATTTGTTTTGCTGACGGCATATCCGTCGTTCATGTCTTTCCTCCCAACAAAAGTTTTTGAAGCGTCTAAAATAATTCGTTTTCTAAAAATAGCAACAATATATTGGGTATTTCTAGTGTTTGTATACAAGATATAGTAGTATCCACGCGTACCATAGCGGTACGTACGGAGATAGGAGTGTCTTTTCCGGCAGTAACAGCGTGACAATCACGCAGGAAGCATATGTTTGGCAGTGAGTAGTTATGAAACCTCTCATCATACACTCGTGTTTACGATGGTCCGTTTGCCTGGACAGCGCGGAGACCTCGTTAGCCGAATTTTTGAATGCTGATGCAGATTGTGGCTCTGGAGAGTAATTCGTCAATGACGTATGGAGCTTTCTAAGTAGCCCCAATAGGCGCCTGACACACCTTCTGCTTAACTTTGCCGCCCATAACCTGGGCGGCCTTTTTTGTTGTAAGACATATCTCTTCAAAATTGCTATGGCCAGTTTACTCTTTTAGCGTTTACGGGCGTTGGCAGAGAATAATGGCCCTAGTTGGTGCTGGCAGTCCCTCTAGCGTAAGTTTCGGATCTTTTGGGTTGAGTGCCTCTGCCAGTGATTCGTAAGGCATCCAGTTAGTCGTCCGTTGTTCATCTGTCGTAGTAACCGTTATATCAATAACATGAGCATCAACAAATCCAGTTTCAACCAACCATTTTTGTAGTGCGGAAACTGTTGGGAGGTGCCAAACGTTTCGCATACGGGCATACCGCCCACTTGGTTTAAATACTCTATCTTCTTTACCTGGTAAGACCAATGTTTCAAGCACAAGCTCCCCACCGGGTTGGAGTGCCCCCAGAAGTTCTGAAAGATGGCTTTTGGGGTTGCGTCGGTGATAAAGCACGCCCATAGAAAAAACAGTGTCAAAAGCATTAGAAAGGGGCGGTAATTCCTCCAATTTAAGGGGTAAAACGTGCGCGGACTGGATACCTGTCAATTTACGAATAGCCTCAAACTGGATGACAAACAATATGGTTGGATCAATACCAATAACATAATTAGCGCCGGCCTCTAGCATTCGAAGAATGTAATAACCGTTGCCACATCCTACATCCAACACTTGGCGGTTATCTAGAGGAGAAATCTTGTCCTTTAAACGATTCCATTTCATGTCCGAACGCCATTCAGAATCTACATGTACTCCGTTGAGATCGAAGGGTCCTTTTCGCCATGGAACGAGCTGTATAAGGAGATCGCGAACTTCAGTCTGGTGCTGTTGGCCCTCTTGTGAAGTGGGTAAGTTATTTAGGATATTACGCCAGTTACGGAGTTGCCCGTGGCTTTCGTCTGCGATACGAGAATCTATTAACGGTTGCAGATCATCCAGCCACGTACTGAGATTCATTGCGGCCAAATCACATTGTAATGAGGCTACGTTAAGCACGGTTATCGGGTAGACATAATAGAAACGAAATTGATATTTTTTAGCCAAATACATGGATTCTTGAACCCGGCACACGCTAATCTTTCTATGTGAGTTCGCTCAGTTTCAGGAATTAGAATATTTTCCAATGCTGTTCTTTTTCGCGCAATTTCCAGATTAGAGTACGCATGGGCCCTTTTAAACTTGTGATGAAAATGAGTTAGCAGATTGTCAACCACAGGATTTTCATCCGAAACTTTTTCTGATAGCAGGAACATTCCCCCACTAACCATACCGCTATAGATTCTTGAAATAAGAGCCTGCCGGTCAGCAATGGGAAGAAATTGGAGTGTATAGTTCATAATGACTATCGACGCATTTTCAATCTTGATGTCCCGAATATCACCTTTTATTATTGTTACGGGAGTTTTACTCTGATCTGCATCGACCGTAGTTCGACATCTTGCAACCATCGCAGGAGCGGAGTCGATAGCCAGTATCTCGCAAGCGGGGACCTCAATGTTTCGACGGATCGCGAGGGTTGATTCGCCCAAAGAACATCCCAAATCATAACAATTTGTATTTGGTTTAACATACCGCTTTACTAGCATACCAATAGCTTCGATAGATGCTTCATAGCCAGGAATAGAGCGACGCAGCATGTCAGGGAAAACGCGCGCTACGGACTCATTGAACTCAAATGAGCCACTTTCGACAGCAGTGTCGTGAAAAATTTGATCTTTAGCCATTTTTTAAGGTTATTAGCAACAAATAGAAGCAAGTTTGGCGATTTTCGCAGAAATTTGGGAAAATAACGCAGGATATCCCCGTAACATCGATTAATTCATTACAACATTTCAATTTTGAACGAAAAATACCGCAAATTACACAAAGAACTAGGAATTCCAGCCGATTACGGTAGAGACGGCTATCCATCATATTATCCAGAGACTAATGTGCTTGTCGAAGTAGGGCCGAATCTTCTAGGTCGGCCGCAGCAACTGAGAGAAGATGCTGCCGCACATTGGTTCGACTTGGTAAACGCTGCGTTGTCCGACGGAATTGAGTTGCTTATGGTGTCGGGATTTAGAAATGTTGAATATCAAGCGGACTTAATCAGACGCAAACTCGAAGCCGGACAAGAAATTTCTCAAATCCTTAGGGTTAATGCTGCACCCGGTTTTAGTCAACATCACACGGGTTGCGCTGTTGATATTGCAACACCTGGAACCCGACCGTTGACCGAAGAATTTGATAAAACAGATGCATTTGCCTGGCTAGTAGACAAGGCAGTGAAATTTGATTTTTCGATGACTTACCCGCGCGGCAATAAATTTGGCTTTATATATGAACCGTGGCACTGGGCTTTGAATAGCAAAATTAGCGAAGAAGACTGTTTAGCGGACTTCGCAAATTAACTCAAAAAACAATCTTTTATATGTTGACAGTTTAGGGCTTCAATTAGACAATACCCCGCTTATGTCCGCGGAGGGGTACTCAAGCGGTCAACGAGGGCAGACTGTAAATCTGCTGGCTATGCCTACGTAGGTTCGAATCCTACCCCCTCCACCAGATGGTGTTAAAATACCGTCAAAGACAGCAGAAATAGGGCTTACAAGGAATAAAGACTTAAATTTAAAGAAAAACAAAACAAATTAGCACAAATATATAATTGAAAGATTAACTTTGAATAAAATAATAAAAAGTCGATTTAAATCAATAAATTTGCGCAACTTAGGAGAGTATTAGAAGAATTTAGTAATAAAAAAATACAAAGCAGTGGGTTGCGGGTGTAGTTCAATGGTAGAACCTCAGCCTTCCAAGCTGATGATGTGGGTTCG
>CAJWFK010000028.1 GCA_913031125.1 uncultured Woeseia sp. | reverse complement strand
ACAGAAAATCATCAAAAATTTACACCAAAAACTTCACATTGTTAATTAACTGTTTAAATAAAATGCAATGCTACCGTCCATGGTAATGCTATTCCATAGCCCACCGGTCTTTATGTTGCTATTTCTGATTTGAGCAAAGGTGCTAGATCATGGGCAGTCTTGCCACGCCCCTGCACTTAAACAAGTGCACGAACTATAAGAAATAATGCTGATGGCGCCAACAAACAACCAACACCTGTATAAAACGTAGCCGTCATAGCACCGTAGGGTACAAGTTTCGGATCAGTAGCTGCCAAACCACCCGCAACACCGCTAGTAGTGCCCATCAGGCCACCATAAATAAGAGCGGAGTGCGGGCTATTCAGCCCAACTCGATGGGCGATGAAAGGCGTGCCAACCATAACTAAAACTGATTTTGTCAAACCGGCGGCAACGCTTAACGCAATCACATCCGTATCCGCACCCAACGCCGTTCCTGTAACTGGCCCAACTATATAGGTTGCAGCTCCCGCACCAATAGTACTTATCGAAACAGGGTCGTCATACCCAAAAGAAATTGCAACAACAGCTCCAACCACGAAGGACAATACAACTCCGATGACGACAGATGCAGCACCGATAACGCCTGCACTTTTAAGCGCACTTAGACGTGCACCAAAAGCGGTCGCAACTATAGCGAAATCACGAAACATTGCCCCTCCCATTATTCCGACCCCAGCAAGAACACTGAAGTCCGCAATGCCTTGATCTCCACCGGTTACTGAGCCGCCTATGTAGGCCAGAATCAGTCCCAACGTTATGGCAATTGCTGAGCCATGTATATGACCTTTTGTGAGTTTGTTAGATATCGCGTAAGACAGCCAGACAAGAACCCCGACGAAAACAAATGCCGTAATCAGTGCATTCTGTACAAGAACATTCATGAGCGCATCAAGAATCATGTTCTTTTCCGATATGCATACGATCTAGTACTGGAATAAAGCCAAAGCTTATGACTACAGCTGCCACACCTGCAACAATCGCGACCCACCCGCTCGACAATGCAGCAATAACATTCTGCTTTGCTGCCATGGCGACGACAATTGGAATATACATTGCACTCCAAAAGTGTATGCCTTTTTCTGTAACTGCACCTATCTGGAAACCTTTTCGCTTAACGTTAGCAAGAACAATTAGCAGAAGCATGGCAATGCCTACTCCACCAACATTGGCTTGTACCCCTATCAAGCTACCTAACATGTCGCCAAGGTACATCCCCACTAGCATGCAAAAAGACAATAGGGCAACACCGTAGATCACCATCGTAATACTCCTTTTTATCTGAGAGCTCTAGGCTGTATGATGCCCATCAAAATACGAAAAATCGATGCCAACCGAAGACTATAATCTCTACACACATTTTCAACGCCAATTTCTTGCTCATGCGGACGAAGAGCTACTATGCACTGGTGATGGTCAGTCATACAGCTATTCGGATATAGAAAGAAAATCGGCGCAAGTGGCTAATTTCCTCTCTGAGCTTGGAACGTCTCCCGGGGACCGGATAACCGTGCAGGTTGAAAAATCTCCGTGGTCCTTGTGCGTCTACTTAGCCTGTCTCCGCGCGGGATTCGTCTTCCACCCGCTTAACATGGCCTACACCGAAAGTGAGCTGCAGTACTTTTTAGACAATGCAGAACCAAGCGTGATCATTTGCGATCCGAAACATAAAGAAACAATCAAGAATATTGCAGGTCTATCCCTTGCACAAAAAGTCTTTACTCTTGATGGTACCGGAGGAGGAGACTTCATCGAATATGTCAATACGGCTGCCGATGCTTTTACGGCCGTTAAGCGGGGGATGAATGACCTTGCGGCATTGCTTTACTCGTCGGGTACTACTGGCGTACCCAAAGGAATAATGCTGACCCATAAGAATCTGTTACGGAATACAGAGGCGTTAGTGGAAGCATGGGGCTTTTCGAGTAACGACCGGCTTTTGCATGCCTTACCAATATTTCATGTGCATGGTTTATTCGTCGCTATTGGATGCGTGTTACTTAGCGGTGCGAGTATGCGCTGGCTAAATAATTACAATGCAGAGGAAGTTTTGCGTTTTCTGCCAGAATCGACAGTTATGATGGGCGTCCCCACCTACTACACCCGACTGCTCGCTACAAATAAAATCGACACCGAGATAACTCGAAATGTAAGAGTATTTATATCCGGCTCCGCACCACTCCTCGAAGAGACATTTCTTGAATTTGAGAAAAGGACCGGGCACAGAATACTAGAACGGTATGGTATGACTGAAACTAACATGAATACCTCAAACCCCCTAGATGGAATGCGAAAACCTGGAACGGTAGGTCCCCCATTACCTGGTATTGAAGTACGAATAACGGACGATGAAGGAACAGTCGTTCCCACTGGTACAATTGGCAATCTGCAGGTAAAAGGCCCTAATGTTTTTATTGGCTATTGGAAAATGGCCGATAAGACAACTGACGATTTCACTGCTGATGGATTTTTTAATACAGGTGATAAAGGCCTCATTGACGATGATGGTTACGTATCTATCGTTGGCAGGGCAAAAGACGTCGTAATCACCGGAGGATTAAACGTCTATCCTAAAGAAATTGAATTATTTATCGATGATTTACCAGATGTAATTGAGTCCGCTGTAATTGGCGTACCAGAGAATGATTTAGGTGAGGGGGTGGTAGCAATTACAGTTCCGAAAAGCATGGGCAGCAGCAGTGAGAAATCGATTATCATCGCTTGCAAACAGCATCTGGCTAACTTCAAAATACCAAAACGGGTAATTTTCGTCGATGAACTGCCCCGGAACACGATGGGTAAAGTTCAAAAAAACAAGCTCCGAAACACCTATCAAAATCTACTCAAATAACAAGAATTTAAGCTGCAGCGCGGATTATGCGCTTCGGCTCAGAGACACCGTAGCCTTGGGCGTAGTCTATACCCATCCCTCTAAGCATCGTAATAATTTCTTCGTTCTCTGCAAACTCAGCAATTGTCTGCTTACCAGTTAGGTGTCCAAGTTCATTGATCGACCGAACCATTTCTCGATCAATAGGGTCATGCAGTATCTCCTTTACGAAGCTCCCATCTATTTTCAGAAAGTCGACTGGAAAATGTTTCAAATAGCTAAATGAGGATAACCCTGTACCAAAATCATCTAAGGCAAACTTACAACCGAGCTCTCTTAATGCATTTATAAATCGGTTTGCCTGTGCATAGCTGGCAATAGCTGCTGTTTCCGTAATTTCAAAACAGATTTTAGTAGCATCCAATCCGCTCCTTCGAAATTGCTCGACAACGTATGGTAAGAATTTGTCATCACCCACACTTTGACCTGACAAATTAATGGAACAAAGTGCAAGGCACTCGCGCTCATCGGCTTCTGAAACTAACCAACGAAAAGCATTCTTTATGACCCAACGGTCGATACGCGGGGTAAGACTAAAGCGTTCCGCTGCTTCTATAAATAACCCCGGCTTGATGACTTGGCCGCCTTCGTCGCGCATTCTCAATAACAATTCATAGTGAGAACCACCTTCAGTGTCCTGCAATGGCTGAATCTTTTGTCGGAATAACTCGAACCGATTGTCCTCAAGCGCATTGTTGATCCGAGCTGCCCACTGCTGTTCCCGACGGCGTCGCTGTATCTCAATGTCGTTTTCTTGAAAAGTATGAATTCGATTACCGCCTGCTTCTTTCGCGGTCGCGCAAGCACTGTCAGCAGCACTTAGAAGACCTGCCACATCGTCATTACCAAAAGTAATCGGCACCACGCCAATACTCGTACCAACCCGAAAATTTCGCTCATCCCATTGAAATTTGAAGTCACTGACGGCAACGCGCAACTGTTCCGCAGCCGCCATCGCCTGATCTAAATTACAACTCTCCAATAATATGCCAAACTCATCGCCGCCAAGCCGAGCTATTGTGTCACGCCATCGGATCTTCGATTTTAGAAGAGCACCCAATTGACCAAGCAACGCGTCCCCTGCTTGGTGCCCACATGAATCATTAACTATCTTGAACTGATCGAGATCCAGATAACAAAGCGCATAGGAGGTTTCTTTAGCTTTAGCACTTTTCAATGCACGCTCCAGCCTATTCTCAAATTCCGCTCGATTAACCAACCCCGTTAAAATATCGTGGCTGGCGTGATAACTGAGGCGTCGATTAAGTTCGCGAGATTCACTGACATCATGGAAAACAAGTACCCCGCCATTTGCATTACCTTCACCGTTACGAATTGGTGAGGCCGTACTTTCGATATAGAGCTCATTTCCATCTCTTCGAATCAGCAAGGTTGGCCTCACTGACTTAATTGACGTGTTGCGCCTCATCGATACCGACATCGGATTCTCTAATGGCTCACAAGTCTCTTCATGGAAACTCCGAAAAATATCATCGATCGGCTTGCCTGCCGCATCATCAACACTCCAACCTGTCAATTCTTCGGCTACAGGATTAATGTATTCAACGTTCCCTGCGCCATCTGCAGTAATGACCCCATCACCTATGGACCGCAAAGTAATTTGAGCACGTTCTTTCTCACGAAATAACGCCTCCTCATAAAGTTTTCGTTCCGTAATATCAACCTCGACACCCAGCAAACGAACCAACCGCCCGTGCTCATCCTGTAATGCCTTTGCACGGCTGGTCATCCAACGCCAATCGCCGTTCTGGTGTTTCATACGGTGAATGCTTTCAAAAAACTCAGTATTACCCTCAAGATGATCCTGCATTTTCTTCTGTACATACTCCATATCATCTGGATGCACTAACTGATACCAATCGGGCAAAAAGTCATCCTGGTCTGCATCGTAGCCAAGCATATCCCGCCATCTGGCTGAAACTCTGATCCGCTTAGATTGTCCATCAAAATCCCAAACACCATCATTGGCCGTCTGGCTAATCAACTTTTCCCGCTCCTGATATTCTTTAAGTAATTCAGTAACATGAATGCGATCCAGGCCAGATGCAAGCGAGCTTCCGACTAATTTCAGCAGCAAATGGATATCAGAGTTATGTTTTCGAATAGGATGCCCATTCGCCAACACTAAGAAACCTGCCATTTCCCCACAGACCGCAATTCCAATGATTAGTGCGGAACCAATCCCTAATTCAGCAAGCTTATTTAATTCATCTCTTGCCTCTGGTGGGCCTTGGGTCGTGTCCTTTATGTCCAAACATTGTAGATGACTGACATTCTTGTGCAGCCAGTCCCAGTTTTCCAAAGAATCCCCTTTAAGCACTTCGACATTGACTGCCGAGAAAACAGTATTTGCACTGATAACTGAGCCGATGGAATTACTATCTAGGTCATAAAGAATGAGAAAGGCTGCATCAAGCCCGGTCGCATCCGGAAGTTCAGAAATATTTTGTTTGACTTGATCTTTAAACCTATCTTTATCTAGATTCTGTAGGTTAATAGCAATGCTCGTTTGTAACGCATCGATTGCACAACGCCTTGACTCACCAGATGGCGGAAGTTGGCGCCGTACCGGTACCGCGCCGGCTGTTTTACTATAGGACGATGTCGTCATCGCATTAAATTGTGCCCAAACTGCTGGTATTTTGACATGTTACGACAGGAATACAAGATAAGTATTTGTATTTTTTTGATAAAATTAATAAAACTGAGTCAGGCAATTAATTTCTTTGTAGGTACTAGCAGTTTAAATCTTGCACAAATTTCTGCGTATTTGGCTCATAACGAGTACATGATTCATGCTTTCGTAACATAGGTTGTGTTAGATTTTTTCTGAGAACAAACTTTTAGGAGAGGGTCATGAATATCATCAGCAAAAGTCTGCTAACCATTTTGCTTTTATCAGGGGTTGCTGCAATGGCGGATACCGTCGAAATCACTGAGTGGAAAGTACCATATGAGGAATCACGACCCCGAGATCCTTATGCCGAAAACGCAACATCCGTGTGGTTTGTGGGCCAACGTACTGGATATTTAGCACATTTGGATACTAAAACCGGCGAATTCAATAAGATCGATTTAAAGGAAGGCTCAGGGCCGCATAACCTAATTGTCGGTTCAGATGGAATTGTTTGGTACGCGGGGAATCTTAATCGGCTAATTGGACGATACGATCCTAAAACGGGAGATATCGAAGAAATAATGATGCCAGATGAAAACGCAAGAGACCCGCATACGTTGATTTTTGATAAAAACGAGGAGAATATTTGGTTCACAGTGCAGGGCGGGAACATGATGGGGCGACTTAACATTGCAACACGTAAAGTAGACCTCATTACATCTCGTACCAATCGATCTAGACCTTACGGCATAAAGCTCGCGCCAGACGATAGCGTCTGGGTAGTACTATTCGGCTCGAACAAACTCGCCCACATTGACCCAGAAACACTAGATTATTCAGAAATTGAACTACCCCGGTCTGAAACTCGACCACGCAGACTAGAAATCACTTCCGATGGTAATATTTGGTATGTCGACTATGCTAAAGGCATGCTCGGCAGATATACGCCTGAATCCAAAAAGTTTATGGAATGGCCAATGCCTCAGGGTGAAAATGCTAAGCCATACGGTATGGCATCTGATTCAAGTGGGAGAATTTGGATGGTAGCCTCAGGTGTACAACCGAATGTATTTATTGGTTTTGACCCCGATACTGAGAGTTTTTTTGGGGCGACTGAGATAGCATCCGGCGGCGGCACGATCCGCCATATGCATTACGAACAATCCTCTGGAACCGTTTGGTTTGGAACCGATACTAATTACGTTGGACGTGCAATTGTTGTAACGGATAAATAATTGCCAAATATCCTTCCCTGGCTTGCCGTATTTCTCATAAAGGATGCGTCCTCTTTTCCAGAAGGCGCGCCATGGGGGACAGCTAATTTTGACTCAGAACAAAGCTGTGCTGCCTGTCACTTTGACTATGACCCGATCTTCAATTCTGATGCACTTTTGGTAGAGGGACTGCCTGATCGCCTTTTAGCTGGAACCAGTCACGAAATCGTTATTACGCTGGAGAGTCTCGAGGCGTTAACGGCCGGATTCCAAATGCTGGCATCGAAAGGTCAATTTACTTCTATTGAACACCATACTGAATATATTGGTTCTGCAATCCGCTCTACAAAAGCTACCAATAATGCGAATGGCTTTTCTTGGTCATTAATATGGACAGCGCCTCCTAAACCAAACACTAAAGTTCTATTTTATCTGGCGGTGACGGGGGCTAATGGTGACGGCTCTCCGTTCGGTGATCTCATTCATTTCTGGTCTTTTGAAACTCTTGTGCAATAACAGACTTGCGTTTAATCCTTAATCAGTGTGGAATCACGGTTCGTAAAATTATTAGTCGCACAATGACTGCAGATCCATTAACAACAATGATTCAACGTTTAGACGTAGCAATAACGTCAAGCAAACCTAACTCAGTTACATGTGCAGCTGTAAAATCCGTTTTAGAAGACTGGATCCGTCCAGAACTAGCATTGTTACCAAAAAAGTTTCTTGAGCCAGCCGCTAATAGTTATGCACGGAGACTTTTACATCGAGATCCACAAGGGCTTTATTCAATAGTTGTAATGGTCTGGGATCAGGGTCAAGGAACTCCCATCCATGATCATGCTGGATTATGGTGTGTCGAATGCGTGTATACGGGCCGTATACGAGTTGATTCATATGCACTAGATGGCAACCCCGATGATACGACGGTTGATTTTATGAAAATGGACACTGTTGATGCCGGCTGTGGAACGGCTGGTAGCCTCATTCCACCATTCGACTATCACGTTATTAAAAATGCTCAACCCACCCCTTCAGTAACAGTTCATGTATACGGGGGAGATATGGATTGGTGTAATGCGTATCAACCTACCAATGATGGGCACTATGAAAAACAGCGAAAAGACCTAGCCTTCACGCACTAATCCCCTAGATCCTTACACATAGTTATATGTGGTGCCGGTACTCGGATTCGAACCAAGGACCCCCTCATTACGAATGAGATGCTCTACCAGCTGAGCTATACCGGCGGCGGCAGCGAGTATAGCGCTTCGAAGGGCTCGTCAGCTACTTTTTGTTGCGCAGTCGGATTAGTACTTCGACCCCTTCCTGCTCAGTATCATCAGGCAGAGAAGGCAGCCCCACAATACTAATCTTATCTTGGGGAATATCTGTCAACTCTCCTGTTTGAACATGATAAAAATGATGATGAGCATGTGTTGTCGAATCGTAATATTTGCGAGAGGGGTCGATGTTAATCTCCTTGATCAGTCCCTTTTCGCAAAATAATTTCAAACAGTTATATACAGTCGCTTTGGAAACCGCACTACCCTTTTCGATCAACCGATCCATGATTTGATCTGCAGATAAGTGTTGAGGGCGATCAAGTATGACAGAAGCCACCTTTATACGCTGAGGTGTCGGCAATACATCATGCTTAAGCAAATTGCTGTGAATATCGATATCAGACATATATTGAGGAAACCATAGTGAACTCGGGAAGAGTATAGACCAATTAAGGCCCTGATTACCTAATCTACATACTGTATTAACCTCCGCACATTGTGCAGAAAACTTAAAAAATTAAATAGCCAACATACTTTTTTCCGTCTGTCGGTGCCTAAGAACCGCTCATCGGATTCTTAGTAGAGACTATTCTTATATTTTGTATATTGGCACTATGAATATACTGCGAATAAATGGGTTTACGCTGTATGAACTGCTAATTACGGTAATCATTGTAGGCATAGTACTAGCGTTTGGCATGCCTAACTTATCCGCATTTATGAAAAACAGTCGTTTAACGAGTGTCGCAAATGATCTACTTTCAACCTTCCATCTGGCACGCTCAGAAGCAGCTCGCTCAAAATCTAATATCACAATTTGTGCAAGTGCCAATTCCATGAATATTACTGCTAACTGCAGCGGCACATTTAACGATGGCTGGATCATCTTTACTGATATAAATGGGGACCTTAGTCGAGGAGGGGATGGTGAAAACATTCTTCGTGCACACCCGGGAGCTCCTGAAGGGGTAACAATAACGACAAATGCAGGAGCGAATTACTTTGCATTCGCAGATACGGGATTGGGGCGCGGTAACGTTGGAGGCTCGCCATCTATGCAGACAGCGATGATCTGTGATGGGCGAGGTGTTGAAGTCGCCGCAGGCGGACGAGCCACTGCCAGACGATTAATCGCAACTGCAATTGGTAGAGCAACAATTATTAGTGATTACCAGATGATTCTAGCATCAGGTGGTGCCTGCCCATAGCCGTGGAATTAAGCCTATGAAGAGATTCCAGACACAGGACCTCACAAACCAAAGTTTTGGTTTCACCTTAGTTGAAGTGCTAGTTGCCTTAATCATAATGTCGGTCGGAATGTTAGGAATAGCCGGCCTTTACGTACATAGCATGCAAGCAGGTAGAACCTCGGTTCTCAGACATAATGCCGTTACCCTAGCAGGTGATATTGCCGACCGAATAAGAGCTAATCCTCGAGCAGGTGCTGCATATACCCTTGCAGGAGCTAATAATAATTGTGTGGGTGGTGGCAGAAACTGCACTATAACTGAAATGGCTGCGCACGATATCTTTTTGTGGAACCAACAGGCCACAGAGTCCTTGCCAAACGGCCTGGTAAATATTGGGTTCAATAACAGCCTTGTTCCCCCTAGTTATGAGATCACAGTCTCATGGAATGAGCCGGGTAATGCTTTAAGTTACTCTGTCACAATACCAGTATTGGCTATCTGATGATTACCGAAACACGCTCAATTCGTCACTCTCCTCGGACACAATCCGGCATGACAATGATTGAACTATTGGTTGCACTTGCGATTGGCAGCTTTCTGATTATCGGGACGGTTCAAGTCTACAACCAAAGTCGGCAGGCATTTATTATCAATGAGTCAATAGCCCGCGTGCAGGAAACAGCACAGTTTGCCATGGATACGATAGAAGCCGACCTTCGCATGGCAAGTAATTGGGGGATGCTAAGCCAAGGTGAAGCGATTGAAGGACGTTCTTTGATAACGGACACTAATCCACTTCAGCTACCAACCCCAACGGCATGCGGACCCGCTTGGAGCCTAAACCTTATTCGTCCTGTTGAAGCTTACAATAATTCTTATGGTCTACCATGCCCTTCATTCGGTGGCCCTCAATTGGAATCGGATATCATCACAACTCGGCGCGCAACGACGCTGCCTTCATTTCCCCAAGCTGGCACACTCCAAATTCAATCGAGTCGGATTCAAGGGCAAGTATTTTCCAATGGTGTGATCCCTACAGACTTTAGTGCTATAGATTCTGAGACGCATACACTCCTAGTCAATTCCTACTATGTAGCGCTTAATTCAGAGCTGATTCCTGGTGTGCCAACTTTACGTCGAAAATCCTTGGTCAATCTTGACGGCACACCGACCATTGCTGACCAGGAAATTGCCCCTGGAGTGCAAAATATCCAGATACAGCTTGGAGTTGATGTCAATAAAGACAACACAGTCGATCGCTACGTCAATCCAGGCAATCCAATTCTAAATCACCAGAATGCTGCATTTATTCCAGATGCACAGGTTATTACAGCAAGAATTTGGATAGTTGTGCGAGGCCTAACACCAGAAACCGGCATTCAGGATGCTGCTGCTTATCAGATTGGTGATGTAACTTTAGGGCCGTTTAATGATGGCTTTCGTCGTTTGAAAGTTTCTAAAACAATTCTACTGAGGAATGCACGCTCTTAAGCGACCAGATAAACATGCAAAATTTTAATCTATTTAAATGTCAGAGCGGTGCCGCACTGGTCATAGGTCTAGTACTCCTAGTAGTTGTCACAGTACTTGCTATTTCCGGTATGAACACTGCAACAACCGAACTTGCAATGGCACGGAATGATCAAAACGCTGAAAATGCCTTTCAAGCAGCTGAAACAGGACTGGAACACGCACTTGCTAAAGGTCAATTCAATACCCTCGCCGACATAAACCTACAGAAGAATATTAATTCTACGGACTCAGTAACTGCAATTATTCAATTTGAACGTGCGACAATGGTTCCTAATCGATCATTTTCACTGGGCGTTGGGAGCGGGATCGCCGCCTACCATTTTATCGCAACAGCATCAGCAGAATCTAAAAGAGCTGGTATTGCCGGAGAAAAAACCGACCGTGACTCAAACTCTGTTCACACCCAAGCGTTCTATATAGTAGGTCCGGAAATACCCACGCTTTAATGAGGCATTTTAATAGCAGATGAGATATTCAGTTTATTTTAAAACCGCAGATTCAACAGCATTCCTGAAGGTCCTAATGAAAATACATGTGTTCCTGTTGATTTCGAGTTTTGCTTTAGTTGGGAAGACAAATGCTGAGATCAGCACAGTGATCGAGGCACTAGAGATAAATACATCCAACATAATGGTACCCACAACAACAGCTGGACGCTTAATGTTCAAGCCTTGCTCCAATCCGTGTGATAGAAAGTTTGCGTTAGTGCAGCTTACGCCGGAAACAATTTTTTTAGTTAAGCGAAAAATCCTAAATTTCTCAGAATTCAGAAAAACTTTTTATGCGATGCGGTCAGGTAATGACGACTATGCGCTTGTTACGTATGAGGTCGGTTCGAATAAAGTTATCAGCATCAACATTGGTCTCTAGTCGGTTAGTGACATAAATAATCGAATTACTAAATATGAATAACACCACTGAGCTGAATAAGACGCCAAACTGGCATAAAAAGATGGCCGGAGGCTTTAGCGGATTAATGCTAATCATACTAGTAGGAACACCTATTCTGGCTGATGACACTGAACTTCTACTATCAATACCGAATACCACTGGCTTGGAAAAACCAAATATTCTTTTCATTCTAGATAGCTCCGGTAGCATGCAAGCTATAGAAAGCACTCAAGAACCCTATGACCAATCCATAACCTATCCTGGCTCTTGTGCGTCAAATAAATATTACTGGGCGAGAAGTCGACGAATTGCTGAATGCAGAACAGATGACAAGTTTAGCATTGACCAAGATCAATATTTTTGTGCGCAAGGGGTAAGCCAGATAGAAGCATCAGGTGCATACACGGACATCATGGCGCAATATCGGGATACCACCACTAGCGGCTATCGGTGGCGAAGGCTTAATAACGCCAGCAATGGGCCGGTCGAATGTGCTGCAGATTCCGGGATCCACGGCGAAAATAGTGGTGACCAAGTCTACGCCCAGATTGGGACAGACAAAGATATGTATACATCAGACGTAGATCGCGAAGTTGCCTGGGGCAGCAGTCCAACAGACCGAACCTATACCGTGTACGACCCCAACTATCTCAATTGGTATCACAGTTCTCCCATTACCGAAATGTCCCGTAATGAAATTGTGAAAGCTGTTACTAAAAACCTGCTTGGGTCAATTACCAACGTGAATGTGGGCTTAATGGAATTTGACCTCGAGGAAGGTGGGCCGGTGAGACATGCTCTTAAGGACCTTGACAGTAATAGAAGTGAAGCCATGAGTCTGATAGACAATCTTGGGGCAGAGGGATGGACGCCTCTATCAGAAACCATTTATGAATCAGCACTCTACTGGCAAGGCCTTAATGTCGATTACGGTGGAATTGAAGACACCGACCCGTCAGCACTTGAGTCTGTTGATCCCATGGTCTACCAGAAACCCACTACATATGCTTGCACAAAAAATTACAACGTAATTTTAACGGACGGATCACCGTCACGTGACATCGGTGCTTATGAAAAAGTAGATAGCCTTCCAAGTTGGTCTACTACACTCGGTCATAATAACTGTACGGGTGGTAATAACGATGGGGCTTGTTTAGATGACATTTCCTTGTATTTGTCAAAGAAAGACATCGATCCGAGTATCCCCGGAGATCAAACCGTCACAACCTACACAATTGGATTCAATGTGGACCTGCCGATTTTGAAGGAAACTGCCGAATTAACAGGCGGTCAATATTACCTGGCCGAAGATGTAAAAACGCTGACGACTGTGCTAACTAATATCGTCACTAATATTCTTGATGAGGACGTTTCATTTACGGCACCTACCGTTTCTGTTAACGCGTTTAATCGGACTCAGCACCTAAATGATCTCTATATTTCAGTATTCCGTCCAACCACTACCGTACATTGGCCAGGCAATATAAAGAAATTCTCTATTAATGGTGGCGTCATAACAGATGCTATCGGTAACCCCGCTGTTGATACAAGCACCGGATTCTTTTCAGATAACGCGTTAAATTATTGGTCTGAAAATGGTATTCCTGACGGTGGCAATGTAAATGCTGGGGGTGCAGTTAGTCGGCTACCAAACCCGATAACAAGAAAAATATTTTCGAACCTTGCGGGTTCCAACCTAGTTTCAGAATCCAACCAAATTGCGACAGGTAACAACTTAGCAACGAGCTTAGACTTATATGGCCTCCAAGGGACCGACGGAGAGCCAGATATTGAAGACCTTGTCGAATGGATACGCGGAGTCGACGTACAAGATATAGATAACAATCCATCCACATACAGCAGAAGACAAATTGGAGACACTTTACATTCACAACCGGCTGCGATCGTCTATGGTGGTGATGGAAGCTCTGCAGGAGCCGACGTTGTTGTGTATGCAGCGACAAATGACGGTTACCTGCATGCAATTGACGGACAAACGGGCATAGAAATGTGGTCTTTTATTCCGAGCGAGTTTCTACCTGACATGGTTTCACTGTACGAAGATGAAGTAGTTAATTACAAACACTACGGAATAGATGGTGACCTAGTCCCAATTGTTGTAGACCGAAATGAAAATGGCACTATTGAAGTAGGTACCGACTTTGTCTACTTAATTTTCGGCCTAAGACGAGGCGGTAATAACTACTATGCTTTGGACGTCACAAACAAACAGTCACCAGAACTAAAATGGATCAAAACTTATGATGGGCTGGGACAATCTTGGTCTACACCAGTTGCCACAAGAATTGATATAGAGAATGCGGGGCAGTCTAGCAGTGATGATCTTGTACTGGTTATTGGCGGCGGCTATGACACAGTCCATGACCAAGCCACTCATCCTCAGTCTCCCGATACTGATGGTGCCGCTATTTTCGTTGTCGATATAGAAACCGGTGAAGAATTATGGAGGACAAGCTCAGTTCCTGAAGCAGATCTTATACTTCCAGCTATGACGCGTTCCATTCCAAGTGCTGTAAGAGTCTTAGATATGTCGGGCGACGGTTTTGCAGATCGAATGTATGCGGCGGATCTCGGTGGCCAAATTTGGCGATTTGACATCCTAAATGGTAGCGATCCAGCTGATCTAGTTACTGGCGGAGTTATCGCCCAATTTGGTGCTGAAGGAACGGGAAATGTCGGTGCCGGAGGCACAAGGCGTTTTTTCTCAACGCCCGACGTGGCATTAGCTTACGACCCACGACAAGACAAACGATTTTTAGCCATTAATCTGGGTTCAGGATACCGATCGCATCCACTCGACAATTCCGCAAATGACCGTTTTTATTCGCTGCGTGACAAACAAGTTTTTACTAAACTTTCCCAGACAGCATATGACCAATACCCTGTTGCCAACGATGGCGACATGATAGAAGTAAGTGGTCAAATTAATGTAGTCCTTGGTGAGAATGACAGAGGCTGGAAGCTCACATTACCAGCTAATGAAAAAATTTTGGCAGAATCAAGAACCTTCAACGATGTAATATACTTTGTGTCCTTCGAACCGTCAGTGGACTCATCGGACCCTTGCCGAGCTGGTCTTAGCACTAATCGTCTATACCGTATGAACATAAGGAATGGTGACCCTGCCGTTGGAGATCTCAATACACTGATTGATGGCGATCCAGGGGAACTCGACCAAGCTAGGGCCACTACACTTGAGCAGGGTGGAATCGCAGTCAGGCCGGTATTCTTTTTTCCAAGCCCCGCCGACCCAGACTGTGAAGGTTCGGAATGCACGCCTCCGCCCTTAGGCTGTATCGGCGTCGAATGCTTTGATCCTGGATTTTCTAACAAACCAGTCCGTACACTTTGGACACAAAACGGTGTCAATTAACGGACAAACTATCGCTGACCTGGAGGATCCGGATGTCGAGATATATTAAGGGGATAACGTTGATAGAATTGATGATCGTAATAGTTATCGTCGGTATCTTGGCAGCGATCGCATATCCAAACTACCGACAATATGTTGCTAAAGCAAAACGTAACGAAGCCAAAGCAGCGCTTATGCAGATCGCTACCTTGCAAGAGAGATTCTATCTACAAAATAACACGTACACGCAAGACCTGACACAACTGGGTTTCGGAACAACAGCGAACGCTTTTTCGGATAGCGGCACCTACCTTATTAATGTAACTCAAGCTGATTCCAATACTTTCAATGCCGCAGCAACCTACCAGTATGCAGATGCTGAAGCTGACAAATGCATGCAGTTCACAATAGACGGTAGAGGGGTTAAAGGTTCTTCACCAAGCAGCGACTGCTGGACAAATACGAGACTATAAAAAGCTAAGAATCTAAGCCATTATCACTTATGAAAATCGAGTCGACGATTAAAAGGACAGCCCCTACTGTGATCGCTGAATCAGCAATATTGAATGTTGGGAAGGGCCAGCCGGCGATCAGAACCTGTATGAAATCTACGACGCTTCCAAGTATCACCCTATCGACCACATTACCAATTGCCCCACCTAGCACCAGCGCGAGACCGGTTGAAAGAACCAACTGCCGATCAGTTCGAATTTTCCATAGCCAGTAAACAATGTAACAGCTCACCGCACCGGCTACGGTAATCAAGAACCATCTCTGCCATCCCGATGCATCTGCTAAAAAACTAAAAGCAGCGCCAGTATTGCGGTGATGAGTAATATTGATAAAGTCATTAATCGGGATCTTTTCGAAAAGTGGTACCCATTCCACAATCATCCATTTCGTAAATTGATCTAAAACGACAACAGTAGCTGCGATAGTTATCGAAATACTGAAACGTTTAATTGTGTTGGTCTGCCCTTCTTTCAATCTGCACACCTATCCAATAAGCCACTTTGCACCGCCAAAACTTTCTTCGCTAATGCCGAATCTTGATGCATTTGTTCAACGAGGCTCTCCACATCATCAAATTTTTCTTCATTCCGAAGACGAGAAATAAAGTCCACGTGAATATACTCACCGTAAATATCTTTATCAAATTCAAAAATATGAACTTCCAGAATCGGTTTGTTAGGACCAAAAGTTGGTCTTGTACCAACGCTGGCAACAGCGTCTAACGGCCCCCAATTTTTCCCGGCGACACGAACGGCAAAAATCCCCATGACCGCACTTTGTTTTCTCTTTAAATTGACGTTCGCGGTTGGATAACCTAACTCGCGACCAATGCGCTCACCTTCTATAACTTTTCCGGACATTCTATATTGTTTACCAAGCAATATAGTCGCAAGCTCAAGGTCACCTTTCCAAAGCATCTCCCGGATAGCAGAACTACTGACACGCTTTCCTCCTTCAACCACGCTAGACATTTGTTGAACCTGGAAACCAATATTACCGCCCGCCTGGCGGAGAATATCAAAGTCGCCCTCCCTGTCACGTGCAAATCGAAAATCATCGCCGACTATTAAATGCTGAATATTCATTGCGTGTATGAGGATACGCCTGATAAATGCATCAGCGGCAATATTTTTCATAGCGTCGTTAAAACGAGGACAAAAAAATATGTCTATGCCTGCCGATTCCAGAGCCTCATATTTCTCTCTAAATCGCATCAATCGGGCTGGCGGCTTATCCGCCAGGAAAAATTCCTTTGGTGTTGGTTCAAAACTCATTACTACCGAAGGCAAACCATTTTCTCGACTTGCATTTAGAATCTTCTCCAACAATTGCTGATGCCCGAGATGCAGGCCATCAAATGAACCTATAGTCGCAATGCTGCCCCGAGCTACAAGATCAAACGGAAAACTATCGAGGTGGCGAGACAAGATCATAGTGTTAGCAATGCAAAAGATAAGAGAATTGTTTAAGTGACATTAGCTGACAAACCCTATTATGGCCCCTTAAAAAATTGTGATATGCGAATACCGATTAACCAAAGTGAAACGAAATAGGCAATAGCGCCGAGCGAAACAATAATCCCAAGACGGAATGTTCTCTCCCAGGCGGCAACTTCTAACCACCAATCAAGCGGGTGATCGAGAAACAATACACAAACTATCATGACGACCGTTGCAAGTGTGATGCGGCTAATAAAGCCTACCCAATCGGAACTAAGCGATATTATTCGCTCTCGAGTTAAGCCACTGTATAAAAGCCATGCATTTACTATCGCAGCAACCGAGATAGCTAATGCTAAACCGGCATGTGTGCCCACAAAACCAATTTGTGTCAAAGCATAGGTTAGGACAACACTCAGTCCAAAATTAACCGCGAGAGCAACTAGCCCGATACGCACCGGTGTTTTCGTATCTTCTCTCGCAAAATATGCCGGGGCCAGTATTTTGACGAATGAAAAACCAATAAGTCCTATAGCGAATGCCTGCAAACTGAGAGCTGCCATTTCAACATCAAAAGCACTGAATGCTCCCCCATAGAAAATTGTTGCCACTAAAGGCCCGGCTAGCACAATCAAGGCCGCAGCCGCTGGTACAGAAATCAAGACCATTAATTTCATCGACCAATCAACAGTTTGGGAAAATTCATCCATCGAGTCGCTGGCTGCCTGTTTCGACAAATACGGCAATGTGACGGTAGCAATAGCGATACCGAAAATACCGAGCGGAAATTCCATAAGGCGATCAGAGTAATATAAAAGACTGATCTTTCCGACACCTAACAAAGACGCGATGACACCACCCAGCAACACATTAATCTGTGCGACCGATGATCCGAAAATCGCGGGAAGCATCAACCGAACAACTCGTCTGACGCCTGTATGTGTTGGGCGCCATCGAGGTACCGGAACCGCTCCTATTTTAGCGAGGAATGGTATTTGGAATAATAATTGAACTATTCCAGCTATCAAAACTCCATAGGCGAGACCCATACCGGGTTCTTCGAGGTATGGCGCTAGTAATAACGCGCTTGCAATTAATACTAAGTTAAGAATTACTGGAGTAAATGCTGGGGCACCAAATCTCCCATAGGTGTTAAGAATTCCACCCGCGAAGGCCGTTAGTGACACAAAAAGTAGGTATGGAAATGTGAAACGCAGCATAGCGGTTGCTAAATCAAAGCGCCCGTCTTCACCAACAAAACCTGGCGCAACGAGAAGTACTAATAATGGTGCAGCTATGACACCGATCAGGGTAACCATGAATAGAAGCAGGCCCAGTGTTCCAGCAACAGCGTCTACAAATTGCTTTGCCTGATCCCGATCATTTTTCTCGTGGTACCTCGCCATAACTGGCACAAAACCCTGAGCGAAAGCACCCTCGGCAAAAAATCGTCTTAACATGTTAGGAATACGATTAGCCACGATAAACGCATCCATAACAATCGTTGCTCCAAACATTCTGGCAAAGACAACATCGCGGACGAGCCCTAAAATACGTGATAAAACTGTCATCGTGCTAACAATCGATGTCGATTTTAGAAGCCCCAATCTATGATGGTCCTTTCTATCGCTCTCTCTTATCGATTTTGTAGAATGTTTTGGCATTTGATTTAAAGACATAAAACGGATGTTCGGAGAAAATCTGCGGATAGTTTAGCGGAAAATGCAGCTGAAAATCAGTGGTTTAGAGCTCTCCATAGCAACTTATCGGACAGTAATTGACAATCACAGAGTGGATGCGAATAATACGCGCCTCTCTGACCCTGCTATTACGTTAAAACATGCGGTGGTCGAAAAAATGGGAATAAAAAAGTGGCAAACATAAAATCAGCAAAAAAACGAGCGCGGCAGGCAGAAAAAAGGCGGCTCCATAATAAGGGACTTCGATCTAAACTGCGGTCCCATATGAAAGCTGTGATCTCCGAGGTCGAAAAAGGCAATAAGGACAATGCTGCCGCAGCCTATAAAGCGGCAGTACCGATCATTGACACAATGATTACGAAAGGAATCATCAACAAGAATAAAGGTGCCCGACACAAAAGTCGGCTAAACAAAATGGTAAAAGCATTGGCTACCTGATTTTTTACTATTTTCCCCTCGCGTAATTGATAATAATTTTGATAGGCGCTGCCGCTAATAATAAGCAAGACCTTCGGCCGTAATACTTAGTTCAATCACAAGCACCTGCAATCTTTTCAAGCTCCCGCATAATAGCTTGACCAAGTTCGATAGTACCTTCGCCTGTGGCTGCGCTAACCAGAAAAACTGGTCCTTTCCAACTAATGCTCTCAACCAGTTCGTTTCTGGCCGACGCACAGTTTTGGTCTGAATAAAGATCTATCTTATTGATAACTAGCCAGCGAGGTTTTTCTATTAAATTCTCTGAGAACTTTCTTAGTTCAGCCTCGATCGCATCAAAAGCATCCGCCAGACTCATTTCCGTATCCGTCGAATCGAGTTCAACAAGATGCAACAGCAATCTCGTCCTTTGCAAATGTTTCAGAAACTGTATACCGAGCCCAGCGCCCTCCGCTGCACCGCGAATCAGACCGGGAACATCTGCCATCAGGAAACTTTGCAACTGACCAACCGACACAACGCCAAGATGCGGGTGAAGAGTGGTAAAAGGGTAATCTGCCACCTTTGGCTTTGCTGCAGACATGGATCGAATAAGGGTTGACTTACCCGCATTTGGCAACCCTACCAAACCAACATCGGCTAGCAACTTCAACTCCAACCGAAGGTGCCGTGCCTCCCCGTTAGTACCTTTAGTAGTTCTTCTAGGGGCCCGGTTTATACTGCTCTTGAACCGCGTGTTACCAAGGCCTCCCTGCCCCCCGTCTGCAACCTTGAGCCTTTGTCCATCCTCTTTAAGATCGCCTATTACTTCACTAGTATCAATCTCATGAACAATTGTGCCGCATGGCACAAGAACAGACAGATCATCGCCAGATTTACCAGTCATTTGACGCCCAGCACCATTCGATCCACTTACTGCACGAAATTTTCTGGTAACGCGAAAATCAACTAGCGTATTAAGTGAATCATCAGCCACTAACCAGATGCTTCCTCCATCGCCACCATCGCCACCATCCGGCCCACCCCTTTCGACATATTTTTCACGGCGGAAACTTAGGGCGCCATCACCACCATTACCAGCCCGCACCCGTATTGTTGCTTCATCGACAAATTTCATTGGACTATTCTAGCGGCAAAAGTAGAAAACCCCGCACCAGGCGGGGTTTCTGTATCAAATATTTAGAAAATCGCAGTGACAATTCTACTATGAGTTCGTCACCACACTCACAAACTGCCGGTTTTTCGCACCTTTTTTCTCGAATTTGACATGACCATCTGCTGTTGCAAATAAAGTGTGATCCCGCCCTATTCCGACGTTAGACCCCGCATGAACACGAGTACCCCTCTGACGGATTATAATGTTACCCGCAACAACGGCTTGCCCGCCGAAAATCTTGACACCGAGTCGTTTACTCTCCGAATCGCGTCCGTTCTTGCTACTGCCACCTGCTTTCTTATGTGCCACTGTATCGCACCTATATCTAATTTAGCTTGATTTCTTAGCTGCTTTTTTTGCAGCTGGCTTTTTCTTGGCAACTGCTTTTTCTTTAGACACTGACTTAGCATCGGACCCAGCAGAACCTGACTTATTGTCACCCGAAATACTGGTAATTTCGACGTCAGTAAAAAATTGTCTATGTGAGTGTTTGCGCAGGTAATTTTTTCGCCGACGAAACTTTACGACACTGACCTTTTTTGTCTTACCTTGTTTAATAACTTTTGCATTTACGCTAGTTCCGGCTAACAGGGGACTACCAACCTTGATTTCGCTGCCTTCACCAACAAGCAACACCTCATCAAATTTTACATTGGTACCCTCATCGGCATCGAGTCTCTCAAGCCTGAGGATTGCGCCTTTGCTTGCGCGGTATTGTTTACCACCAGTGCGAAAAACCGCGTACATTGCTACCTGCTCCACTATACGAGTCACATGTTCCATGTAACCCGATGATAAATATATTATTTTTGAAGACCTCGGCCTTGATAGTATTTCTACAGGGCCTCGTGCCACAAAAGGAGCCGGAATTTTATAGATTCAGGTGTCTGCGGTCAACGAAACTGCCATAACAATTACAATTTATTTCAGCAGGTTGCAATCAAAGAAATACATTAAATCGATCATTTATAGCGGTATCCAATAATGCCGGATTCAGGCATTATCAGAATGCTATGCACACAGCTAAACAGGCAAACGATCGATTTAGAGTAGAAGATGCTCAGGGGCTCGCGCAGTCAGATATGCAAGCGGTCGATAACCTTGTCCGTAAAAGTCTCCAAAGTGACGTATTGCTGGTTTCCCAAGTAGCAGAGTACATAGTAACAAGTGGTGGTAAACGGTTAAGGCCGCTTATCGTGCTGCTTACAGCGAGAGCATTAGGTTACAGCGGTACAGACCAAATCAATGCTGCAGCCATAATCGAATTCATCCACACCGCTACGCTACTGCACGATGATGTAGTCGACTCATCGGTTCGGCGTCGGGGTAAAGATACTGCAAACACAGTCTTCGGAAACCAAGCCAGCGTGCTTGTAGGCGACTTCTTATATTCACGTGCATTTCAGATGATGGTGGAAATTAGCCGCATGCGCATCATGGAAATATTGGCGGATGCAACCAATACCATCGCAGCCGGGGAGGTTATGCAGCTAATGAACGTGCATAATCCTGATATTACTGAAGCATCCTATCGAGAAGTTATCTACCGTAAGACAGCTCGTCTATTCGAAGCTGGTGCGCAGATTGCCGCTGTGCTGGCAGATCGTGAAACGAATGATGAGAAATCCATGATGTGCTATGGACAAAACCTGGGTATGGCTTTTCAACTAATTGATGATGCGCTCGACTATGCCGCATCCCCAGAAGAACTTGGTAAGAACCTCGGTGATGATTTGAACGAAGGCAAGTCGACACTACCATTGATCTATGCGATGGAAAACGGTTCACGTACTGAAAAAAAGATGATCAGGATGGCGATCAAAAATGGAGAGTTGGAAAAACTTTCTCAAATACAGTCAGTTATTGATTCTACTGGGGCGCTGGAATATACAATAGCCTGTGCGAAAGAAGCATCTGAGATTGCTATCGATTCACTGGCACCTATTCCTAACTCTGATTATAAACAGGGCCTCATAACGATCGCTGAATTCGCCGTAAATCGCCGATTCTGAATTAAATAATAATCTTAGGTGCAAAAATAAAAGAGATAAATATGATACGAATACCGATAACTGTTGGTTGTCTGATTTTGCAGGCCGCCTGTGCGACAACTGGCATAACGGAGAAAGATTCCGGTATGCACGGAATGAATCATGGCAGTGACACGGTGAATTTCCAGACTGGAATCGAGTTACTTCCTGATGCTACCGGAGATCTTAACTGGACTATATCAACGACTAACGAAGCAGCGCAGGCATATTTTAACCAAGGAATACAATTACGCTTTGCTTATGGAATGGATGCGTCAGCGCGTTCTTTTCGCGAGGCTTATAAAGCAGATTCAAAGTGCGCTATCTGTTATTGGGGTGAAGCCTATGCGTTAGGGGCTTATTTAAATGGCGCCATGTCGGTCGAGAAAGCACCACATGCACTGTCCGCCATAAACAAAGCAGCACAACTCGCACCACAGAATGCTAACGAAATGGAACAGGACCTGATCGAAGCTATGCTTGTCCGTTATATTGAAAATTACGATCCATCTAAAAGACGAAAACAAGATCAAGCCTTCGCTGAAGCCATGAGCAAAGTACATGCAAAATATCCTGACGACCTGAATATAGCAGCCATTACAGCAAGTGCCTGGTTTCTGCTTGAAGAACGCATGGGTACGCGTGATTTAAACGACCCGGACGTTATCCGAATTCATCGAATCTTAGAAAACGCGCTTGAAAAAGATATCCGTCATCCAGGCGCATGTCATCTTTACATACATGCGACTGAATCCACTAGCCAGCCAGAACTAGCCCTGCCTTGTGCTAAATATATCGGTAATTCGATTCCAGGCGCTAGTCATATTAATCACATGCCATCACACACCTGGAACGAAGTCGGTCGGTGGGGAGACTCAGTTAGGGCAAATCTTCAAGCATGGCAATCCGACTTAAAATCCGCGGTTGGGAAAGGAGTAGCAATCTATCCAACACATAATCTGCATATGCTTTTCTACTCGGCCTCTTACGATGGACAAGGAGCAATCGCAGTGCGTGCAGCAAAAGATTATGCAACGTCGACTGGTGATCCGACCCATCATGCACTAACACTTATCCGGTTCGGCCGCTTCGAAGAAATTTCAGAGCTATTAAGCAGACCAGAGAGCGAAGCGGCCGCAGCAATATGGGACTTTGCTCAGGGCTATGCAGCTCTTCGTGCGGGCTCGGTTGAAGAAGCAAGAGATTTTTTACAAGCACTGGATAATGTTGCGCATACCACCACAGAGACACTACGTTTTCATCCTGCAACGCAAATATTAGGAACGTTAGCCTACATTCTTCAAGGAGAAATATTGCGTACAAATGGCGACCTCACCGGATCTATTGAAAGTTTTGAACATGCAGTTGCGGTGGAGGATCAAATGGGATTTGATGAACCAGAGCCCCTTCCCTTTGCTGCGCGCCACTGGCTGGGCGCAGCACTACTAGAACTAGGTCATTATGAAGAAGCAGCCAATGTCTATCGCGAAGAACTTGAGGATCATCCACACAATGGGTGGTCACTCTATGGGCTTCAGACAGCATTAACAGCGCAAGGAATAACTGACCGGAACATAGATAAAGATCTAGAAAAAAGTTGGGCCCGTGCGGATATATGGTTGCGGAGCTCTCGATTTTGAAAATCAGTCTAAAACTGTCTAATGACCATCGAGTTAAAATGAAAATATTTACAGCTATTCCAGTACTATTTTTTTTACTATCAGTGGCTGGAAATGCTGCTGAAAAAGTTATCATTGATACCGATCCAGGTGTAGACGACGCACTTGCTATCGTTTTCGCCTTTAATTCTTCAGAACTTGAAGTTGTTGGCGTGACGTCAATTTTCGGTAATGTCAATACACCACTTGCTACAGCCAATTCACTGCGTCTGCTGGATATCGTAGGTTCAGATGTGCCAGTCGCTGAAGGTGCTATTAAGCCATTGTATTCCCCAAAAATGCCGCCACCTGACTTTGTGCATGGAAAAGATGGCCTGGGCGAGATTTACTTGCCACCACCAAGTCGAAAACCTATCGAGGAGAGCGCTGCTGAATTCATCGTTCGGACCGTGATGGAATATCCTGGCGATATCACATTAATTGTACTAGGCCCTATGACCAACATTGCCATTGCTCTCTCAATTGAACCTGACTTACCTCGGCATGTAAAGAAAGTGGTCGCAATGGGTGGTGTTTTACAAGTTATGGGAAATGTAACACCGGTAGCATCAGCAAATATATGGAACGATGCACACGCTGCGGACATCGTACTTCGCACCGATTGGGATGTAGTGCTTGTGACTGCCGATACCACCCGCAAAGTCAGAGTAAAAGATAACTGGTTGGATAATATCAGGCGGAATGGTGGTGACGCCGGAAAATTCGTGCACAGGGTCAGTCAATTCTACCGTGAATTTTACCGTTCGACAGGAGTTTTGGATGGTTTTTACAACCACGATCCGACAGCTATGGCCTACGTGATAAACCCGCACCTGTTTCAAACCGAACAAAGAGCTATCCGTGTTGTGACGGACGGCATCAGCATTGGTCATGTCATTGCCGCCAAGGAAAGGCACTACGGCCAGCCTGGCCCCTGGTTCGATATCCCACTAGCAACTATTACTACAGACGTCGATTCTGACGGGGTTATGAAAATGATCGCTGATACGATAATTAACGACTAAAAATTACTAGCTGGTAGCCATGCGCCGACTATTAAAAAAACTCGCAAAAATCAACGAAACACTTTGCGTGATGGCACGAAATCTTGCTGGATTGTTTCTTGTGGCCATGATCGTAATAGTCATCATGCAGATATTTTTTCGTTACGTTCTGAACGATTCTTTAATTTGGACCGAAGAACTGGCCAAGACTCTAATGGTATGGACCGCATTCTTAGTCGCACCATGGGCATACAGAGCCGGTGCTAATGTGAGAATCGGATTTCTGATTGATGAATTTCCAAAGAAATTTCAGACAATAATGCGTTTGATATTAAACTTTCTGATCATCTGGATTGTGACCGTTTTCTTTTATGAGAGCTTTGGATTTTGGCAACGTGGTCTTACGGTGCGTGCTGATAGCCTACCTATTCAGGTTGCTTGGTTCTACTCCATAGTACCCATTGCATTTATGCTATTGCTGTTAACCGGAATAGAAATGATTCTGAGAAACATCCTCAGCATATTCTATCCTGCTGAAGATTTTGAAATCAGTCAGGTTAGCGACCTGCGCCAATTTGAGTAAGTAACCCGATGTCGTTGTCATACTTTTGGCTATTTATTTTCCTTCTGGCGGCCGGCGCACCAGTCGTCTTCGCGTTGTTATTAGGCCCAGGGTTAAGTCTGGCCCTGAATGGCGAACCCGTTTTTTATAAAGCACTACTATCTCGCCTATACAACGGGATGGATTCGTTTCCTTTGATGGCATTGCCATTTTTTATATTAGCCGGACAAATCATGAATACGGGCGGTATTACCAAGTCCATTGTCAACTTCAGCCAATCACTTATAGGACACGTTCGCGGTGGGTTAGCTCATGTAAATATCTGCTCTTCACTTCTATTTGCAGGCCTTTCCGGATCCGCTGTAGCCGACGCTTCAGCGCTCGGGAAGATATTCATTCCTGCTATGGAAAAAGCTGGTTATGACCGTTCCTTCTCGGCAGCAATCACTTCTGCATCATCGGTCATCGGTCCCATTATTCCCCCGTCCGGAATTATGATCCTTTATGCATTCATCATGAATGTCTCAGTCGCTGGCCTATTCGCAGCAGGGCTTGTACCTGGCCTTTTAGTCGCTATCGGGCTAATGCTTGTAACAACTTATCTCGCAAGAAAGCGAGAATATCCTATAGCTAATCAGCGCGCTACGTGGCGCGAAAGAGGTATCGCCTTGCGCCGCACGGGGCCCGCTTTATTAACTCCAATAATCCTTCTTGGAGGTATATTTGGCGGGCTATTCACGCCAACAGAAGCTGCCGCCGTGGCAGCAGCATACGCAATCCTAATCACCATTTTTTATCTGCGTTCTTTAAAAATACGACAATTGTTACCAGTTTTCATTTCGTCAGCAGTACAGTCCGGAACTATTCTGTTGCTCGTAGGAGCATCAGTTACGTTTGCATGGATCATCACCGTTTCTGGGCTTGCCGCTATCATCGGTGAAAGTATGTTAGAGATTACTAATAATGTTCTCTTACTACTCCTAATTCTCAATATAGTGCTTCTCATCATTGGCATGTTTCTCGATGCTGGTCCCGCCATATTGGTGTTGGGACCAGTGCTGGGACCAATGTTTATCGACTTAGGTATACATCCGATGCATTTTGCGGTTGTTATGTGCGTTAACGTGACAGTAGGACTCGCGACACCCCCGATGGGTCTAGTTTTATTTGTTAGTGCCGAGGTTTCCCGAGAGCGAGTGGAGACTATTGCATGGCAAATGATTCCATTCCTAGCAATCGAAATATTAGTGATTTTCCTGATCACCTATTTTCCAGCACTGTCGTTAGCCTTACCTCGCATACTTGGCTTTGTTTAGGATCGAACTCATGGAAAGAAGAAATCTACTGAGGGGAATGTTCATCCTAATTTCGATCGCCTGTTTTCTCGGTATATTTTTTACAGCAAACGTATCGAAGACCGGACAGACAATCAGAGTTTCGCTACTCGGTTCCTCAGAAGACGAAGACTATGACGGCGCACTGGCACTAAAACATTATGTGGAAGAAAAAAGTCAAGGCAACCTTATAGTAGAACTGTATCCATCGGGCCAATTTTGTTCTACCGAACGTGAGTGTCTAGAAGCACTTCAATCAGGTGTGCTGCAAGTATTTATGTTTACTACAGGGGGATTTGGCAGTGTTTTTGGGCCAGCACAGGTCTTAGATTTACCCTATGCTTTTCGTGATGACGACGTAGCGGAATGTGTCCTAGATGGACCGATTGTAGAGGAACTAAATAACACGATTCTGGATGCTAACCTCGGTATACGCCTGATGACAGTCTCAAACACTGGCGGTTGGCGTAACTTCGCGAGCACCAAAATAGAAATTCGGACTCCGCAAGATATAAAGAACCAAAAAATTCGCACTATAACGGCGCCGCTACAACAAGAGTTGGTTCGACAACTCGGCGGCAATCCGACACCAATATCCTGGTCAGAGGTCTACACAGCCTTAGCAACAGGGGTCGTCGATGGGACAAAAAATGGTATCCACGACATCGTCAGCATGCAATTGCATGAACAGATCAAGTTTGTCACTCTCGATGGCCATGCGTATATGGGAGGATTATGGTGGTATTCAGAAAATAGCTGGAAAGAGTTATCCCCAGAATATCAGGACCTGCTGCTGGAAGGGTTTCAAAGGCTTAAAACAACGACCCGCAATTCAATTAAGCGGTGGGAAGCTGAATCCTACGAAGTATTCGAACAATCCGGTGGAACAATTATCGTGCCAGACTCACGAGAACAACAAATGTTTAGAAATGCCGTCAAAGGTATGCGTGACTGGTACACAAACACATACGATGATATTTGGTTAACTCGTCTGGACATGGCTGTGAATTCTTGTGAATCAAAACTAAATAAGATAATCGAGTGATACCTGAAAATAACAATCAATACCGAACTCTATCCGTCGGTACAGGGATAGATTATTTATCTGAAATTGAAGATGTTCATACCAAACTTGGTGGAAACACTGAGACGTGGAAGATCAGCGAAATTGGTGATGGAAACCTTAACTTAGTATTCCATATACAAAGCGAACACCATTCGGTCATTGCAAAACAAGCGCTTCCATATATTAGGGCCCGGGGAGAAAAATGGCAGCTGCCGCTATCCCGGGCCTATTTCGAGCATGAAGCACTATTAAGACATGAAAAACGTGCGCCAGGTATGACACCAGCGGTCATACACTTTGATCACGATATGGCCCTGATTATTATGGAATACCTCGAACCACATATTGTTCTCCGTAAAGGCCTGGTAAGGGGGGAAATTTTTTCGCGGGCTGCTGATGATCTAGGCCATTTTCTCGCAAACACATTGTTCAAAAGTTCTAATTTTTCTATGGAGGCCTCAGAAAAACGTGCTGATATAGCTCTTTTTTCAGGCAACAGTGCGTTATGCGAAGTCACTGAGGCACGCGTTTTCACAGAACCGTACTATGAGGCTGAATTGAATCGGTGGACTAGCCCCCAGTTAGATCATTCTGTATCGCTTATTCGGCAGGACAGCAAACTTAAAACCAGTATTAATGAAATGAAAACTATCTTTATGAATAGCTCCCAAGCTTTACTCCATGGAGATCTGCATTCTGGTTCAGTCATGATTACAGATACTGATACCCGCATTATCGATCCTGAGTTCGCTTTTTATGGCCCAATGGGATTCGATATAGGCGCATTAATCGGTAATTACCTATTGGCCTACATGGCGCAAAATGGTCATATTTCAAAAGAAAACGATCGCGCAATGTACTCAGAATGGATTCTTGCGACAATACAATCAACGTGGAGAGCTTTCGATCATCGATTCCGAAAGCTTTGGGAAACTGAAAGGACGGGTGGCCTATTTCCTGAAAATGTTATCCATCGTCAAGACCAGGAGGAGTCCATAAAGGCCCTCAACCGATTTCTGGAAACGGTGCTACAAGATGCCATTGGATTTGCTGGGGCCAAGATGATGCGGCGGATCATTGGTGCGGCCCACGTTGAAGACCTGGAGACAATTTCAGATCCTAATCTCCGCGCTAAATGTGAAAAACATGTTATCGCCCTTGCACGCAAACTCCTCCTGCACCGAAATGACTACTCGAGTATGGCTGATGTAGTCGCAATTACTCAGGATGTAAGAAAAAGGGATCCAGAGTAACAATGGATCAACCTTCCACCAGTTTAGGCTTAGAAGGTATCTATCAGGAGAGTGAGCTTCCCTTGTTGATCCGTCGCTCAGGCATGGTGGAATGGGATGAAGGAATAGTCAGAATATTAGATCGCCGCAAATTGCCTCATGCGGAAGAACACATTGAATGCCGTTCAACAGAAGATGTAGCCGTAGCTATTGAGAACATGGTGATCCAAGGTGCCTTTACGTCTGCTATTGCAGCAGGCTATGGCCTAGCGCTCTTGCCAAAGAAAAAACAGGACGTTGGTGCTGAAATCAACTCTAATGCACTCCGCCTCATAGATACCCGTCCAACAGGCCTCGCTTTGCGGCGGATGGTGACAGCATGTGTGGCAGCCGCTCAGACAGCAATCGAAACAGGGTCTGACCCGGCTAAATATATGTTAGCGACAGTAAATCAAGCCGCGGCTGATCTTGCTCGACAGGGTTGGAAAACCGGACAGAGACTCGCCTACTTACTCGAAGATGGCGCGACAATTCTGACGCATTGTTTTCCAGATCGTTCGTATGTATACATGCTAATGGAAGCCGCAAAAGCGGGCAAAAATCTAAAGATTATTTGTAGTGAAACAAGACCGTACCTTCAGGGAGCGAGACTCACTTCCCTATGCGCGAAACAAGCAGGATTCGACACCGCATTGATCAGCGATGGCATGGGCGGCTTTTTAATGCGCCGTGGTGATATTGATGTACTTATAACTGCCGCAGACCGCGTTTGTATGGACGGAACAATCTGTAACAAAATTGGTACCTATCAATATGCACTCGCGGCTAATACTCATAACATTCCTTACTACGTGCTTCGTCAATCCGGACCTGATCTTGAAAGCGCTAACGAAAACGACATCGATATAGAAGAGCGCTCGGGTGATGCCCTACTTTACTCTGGCAATGAAAGAGTAGCCCCGGAAGGAGTATGCGGAATCTATCCAAGCTTCGACATAACGCCGCCGGAATTGATACACCGTATCGTGACGGATCGTGGCGTTTTCGCACCCTCAGAGATTAATTGTTATGCAAAAGCGACATCTTTCATCAGTCATTCAATTTTGTAGACTACAATGACGCCCTCAGCCATACACAGCACAAGTAAGGACCCAGGATAATGCTACTTTACGAAACACCGCGCACTCAGGTAGCAAAAGCAGCACTTACACTATTTGAGACAGGCCTTGTCGTAAATACGTCAGGAAATGTAAGTACAAAGGTCGAAGAGCATGTTGTTATTACCCCGAGTGGCCGTCCGTACAACGAAATGGAGCCGAGAGATATCGTGGTACTTGACCTAGAGGGGAACATCATCGATGGAGATCTTCTATCTTCATCTGAAACCCCACTACACCTCGCTATTTACGCCGCTTATCCACAAACTACTGCAATTGTTCATACACATTCGATACATGCCACTGCGGTTTCCACTCTCTTAAGCGAGTTGCCAGCAATTCATTATCAAATTGCTGATCTCGGTGGTCCGGTTCCAGTAGCACCATATCGTACTCTAGGGACATCGGCCTTAGCAGACATAGTGACAAAAACACTGCGTAATCGAAACGCAGCATTAATGCAGAATCACGGTGCAGTGACCATCGGAAATACCATTGAACAAGCCTTAACACGCTGTATTACACTGGAATGGCTTTCAGAGGTATTTCTGCAATCCCACCAGAACGGTAAGCCATCAATTATCGATAATAATGAGCTAGAAAATGTCCGGCGACGTCAACAAGACCTGATAGAAGCTCGGCAAAAATATCTAAATAAACGCAACGACTAGGTGCTATGAATAACCTAACGAGTTGTCAGTTCTTCCTGATTAGCCCTATTTCGTCGAGCAAGGCTTCGAATTAATAGTTGTTCCCGCGTTGCTCGGTGCGCTTCATCTATAGCTGAATCGGTATGAGTTGAAGCTGCGGCATCAGAGTTAGCAATAGAAATTCGTCCAAATCGCCGCCTACCAATCACACATGGCCGATCATCAGGTGTAAATAATGCCCACTCAATTGGATCGTTCAAAGTGTCATAACTATACGAATAACCATGGGGCCAGCGGTTAACTGTAATTGCTTCGATGTCCCGGGCCGGATCAAACCCACCATCTCCCAACGTGCGACCGAGTTGATCCCTAATGTTACGTTCGAATGTTCCAAAGCTTGTAGCCAAGAGGTCTGCACGCCCTAGACGATGCTGCTCTTTCTTCGGAAGTCCTGGAGAGCATGGCACTCTCGTCATGCGTAAAATCATCGGATCTTCCGGAGATCTGGAGGGTTGGTAGTCACCAAACTGTACCGAGCGACCCAGGCGGACCCCGGTATGATACATGCCCGGAGCTTGTGCGCCTGAGATTCCCAGATTAGTGAAAGCTTTCCAATGCCGTATTAAGACACTAGTGTAGACAAGAGGCATTTTTACCCCATACATCAGCGCTGATCGCTGTTCTCCCGACAGTTCTGGGACGAGGTGTGGAATCACCCCGTTATTGCAAGCCATTACACAATGATCAGCCCGCACCTTCTCCGCCTTACCCTCACGCACATAAGTGACCTCAACTTCTCGAGCCACATCAGGATCCCCTAAGTGGCGAACCGAGACAGCGGTGCTATTGAGGCGAATTCGGGCATCAGAGTCCGGCCGATCGATCCGATCGTATCTAAGACGCGAAGTAATCGAGTCTTCTAGTGTTTTTCCCGGCAGAGCATCTGGAATCATAGCCCGAACCAGTAGTCGAGCCACGGTAGCGTTGCCATCTGGAAGGTAAAGGTGATCCCCGCTATTCCATTCACTCTCGCGACCGTGTTGTCCCCCACCTATATGGCTCAGCGGGCCAACTTTTGGTAAAGGTTCAAGTGTCATACCCTGAAAACCCGGATACCCCTGGGCCCACGCATAGAGGGCCGGATAGCCATCTATGCCAACACAGAAACTACCCTTTGGCCTATCATCAAAGAACGGGATCACATCTGCATGCACTTTGGCAAAATCTAGTAGAAAATCCCGATAACTTATTCTGGCCAGACGATCTTTCTTATGCCAATCCGATAATCCCGGCATATAGTCCAAGTTAGCATCGTCATTATAAAGTCGAGCGATATCTCTCTGCGCTTCTATCGAGAGAGGTGTCTTTGCGAGCCATTCGGTCCTTTTGCTACCGCCAACAGATCCCCCTCTTGCTACCCTACCCTTGACCAATTTGTCTTCACCGAAGGTTTCTTTCGCGAAGAATGTGGCATTTTCAAGACCGAGAGATTTGTAGAATCCCATACCGGCTTTACTAGTGGCTATGGCACTATCAAGGTCAATACCGATAGCAGCCAACAGGGTTCTGGAAACCGTACTGTACTGTCGTACAGACTCCAGATAAGAAGTTCCTCCATTCAGCATCAGCGTACGTCCCTGGTAACTCATCTCATTACGCTTAGCATGGCCACCAAAATCGTCGTGATTTTCGATTACCAGAACACGTGCACCTGACCCTGCCGAAGTAAGGAAGAAGTAGGCCGCTGATAGTCCACTCAGCCCACCACCAATCACTACAAGGTCATAGTGCTCACGCGTATTAGAAGCATCAGTCCAAGCATTCCCATCACGCATTGCGTGGGCAACCTCGAATGACCCTTCATGGCTGCCACGCATTCCAGTACGAGCTGGAGGATAGTATTGTGCTGTGGATGCAACACTGGATAATTTATGCTGTGCCGCAAGCAAAGTGGGTGCGGCCAACGCACTGCCGACAGCAATACCTACACCATTGACGAAATCGCGTCGGGTAATATCCCGGCTCATCCCTAGATCACGATCGTTAAACGTAGACATAAGGTCTCCTATCGCCAAACATCGGCCACCCTACAATATCGGGCAATCTGAAAAATTTCGATTATTTCTTATCACCCATATAGGTAACCCAAATCTTTCGTACACCACCGTCGGGCACCGCTAAAGTTCCCGTCCAACCCGGAGTTAAAACAGTGCCCTCGCCCGCACCATATGTTCCAATCGTTCCATGTTCATCTGTCAAGATGAGTTGCCCTTCAAGGACATACATTAATTCGTGATACTCCAGATCGGTATAAGTTGTCTCACCAGGCTTACTTTCCCAAACACCAATTCCAAAATTTCCATCTTCGCTATAAAAATACTCGTGTCCACGAGCTATAAGATTGCCTAAATCTGGGTTATAAGGCTCATAATCGCCAAGATTGTTTCCTGACAAGCGATCCCTATCCAAGCGAACAAGTGAGCCAGTGGTCGCTGCCAGTGAGTGGGAAATACCGAATTGAGGCATGGTACTACCAATTACTATCATAGCAGCGCTCCAGCCAATAAATCCGATAACAAAAATCGCTTTTTTGTTTAGATGTCTCATAATTGATCCTTACTTTCTGATTATTTTATCCAGGTGATTTTAGACTGTATGTCAGGGTTAGTATAACTTGAGAATCCGCAAATTGAACGAGTTAACAAACAGCATATTCCCAATTCTATAATTACCACCTTTCGACCAAAGCAATGCTTTTTAACAGCTATAACTTTGATTGCCGAATGGATTACTTGACTATATGATCTGAGTTACTTGATACCTTAGTAGCGCACTGTCCCGAAACAGTGCCATGTTGATTACTGGAAGTAAAAGGAACTAAATTCAAACGAATTAGTTAATATATATTCGATAAATCTAACATAACTTATTGATAATATTATTCGGGGTGTAGCTCAGCCTGGTAGAGCACTGTCTTCGGGAGGCAGGGGCCGGAAGTTCAAATCTTCTCACTCCGACCA
>CAJWFK010000027.1 GCA_913031125.1 uncultured Woeseia sp. | reverse complement strand
CAAGGGGATATCCAACCACACGGGGCCGGGCCGTCCAGAAGTCGCCAAATGAAGTGCTTTTTCCATATGAAACCTTATCATAGCTGGATCATCAACAACCGCCGCATACTTAGTAATTGGTTTGACAAGGGTCACCATATCCGATTCTTGGACTCCATATTGACGAAGACCCGTGTCATTGATCATCTGATTCCGAGGCACCTGCCCAGCGATAAAAATAGTAGGAATTGAGTCAATCCAAGCACCATACACACCCGAAACAGCATTGGTGCCCCCAGGCCCGGTGGTGACAAGCGCGACCCCCGGCTTACCTGAAATACGGGCGTAGCCTTCCGCTGCGTAAGAAGCCGCCTGCTCATGATGCATAGCAATGATCACGGAACCCGCTGCCAAGAACAGGAGCGCCTTAAAAAACGCATGCGTCATAAGGTGAAACATCGCTGCGCTGTATGCACTAATACCGAGCGCAACTGTCATATAACCTAGCTGAGATAGGGTCGAATAGGCCACTACCCGTTTAATATCATTTTGTACAATTCCAAGAAGTCCCATGAAAAATGCCGTAATTGCACCAATAGTCAGGACCACAGCTAGTGCCATCTCTGAAAGCTCGTAGAGTGGTGACATCCGTGCAACCATAAAAATTCCCGCCGTCACCATTGTTGCGGCATGAATCAAGGCAGAAATTGGTGTGGGACCTTCCATGGAATCAGGTAACCATACGTGCAGTGGTGCTTGTGCTGACTTCCCCATAGCACCTATAAAAAGGAGTATGCAAATCACCGTCATCGCATTCCATGGATTGCCTGGGATTATCTCAATTTCTTGCATCGCAATTGATTCGCCGCTAGAAAAAACCGTCGCATAATCCAGCGAGTTGGTAAACATAACCAAAGCAGCGATACCCAGGATGAAACCGAAATCTCCCACCCGATTCACCAGAAAAGCTTTCAAATTCGCAAAAATCGCCGTTTCACGTTTAAACCAAAATCCTATTAATAGATAGGAAACCAAACCAACTGCTTCCCAACCAAAGAACAACTGTAAAAAGTTATTCGACATCACTAGCATCAACATCGCGAATGTAAACAGCGAGATATAGCTAAAGAAACGCTGGTAACCCGGATCTTCGTGCATATAGCCAATTGTGTAGATGTGGACCATCCAAGATACAAAAGTAACTACTACCATCATTAATGCGGTGAGACGATCGATTAAAAAGCCGACTTCCATCTTCAAGCCATCACTAACTGCCCAAGTGTAGACACTATAATTTTCAGCAACACCGCCATCTAAATATAAATGCTTCAATACCAGGCATGACAAAACAAAGGACAAACCTACTGCTAGGATCGTGAGCCAATGGGCCCCCGCCCTTCCGACCTGCCGACCAAACAGGCCTGTGACAACTGCCGCAAACAAAGGTGCGAGAACAATGGTTAAATGGATGTGTTCCAAGGATCAGCCTTTCATGGAGTCCAATTCCTGGACATTGATTGAAAGTCGGTTTCGGAATAAAACGACAAGGATAGCCAAGCCAATTGCTGCTTCGGCAGCCGCGACTGTTAATATGAAAAATACAAAAACTTGGCCTGTTTCATCACCAAGGTACCGTGAAAATGCGATGAAGTTAAAATTGACGGCAAGCAGCATCAGCTCGATACACATCAAAAGCAAAATCAAATTACGCCGATTAATAAAGATACCTGCGATAGAAAGGGCAAATAAAACCGCTGCCACCGTCAAGTAATGTTGCAACCCAATCATTGGTCTTTCTCCGATGATTCTGCTGCCATCTTCACTAAGCGAACACGATCTTTTGCCTGTACCGCAACCTGTCTCGCGATATTCTGTTGTTTTAAGCCAGGACGCTTGCGCATCGTTAGCGTGATCGCTGCAATGATAGCTAAAAGCAGGATGACAGCCGCAATCTCAAACGCGTAGACATGCTCTGTATATAAAACAGCCCCAAGAGCTTCAGTATTACTATAACCCTCAGGCATCCTAGAGAATGATCCGGTCAATGGCTCAGCCGCCTGCCTGTTCCATATGATCATCAACAATTCAACAACCATCAAACCCGCAACCATAATTCCCAATGGCAAATAACGGGTATAGGGTACGGATACACTTTCTACGTTGATGTCCAGCATCATCACCACGAATAGGAATAAAACCATTACCGCGCCGACATAAACCAGTACTAGGACAATCGCCAAAAATTCAGCTTCGGCCATCAACCAAAGGAGCGCACTTTGAAAAAATGCAAGAACCAAGAACATCACTGCATGCACTGGATTACGAGAAAAAATAACACCCACAGCCGCCCCGATAAGGATTACCGCAAAAATATAAAAGAAAATCGCTTGAAACAAACCAGCCCCTTACCTGTATTTAGCATCCGCTTCTTTATCTACGGATATCATCTCTTCATATTTGTCACCAATCGCTAGGAGCTTGTCCTTGGTCATAATATTCTCACCCGGTGCTTCCATGTGGTATTCATGTATTCGGGTCTCGACTATTGCATCTACCGGACAAGCCTCCTCACAGAAGCCACAGTAAATGCATTTAAATAAGTCAATATCGTATTGAGTAGTTCGCCTGGTGCCATCATCACCAACATCTGATTCGATAGTTATAGCTAGTGCCGGGCACACTGCCTCACACAATTTACATGCAATACATCTCTCTTCCCCATTTGGATATCGCCGAAGAGCATGCAGACCCCGAAAACGCGATGATTGTGGTGTCTTTTCTTCTGGATAAAACACTGTTACTGGGGGTTTGAAGAAATTTCGCAACGTTACCGACAAGCCACGCCATAGTTCCCACAGGACAAATGTCTTTATGTAACTTGACAATCTTTTCGTCATTTTACCCATACAAATTTGTCCACGGCCCAACCTGCATCCACGCCATCACAGCCTCCACCCCTATCCAAACGATCGTGACCGGAATAAACACCTTCCACCCAAGGCGCATTATTTGGTCATAACGGTAACGCGGGAATGTGGCTCTGATCCAAAAAAACACATACACAAAAAAACATATCTTCAGCACCAACCAGCCAAGTGAGGGTTCACGTAGGAAACTCAACATGGTGCCTTCCAGAATCGTCCAGCCCTCGAAAAACGATAAATAGCCACCCATGAAAAGAATTGATGTTAACGCCGATATCAAGATGATATTTGCATACTCTCCTAGAAAAAATAGCGCAAAAGCAATCCCGGAATATTCAACATGAAAACCAGCAACGATTTCAGATTCTCCCTCAGCCACGTCGAAAGGAGCTCTATTTGTTTCCGCAACACCCGCTATAAAATAAACGAAAAATAAGGGTAGTAGTGGAAGAACAAACCAATTAGTTACGCCTCCACCCTGTGCTTCCGTAATAACACCCAGGTTCAAACTACCACTAGCCATCAAAACTCCAACTAATGCAAACCCCATTGCTATTTCATAAGCAACAATTTGCGCAGCTGAGCGCATCGCACCGAGAAACGCATATTTTGAGTTAGTTGCCCAACCAGCAAGAATCACACCATAAACACCAACAGATGTAAGGGCTAATACATACAATAGGCCTGCATTAATGTCAGCAATAACGAAGGTATTTGAGAACGGTACTACAGCCCACGTGGCTAGTGCGGGCACCAAAGTAAGTAGTGGAGCGATGACAAACAAAAAGCGATTTGATTTAGCAGGTACAACGACTTCCTTTATCAACATCTTCAGAACATCAGCAAAAGGTTGCCCCAGGCCTTTCGGCCCAACACGATTCGGACCAATCCTGCCTTGCATATAACCAATCACTTTTCTTTCGAAATAGGTGGTGAAGGCCACCCCTAATATGACAGTGATCGTGACAACAAGAATCCAAAATGTTGTTTCAATCAGATATTGGAGTAGCGGCGGAAACTGGTCCCATGCACCAAGAAAAAATTGTGGGATCAGCCACTCCATTAATTATTCGACCTACTTCGATTAGCCTCAGGTGTAAGCTGCAAAGCCGTCGCCCGACGCACCACAGCATCAATTTGGTAAATTGGAACATCAATGGCTAAACCGCCATCGGTCGCACCAGTTGTCTTAGGTAATGGCTTACTACCCTTGTAGGTATTGTCCGCTGTGATATTTGTAATATTCGCACGAATCTCTTTCAGTACCTCTTCACTAGACACATACTCGAATCCGCCGGCATCGAGCAAATTACCCAGCACCCTAAGAACACGCCAACCAGGCCTTGCTGCCCCGATCGATTTAGCGATGCCACCGAAACTTTGCCATCGGCCCTCGCAATTAACATATGTTCCCGATGTTTCTGCGAATGTTCCGATCGGCAGCAACAGGTTACAAGATTCTTCCATACTTTCGTTGGAGTATGGTGTCATAGCACAAACAAATCGATGAGAAGCAAGCTTTTTACCTACGTTGTCCACACAAGTCACGTCAATCGGCTCCAAACCAAAGAGCAAAGTAACTTCAGGCGAGTTATTAATAATATCCTGTGCATTCCACCCTTGTCGGGACCTCGCCATACCGGCTTGCTGACGATGGGGGATTACCCCTGCGAGATGTCCTCCAGCACTATTGGGACCCTCTGACAACCCACCAAAACTTGCACCCGTCATCTCACCGATCGAGGCAACCAGCGCCCTGATTACAGAAAAAGCGCTATGCCGGCTGGCAATAAGGCCAGAAATAACGAGAGCGTTTTCCGTTTTATTAAGCACGGCCGATATTTGTTTGTGAACTTCTGTCGGCTCCACACCTTCACAAATATCAGAAATCACGTCTGGAACAGCACCACCATCCGCAGCAGCAACGGCAATGCCTGCTAAATCTTCTACCAAATTCGAGTCATCAATATGGTGACAGACATCAAAATAATATTCGTATTTCTCAGCACTGATGATGCTAACCTGCGCACCAGCCAATGCGGCTTTCCGAAATCGGTGTGCAATCATTGGCGCTTCTTTTCGCAAGTTAGAGCCAACCAAAAGAATTGCCCCCGCGGCCTCTATATCTTCAATTTTACATCCGAGCCACGGAAATAGTGGATCATTTTCTTGATCGGAAAAATCTTTTTGCCGTGTCCGATAATCAATATTTGAAGACCCCAAATGATCAGCAAGGTTCGACAACAGGTGAAATTCTTCTAGTGTAGAAGTCGGAGAAGCAATAATTCCTACATCTGTTCCAGAAGCTTTTTGCAATTCCACCGTCAGCCGTTCTAGCCCCTCATCCCAACTCACATCTCTCCATTTTTTACCAGTCTTCAAACGGGGATTAAGTAAACGTTCGCCGCTATATATACCCTCATAACTAAAACGATCACGGTCAGAGAGCCAGGTTTCGTTAATGGCCTCATTTTCACGTGGGACAATGCGCTTTACTTTTCCACGAAGGATATGCGCATTCATATTAGATCCAACACAATCATGGGGCGATATAGTTGGTCGTTGCATCATCTCCCATGCCCTCGCACTGTAACGATAGGGCTTATTATTCAGGGCACCGACTGGACATAGGTCAATAATATTTGCCGACATTTCGTGATCAATACTTTTCTCTACATAAGTACCGATTTTCATATCCTCTCCGCGTTCCGTCGTTCCGAGTTCCTGCAACCCAGTAATTTCCTCCCCAAAACGAATACAACGCGTACAGTGGATACAACGCGTCATATCCGTTGATACTAGTGGACCAATATCCTTGTCCTTTACAACACGCTTACGTTCGGTATAACGGGAAATATCACGTCCATAGCCAAGCGCCAGATCCTGCAACTCACATTCCCCACCTTGATCACAAATAGGGCAATCCAATGGGTGATTAATCAGGAGAAACTCCATAGTTGCCTTCTGCGCTGCAATTGCCGCCGGCGAACGCGTAAAAATTCTCATCCCCTCCATAACCGGCGTAGCACAAGCCGGCATAGGTTTCGGCGCATTTTCGACTTCTACTAAACACATGCGACAATTAGCAGCGATCGACAATTTCTCGTGATAACAAAATCGTGGCACATAAGTTCCGATTTTGTCGGTTACAGAAATTATCATCTCGCCTTTAAGAGCTTTTTCTGCCTTGCCATCAATTTCAATGTTAACGATATCGTCAGTCATGCAGCAGCCTCAGATGCAGCATCTACAACACTCTGCCCATTATTTCGAACCATAAACTCAAATTCATGCCGAAAATACTTAAGAAAGCTCTGTACAGGCCACGCCGCGGCATCTCCCAAAGCACAAATTGTGTGTCCTTCAATTTTGTTTGCCACATCGATCAGTTTATCTAGATCAGATTCGTCTCCCTGGCCGTCAATAATTCGAGTCAACATTCTATATATCCAACCTGTACCTTCCCTGCAGGGCGTACATTGCCCACATGACTCCGCCATATAGAAACGGGAAATTCTCTGCAAAACACGCACCATGCAGGTCGTATCATCCATGATCATCACAGCACCGGTACCAAATGATGAACCCGCCTTCTGCAGAGAGTTGTAATCCATTGTGCAGTTCATAATGATCTCTGCCGGCAACACTGGCACAGAAGACCCCCCCGGAATAACAGCTTTCAATTTTCGGCCCTTCCAAACACCCCCAGACAACTCAAGCAAATCTTTAAACGGAATACCCATAGGCAACTCGTGATTAGCAGGTTTCTCGATGTGGCCCGAAACTGAAAATTGTGCGGTGCCACCAGAACCTTCCGGTCCGAGGTCTGCAAACCATTTAGCACCATTGCGAATAATCGCTGGCACGCTCGCCAAACTCTGTGTGTTATTAATTGTGGTGGGCTGGCCATACAAGCCAAAATTCGCTGGGAATGGCGGCTTAAAGCGCGGCTTACCTTGTTTCCCTTCTAATGACTCCAGCAAAGCTGTTTCTTCACCGCAAATGTAAGCGCCTGCTCCTACAAAGGTATGTAAATCAAAATCAATACCCGAGTTTTTAATATTCCGACCCAGTAATCCGGCCGCATAAGCCTCCTTTAATGCGGCTTCAAACCGGGGCACAGGTTCATCTATGAATTCCCCTCGGATATAGTTGTAGCCGACCGTTGCACCCATTGCATAGCCAGCAATTGCCATGCCCTCTATCAGGCTATGCGGGTTATAACGCAATACTTCCCTGTCATGACAAGTGCCCGGCTCACTCTCATCAGAATTGCATACCAAGTATTTCTGCCCATCTGTGTCACGTGGCATAAAACTCCACTTCAAACCTGTTGGAAATCCAGCACCGCCGCGTCCACGAAGTCCGGAAGCCTTAACTTCGTCGATAATTTGGGTGGTTGTAATCTCCCCATCAATAATCCGTTGCCAAGCTTTATAACCACCATGCTTCTTATAGACGTCGAGCAACCAGGAGTTATCCTCGCCAAAAACATTAAAGCAGGTCAAATTTTCCGAATAGCTATTCATTCAAGACCATCCAAAATCTCATCTACTTTTTCAAGGGTCAGGTTTTCGTAGTACTTGTGATCGACCATCATCATTGGTGCTCCGCAACAGGCAGCCAAACACTCCTCTTCCTTTTTCAGATATATCCGCTCATCCTCAGTACTTGCACCAGTTTTAATGCCGAGTTTGTTTTCAACATGCTCGACAATGTTGTCAGCACCTCTCAACATACAAGATACATTTGTGCATATAGCCACGTTGTGCCGGCCAACCGGCTGCGTCTGAAACATCGAATAAAAAGTTGCCACCTCATAAACCTGAATCGTAGGCAAATCAAGATACTCTGCCACGCCGTTCATAAGTTCGGCTGTTAAATAACCCTCGTTATGGTGTTGTACTGCATGCAATGCCCCAATTACTGCTGATCGCTGCTGGTTAGCCGGAAATCTCGCTTTCCATCGATCTATTTCTTCACATACATTGTCCGGAAGAAGGCTAGTTTGGCTCATCGGTCAATCTCACCAAATACGATATCCTGGGTACCTATAACAGCGACCACATCGGCCAACATATGGCCTTCAACCATCTCCGATAATGACGCCAAATGTGAGAATCCAGGTGCCCGAATCTTCACTCTATAGGGCTTGTTCGCTCCATCAGATATCAAATAAACTCCAAATTCACCTTTCGGATGTTCTAGGGCAGCGTAGGCCTCCCCAACCGGGACGTTATAACCTTCGGTGAAAAGCTTGAAGTGGTGAATAAGAGATTCCATATCATCTTTCATCTCTACCCGGTCCGGTGGAACGATCTTGTGGTCTCCCAGCATCACTGGACCTGGATTCTTGCGGAGCCAATCAACACACTGTTCGATGATCTTCGTAGATTGTCGCATTTCCTCTACACGTACTAAATATCGATCGTAACAGTCACCATTTATTCCTACTGGAATATCAAAATCCACGAGATCATATACTTCATATGGCTGCTTTTTTCTAAGATCCCATTCAATACCAGAGCCACGTAGCATCGGACCTGTGAAGCCTAAATTAAGTGCTCGTTCTGGTGATACAACAGCAATATTCACTGTGCGTTGTTTCCATATGCGGTTATCGGTTAGTAATGTTTCATACTCATCAATACACCCTGGAAATTTTTCGCAAAAAGCATCTATAAAATCGAGAAGCGAACCCTCCCTGTTTTGGTTCATTCGATTAACTTCTTTTTTGCTCCGGTATTGGTTGGACCGGTATTTAGGCATTGTCTCCGGTAAATCACGATAAACACCGCCCGGCCGATAATATGTTGCATGCATCCTCGTACCAGACACAGCTTCGTAACAATCCATCAGGTCTTCCCGCTCCCTGAAGCAATACAAAAACATCGTCATTGCACCAATATCAAGGCCATGAGCACCGAGCCACATGAGGTGATTCAGAACTCGGGTAATCTCGTCAAACATTACACGTATGTATTTGGCACGAATTGGAGGCGAAATACCGAGAAGCTTTTCAATTGCCATTACATAGCCGTGCTCATTACACATCATAGAAACGTAATCAAGACGGTCCATGTATCCGATATTTTGGTTGTAAGGCTTTGATTCAGCTAATTTTTCTGTCCCGCGATGCAAGAGCCCGACATGCGGATCTGCTTTCTGGATAACTTCTCCATCCATTTCAAGAACGAGGCGCAATACTCCATGCGCCGCGGGGTGCTGTGGACCGAAATTCATCGTAAAGTTTTGAATTTCAGTCATCGTTGAACGACTCCTTTAGAGCACCTGAGTAACGGTTATCGTCGCGGATAACCCGCGGCACTAGTGTTCTCTCTTCTATGGTCACGGGCTGGTAAGCTACCCGGCCCTTCTCAGGGTCATACTTAACTTCAACATTTCCTGAAAGGGGAAAATCTTTGCGGAAAGGATGCCCGATAAAACCATAATCTGTCATAATGCGACGAAGATCCGGATGCCCGTCGAACAAAACCCCAAACAGATCAAACACCTCACGCTCAAACCAGTTGGCAGAATTCCAGACCGGCACTAAAGATTGGACAATTGGTGGATTACTTTCCCCGGCAAATACTCGCAAACGCAAACGGTAATTCCTTGTTACCGACAGAAGATGGTAGACAACAGCAAATCTACACGGATCAAACGTTTCACTTTCATCAAGAATAACTGGCTCGCGTTCAACACCTCGACTAAAACCCGTTTCTGTTGCGGATTCAGTTTTCCACTCGGCCTCACCATAAGTTAAGTAATCGACACCGCACACATCAAGCAGTTGCTCAAACGCAAATTCAGGGTCATCTTTCAGTATCTCCGCAATACCTCGCACATTCTTTTTGTCAACTTCAAAAGTTAGTTCGCCGCAAACAGTTGGGAGAACAGCCATCTGGTCGCCAAACCGCGTGTCGATCCGAGCTAGCAGTGCCTCATAGGATTCAGTCATCACTGGTACTTACCGCGCAATAGTGCTTGTACGCCGAATTTTCTTCTGCAACTGGATCAATCCGTAGATCAGTGCTTCGGCTGTTGGCGGACAACCCGGAACATATACATCAACCGGCACAACACGGTCACAACCCCTTACGACCGAATATGAGTAATGATAATAGCCCCCGCCATTTGCGCAAGAACCCATTGATACAACCCATCGTGGTTCTGGCATTTGGTCATAAACCTTACGTAAAGCGGGTGCCATTTTGTTGCACAACGTGCCGGCTACAATCATGACATCGGACTGCCGTGGACTGGGTCGAAAAATTATGCCAAAACGATCCAAATCATAACGCGAAGCACCAGCCTGCATCATTTCTACAGCGCAACAGGCCAACCCGAAAGTCATCGGCCACATAGATCCTGTTCGAGCCCAATTCATGACCGCGTCGACACTGGTAACAGCAAAACCCTTGCTTTGAAGACTTAAGGCTGTCTGATCAGATTGATCAACCTGACTTGGCGACGTCTCTGCTAATCCCACTCCAGTGCTCCTTTTTTCCACTCATATATGAACCCGACCACCAGTATTGCTAGAAAAATACCCATCGCTATGAGTCCAAAAACCCCAATGGCGTCTAGTGAAACAGCCCATGGAAAAAGAAAAGCTATTTCCAAATCAAAAATAATAAACAAAATTGCAACTAGGTAGTAACGCACATCAAACTTCATGCGGCTATCCTCAAACGCCTCGAACCCGCATTCGTATGGCGACAATTTCTCTTCGTCCTTACGGCCTCTGCCCAAAAGAAAACCGAGCACTAGCAACAGCACACCAATGCTGGTCGCAACAGCCAAAAAAATCAGGATCGGAATATATTCTTGCAACATCGTGGAAGATCTGAAGTGGTTCTACATAGGTCCCAAGTCAGCTCGAAATTGTATCAGGGTGTATTACCGACTTAACACCCCTTAGGGCCCTCTATTTGCATTTTTATTAAATAAAAATGCAAATATCAGCAAAAAAAGGCCGGCACAGTGGCTGACCTTTGATTTGGTGCCGACGGCCGGACTCGAACCGGCACGGCTCGCGCCACTGCCCCCTCAAGACAGCGTGTCTACCAATTCCACCACGTCGGCAAAGATTCGTTCGGTGTAGTTTTAACTTTCAGGAGGGCTAGTTTCAAGATCAAGGACCTGGTCATCAAGTGGAGGCACATCACTCGGTTCCATATCAGAGGCCGTGCTCCCTGTATCTAAGAGTTCAGGTACAGGCGCTGCGATAGACTCTTCGGATCGCATTGGTTGCTCAACCTCTTCCACGGCTATTTCTTCTATCAAACTATCGGGAGTGATGGTTGATTCACTGCTAATCCAGGCCAGTGTCAAGCTCGTAGCAAAAAATGCGGCCGCCAAAATTGCAGTTGTCCGAGAGAAAAAATTCGTAGAGCCCCTTGAACCAAATACGGTTCCAGATGCACCTCCGCCAAAAGCTGCCCCTGCTTCAGCGCCTTTTCCACGTTGCAGCAGCACTAAAATAGTTATACCAAGCGCTATCAACGTGTGGATTATTAGAACTGTTGTTTGCATCTTATTGCCACCACCTTAATTTAATTGGACTGCCGCCTCAGCAATAGCCAAGAAATCAGCCGCACTTAAAGATGCTCCGCCGATCAATCCGCCGTCAATATCCGGTTTCGAAAATAGCCCGCCGGCATTCTCCCCTTTAACACTGCCACCATAAAGTATTTTTATACGATCAGCCACACTGGGATTTCTAATTTCCAACTCTGATCGGATGTGTCTGTGTACCGCTTGCGCCTGCTCCGGAGTTGCTACCTTTCCTGTCCCAATCGCCCATACCGGCTCATAGGCAATTACGGCCTCCGAAAAAGCCTCAACACCCACCAAATCAAAAACAGCCCCTAACTGTTCATCAATAACGGTCTGTGTTTCTCCGTTGTCACGTTGCTGTAACGTTTCACCTACGCATAGTATGGGAATCAATCCAGCGGATTGTGCTGCAGAAAATTTGCGGGCAACTATTTCACTTGATTCTGCAAACAATGCTCTTCTTTCCGAGTGACCAACAATCACATACCTGCAACCTAAACCCGCTAGCATTGACCCTGCTATTTCACCAGTATAAGCCCCTGACTGATGCTCCGACATAGTTTGAGCACCAAGACTGATCTCGCTACCCCTAAGCATCTCCCGTACCTGATGGAGATATAAAGATGGTGGGCATACCAACAAGCCGACACGGCTAGATCGCGGAGCATCGCGCATTATTCCACCTACAAGTTCAGCATTGGCTGCAGTATCCCCATGCATCTTCCAATTTCCAGCTACCAGGTATCCACGCATAATGTCAGTTAATAAAAGAAGTTTGAAAGGCGCGCAAGGATACCGAGGGGGCCGGCACAACGCAATCCAAGGCTAACCCGCGACTTGAGTTACAACAGCGGCAAGGGATTTTGCAACCTTTAAGACCTGGCGTTGATCCCTACCTTCAACCATCACCCGAATTACAGGCTCCGTCCCTGATGCACGTAGTACAACCCTGCCTGCCTTTGCAAGTTCAATTTCTGCATCGGTCACAGCCTCACAAATTTCCGGGTAACTATCCGGGTCTAAGTGCTTTTTAGTCTTAACGTTAAGCATAGTCTGAGGATAACGGAACATACCCGAAGTTAACTCAGACAATTGTTTACCACGTTGGCGCATTACAGCAAGAATCTGCAGCGCAACAACTAAACCATCACCTGTCGTTGTTTTATCTAAATAAATAAGGTGTCCTGAGGTCTCACCTCCTACAATGCCACCATAATCTCGCAGCTCCTCCAAAACATACCTATCGCCTACCGCTGCCCTGCGGAAACTCACACCCTCATCTTCAAGGGCATGCTCCAGACCAAGATTCGACATAACAGTCCCAACAACCGGACCTACAAGCTTATCTTCAGCCTTGAGGGCCATAGCAAGCACGTACAACATTTGATCGCCATCTACGATTTCACCACACTCATCGACCATGACTACTCGATCACCATCACCGTCCAAAGCAATACCAACAGCAGCTCCAACTGCGATAACGGTTTTCTGCAAGAGTTCAGGATGAGTCGAGCCACATCCATGATTAATATTTCTCCCATTAGGAGAGCAACCAATCGTAATTACTTCTGCTCCGAGTTCATTTAGTGTTCTTGGCCCAACTTTATAACCCGCGCCATTGGCACCATCAAAAACAATAGTTACACCATTCAAATCAAGGCCAACTGGGAACGTCGATCTACAAAATGCCTGATAGCGATCGAGCGCAGTATCGATACGAATAGCTTTACCTATCTTGCTAGATTCAAGTGTAATTGCTGAATTTCCAAGCAGACTTTCTATTTTAGCCTCAACCTCATCCGAGAGCTTCGCCCCATTACGATCAAAAAATTTGATGCCGTTGTCATAATACGGATTGTGTGAGGCACTCAAGACAACTCCAAGATCCGCATTAAACACTTTAGTCAAATTGGCAATAGCGGGGGTTGGTAAGGGCCCCAGCAATAACACATCAGCTCCGGCCGCTACAAAACCGGCCTCAAGCGCGGATTCGAACATGTAGCCAGACAATCGCGTATCTTTGCCAATAAGAACTTTCCCACCTTCCGGCACTAAGGTTTGTGCCGCAGCACTAGAAAGTCGCAGGGCAAATTCAGCAGTCATTGGCTCCTCACCAACGGTTCCCCTTACACCATCTGTTCCAAAGTATTTCCTGCTCATTTTAATTTTCCAGCTTCTAACACAGCCTCGCGCACCTTCAAAGCATCAACAATCTCTTCGACGTCATGGGTGCGGATAATATTAGCCCCGTGAGCAACTGCTAGCAGAGCCGCCGAAATTCCTGCCGCCACCCGTTCTTTAACGTCTCTTCCCGTTAGATTTCCAAGAGTTCGCTTTCGTGACAATCCTACCAGTAATGGGTAACCCATATCCGCAAAGCGACTCAGTCCTGCTAACAAACGAAGATTATGCTCATCGGTTTTACCAAAACCAAAACCCGGATCGATAATCAATTTTTGCGAGTCGAGCCCCGCAGATCTGCAAACTGCCAATCGATCATTTAGAAACCCCATGATATCGCCAATCAGCGCAACATAATGTGGCCTAGTTTGCATATTAGCCGGTTCACCTTGCATATGCATAAGACAGACTGGCACTGCCAGCTCCACAGCAGCTTCTAATGCCCCAACACGCCTTAATGCAAATACATCATTAATCATGGTCGCACCAGCCTCAACGGCTGCAAACATCACTTTGGGCCTACTAGTATCGATCGAAATTGCAACCTTCGAACTACGACCTACGATCTCCCTAATTACCGGTACTACCCTTTCTATTTCTTGGAGGGACGAAATCTCAATGGCTCCGGGACGAGTGGATTGGCCACCTATGTCAATAATATCTGCTCCAGCACTAATCATCTTCACTGCATGCCTGACAGCATTGTCAATGGCCAAGAATTCCCCCCCATCTGAGAAGGAGTCATTGGTGACATTGAGGATGCCCATCACTCTGGGCTGGTCGAGCGAGAAATCATTTTTTCCGAGGCGCAGCTGCATTTTTCTAAATGAACACCCCGGAAGATAAATGATCCAAAAATTTTCTCACATCGAGTTTAAATATCCTTAAATCCTAGATGTTTTTTCTTTCTAGTGTTCTGATGCAGGACCACCGATCGGGGTAATCGTATCTGATTTTTTCTTCTTAGCTGACGGTGTGTCGTCAGAATCATCCCAGTCTTCTGGTGGGCGTGGTTTACGACCCTCCATGATGTCTTTTACCTGCTCCATGTCGATCGTCTCATATTTCATGAGAGCCTTAGCCATAGCATGTAGTTTGTCCTCATGCTCCCCCAGAATCTTTTCTGCTCTCTTGTAATTCCGATCAATGATTATTCGCACCTCTTCATCAATAATATGCACGGTAACATCGGAAACTTGTTTATGCTGTGTAACAGAACGCCCTAAAAACACTTCACCATCATCTTCACTATAGGTTAGTGGCCCGAGTTTCTCCGACAAACCCCACTTAGTGACCATATTGCGTGCGATTTCTGTCGCCCGCTCTATATCGTTTGAGGCGCCAGTGGTCACATGATCAAGACCTAAAGTCATCTCTTCAGCAATCCTACCGCCGAAAAGCGTCGAGATGTTACTTTCCAGAGCAGACTTAGAAATACTGTATTTATCTTCCTCTGGTAAATACATTGTGACGCCTAGTGCCCTTCCACGCGGGATTATTGTGACCTTATACACGGGGTCATGGTCTGGCACACAATATCCCACAATCGCATGCCCAGCCTCATGATATGCAGTATTAAGCTTTTCTCGCTCACTCATCACCATAGACCGACGCTCAGTACCCATCATGATCTTGTCTTTAGCCTGCTCAAATTCTTCCATACAAACAACACGTTTATTTGCACGAGCAGCAAACAGGGCTGCTTCATTAATCAGGTTTGCCAAGTCTGCGCCAGAAAAGCCGGGAGTACCTCGCGCAATAACGCTTGGATCAACATCATCATCTATTGGTACTTTACGCATATGCACCTTGAGAATTAATTCTCGTCCACGAATATCTGGTAAAGGAACAACAACCTGTCGATCAAATCGACCGGGGCGCAAAAGGGCCGGATCTAACACATCTGGCCGGTTAGTGGCCGCAATGACAATAATCCCTTCACTACCCTCAAAACCATCCATCTCAACGAGCATTTGGTTCAAAGTCTGTTCGCGCTCGTCGTGGCCGCCCCCAAGACCCGCGCCTCTATGACGACCAACTGCGTCAAGCTCATCAATGAATATAATACATGGCGCCTGTTTCTTAGCTTGGTCAAACATGTCACGAACGCGTGAAGCACCTACACCAACAAACATCTCAACAAAATCCGAACCTGAAATTGTAAAAAATGGAACCTTTGCCTCTCCGGCAATAGCTTTGGCCAATAAAGTTTTACCTGTACCCGGCGGGCCCACCATAAGGACCCCTTTGGGTATCTTTCCACCCAGTCTCTGGAACTTACTAGGGTCTTTAAGGAAATCAACAATCTCGCTGACTTCCTCCTTTGCTTCGTCGATACCTGCAACGTCCGCAAAAGAAACGCCCACCTGATCTTCGCCCAGCAATCTAGCCTTACTTTTACCGAATGACATTGCACCGCGGCCCCCGGCGCCGCCCTGCATCTGCCGCATAAAATAAATCCAAACACCAATCAGCAAAAGAATCGGAAACGAACTGATTAGGAGTTGACCGAGCAAACTCTGAGACTCTGCCTCCTGTGCAGTAAAAGTAACACCGTTATCTTCTAGAATACCGATAAGTGTGTTGTTATCAGTTTCGGGACTAATCGTGTAGAACTGGAGAGGTGGTCTCGTACCATAACTGATGCGATCACCGTCAAATTCCACACGTCGTACCTTACCGGAACGCACATCGGCCAAGAATTCCGAATAGTCAGTTGGCTGAGGCCCTTGACCACGAACACCTGATAGTCCCTGCACAACAGACAACAACACTACAATTATTACTACGAATACTAAAATATTTTTGGTCAGATCATTCACTTAGGAAAATACTCCGGCATTTCGATTTAGACTCCACCTAACATTCCAGACCCTACTATAGTTGACGATTTCTCGCCACTAAGTAGGTCTCACTGCTCTTGCTTCGAGAGGCCTTTGGTTTCAACAGTTTTACCCTGCCAAAAGTCTGCTTTGCCGCACGAACAAATTCATCTATTCCCTGCCCCTGAAAAACTTTGCATATAAAGTTTCCACCGATTTCGAGGTTGCACACCGAAAATTGGAGCGCCTGCTCAGCTAGATACATAGAACGGGGCTGATCAACAGCCTTTGTTCCTGTGATATTGGGTGCCATATCACTAATTACAAGGTCCGCTTTACCGCCGCAAAGCAATTTTTCGATCTGTTGAACAATATCGTTATCAGTAAAGTCTCCCCGCACAAAGTCCACGAACGGTAATTTCTCCATAGGTAGTAAATCTACGGCAATTATTTTCACCCTACCATTTAATGTAACAGTTATATATTGACTCCAACCCCCTGGAGCAGCACCAAGGTCGATACAAATCATATCTGTCTTTAGCAACCGCTCTTTTGCCAATATTTGCTCTAACTTAAAGACCGCGCGAGACCGCCAGCCATCCCTCCGAGCACGCTGGACATATATATCTTTTTCCTGACGCTTCTGCCACGAGCGGTTAGCTTTTCTCCGTTTATTCATTTCTACTGCTAAAATGACCTTGTATGGATCTATCAGAAAAACAAAAAAAATATTTGCGCGGGCTTGGGCACCGATTAAAACCTACTATTTTGATTGGCGCTGGAGGACTCAAGAATTCCGTCATTAAGGAATTTGAATCAACCATTGATCGCCATGAACTCGTCAAGGTCCGCACTCGCGTAGGTAATAGGGAAAAGCGAAATATCGTCATTGACAAACTCTGCGATATTGCTGATTGCACCTTAATCCAGCGAGTTGGCAATATTGCCCTAATTTACCGGCCTAACAAAGACATGCCAATAATTTCCCTTCCAACCCAGTCATGACCTAAGATTTATTCGTATCTGACCTCGATGATTTCGTAATGCTTAGTACCCGCGGGCGCGACAAAGGTAACCTCGTCCCCCTCGTACTTTCCGATCAACGCCCGAGCAATGGGGGATGTATATGAAATAAGCCCTTGTCCTATATCCGCTTCATCTTCGCCGACAATTCTGTATGTGGTTTCGGTATTGGTCTGCAGATCAAATAACTCAACTGTAGCTCCAAAAATGATCTTCCCCTGTGCATCGATAGTTGTAACGTCGATCACCTGAATGTGTGACAATTTTCCCTCTATCTCTTTAATTCGTCCCTCAATAAATCCTTGTTGTTCCTTTGCAGCATGATATTCCGCATTTTCTTTCAGATCACCATGAGCTCGTGCTTCTGCTATCGCTTGAATAACTTGCGGACGATCTTCAGACTTGAGCTTACTTAGCTCTTGGCGCAGTAAATCAGCACCATCAACTGTCACCGGAACTTTGTTCATGCAGCTACCTCTTTATGTAGATCCTGCAGACAATTAACACCTCCATCATCAAGGTGCTTAATAGCTCTGCACGTAGCAATAGCGGCTCCTAATGTCGTGTAGTACGTGACATTGCTTCGAACTGCAGCTGCCCTGATCGAACGCGACTCTTTTATGGCTTTCTTTCCTTCTGTCGTATTGACGATAAGAGCAATCTCCCCATTTTTTATCATATCTACAATATGTGGGCGGCCTTCTCGCACTTTATTGACCCGGTGACAAGCGAGGCCCAAGTCATTAAGAAATTTGGAAGTACCGTGTGTCCCTACCAATTCAAAGCCTGTTTCAATAAGTATATTAGCCAATTCCACGCAGCCATCCTTGTCACGATCTCTTACGCTAAGCAACGCGATTCCTGTTGTCGGTAAAACAACACCTGATGCAAGCTGAGCTTTGGCATAAGCTTCCCCAAATGATCGACCAATTCCCATTACCTCACCTGTCGACTTCATCTCTGGACCGAGAATCGGATCTGAACCTGAAAATTTTAGGAAGGGAAATACAGACTCTTTTACTGAGAAATAATCCGGCACTCTCTGCTTTACGAATCCTTGCTTTTCGAGAGACTCCCCAACCATAACACGTGCGGCAATCTTAGCTAATGGGATGCCTGTCGCCTTGGATACAAAAGGCACTGTGCGAGACGCTCTCGGATTAACTTCAAGTAAAAATATCTGATCGTTTTGGATAGCGAATTGCGTATTCATCAAGCCAACAACCTTTAACTCCTTTGCCAGTTTCTCTACTTGCCCTATCAGCTGTTTTTGGATATTTCCTTTGAGACTAAATGGTGGAATGGAACATCCGCTATCTCCTGAATGCACACCCGCTTGCTCTATATGCTCCATGATCCCGCCAATTAAGACCTCCTTCCCATCACAAATCGCATCGACGTCAACTTCAGTTGCCAAATCAAGAAAATGGTCTAACAAGACTGGGCTCTCATTCGAAACACCAATTGCTGCACCCATATATACTCCAAGCTCTTCCTCACCATGAACTATTTCCATAGCTCGTCCTCCTAAAACATAGGACGGCCGAACAACGATCGGATATCCAACCTCTTTAGCTAGGAGAAGGGCTTCTTCCTGATTTCGAGCTGTCCGGTTTGGTGGTTGCTTGAGGCACAGTTCTTCAACTAATTTTTGAAATCGTTCACGATCCTCCGCTAAATCGATTGAGTCTGGCGACGTACCAACTATTTTTGCACCTGCCTCCTCCAACGCCCGGGCTAGTTTCAGGGGTGTCTGCCCACCATATTGCACGATAACCCCATTAGGTTTCTCTAGCTCAACAATTTCCATCACATCTTCGAATGTGAGGGATTCAAAATAGAGGCGATCAGAAGTGTCATAGTCCGTCGACACAGTTTCCGGATTACAGTTAACCATTATGGTCTCAAAGCCGGCCTCCCGAAGTGCAATAGCGGCATGCACACAGCAATAATCGAATTCTATGCCTTGCCCAATCCGATTCGGACCTCCGCCCAGAATTATGATCTTTGGTCGATTGTCGGGCAGTGCTTCACACTCTTCGTCGTATGTTGAATACAAATAAGCAGTAGCCGTCGCGAATTCCGCAGCACAAGTATCCACACGTTTGAAGACTGGACGAACGTTAGCTTCAAGCCGTCGGCGCCGAACCACTTGTTCCTCACTGTGCAATAACGAAGCTATTCGACTATCTGAAAACCCTTTACGTTTTAGTCCCAATATTCGAGTTTTTCCCAAGGCTGTTAAACCTTCCGCCCGAATTCTGCGCTCTTCGATTACCAAATCTTCAACGTATGCAAGAAACCAAGGATCGATACCTGTAAGAGTATTAATCTCCTGCAATGAAAGTCCATACCGATACGCATCAGCAACGCAAAAAATTCGCTCCGGCCCAGGTAATCTCAAGTCCAACCTCAACTGGTCCCAGTCCTCATCTTGTTGTGGCTCTGCGACCAGTTCATTAAGGCCATCCACGCCAGTCTCTAACCCTCGAAGCGCCTTTTGAAGGGATTCTTGAAAATTCCTACCGATAGCCATAACCTCACCTACTGACTTCATTTGAGTTGTCAGCTTTTCCTCAGCTCCGGGAAATTTCTCGAATGTAAAGCGTGGGATCTTCGTAACTACATAATCTATGGTTGGCTCAAAAGATGCAGGTGTCGCACCTCCCGTAATCTCATTCTTCAACTCATCAAGCGTGTAGCCTACCGCAAGTTTTGCCGCCACTTTTGCTATGGGAAAGCCAGTAGCTTTAGACGCCAGAGCCGATGAGCGCGATACGCGCGGATTCATTTCAATAATAATTAAGCGACCATCTACTGGATTTACCGCAAATTGGACATTAGATCCGCCGGTTTCCACACCGATTTTGCGTAACACACGGATTGAAGCGTCCCTCATTCTTTGGTATTCCTTGTCGGTCAAGGTTTGAGCTGGCGCCACGGTAATTGAATCTCCGGTGTGCACACCCATAGGATCGACGTTCTCTATGGAACACACGATAATGCAGTTATCATTTTTGTCCCGAACGACCTCCATCTCAAATTCTTTCCAGCCTATGATCGATTCTTCAAGGAGGACCTCAGTCGTTGGAGACATTTCAAGCCCATGGGACACTATTTGTTGAAATTCTTCCTTATTGTAGGCAATACCACCACCGGTTCCACCTAGCGTAAAAGAAGGTCTAATAATAGTGGGATAACCGATATCTGCCTGCTTTTCTATTGCCTCTTCTATCGAGTGTGCTATATGGGCTTTAGGCACCTCGAGTCCGATCTCCGTCATCGCCCCACGAAATAATTCACGATCTTCAGCTAAATCTATTGCCTCTCGTGAGGCCGCAATTAGTTCAACTCCGTATTTTTGTAACACTCCTTCACGAACTAAGTCGAGTGCACAATTGAGACCCGTTTGCCCACCCATCGTCGGCAATAACGCATCCGGTCTCTCTTTTTCGATAACACTCTCAAGAGCTGTCCAATGAACTGGTTCGATATATACAGCGTCTGCAGTCTCCGGGTCGGTCATAATAGTCGCCGGATTTGAATTCACTAAAATGACTCGATAACCTTCTTCCTTTAGGGCCTTGCACGCCTGTGCACCCGAATAATCGAATTCACATGCCTGTCCTATCACAATAGGACCCGCACCAATGATCAAGATACTCTCTATGTCACTACGTTTAGGCATAATCACCTATGAAAAATCTTAAAATTTTATTTAAAAATAACCGATAAATAATTGTTTTAAAAAAGTTAAATAGCTACTTTTTTATTTTTTCTATGGCTCTTGTAGTCAGCCATTTCTTCAATAAAACGATCAAATAATGACCAAACGTCATGCGGACCAGGGCTAGCCTCTGGGTGACCCTGAAAGCTATATGCAGGCTTATCGGTATAGGCTATACCCTGCAAAGAACCATCAAACAGTGAGCTGTGAGTAACCTCAATGTTTTCCGGCAAGGTATCCGGATCAACCGCGAAACCATGGTTCTGACTTGTAATAACCACCCCATTAGTAGCCTCATCCTGAACGGGATGATTAGCTCCGTGGTGCCCAAACTTCATTTTTAGAGTTTTCGCACCACTAGCAAGAGCAAGAATCTGGTGGCCTAGACAAATACCAAATACTGGTACTAATGTATCCAGAATCTCCTGTACTGCTTTAATAGCATAGTCACAAGGCTCCGGATCACCAGGTCCATTAGACAAAAATACTCCGTCAGGGTTTAGCGATAAAACCTCTTTAGCCGGCATCGCCGCTGGAACAACTGTAGTATGACAACCAAGATCCGAAAGAATTCTCAAAATATTCTGTTTAACTCCATAGTCGTACGCAACAACATGGTAATTTTCAGCTTGAGGATTGCATTCGTTCTCCGAGCGTTCAAATGTACCACTGTCGGACCAATGATAAACTTTATCTGTTGTAACGACCTTAGCCAGGTCTACACCCGCAATACCTTCAAATTGGCGAGCGTAATTTGTCGCCACATCTGCGGCCACTTCCCCAGTCATAATACAACCGGATTGGGCTCCATTCTCGCGCAGGATCCTAGTTAATTTTCGAGTATCAATATCAGTAATCGCAACAGTGTTGTTTGCAATCAAAAAATCTTGCAGAGTTTGTTCGTTACGCCAGCTACTCGCTATGATTGGGGCATCACGAATCACAAGACCTGCTGCATAAATTGTCGATGACTCCATATCATCAGTGTTAGTACCGGTGTTACCTACATGCGGATAGGTAAGGGTAACAATCTGCTGACAATAGGAGGGATCAGTCAGGATTTCCTGATAACCGGTTATCGCTGTATTAAAGACCACCTCGCCAGTCGTTTTACCTTCGGCACCTATGGATACCCCGGAGAAAGTAGTTCCGTCCTGCAACGCCAAAATGGCGGGTTTACTCAACAAAAATCCCTCATTCTTGGAACCATCTCTATCCTCGGTGGTCAATCGACGACTATTGAAGATACACAAAAGCGGAAGAAATCCAACTTCCGCTTCGGAAACGCCGACTATATGGCAACCCGCTCCAGTTTACTGAAGGAGCGCCTGCCGCGCCAGATGAAATTGCACAAAGAAATCAGAATTTACAAATTTATTTTTTCAAAAAATCGCTTTACGGTATCAAGCCAACCAGAAGCGCGAGGATTATGGCTATCTCCACCACTATTTAAAAGCTCTTCATAGCTCTGCAATAAAGATACCTGCTCTGATGTCAAGTTTACCGGTGTCTCGACAGCAACACGTGCGAACAAATCGCCTTGGCGCCTATCCCGAACAGTGGTTACCCCTTTCCCCCTCAGCCTGAAAACTTTTCCTGATTGGGTGCCGGCTGGAACTTTCAACGTAACATGACCATCCAGGGTCGGTAACTCTACCTCACCTCCAAGGGTGACTGTAGCGTAACTGATAGGGACTTCACAGGAGAGATCAGCCCCATTGCGTTCGAAAATGTTATGTGCAGCAACCCGAACCTCGACATAAAGATCTCCTGACGGCCCACCATTCTTTCCCGCTTCACCTTCACCGGATAACCGAATGCGGTCACCAATATCGACACCGGCAGGAACCTTCACATTTAACGTTTTTTTCCGAGCTACTCGGCCTTGCCCATGACATCCGGAACAGGGGTTTGTAATAACTGTGCCAGCACCCTTACACGCCGGACAAGTCTGCTGAATAGAGAAAAAACCCTGCTGCATGCGAACCTGTCCAACACCACTACATGTAGAACATTCAACCGGGTCAGATCCCTTCTCCGAACCACTACCATCACAATCTTCGCAAGTTGACTGGGAGGGAATTTCAATCGTAACGGTATCACCATAGACAGCACGCTCTAGATTTAGTTGAAGTTCGTATCTGAGATCAGCCCCACGAAATACTTTATTGGCTCCTCGTCGTCCCCCACCAAAAATATCGCCGAATACGTCACCGAATATATCGCCGAAACCCTCTGCGCCAAATCCGCCACCAGGGGAGCCAGCTCGAAGCCCTTCATGACCAAAACGATCATAAGTGGCTCGTTTGTCACTATCTTTTAGGACTTCGTAGGCTTCCTTAGCCTCTTTAAACTTTTTTTCTGTGTCAGCGTCATCCTTATTACGATCAGGATGATATTTCATGGCAAGACGACGATATGATTTTTTTATATCTGCGTCTGAAGCATCTCTTGGCAAACCTAGAATCTCGTAATAGTCGCGTTTTGCCATATAAAGATCCTTGTTAATCAATCAGATCAAGAGTAACCATCGCTAGCGATGAATGTTTACTCTCTTAATCAGATTTCTTATCCTCGCCTTCATCTATTTCCTCAAATTCAGCATCCACAACATCTTCATCATTAACTTCGCCTGTTGAATCTTGCTCACCCTGCTCTGCTGCCTGTTCCGCATAAAGCTTCTGAGCTACGGTAGCCGAAGCCTCTGCCAATGCTGTTGTCTTAGCCTCAATCGATTCCTTATCACCCTCATCAAGTACGCCTTTTAGATCAGCAACAGCATTTTCAACTGCCATCCTCTCTTCACCACTGACTTTATCTCCAGCTTCCTCCAGCGTCTTCTCAGAAGCATGAATCAAACTTTCAGCTTGGTTACGTGCGTCAACTCGCTCACGAAATTTCTTATCCTCTTCTGCATGACTCGCAGCATCAGACACCATCTGCTCAATCTCTTCCTCACTGAGACCACTTGAGGCCTTAATAACAATATTTTGGCTCTTATCCGTAGCCTTATCTTTTGCAGATACATTAAGGATACCGTTAGCATCAATATCAAACTGGACCTCGATCTGCGGCATACCTCGCGGTGCAGGAGGAATATCAGCTAAATCAAACCTTCCAAGTGATTTATTGTCTTGCGAACGTTCCCGTTCGCCCTGCAGGACATGAATCGTAACAGCTGTCTGATTATCGTCCGCCGTTGAGAACACCTGATTTTCATTAGCAGGAATCGTAGTATTCTTTTCAATGAGCTTAGTCATCACACCGCCCAATGTTTCTATACCAAGCGATAGCGGAGTTACGTCAAGCAATAAAACATCCTTGACGTCACCAGAAAGCACACCACCCTGAATTGCCGCACCAACTGCAATTGCCTCATCCGGATTAACATCTCTTCTCGGCTCCTTTCCAAAAAAGTTCTGCACCTCTTCTTGGACCTTAGGCATGCGTGTCTGACCACCCACAAGAATGACGTCATTAATCTCATTGACCTTCAAATCAGCGTCTTTAAGGGCCACCTTGCACGGCTCGATGACACGCGTTATGAGTGCCTCCACTAAAGCTTCAAGCTTAGCTCGGGTTAGCTTAATATTAAGGTGCTTGGGGCCACTCGAATCGGCGGTAATATAGGGCAAATTCACTTCGGTCTGCTGCTGGGTAGATAATTCGATTTTCGCCTTCTCCGCCGCCTCTTTAAGGCGCTGCATAGCTAGAGGATCCTGCGTAATATCCACGCCACTTTCTTTTTCGAACTCAGAGGTTAGATACTCGATAACCCGCATATCGAAATCCTCACCACCTAAAAAGGTATCGCCATTTGTTGCAAGTACCTCGAACTGATGCTCTCCATCAACTTCTGCAATTTCAATAACAGAGATATCAAAAGTACCTCCACCTAAATCAAACACGGCGATTTTTATATCACCGCGCTTCTTATCCATACCGTAGGCAAGTGCAGCTGCCGTTGGCTCATTGATGATACGTTTGACATCCAGGCCTGCAATTTTTCCAGCATCCTTGGTAGCTTGACGCTGTGAATCATTAAAATATGCGGGCACGGTAACAACGGCCTCTGTTACATCAGTGCCCAGATAGTCTTCAGCTGTCTTCTTCATTTTCATCAAGACACGAGCTGATATTTCGGGTGGCGCCATGGCCTTATCATTAGCTTGGACCCACGCATCCCCGTTATCGGCCTCGGTAATCGTATAGGGAACCATGTTGATATCACGCTGTACAACGTCATCCTTAAAACGACGTCCAATAAGCCGCTTCACTGCGAAAAGGGTATTCTCCGGATTAGTCACTGCTTGGCGTTTCGCTGCTTGGCCAACAAGAACTTCATCATCCTTGGCGAATGCAACAATTGATGGTGTGGTGCGATCACCCTCACTATTCTCAATAACGCGAGGTGTATCTCCTTCCATTACCGCAACACAAGAATTCGTAGTACCTAAATCGATACCAATAACTTTGCCCATGATTAAATCTCTCCGACTAAATTACTTACAAAATGCTATACAACTATAAATGGGGGCCCATCACCCTGATTCAAGCACTAAAACAGGACAAACGACTTATTTATTGAATATTTAGCTTTCTTTACCAACGATATTGGCAGAGTCTCCAGCTACCACCACCCTTGCTGGGCGCATCAGACGACCATTCAGGGCATAGCCCTTTTGATAAACGGTAAGAATATTACCCGGCTTGCATTCGTCGGAATGCTGGACTGTCATTGCCTCATGCATCTCAGGATCAAAAAATTCACCTGACGGATTTATTTCGCTCACACCAAAGCGCTGCAATATAGAAGTAAAGAGTTTTAGCGTCGCTTCATTACCCGCTTTTAAATCTTCAATACCGATACCAGTTTCATCGGCATTTAGTGCCATCTCCAGACTATCACAAACCGCTAACAGTTCTGTCGCAAACCTTTCTACCGCAAACTTGTGGGCATTCTCAACATCTCGTGCAGCACGTTTTCGCACGTTTTCGAGTTCAGCCGCCGCACGCAAATATTTATCCCAATTTTTCTCAGATAAAGCTCGCAGTTCAGCAATCTCATCTAATTCCTCCGAAACCCCTTCGCTACCAGAAATCTCTTCATCTGAAGTAGCTACCTCATCAACATTACATTCAGCCGCCTCTTGGCTATCTTCTGACTGATCTGAATCTGTATTCATTTGATCGGCTCCAACACCCACAGCATCACCCTCATCTTCTTGGGGGCCATCCAATAAATATCAAGGGGCTACACAATGTCAGTGTTTTGCGTTCAGCGCCGCTTCGAGAAGGCGTGCCGTAATATCAACAATTGGCACAACGCGATCGTAAGCCATCCGTGTAGGACCGATTACTCCTAATACACCTATATGGTCATCATCTACATGATATGGCGCGGTCACTACACTGCAGTTATCCAGAATGTGGTATCCCGATTCACGCCCGATAAAAACCTGCACACCATCAGCATGGATACTCTTGTCCAAAAGATTGAGCATAAAGCGCTTCTTCGAAAATGCATCAAACAGCCCACGCAATGTCTGGACATCCGACAATTCAGCGAAATCCATCAAGTTAGTTTCCCCAGCGACAACAAACTCATCCTTTGATGCCGCTGCGCCATCCATCGCAGATTGAGCAACTGAGATAATGTCCATCATGGCTTGATTCATAGAACCACGAGTCCTATCGAGATCTTCTATGAGTCGCTGCCTTATTCGCGTTAAGTCTTCCCCAACGTAATGCTGGTTTATATAATTTGCTGCACGCTGTAATTCATCATGCGTATGAGGTTGCTCTGTAGTCAAAACACGATTTTGCACTTCACTATCATTAATCACCAATATGGCTAGGACCCGATTGTCGGCTAGCGATAGAAACTCAATTTGTCTTAGAATCGCTTTTTGTCCCTTAGGTACTGAAACAATGCCAGCAAGACTCGTAATTTCGGATAACAGACTAGATACGGAATCGAGCATAGTATTTGGATAATCAGACTGATGAACTAGTTGCTTCTCAAGCTTCTCGACATCTACCTTGTCAGGCTGTTTATACCGGATAAGCGAATCAACAAACAAACGATATCCCTCGGGAGTTGGCACCCTGCCAGCTGATGTGTGCGGAGCCGCGATCAAACCGCAATCTTCCAGATCCGACATCACATTGCGTATCGTCGCGGGGCTCAATTCCAACCCTGATTTTCGCGATAAAGTGCGCGAACCTATGGGCTGTCCGTCACGAATGAAGCGCTGAATCAAAACCTTTAAAAGCTGCTGTGCACGCTCATTTGGATATTGTTGAATTGGCTCTTCTAACATTATTTAAACTACATAAAATTTGTTGCCAGCACAATGTGTTAGTGTGGTACCAAAGTTTACAGTGGCTTGGCGAACCGTCAAGAGTTTGCCAAAATCTGCTAAACATAAATTGTATTTCATCAAGTAGGCTCAATATAACAATATGGATTTTAAGTGACCAGACAATTCAAAACAGTAGCGCTTGTTGGCCGCTATAAAGATACCCGCGTAGCAGAGCCAATGCAGAGCATCGCCGCGCATTTGCAAAAAGCCGGAATAACAGTGATTGTTTCGCCAGAAATCGCAATTGAGCTCGAGGCTACCCCAGTAAAATTAACTAAATTAGCTCAGCAAGCCGATTTGATAATTACCGTTGGTGGCGATGGCACCATGCTCTATGCTGCCAGGCAACTAGGGAACCTAGATGTGCCATTACTCGGAGTGAATCGCGGGCGACTTGGTTTCTTAGCGGACGTTTCCCCGACAAAAATGCTAGATAGTCTCGATAGCATCTTTGCGGGTAATTATAAAATGGAATCACGAATCCGCTTGGATGCGAAGCTTGAGCTTACCAATGGCTCACAAACAACTGCTCTGGCATTAAATGATATTGTTTTGCAGCGTCAAGACACAGGTCGGATGTTAGACTTTGAAACACGAATCGCAGGACGCTACGTGAATACTCATATGGGTGATGGCCTGATTGTGGCAACACCAACGGGCTCTACTGCATATGCTTTGAGTTGCGGCGGACCAATTCTCGAACCAGAGATTGAAGCCATTGTTTTAGCACCAATCTGTCCTCATACCCTGAGTGACCGCCCTATTGTCATTCCAGCATCACAGAAAATCGATATTCAATTGCTTAAACGCGACGACACGAAGGCGAGTGTCAGTGCAGATGGTCATGCGCTGGGCGACCTAACTCCGGATAACAAACTAACTATAAAAGCATCATCTAACAGAGTTACACTCATTCATCCGCCTGGATATGATTACTATGAGATCTTGCGATCAAAGCTATACTGGGGCCGTGATAGTCGAAAGTCAGTTAATGAATAAATTTATCTAATGCTAGAAGGTTTGCAAATTCGTAACTTCGCAATCATAGACGAAGTAGACGTGGAATTTAGGTCTGGAATGACCGTCCTTACAGGAGAAACTGGCGCAGGCAAGTCGATACTTGTTGATGCGATGGGCCTCGTCCTTGGGGAACGAGGCAGTAGCAATCTGGTCCGGAAAGGCGCCAAGCGGGCTGAGTTCACGGCCGAGTTCTGCCTTTCGCAATTACCAAAAGCCAAAGAATGGTTAGAAGAACAGATGCTTGATGCAGACAACGATTGTGTACTGCGACGCGTTATAAACAACGATGGCCGTTCACGGGCATTTATAAACGGGAATAAGGTACCGCTGCAAAATCTAAAAAAACTGGGCGAAATGTTGCTGGACATCCATGGTCAGCACTTCCATCAATCTCTTGGCAACCGAAATGTGCAAAGGGACTTGCTAGATCACTTTGGGGAACTTAATGATCTCGCGCTAACTACAATGAAAAAGTTTGTCGATTGGAAAGCCTGTTCTGACAAACTCCAAGTACTGGAAGCCACAAATATTGATCGACAAGCTGAATTGGAATTACTGCAATTCCAAATTCGTGAACTGAAAGAACTAAATGTACAACCCGGGGAGTTTGCGGACCTTCGTGAAGAACAAATAAAACTGCAAAACAGCGGACGGTTAATAGAAGGAACTAGCACCGCTCTGGAATTACTTTATGAGGCTGACCCTACAAATGCACAAACCTTATTGGCTGAAGTCACGCAGTCGATTGAAACGCTCAGCACATTCGATGAATCATTATCACCCTTAGCTGACATGCTGCATGAAGCAACCATACAAGTCAGTGAGGCTGCTGATAGTCTGCGGCGATACGGCCAATCACTGGATATGGATTCAGCACGTCGTGATTTTGTCGAAGAACGTTTAGACACGATTAAAGAACTGGCCAGGAAACATAGAATCCAACCAGATGACTTAGACGCACTGCACAATGACTTAAGTGACAAGCTTCATCACCTGACGAATGCCAATGAATACGACTCTCAACTAAGAGAATCCGTAAGTCGTGAGGAAAAAAGGTATCAGGCGCTAGCCAAACGCCTTTCGGCAAAACGACGCAAAGCCGCTAAACGACTTTCAGAAGCGGTTACTGAAGCTATGAAAAATCTTGGAATGCCTGACGGTATTTTCGTGGCAAGTATTGAAGATATAGATCCTAAAGAGCCTCGGAGCCATGGCCTAGACCAAATTACATTTCTAATTAGTGCAAACGCTGGACAAGCTGTAATGCCGTTGTCCAAGGTAGCTTCTGGTGGAGAATTATCACGGATGAGCCTAGCGATACAGGTAATTGCTAGCGCGGGAAGTGATATCCCAACGATGGTATTTGACGAAGTGGACAGCGGAGTGGGCGGAAGCATCGCTGAAATGGTCGGGTTACGACTATATGACCTGGGTCAAACACGCCAAGTATTTTGTGTGACCCACCTACCCCAAGTTGCAAGTTATGCCACCAACCACTTTCGCATTGTCAAAATTAGCGATGGTAAATCGACAAAAACAAAAATATCGCTGCTTACAGATGATGAACGTATAGAAGAAATAGCTCGTATGCTTGGTGGTATCAAAATCACTGCACGTACAAGAGAGCACGCAGCTGAAATGTTAGCGGTAGACAATCGCAAAGTTGCAATAATAAAAAGCGCTTAACTTAGCGTAATTCAAGAACCTTCGGGTTTTTTGAGAGGCCGCACATAAAGCACAAGATTGTGGTCAACCAGTTCAACATTATGATCTATCGCTATCTGGCGCTGAATGCTTTCGATTTCTTCATTTACGAATTCCACAACTTCCCCGGTTTCAATACAGACCATATGGTCATGGTGTTTTCCACTATCAATTTCAAAAACCGAGTGTCCGCCCTCAAAATTGTGTCGGATAACTAGGCCTGCACCCTCAAACTGAGTCAATACTCGATAAACTGTAGCAAGACCTATATCTTCGCCCGCATCCAATAATTCGCGATATATATCTTCCGCACTAAGATGTTGGTCTCCATGTTCCTCTAGAATTTCAAGGATCTTCAGTCGCGGAAGAGTAACTTTTAATCCCGCCTTGCGGAGTTCTTGACGTTGCACCATATTGTAAAAATCTCTATTTTCCTGGCGACGGAGCCAATGACGCTACCGTAGCGCGAAACAAAACGGTATCATGCGCGCCAATTATATTGAGGTCAAATAAGCTAGCCAAAGAGCGATATAGTTAGGGAACGCCAATATCTTGTTTGCAGCGAATATTTAAGGTCAATAACTGAAATGCGTAAACTTCTCGTAATAATAGCGATAGTAGCGTCAGTATTAGTGAGTGCATGTGTTTATCGCGCACCGCTCGCGCAGGGGAATATGCTTGATCAAGAAGATATAGACCAAATTGAAATCGGCATGACGCGCGGACAGGTGCGCTTTCTACTTGGTACACCGATGATTGATGACTCTTTTCATACTAATCGCTGGGACTATGTATATTATCTTAAAATTGGCCGAGATAAGGCGACGCTAAAACGATGGATATCAGTCTACTTTGCTGAGGATAACGTACAAGAGCTAGTCAAGGATCAAGAACTGCGCGCTGACCTTTAACTATCCTCAAAACCTGCACTGCCCATATAACCTCCAATCTCTGCAAGTTCGCGACGTGTTTTTTTAGGATCTATTTGCAGTCGGCGCAGTACCTCAACTCGGTCACCGTCACACAATAAATATTCCGGTCTAACTACCTTACCCCATACTCCTAATGGCACAGTACCCACATTTAATTCTGGAAAAAGTTTAACTAAATCAGCCCCTAAAACCACCTCTTGTGCTGTCGTACCTACAGGAACTATCAAAGAAAATATTTGCTGCAGTTCAGGGTAAGCAACTGCAATCTCAACCTGTATAAGCTTATCTCGGACCATAGACTTGTTCTGCACGATCTGTAAAAGCCTTAACTAGTGATTTACAGGTTTCCTCAAAAAAAGATCCGATCATCATATCAACAACTCGATTTTCAAATTCAAATTCAAGATCAAGGGTTACCTTACAACCATCATCACCAAGCAAATCGAAACACCATCCGCCCGAAAGGCACCTAAACGGCCCCCCTAGTAACTCAATCGCTATTGACGTATCTGCGATCAAAGTGTTTCTGGTGGTAAAGGCTTTTGAAGTGGTTCCTTTAGTAAGTTCTAATGTTGCCTCTACTGTATTACTTGTGCGATCAAGTATTTCTGCTGAAGTACACCAAGGAAGGAACTGGGGATAGGCCTCGATATCATCGACTAATTTAAACATTTCCGATGCACTATATGGGACCAAAGCTATTTTTTTTACATGCCGCACGATATCTCGTCCTAATCCCTCGATATTAGCCACTATAGTATTACCTAAAGAATTTTGTTGTATCTATTACCTACAAACAAGCCTACATCTATCATGCTGACATATAATAAGCGATCGCTTAAAAAGACCAGCTACTGCCAATGGCTAGACCTACAGATAAAAAACGAGTTGCTCAAAGAATTGCTGAAAATAAAAAGGCGTATTTTGACTTCAATATAGAGGAAACAATTGAAGCTGGGCTTGCTTTACAAGGTTGGGAGGTAAAAAGTCTTCGGGCAGGTAAAGCTCAAATTACGGAAAGCTACGTATATTTACGTGAAGGTGAGGCATGGCTAATCGGTGCGCTAATTACACCATTAAATACAGCATCAACTCATACTGTTGCCGATCCAACCCGAACAAGAAAGCTCCTATTGCACAGAGGCGAGCTTGACCGCCTGATTGGCGCTGTTGAACGCAAAGGATACACACTAGTCCCACTAAACCTGCACTGGGCAAAAGGCCGCGCAAAATTGGAGATGGGGCTGGCAAAAGGTAAGCAGACCGCTGACAAACGAGCTACCATTAAAGATCGGCAGTGGAAAAGACAGAAGCAAAGACTTTTAAAAATAAAAAATTTATAAAACAGTTATTTATCTTATTTAATTAATCTATTTTATTTAATAATTCCCAGTATTCACTAGATTTATCGACCATTTATCAAGTCTGGCAAGTACTTGAAACAGACGATCGCCGCTCGCACTCAAACGATACCCAAGTGATGGGATCTTCTCAATAATCCCTAAATCCATCAACTCATGTAACCTAGCCTGTAATACACTTGGCGAGATATTACCGCTTGCGGCCTGCAAAGCTCGGAAATTGAGCGGGCCAACCCTTAGCTCCCATACGATTCGCAAAGCCCACCGACGACCAGCGAAATTTAAAGCCTGTGCCATTAAAGCTGATGTGGGCTCACGCCGTAGATTCTGAATCCGCTGTGCCATAGGTGTTTCAGCCTTATGCTACTAAATATGTAGCATACAGCGTACATTGCTTCGCAATTCGTAGCAAGATCTAATTTCTCCTCATTTATTGTTTTTTTTAAGAGACACTCTACACTTGTTCTCCAGAAACTCAGGGGGCGAACTGGATTCGACGTGGGTCGCGAAACTTCGAGTGCATGCCGAGGAACAGATCACCTCGTTAAACCAACTGTAAAACTTATAGTTGCCAACGACGACAACTACGCGCTAGCTGCCTAAAAAACTGCCTAGCGCCCTCTGCCCGGCTCGTGCTTGTGCGGCTGGAACCCAGGGGTCACCGACACAAGACCGCAGTGAAAACACGTTCAGGGTTTGACCTGTTAAATACTTACTGAACTGGTTGCAGGTCTTCCCTGTCCGTTGGGTAGCCGGTAATGAGAATAAAAACGGAATAAGCATGTAGACCTCGTAGCGGAGGGCTTGCGGACGCGGGTTCGATACCCGCCGCCTCCACCAATGTAAGGTATTAACCCCTTGTTTCTTAAGGGGTTTTACTTTTATTTCAAAATTAGTTCCCACAGTTTTTCCGCATAAACCATTAAAAGACGACAGTATAGAAATAACAAGAAGTCAGTTGTTTGTTTTATTAAAATAGCGAACATATTCGTAAAGAAAAAACTTCAGGCAAAATGTAATGGATAGTCATCAAATATTCTTCCGAATGTTAAATCCCTTAACCAGGTTAGTACTTAAGTCTCCCCTGCATAGATTAATCAGTTCAAAAATCCTTGTTCTAATTTTTCCCGGCAGAGTGTCAGGTAAAATATATTCGATCCCTCTCTCTTATCTAAAAAGCAACGACAAAGAATTATTTTGCATAACTGATAAAGAATATATGTGGTGGAAAAATCTAAAGAGTTGCAACTCTATTCAGGTTCTGTTCGAGGGTAAGATGCACAATGCCAACATTACAGTTGAATCCGAAAACATTAATTTGATCGGAGATAGGCTCAAGGCGATGTGCTTGCATGACAAAGCACACGCATATTTTGCGGAGGTTGGATTCAAAGACAAAATGCCGATTGAAGAAGATATTGTTGCCTCAGCATCTAGATCAGTCTTACTACAATTATCGATCGCTTAAAGCTTTTTTATTCTGTTTTTTGGCACAATGGAGTACACCCAAGAGTATAAAACCACCTGTGATTGAACAAGGTAGCGATCCAATGATACTTAGCATTGGTATACTTGGGACAGCCGACCAACTCACTATTAAGTATGCCCTATTTGGATCCGCACACATCGGCAACTAGTTAGGCTGGCTAAGACAAGAGGAGGATCAGTACCTTTCCTGCCCTCCTGATATTGCAGTGTTAGTCGTTTGCCCGTCTTTTGAGCTCAGCATCATGTGCGAGTTTCTTTCTAGACAATTTTGACATTGCCTCGCGCAGCTCCGGAGTTTCCGCTAACAGAGTTCGCATTTCTGCCCACAACTGTTCGTCCTTGCGCTTTACCCTCGCCCGATCCCAGGTATCCATCCACTCACCGCTCGTCAAACCAGCGTGCACTATCGCATCAGCTTCGATTCTTTTAGCAAATCTCGGGATACACAAATGATGTTTCCTGCGACTTCCGAGGAAAACCTCATAATCGCAAACGACATCGAAATCGTCATTGCTGTTTACTTCATTGAATAATTTAAAGAAT
>CAJWFK010000026.1 GCA_913031125.1 uncultured Woeseia sp. | reverse complement strand
ATGCCGATGTCAAAGCTTTCGTCTACGAGTTCTATGTCAGCGCCCATTACGCGGGACATGAGAATATTTCCTACTCGATCGTAACTTTCATCTTGAAAGGGTACCCAGGTTTCTTGGACCAAACGACATTGCATACCTATTTTGGCGGCCACTGCAGCCACTTGTCGTGTGTGATTGGATTGTATGCCACCGATCGTTACGAGTGTATCAGCGCCGGACGCTATGGCATCGGGAACTATGTATTCCATTTTACGAATTTTGTTACCACCGAAAGCGAGTCCCGAGTTGCAATCTTCTCGTTTAGCGTAGATTTCGACTTTATTGCCAAGATACGCGGACAAGCGTTTCAGCTTCTCGATGGGAGTGGGACCGAAGGTTAATGGATAGCGTTCGAATTTTTCAAGCATGGCTTTAATCTGCGAATATCTCTTTAGCATTAAAGACTGGACCATCCACACACACGCGTTTCATCGCTGTGCCTTGCTCGTTATTTGTGAGTATCGTGCATCCGGCGCAACCCCCTACCGCACAGGCCATAAATTCCTCGAGGGAAATTTGGCATGCAAGATTAAATTTCTCAGCCAGTTCTGCTACTGCTTTTAGCATAGGAGTTGGTCCGCAAGCGAAAATCTCCACCATTTCTTTCTCCTCGCTAGAAAGAGATTCTATATATTGGTTTGCAAGGCCAGTTACGAAACCTCTGTAGGTGCCTGCAAAATTATTGAGGCTTGCAAGTCGAGTCGGAATTAGCCACTTTTCCATAAGTGGCATCGTATTCACGATGTTTTCTGCTAGCCATGGCGTTGGTATTTCTGATTCCGTAAGTTTGAAAGGAAATGGGATCTCAGACCCCATAATCATCACAGGGTCCCAATCTCTATTGTCATCTTTAAGGTATTCGGCGAGAAAAATCATTGGCGGGATGCCAACGCCACCGCCAATAAGCAACGATTTGGGTCTTTGAGGGTTCGGTGTAAACCCTTTCCCGATCGGCCCAATAGAACTAATAATTTCTCCTGGTTTTTTTTCGGTAAGTGCTTTTAAACCCTTGCCTAAGATTTTGTAAAGTACTTCTATCCAGCCATGGTTTGGATTAGCACGCATGATTGATAAGGGCCGGCGCATCATAATCATGTTGTCACACTGGATGTGCACAAATGTACCGGGGCTCGCCATTGCGGCAGTTTTTGGCGCATCAAGGCGAATAGCGAATTGTTCTCCTGGAAGTGCTTCCACATTTATAATTCGTGCTGCCTCAACGAAAAGAGTACCGCGATTTGTTTTTGACGCAACGGCAGAGGGCATCACTTTGAATCCTTATAATTCAGACTTTTAATTACCGCAGCTAGCACAGCCATGCGCACTGCGACTCCGTTCTTAACTTGCTCTTGAATGACTGAAGCGGCGCTATCAGCAAGCTTCGATTCTATCTCGATACCTCTATTCATGGGCCCAGGATGCATAACGATTGCATCAGGCGCTGCTAAGCTCATATGTGAGCTTTTGAGTCCATAGTTTGCGTAATATTGATCGACAGTCGGAATATCAGCTAAATTTTCAATTCGCTCGCGCTGTATACGCAGCGGCATTATGACGTCAGCATTACTTATACCGTCTCGCACATTGTGTAAAATTTTTGCTTGTGATGGCAGAGTACCTTTTTCTGGTGTGAGTGATTCAGGGCAGATAAGCCGGATATCGGGAGCACCCATCGTTACTAGGGCTTCTGATGTAGATCGAGCTACGCGGGAGTGTTTGATATCACCAATAATTGCTACCGTAAGTTTTTCAAAGTCTTTTTTCTGCTGTCGAATTGTCAGCAGATCTAGCAGTGCCTGTGTAGGGTGTGCAATAGTAGATTCGCCTGCATTTAAAACACTGATAAATTCGTTTGCATGATTTGCAATGTAAGCTGGGACCCCAGTTTGGGCGTCACGAACAATCAGCACGTCTACCTGCATGGCTTGAAGTGTATATACCGTGTCTAGAAGACTTTCACCTTTTCGGCGTGAAGAGGTGTTGACGTTGAGGTTTAGAAAGTCTGCTCCGAGACGATGAGCAGCTAATTCGAATGATGTGCGCGTGCGGGTACTCGGCTCAAAAAACAGGCTAGCTACAGTCCGCCCTTGTAGTGTAGTGGATCGCACAGGCTTTTTACCTATATCACTTAAATAAGTTTCAGCCTTATCTAAAAGCATCGTAATGTGCTGTTGTTCTAGGTTGTGCATAGTGAGCAAGTGGCGCAGGTTACCCTGACTATCCAATTGCAGGTCAGTTTGCTCTGCCGTGCTAGCGATTAGGAAGGATCTTGTTCCGGACATATCGCCGGCATTGTACGCTTATTAGCCTTGATTTTTTAGCCAGCGTTCAGCGATTAACATGGCGGCTGTGGAATCAATCATCCCTTTACTAATCCGGCCATGTTGTCGATCTGCCCGTTGTTTTTTAAGTAACGCTTTAGCTTCGAGCGAAGAATATCGCTCGTCGACGCGGTTAATTGGCAGATCAAAACGACTCAACGCCCCTATAAAGCCTTCTACTTGATTAGAAATCTGAGAACATTTCCCATCCCCGTTGTAAGGCATACCGACGACTAGCTGATTTGGGCGCCATTCATTGATTAACGCTTGAATGCTGCGCCAGTCAGGTCCTGCTTTCCCATTGTCGACGACGTGAAGAGCATTAGCTGAATTGGTAACCTGTTGTCCCACAGCCACGCCAATACGCTTCAGGCCGAAGTCAAATGCGAGGATAGTTTCAGGCGTGCCCTGCATCGGCTGATATCTGACTTATATTGATGCCAATCGTTTGTGCTGCAATATTCCAACGGTCTGCGTACGGTACATCAAAGATTACATCTGGACTTGCTGGGACCGAGAGCCAAGTATTTGCAAGCATTTCGGCTTCTAGCTGACCGGATTCCCACCCGGCATAACCAAGTGCTACTAGGACTTTATCGGGCCCTTTACCTGCAGCAATCGCGCCTATTACGTCACGGGATACAGTTAGTTGTACATCCGCTGAAACGGTCACCGAACTCTCAAATTTACCAATCGGACTATGCAGCACAAAACCGCGTTCTTGGGCGACAGGCCCTCCGCTTAAAACTGGATTGTGGACAACTAGTTGATTTGAGGGGGCAAGATTTAGCTGCTCAAACAATCCACCCAGCTTCATTTCAATAGGCCGATTAATGATGATGCCCAGTGCGCCTTCAGAATTGTGTTCACAGATAAGCGTGACGGTGCTGTTGAAATTAGGATCTGCCATTCCTGGCATGGCTATCAGAAGCTGATTGCAGAGTGAATTTTTCAAATTCATAGGCTGATTATTGCACAAGCGTGTTATCAATTTTGGTTGGGTGGTTAATCAATAATTCCGAATTAATTTTATTTATTCTGCGCTACTGTGCGCAAAGGAAGGTGCTTAAATTGCCACTTGTATGCAAAACGCAGTTGGTCGTAATCTGCACGGATAGACATCGGGAATGGATCGAATGGTGCGGCTTGACGCAGGATATCTAATGCAACTTCGTCAAGAGTTCTAGAACCGGAAGTATGTCTTACGAAGACATTATGCAATTGCCCTGATGCGCTAATTGTTACTTCCAGTGTTGGATTGCCATTAATGTCTTCTATCGCTAATTCTTTGGGTAAATATCTAATACCAATCGTTTCAATTTTAGTTTTCCACCGCTGCAGATAGCCAGCTACTATCGATTCTTCAGTATTGACGGAGGTGATAAGTTCTCGATTTTCCGCTCCACGGATAGCTCTTATTGTCACAACATCTTGTGGAAGAGGCATTGTCAGTTGATCACCAGATTCAAGAAAAGCTGCCGTCCGAATATCTGGCGACAGATCATCATGCCTTTGTTTTCTATCATTCATGCCTTCTGTAGAGTGGACCGTGAGTATTTTCTCCTTGGCATCGGTGTCCGCGTTAGATTTTTTTAACCGATCACCGTCGTCCCTTCCGGGATTGTTTACCGGTACTAGACTATCCGGACGGGCTGTCGGACGTGCCTGTTTGCGTGTATTGCTAGCACCTTCCTGATTCGCTTGCGCAAGGTAACTCGCTCGGTCTGGCACAAGCACATTAGGCTCTGGGTCAGCCACAATTGTTACCTCAAGGGAAATAGCTTCTTGAAATACGGTACTGCCCACCGGGGTGAAATTTACCCCGAGAATTATAATTCCATGTAGCAATGCAGCCAGAAAAAGCATTGGTGACAGTCGATCTTTTACAGGTAAAGATCGCAACACAATCTCGTCGATTGAGTTACTTTCAGTTGAATTTTCGGTGGTTCGTGTGTCCAGAGTGTTCTTTGTCATGTGCGAAGTTAACGGTACGCTAGAAAATCCTCTGTACCACTAGTATCTCACAAGAAATCAAGTATTTGTGTAGAAATTAGCTACTTTAAAAATTCCCATTGAAGACTAGATTTGTTGTGTGTTCATTTTAGGTTTCTTTCGATAGCATCGAACAGTAATTCGGCGATATTAAGATTGTAGATCTGATCCAATTCTCGGATTCCAGTTGGGCTAGTGACATTAATTTCAGTTAGGTAATCTCCGATCACATCAATACCCGCGAAAATTACACCGTTCATACGCAGTTTTGGACCAACCTCACTACAAATCCAACGATCTCGGGCTGAAAGTTCTCTACCTTCCCCAATAGCGCCCACGACTAAATTACCTCGATAATCGTCAGTTGGTGGTATGCGTGCTAAAGAATAAGGAATAGGGTCGCCATCTATTAGTAAAATACGCTTGTCTCCCTGACTAATTTCAGGAATAAATACTTGGGCCATTGCGAATTGGCGACCGTTTTCGGTAAGAGTCTCAAATATTACGTTGGCGTTATTATCCTCGGACTTTACGACGAATATAGATTTTCCGCCCATTCCTTCCAGCGGTTTGACAACTATCTCTCCATGCTTTGAAAGAAATTCCTTCATATCTTTCATGGATCTCGTGATTATGGTCTCGGGCGCACATTGAGGAAACCATGAGATGAAAGCCTTCTCATTCATATCACGTAAAGCTTGGGGTTTGTTAACAACCAAAGCACCTGCAACCTCAGCTCGAGCTAGCACATAAGTAGAAAACACATATTCCATATCGAACGGTGGATCTTTGCGCATTAATATTACGTCGAGGCTACCTAGACTTATGAGTTGTTCCTCAGAAATTTCCCACCACTCTTTAGCGTCTTTGACATGCAATCTTTTAGTAACTGCCTGTGCTTCCCCTCCCACTAGCTTGAGGTCATCTTGCAACATGTAGTGAATTTCAATGCCGCGCCGTTCCGCTTCGAGTAGCATTGCGAGTGTACTGTCTTTGTATGGCGCAATAGATTCGATGGGATCCATTACAACACCTAATTTTTTTATTTGAGCTGCCATTCTCTTTTTTTATCAAAAACTCCTCCGGAACGAGTGGCTAACTATACCTAATAAGTTAACTCGAACTGCAATTGTAGAAGGCCTATTTTCAATATGCAGTGTTATTCTGTGCTGCAAAGTTTGTTAAACAATTTTTGCTGTAAACTGCGGCCGTGGCGGCATTTTGACCAATGTGGTAAAACCTTTATTCTGATGGCGATTATTAGTACTTTGATGTCTCTAGGTTCGGCGTCAGCGAGTTTAGAGGCTTAAGGGTTTAGTTTCCGCAACTGGGCGAGAATATCCATTGTCAAATAATGCTGCTCTAGATCTTCAAGGTCTCAAAATCCTCGTTGTAGACGATAGCAAAACAATCCGCCGGACTGCGGAAACTCTTCTGGTGAAGGCTGGTTGTAGTGTTTTCACAGCAATAGATGGATTTGAGGCTTTATCCAAGATAGCGGATTATCACCCGGATCTCGTTTTGGTAGATATAATGATGCCACGACTCGATGGTTATCAAACGTGTTCTTTAATTAAGCACAACAAGACTTTTAGGGATACTCCGGTGATCATGTTATCCAGTAAGGATGGTATTTTTGATAGGGCTCGCGGACGAATAGTCGGCTCAGACCAATACCTTACCAAGCCATTCACTAAAGATGAGTTGCTGACTGCGATTTCGAATCAGATAAATTCTGGGAATAATACTTAAAAATGGGTCTCGTGGTTGAATTGGCAACTCTGGTGGACAGACCATTTGAGTTACTGCGAGAGATGGAGAATCGCGCTCGTTCCAGTGTGTTGGGTGAGTCAGGTAGTTACGTTCTGGGGGAATGGTCTGGTATTGCCTTCCGGATTGATACGGAAGATTTTGTCACGGATAGTGAGCAAGTGCGTGAAGTGTTAACGTTTCCTAACAACATCGCGCGTGTCCCAGGCGCTAAACGGTGGTTAATTGGCATAGCGAATTTGCATGGGCATCTAGTACCTCTTATTGATCTTAAAATGTTTCTCGGGGGTGGACGAACCTCAATACGAAGAAATACAAGAATCATTTCGATCAATCATCATGATATGCCCGCCGGAATTGTCGTTGATGAAGTGTGTGGATTTAGACGCTTCTTGGAATCAGAATATATAGAACTTGCCCCAGAAAACTCGATTCGCTGTGAAAACTATCTCAGAGGAGCGTACGATCGAGACAACAATATTTGGTCTGTTTTTAATTTTTATGGTTTGCTTAAAAGTAGTGTGTTCCTAAAGGTAGCTGCCGATTAAGGTAAATTTGGCTAACAGAAGAGACATCTATCGGGAAGTAATGGTCCACAACTATAATTCTATTTTTTTTAAAGCACTGGTAATTGCGCTGGCCGCGTTGATTCTTTCCGCGGGTGTGATTTTGTATTTGGATTTTCAAGGCATTATTGTTGTGTCAGGTTTGCTAGCACACCCTATATTACCGATCTTATTGCTTGTTTTAGCGCTCGTTACCCTAGCTGTTTTAGTGGTACTAGATTGGCGCAGAGTGGCGCTGGAACGGCTTAACCGTGAAGAGACTCTACAAAGTGAACGCAATCAACGCGCTATTCTGCGTTTACTTGAAGAGTTAGGCAGTCTCTCTTATGGTGATTTGACGGTAGAGGTGACGGTTACAGAAGACATTACCGGTGCGATTGCCGATTCCATCAACTATGCAATTGAGAAACTTAGAGAGCTCGTGGCAACGATAAACGACACGGCCATTATGGTCGACTCAGCTGCAACATCTACTGCTAGTATCGCGGCGGACATGGCGAGTGCGGCTGAAATACAAAACCAGGAAATTGTAGCTGCGACTGAATCTATTGTGTCAATGGCGACTTCCATCGAGGACGTTTCGGGAAACGCTGAGAGGTCATCTGACGTCGCGCGTCATTCTGTTGAAGTCGCTCATAAAGGCGGTGAAGCAGTTAGGAGAACGATAGATGGAATGAATACGATTCGTGAAACTATCCAAGAAACCTCTAAACGCATCAAACGTTTGGGAGAATCCTCGGAAGAGATAGGCAATATGATTGAGCTAATTAACGATATTGCTGAGCAAACGAATATTCTTGCTTTAAATGCGTCTATACAAGCGTCTGCGGCTGGCGATGCCGGAAAGGGTTTTGCGATTGTAGCCGATGAAGTGCAGCGGCTTGCTGATCGTTCCGCAAATGCGACGAAGCAAATTGAAGCGTTAGTTCGTACTATACAAGCAGATACTACCGAGGCTGTTGTTTCGATGGAGCGCAGTACTACGGACGTGGTAGGCGGAGCTTTATTAGCAGAAAATGCGGGTGCTGCCCTAGATGAGACTGAGCAAGTATCGAATCAGATTGCAAAGTTGGTAAAGAGCATATCGGCTTCTGCGCGCCAACAAGCTTCTTCTGCAACGGAAATGTCATCGAGAACTTCGAGACTTCGAGAAATCAGCGACCAGACTAGTAAAGCCACCGTTGCTACTGCTGAGTCAATATCTGAATTGTCAGATCTGGCTTCGCAATTACGCCAAAGTGTTGCTGGGTTCACTCTGCCCGGCGAGCCATTAAACTCAGGAGTTTTGTCAGTTGATGACTCGGAGTTACCCCAAGAAGAGTCGGCAGGTTGACGCTAACAGGGACGCAAGTTTGACATGAGCAGTGATCCGAGAGTGCATCAAAAAGTTGCTAAACAGCTGTCCGGAAAGCCAGTGGGTAACCAGCTAGAACTGGTTGGCCGAGAACTTATCGAGACGATCGGTGAAGCCGAGACAGCACTTAAAGAGGCAAAAAATCAGGAAGTAGGGTCTTCTGCTTTATCGAGATGCGGACAGCTACTCCATGAATCGCATGGTGTATTGAAAGTTGCGGAAACCTATGGTGCGGCACTTCTAGTCGAAGAAATGGAATCCACATGTTCCTATTTGGGAGCTATGAAAGTAGCTAACCGAAAAAGCCGAGGTGCTATGGACGCTTTGCATCGGGCTATGGTCCAGTTACCCATTTATATTGAGAGCTTGTTGAGCGGTAGTATAGACATCGCGTTAATACTACTACCTCTAATTAATGATTTGCGTGTCGCACGTGGTGAATCTCTATTATCTGAGAAAACTCTACTACTTGCGAAATGTTCGGAATATCGTAAGGAAGACTGGATGTCTTTACGAGCATCTAACGATGAAGATCCGGTTCTTGTGGCGATTAAGGTTCGACCTCGATTTCAAAGGGCCCTTCTGGGTTGGATTCGGGAAGTGGATAATGAAAAAAACTTAGAGAATTTATCGAGTGTAGTGGAGGCTCTCCAGAATAGTTCAAAACGAGAGGACATGTTCCAGTTGTGGTGGGTTATTGGAGGAATTATTGAGTCCCTCCAAAACGGCGGCCTCCAGACTTCATTAGCACTTAAACGTTTGTTAGGTCAGACGGATCGTCAACTAAAGTTTTTGATTGATGAAGGTATCGAAGCTTTTGATACTCATCCAATTACAGACTTATTGAACAATCTTTTATATTACATCGTTAGGTCGAGTAAGGCCGGTAGTCGTGTTACAGACATTCGTGAAGCATTTGGCCTTATAGAGTTTTTGATGGATGAAGACCACGTCCAGCAAGCTCGCGAAGCTATTTCAGCACCCAGCGTCAAACTCATGAAGACAGTTGCCACTGCAATCAATGAAGACTTAAACCTAGCAAAGGATGCATTGGATAACTTTGTCGATGTAGGGGTCAATAAGGCGTCAGAATTATTATCGCAGCTCGATTTGCTAAAGAAAATAAGTGCAACACTAAGTGTACTTGGATTGGGAGAATTGCGGGGTGATATAGATTCTGAAATTGAGCGGCTCATGACTATTGTTGCCGAAGACAAACCTATAGAACAGACTACAATTGTAGATATCGCATCAACATTACTAAAGGTTGAGCAAGGTCTCGATCAGCAATTGTTACGCATGAGCGTCTTGGAAGAACCAGACGGAGCCAATGTCGAACCAGACGTGCTCCGGCCAGATGAGGAAGCTGAATATAGGCAGGTTGTTGAAGCCGTAATGCGGGAAAGCATGATCAATTTGGCACGAATTAAGGAGACCTTTAGCCATAATTTAGTGTCTGCAGATGGCTCGCAGGGTATTGATGCATTACCCGGGCTAATTAATGGCATTCATTCTGGGTTGCTGATGTTGGGCGATCTTCGAACTATGAAGATAGTGGACAGCGTTGGTAAATTAATCATTCTGGCGCTTAGCGGAGGCGGGCCTAGCCGCTTAACGACTGAGGAAACAGATAGTCTTGCCGATGCAATAGTTAGCATAGAGTATTATATGGAAACTATCGAGGCTGGCTTGGGTGAGCCAGATTACATGCTCAACAACGCTGAAGCTTGTTTAAATATGCTGAACACTCTGTTGGAACGTCTCGATCGCGCGCAAGTTGATGTGCAGCCTAGTCAAACGGTATCTGACATATCACATACTGGACTAGCCGATACGGATATCAAAGAAGTAAAGGCTGAGTCAGCTGAACTTAATACATATTTATTAGGTCAAGCCGATATGCAAGATACTCAAGAGTTCGATGCAAACCTTTCGGAGATTTTTATTGCCGAAGCTAAGGATCACATAGTCTCTATTGACCGTAATCTGCATATTTGGGTCGACACACCAGACGATATTTCGAAGTTGGTTACACTGAGGCGTTCATTCCATACCCTAAAAGGTAGTGGCCGGGTGGTAGGTGCAGAGGTTATAGGCGAATTTGCATGGAGCATTGAAAACCTTATGAATCGTCTTATTAACAAGACCCTAGTTCGGACCCCGCCAGTTATTGATTTTATTGTTGAAGCAACAAAGGCTTTACCGGAGTTGGTGGCACAGTTTGATGTTGGGACGCCACCGAAGATCAATATCGCTGAATTGATGATACAGGCTAAGGGTTTCGCTGACGGTGATCCGAATGCACCTTTATTGTCAGTAAAAAGACCAGAATCTTCAAATTTTGAAGAGCATCCAGCGCCATTCGAGATGGACCCAGTACTCCGCGATATATTTGCAAAGGAAACAAAGGGACACCTTAAAGTAATTTACGATTATTTGGACGCTTGTAAGACAGGCCGACCGCCTTATCAAGTGACCGATAAGCTTTACCGAGCTTGCCATACGCTGCATGGGAGTGTCACCTTGGCAAATATTGATCGTGGAGTGATGGTTGCGTCGGCAATGAACCGGTTCGTCCGTCGCACTTACGATCAAAAGATTGGTCTTTCTGAGAGCGATACGGATTTACTTTTGGTTGCCGCTAATGCTTTGGAAACTGTTGTAGCGGACATTAATCGAATCGACCAAGATCGTGAGGATTTCTCGAAGCTAGTGAAGCAATTAGACAATCTTACAAATATGGTGGAACTGGAAAAACCGTTGGATGAAAGCTCTCAAGACGACGATCTATTAAAAGCACCAGAACTTAAACCAATAATCCTGAAATACGGTGAAGAAGTTAACTACGATATAGAGATTGCTGCCATTTTTTCTCATGAGTCGGCGGAACTGCTTGAATCAGTGGATAATGCTTTTGAAGCTTGGAAATCTACGAACGGCTCGCATGAACATATGCAGGCGCTGAAAAGGCAATTGCATACGCTCAAAGGCGGTGCCCGGATGGCCGACATTAAGGGGATGAGTAATCTTAGCCACGAAATCGAAGCGTTGTTAATTAACATTGATGGTGGACGAATCCGACCATCGGGGGAAGTCATTCAAGTATTGCAGCACAGTATCGACGAGCTTCATCGAATGCGGGATATGGTCGTTGCTGGCAAGGTGGTTGCTAAGGGTGCATTGCAACAAAGGATTCATGCAATCAATCTGAGTGAAGGAGCATCCGAATTAGCTAGCGCTAGTGGAAAAGAAAAAGCTGCAGACGTTGGCTTGCATAGACCAGATGCGGCCCTAATTGAGGTAGAGGCAACAGACACGTCATTCTCAGATCTGTTTGATGGCCTGTCAGAAAAAACAACAGATTTTTCAAGCCATGCCCATAGAAATAATGAAAATGTCATTGAAGGATCTGTGGATCAAGCACAAGAATTTGCACGTATTGACGCGAAAGTTTTAGAGAATTTGCTTAAAGCAACTGGTGAAATCAGCATCTATCATTCCCGTCTGACAGAGAAATTCAATTCTATTGAATTTCATATTGCTGAGATGGAACAGACAGTTACTAGACTTCGTGATCAGCTACTTAACCTAGAGAAGGAAACTGAAGCACAGATTAGACAGGAGCACAAAGACGTAGCAGTAGATCAGAATTTTGATCCACTGGAGCTGGAGCGGTATTCGAACATCCAGCAGTTATCACGGGCGTTAGCGGAATCGGCCAGTGACATGAATAGCCTGAAGGATCTAATGCAAACTGTTGCATCAGATGCAGATACTTTACTGGTGCGTCAATCGCGAGCAACAGCTGAATTACAGACTGGATTGATGCGCACGCGCATGGTGCCATTTCAAAATTGTGTGCCACGGCTCGCGAGGCTTGTGCGGCAGGTTGCCACAGAGGCTAATAAAAGAGCGGAATTAGCAGTGGATGGAGGAGCAGCTGAATTTGATAGGCAAGTTCTAGATAAGATGCTTCCACCACTAGAGCACATGATCCGCAATGCAATTGTGCATGGAGTTGAAGATTCAAAACAGCGTCAGGCAAATGGAAAACCGGCGGTAGGTTCCATCACTGTTAGGTTACAGACTGATGGAGCAGAGATCGTCATCGATGTTGCTGATGATGGCGCAGGTCTTGATTTTGATTTAATCAAGAGGAAGGCGAGAGAAGAAGGGCTAATCTCACCGGATAATGAGGTGGACGATGACACAATTAAGCAGCTTATTCTTAAATCAGGGTTCAGTACCGCAGATCAGATAACACAATCCGCTGGAAGAGGGGTGGGTCTGGATGTCGTTGCTAATGAGGTCAAGCAGTTAGGGGGTGCACTAGATATCTCATCGATCAGAGGGCAAGGCACGAATTTCATGATTCGCCTTCCTATAACGCTTGTTAGTACTCAGGCGTTAATAGTTAAGGCCGGTAGCGAGATTTACGCACTACCTTTACCAACAATTGAGGCTGTTGTCCGTATCCCCATCAGCGATTTAGAGATGATGAATTCTGAACCCAATTCCCGATATGAATACAATGAACAACCATATGATTTGCAGCACCTTGGTATGTATGTCGGGGAGCCGCCCTCAGAGCTTTCACAACATGATGATTTTGTGTCGGCAATACTCGTGTCCACCAAAAAATTCTCTACTGCAGTACTCGTGGATGAAATTGTTGCCACGCAGGAGATTGTGGTGAAATCAATGGGGCCACAACTGGCTAGTATTCCTGGTATATCTGATGCGACGATTCTCGGAGATGGTCGTGTTGTCCTAATATTAGATATAAAAAGCTTAGTCAGGTCAGGGGTTTCCACTGAAACTAATGTGGCTAAAGAAGTCCTACCGACTGTTCACAAACCTCTAGCACTTGTAGTTGATGATTCGATAACAGTTCGACGAGTAATGGAAAGTTTTTTAGAACAAAATGGCTTGCAAGTGGTCACTGCTAAGGACGGCATTGATGCAATAAAAATCATGGCTAATGTACAGCCTGACATTATTTTACTCGATGTTGAAATGCCAAATATGAATGGCTACGAATTTGCTTCGTACGTAAGACACGACAAAGAATTTTCGGATGTACCTATAATCATGATTACATCGCTCGTAGGAGACAAGCATCGTGCTCGGGCAATTGAGATCGGTATAGATGATTATATTAGCAAGCCCTATCAGGATGATCAGCTTCTTGATGCCATATGTCGGCTACTTGACGACAAGGGTATAACAATCCATTGAGTGCAGGAGACAAGGAACTCTACAGTCTTTTAGTTCCGCTTGTGGATGAAAGACTGCTTATACCGCGTGCTAGCGTGGCAGAAGTCATCCGCTATGAGTCGCCGAAGGACCAGACTGAAGGTAAGGGTTGGTTGTTGGGCACAATTATGTGGAACAGTCGCGATCTTCCCGTTATTGCATTTGAGGGGACGATGGGAAGAGACTTGCCCATTCCTATCGGGCGAACTCGAATTGTTATTCTGTACTCAACCACAGGTAAAATACGGGAAGGTTTTTTTGGCATTTTAACACAAGGATTTCCGCAGCTGGTGCGTGTGAATGAGGAGGTGCTCAAACTCGATTCTACAGATGGTTGGGCAAATAATGCTCCTGTCTTGTGTCGGGTAAAGATGATAAATGAGTATCCGCTTATTCCAAATTTTGAGATGCTCGAACACATTATAGCTCAGCGAGTGAGCCCTTAAGAATAGGCATGGAAAAAGTTCTTTGGACGGCCTGTGTAAGTGTCTTTAGTTGCCATTTGTCTCTTCTGTTCGCCGTCAAATATTGGTTGAGCAAAACTTTTAGTTAAGATCTCCATAGATAGCTTGTAGAGTGGAAATGATAGCTATCGCAGCTGTTTCTGTACGCAAAATACGGGGACCGAATCTAATTGATTTAAAGCTATTCGATCTAGCGAGTGCGTATTCAGAGTCGCTGAATCCGCCTTCTGGCCCGACAAGCACAGTTACGCTATTTTCAGCAACAGCAATGGAGTTGATAGATACTGATGCATTAGGCTTTAAGATCAGGCGGATATTTTGTTCATTTTTATTATTTGCAATCCATTCTTGTAGGCTGATGGGTAAGGTTATTTCAGGTACGATGTTGCGGCCACACTGTTCGCACGCACTAAAGGCGATGCTATGCCAATGCTTGAGTCGCTTTTTAGCACGTTCCAGCTCAAATTTAACAACAGAATAATCTGCACAAATTGGTGTTATCCGTTTCACTCCAAGTTCAGTGGCCTTTCGAATGACAAGGTCCATACGGTCACCACGGGAGATGCCCTGTAAGAGGTGTATAGTTAAAGGCGATTCAACTGATTTTTTGGTTCTTCCTGTAACAATGAGGCTAATGTCACGTTTTCTAATGGCAGCAATTTCTGCTGAAAATTCGGCGCCACTACCGTCAAATAGGGTTAATTTGTCATTAATTTTAAGGCGTAATACTCGACTGATATATCGTGCCCGTTCACCGCTTACAATTAGCTGTCTTTCGCTAGCTATTGGTGATTCGATGTATAGGCGTGTTTTAGACATTGAAATTTTTCCTGATCATTGATATTAAGCATGGTTACGCCTGACCATGTCAAAGTATCTCGTGAAACATGGATATCGGTATATTGAATCTAGAAATTTGTACAAACTATATTGTTAATCCTGATACTGGCCTGATAAATTCCGCTGTTCAGGTCCCTTCTCCAAATCAAGATGCAAGGCCACAAGGCGTTAAGCCTGAGTTGATACTGATTCATGGCATTAGTTTGCCGCCCGGAGAATTTGGAGGGGCAGCGGTAAAATCTCTATTTACTAATTCCCTCGACTGGACTACTCATCCGTATTACACGCAAATAAAAGACTTGCTGGTCTCTGCCCACCTATTCATACCCCGTCAGGGCCAAGTAGTTCAGTTCGTGCCCTTAGACCGTCGGGCATGGCATGCTGGAAAATCTAGTTTTCAAGGCAGAGAATCTTGCAATGATTTTTCGATTGGAATTGAATTAGAAGGAACTGATGAAGTGCCCTATACCGATGAGCAATACACCAGATTAATACTTATAGTGGACGCTATCTTTGATGCATATCCAGAAATGTCGATAAGAAAAATTGCAGGGCATTGCGATGTCTCGCCTAGGCGCAAAACTGATCCTGGCCCTGCGTTTGATTGGTTACGGATGTATGATGAGCTAAAAACGCGGGTTGAAGCCCCTAAAAACAAATGAAGTTGCTTGTATTAGTGATTGGATTGTTAGTTGAGAGGTTGGTTGCTAGGGTGAACCAGCGGCGAAAGCTTCATTTCCCAAATCGGGAAATGACTTTATCTGGTGGCTCAATGTGACAATTTGTGTTGGACGCTGGATTGTCATATCGATATTTTTTTTCGCTATTATTGCTTGTAATGGCCCTCATTCAGATTCTGTTTCCAAGGTCAACGATGACACAGCGGATTTCCGAATAGTAACTTTGTCTCCTCATCTTGCGGAATTGGTATTTACAGTGGGCGCTGGTGACATGTTAGTAGGCGTGAGTGATTATTCAGATTATCCTGCCTCGGTAACTAAACTGCCGGTTATTGGTGATGCATTTAGAATTGATCAGGAGCGGCTAACCTTACTTCAGCCAGACCTCTTGCTAGGGTGGAAGACTGGCACCCCTGTCCATATTAGTGACAATTTGCGGCAACTTGGATTTTCTGTGGAACTAATTTCTACGACTAGCATTGATGATATCCCTGTTGCGTTGAGGAGAATAGGCGAACTTACCGGCCGACAAGTTCAAGCGCAACGAGCTGCTTCGGATTTCTCTGCGCAGTTAGCTATTCTAGCCACGAAGTATGCGGCCGAAGCTCCTGTTCGTGTTTTCTATCAACTAGATGCACGGCCACTTTACACAATAAATGGGGATCACTTTGTGAGTGATCTAATCAATATATGTGGTGGAACAAACATCTTTGCCGATTTGCGGGGACTTGCTCCTGCAGTATCTGTAGAAGCCGTGTTAGAACGTGACCCAGAGGTATTGATGGCAAGTGCTGATTTGGGCTGGTCCGTTTTTAATGGGTGGGGTAGATGGAAGGAATTGGCAGCAAATCGATACGGCAATCTTTTTCTTTTACCTGCGGATGAAATCAGTAGGCCAACGCCCAGATTGTTGATGGCTGCTCAAAACTTATGTGATGCATTAGAAGTAGGTAGGCAAAACAGACGCATGTAGAGATCCGATAATTTGCTGTTGATAAGCTCTTATTGCACCTTTAGCAATATCCAGCTCATGTCTTACGATCCCACAATATTTCTTGACCGGATTCGTGGCGAGCTAACAGTCGCGCAATAACAAAAAGAAGGTCTGACAACCTATTCAGGTAACAGAGTGGTTCCCGCCGAATATCTTCTTCTCGTGTGAGAGTGCTTACTTTTCTCTCGGCCCGCCTAACAATAGTCCTCGCTAAGTGACATGCAGCAGCGGCAGGGCCACCTCCAGGCAGAATAAAATCTTTTAGTGGAGGTAGGTCGGCATTCCAAAAATCGAGTCGTTCTTCTAGGCGCGTTACAAATGAATTAGTAATCGCTATATGCCCAGGGATACATAGTTCGCCACCGAGCTCAAATAGGTCATGTTGTACTTCGGTTAAACAGCCACGGACATCAGGTGGTAGGGATTCAACCGACAATATGAGTCCAATGGCACTATTGGCCTCATCAATCGTTCCATAAGCTTCAACACGCAAAGAATCTTTGTTAGTTCTTGTGCCATCCCCTAGACCGGTGGTGCCGTCATCACCAGTCTTGGTATAAATTTTGGTTAACCGGTTTCCCATTTTATTTTTACTGCCACGTATAATTTAGTTCTGCGAAGCCACTCAGTTCCTGCATACGATAGCCAAATGCTGTTTCATATTCTCGGTCTAACAAATTCTCTATACGGCCGTTTAGACGCCATTTATCAGTAATAGCAAGTTGGCCTGTCAAGTTAACCAATGCATATCCTGGCAGATTGACTTGGCCGAAATCTTTTCGGTCTCCATTCGCGACTAAGGAAAGTCCCAGTCGGTGTTGCCCAATATTTTTGATGATGCTTAACGTAATACTATCTTCAGGTCTTCGTAACAATCTTACATTATCTAAGGGATTGTCTGCTGCCTGTTTGACGATACTACCGCGAACCGAAAAATCACTGCTTTCGTAGTTCCAGTTTAGTTCAGCTCCACGAATTTTTGCTTTTGCAATGTTGGCTAGTTCAAACGTTGCCATGTTAAATTCTATAAGATCGCTGATATCGTTTTTATATAATTGGAGGCTGAGCGAGTGGCGACTATCTCCGTTATAACTGATGCTTAACTGCGTTTCATTGGATAATTCGGGGTTTAGGTTTGGGTTGCCGCCCCAACCGAAACGATCGGTAGCATCAGGTGCACGAAACGCTCGAGCGAATCCGGTTCTAAGGACCCATTTTTCGGACAACTTAAGAGCATATTCAGCATTCCAAGTCGTCGCATTTCCGAAGGTTTCGTGTTCGGTCACGCGCGTAGCAAAAAACGCCCGGTGTCGACCGACTGACCACTGATCTTGCAAAAATACGGCATGCGTTGAAGTTTTCTCGTGGAAGCCTGAGCCGAAAGAGATAGCAGAAGCTTCCTCATCGACAACATACAGTCCGCCAGTAACTTTATGCTGATCTCCGGACCATGATAACTGCCAGTCCAAGGATAGCCGTGTCGACTCTACGAAGTCAGTAGATTGGTTCTGCTTAATATCGTCAACCATTTGACTAATAGCTATGCGGCTTTCTATTTGTTTCCCAAACGATGATCCAATTTCCAAAGACGTGCTGCGATTTTCGAATTCATGATCTAGCGGAGACAAAAAGAAGTCCAGATATTCTGTGACGCCGTTAGCTGACCAGTGACTTAATGAAAAGAGACTGCCTCCGAGATTCATGGTTCCATATAAATTGATGGTTTTATTGTGGTGCCCGCGCGTTACATCGCTCATTGTCTGGATTGGAAATCCATTTGTTTTGTTATGGTTGACTGATACTCCGAATTCGCTTTCTCCTTGCTTAGTGCCTACCGAGACTTTTTGGGAACGTGTATTGAAACTACCGCCTCCGATACTTGCTGTGGCGAACGATTTCTGACTGCGTCGGGTAATTACATGAATTACTCCACCAATAGCATCTGTTCCATATAGTGCCGACCTAGCTCCTTTAACAATCTCTACTCGTTCAATCATTTCTGGGACGATGTTTTGAATTGCGGCTCCACCAATTGTGCCGGGATTAATTCGCACGCCGTCAACAAGAACAAGGGTGTGATTGCTTTCAGTACCACGAAGGAAAATGGATGTCGCTTGTCCAGGTCCTCCATTTCTGCCAATGTCGATACCTGCCTCGAATCGCAGAAGTTCGCCTAGATCATTAGCCATTGATAACTCGATCTCATCACGAGATATAATTTCTACTGGCACACTTGCATCTTGCAAAGCTATCTCGGTTCTTGTTGCTGTAACAATGATTATATCGGTTGGTTCGGACGCGGCAGACAAACTTGATATGCCCGTTAATAGCAATAAAAGACTTAGTGTGTTTTTCAATTCATTCCCTTCCAGATATGCACTTAAGTTCTTCGGCTGTCGCAAATTGGTGGGAATTGGGTTTCTGAATTACATACCCCCTTTAGGCGCCCACCGCACCATGTAAATAGATATTAGGCCGGTCTCCGGACTTACGAGGAGGCGGAGTTTTATTCCGCCTGAGCCGAGACGCCTTCCCACGAGTCTGAACAAGCTCCTACTCGCAGTGGCTCCATCCCGCTGCTACGAGATGGGGGTCACGGTTTAACTCGATTACCGTTGCGGGGGCAGTGTCGGAATCCGCTTTTGGTTAGCGTCACCGACTTCCCGTTCACTCAAAAAAATGCCTTTTTGAGTTCACCTAATGTGCGGCACACAATAGATCTGCTTAAGTTTAGTGTCAAGTACTTACTTGTTTAACTTGCAAGGACCATACATAGTTATCGTTTCCGTTATTAACAGTGTTTGTAATGAATGAAAAATCAGACTTGTCAGCAAAATTAAGGTCTGCAATCAAGGCAGCAGAAAGGGCAGCAGAGATCAGTCGGCATTATTACGATGGGAACTTTAGTGTGGTTATTAAGGAAGATCTGACACCGGTAACCCAGGCAGATATAGAATGCGAAGAGGTCATTCGTGAGATTATTCTTGAACAGTACCCTGATGACGGATTCTATGGGGAAGAGACCGGCAAAACTGAGGGCGTTGGAGCTGATCTTTGGTTAGTGGATCCTATCGACGGAACCAAGGCATTTGTGCGTCAATATCCCTTTTTTTCCACTCAGATAGCACTCATGCGAAATTACCAACTGATGCTTGGTGTTTCCTGCGGCACTATGTTTAATGAGATCATTTGGGCTGAGCTTGGTAAAGGTGCTTTCCTAAATGGACAAAGACTCGCTGTAAGCCAGATTGATGATTTGAGTAAGGCGACCTACTCTACCGGCAACCTCAAATCACTATCCGTATCAGATGGCTGGGCGCGTTTGGGTGAAATAGTTTCCATGTCAGACCGAATACGGGGCTATGGTGATTTTTACCAATATCATTTACTTGCTGCTGGGAAAATTGATGCGGTGATAGAGTCGGACGTAAATATCCTTGATGTTGCAGCATTGTCAGTCATCGTAACTGAAGCGGGGGGGGTTTTTACAGATCTTCATGGTAAGTTGCCCAGCCTTCAAACAAGTTCTGTAATTGCTGCAAACCCTTCGCTGCATGCGAAATTGTTAGAGCACTTTAAGGGTATTACTGTTTAATGGAATTACCTATCTACCAAGCTGCTGCTTTTACGTCTGTACCTTTCAGGGGGAATCCTGCGTCAGTAGTACCCCTTGAGAAATGGATTGACGACAAGTTAATGCAAAAGATTGCGGCAGAAAATAATCTGTCTGAAACGGCGTTTTTTGTGCCCACAGGACAAAATCAATGGCACATTCGTTGGTTTACACCAGTCGTGGAGGTGCCATTGTGCGGCCACGCCACACTGGCGACGGCTGCGGTTATTTATTCGAAGCTTCTCCATCGCACATGGCCGATATGGTTCGAGTCAGCAAGTGGTTCGTTATCTGTCGATATTGAGGATGATATGTATCTACTCGATTTCCCGACCGATAAGCCCACACCTGTCGAAAATTCAAATGATATCTGTGCTGTTTTAGGCATTTCCGATGTTGATTTGTGGATGGCGCGGGACATGTCTATGGTTGTATTGGATCAAGAGAGTTCGGTTTTAGCACTAAATCCAGATTTCGAACTTTTATCAAAAGTTCTGGATTATGGATTAATTGTTACCGCTGAGGGCACCAGTGACGAAATAGATTTTGTATCAAGGTTCTTTGCTCCGGCACTTGGTATTAACGAAGACCCTGTGACAGGATCAGCTCATTGCGTCCTAACCCCATACTGGTCAAATCGTCTTGGTAAAAAACAACTAAATGCACGTCAGATTTCAAATCGTGGTGGCATTATTCGTTGCAGCGACTTAGGCGACCGCATTCAGGTTGGGGGGCGTGTGGTGTTCTTTCTATCTGGGCTAATTTCAATTTAACCGACGGCCACGAAGATCTGCTTATCTCGCCAAGACAGTGTTTCAATTTTAGTAGCATAGAGATCTGACAGTAGATCACTTTTTAATACTCTATCTGGGCTACCAATCTGCCATCGTCCATCACCGAAAATGAGAAGACATCGGTCTGAGAATCGTGCTGCCATATTGATGTCATGCAAGCTGGCAATGATTGTTTTTCCGTCATATGCTTTTTTGCGAAATAGTTTGAGAACATCAAGTTGGTGCTGAGGATCTAGGTGGTTTGTGGGTTCGTCCAACAAATAAATGTCCGGTTCTTGAGTCAGGATTTGAGCTATGGCCAGTCGTCGTCGCTCACCTCCTGATAATGTGAGTACATCCCGCTCTTCAAAACCAATTAAGTCCACTTGAGCCAATGCTTTCTTGCCGACATTGCGATCATGAACAGTTTCCCACTGAAGATGATCTATATGTGGATGGCGTCCAATCATTACTGTGTCGAATACTGTCGCTGGAAAAAAGTCTTCAGTGTATTGCGGCATCAACGCTAAAATTAAGGCAAGTTCTTGGCGTGAAAGACTGTTTAGGGGTTGATCATTGAGCATTATTTTACCAACTTCAGTCGGTCGTAGGCCTGCTAAAGTATGCAAAGCTAATGATTTTCCAACACCATTCGGACCGAGGATTGCGAGGAATTCGCCAGGTATAGTTTCCAACTGCAGAGAGTTCAATAGCACGCGGCTAGTGACTGAGATAGACAAGTTTTCACACTGCATTTTTAAAAAATTAGCTTTACTCATCCATCAAGAGTATCAGACGGTTTTGGCATCAATACAATAATTGTTGTCACTTGGTAGAAATTAATTGCTATATGAGTGGGTCTAGATTTATATGATTTTATATAGGCAAAAGTTTTGTGTGAATGAAAGCGCTTGCTTGAGGTAGATTTGGTTGCGGACTTTTTCCTTGGCTAGAAAATAAAAAACCCCGTGTTTGAAGACGGGGCTAATGACTCTTCTTTTTATTAAAGAGGTAACTGTTGCCCAGAGAATCAAATACAGACTTTAATTATTATTATTGGATTTAAAACCTACTTTTTATAAGTTTTTTCTGGCGTCTAAATCCTGTCGGTATTAATACTAAGTTCCCCAGTTCAGTTACACTTCGCTTGGGCAAGATATAATAAGCAATTCTTGTGCCAAAAAAATAAAAGTTATAAAAAACAAAAACTTGTCTTTCTTTTTTTAGTAGAAATTGAGCAAAGAAAATTCAGTTTGTAAAATTATTCGACATATTGGTGAGTGTTGATGAGATATTGGTGGATAAAGACCGATAATTTAGCAATTAATCTTAAAATTTTAAGAAAGTGCATCGTTCTGCTGTCGTTTTGGATTATAGACATCGAGCAAATGTGATGTGTCTTGATACAGAAACTCGATATTTCAAGCTAAAAATAGTGTCAAATTATTCGACAATTAAAGCTCTGAAATGAATCTGTCGTGAATTTCTGTCCCCAAAATGTCGAGACCTGATAGTACCATTTGCCGTATAAAACATAGTCATGCGATTGATCCAACTTACGGGAGCAGTGACAAATTTGTCTTCGCGATCGAGTGTTTTGGTTACAGTTGGGTCTGATAGAATTACTGCATCCAGTGTGGCTTTCTTTTCATGATGTCGAAGGAATGAAATTAAACTATCATCCGGCCTCCACGACAAAGATGAAATACGTAAATCTGATTCTAAAACGACTTTGTCAGCTTCACTGTGTCGGCGCAAGATCAAAGAATAGCGATCATTCATTTTCCTAATCCAAGCGAGATGTCGTCCATTTTGCGACCATACTGGTGAACTGTCATCATCAGGGTTATTAGTTAGGCGCCAGGTAAGACCTGTGAGCAGGTCAACCTCCCAGATATCGAGCTGGTGTTCATGATTACGCGATGCATAGATTACGCGCTCACCATCAGGATGCCATGCAGCGTCTTGAGTATTCATATCAGTGGCGATAAGTGGATAAAGCTCATTGGTAGCTAAATCGACAAACATGGTTGTCATGCCTTCAGTCGAATTTGCATTTACAAGAATCTTAGTCCCATCCCGTGACAACCGCGGTTGGCTAAGGTCATGGGTGGTTTGCGTGATTTGAATGGCTTGTCCGCCATTGTTTGGAAGAGTCCAGATCCTACCGCCGACGTCAATGAGCAGAGTTTCGTCAACTTGTGAGACATCCACAGTCAGGTTTGGGTACTCTCTTACGAATTCTGCCCCGAAACATGTAAGGCTAACATTAAAAATGAATAGGGAGATCACCCCCATATTTGATATTTTCAGCTTATTTATCAGGGTTGCAGCCTCGTCCCACTCCACGGAGTTACCGTAAATTCTGTTTCTGATGCCGGCATAATATTTCTCGACCATCTACCTCGATCATGAATTCGGTCTCGGCCTTCTATCCAGAGTTCTATAGCATTTGCCCAGAGTCGCAATCCACCCCAATGTGGTGGTCGTTTAATTGTCGATGCCGGGGCTTCGGTAAACTGCGTAGTTCCTTCACGGAGTGATAGGCCCATGCTAATGCCTCGGTCACGAATTTGCCTAATTAATTTGTCCTTAGATTGGATAGGATAGCTTTGATCGCTCCCCCAAGCACCTAACTGGCTTCCTTTATCGCGGTTTGCGAAGTATGAGTCACTCTCTTCCCGGGGTGATTTAACAATTAAACCCTCGATGCGTATTTGTCTACCTAGTGTATCCCAATGAAAAACAGCAGCAGCTCGCGGATTATTCTCAAAATCCAGGCATTTTTTGGATTGATAATTAGTATGGAAGACTAGGTACCCAGGATCAGGGACAAACTTTCTGCAGAGTACAAGGCGGGCTGATGGTTGGCCATCACTGCTGACTGAAACGACAGTCATCGCATCCGGATTTCGCCTTACGCGCGTTGATATAGCTTCTTTGAGCCACGCGTCGGCCCAGTGCATTGGGTCGGCGGGTAGCGAGTCGGGGAGACGATTTGGTCTCTCATCGTTAATCAAAATAGTTTCCGGATTTCAACTGATACAGAATGATAAAAGTACATCCTTTGCATCAACTACGTCCAATTGTATTGCTGCTTAATTCGGCTATCAAAGGCAAATGAGCTATAAATAAAGTAGCTTAAATCAACTGGTCAAATAGGTTAGAGGATGGTTACGATATTTAGATAAGCATAACTAATGAAAATCAAAAATGAATGACTGATCGGATGCTCTTGCCTTCATGCATGAGGTCAAAAGCCGTGTTTATTTCTTCAAGCCCCATCGTATGTGTCACAAACTCGTCAACCTTAATCTCTCCATTCATATATTGGTCTACCATGTTTGGTAATTGCGATTTGCCTTTACAACCACCGAATGCTGTCCCACGCCACACTCGTCCAGTTACAAGTTGAAATGGGCGTGTAGATATTTCTTGGCCTGCCCCAGCGACACCAACGATGACCGATTCGCCCCATCCTTTGTGACAGCATTCAAGTGCTGAACGCATAAGATTGACGTTCCCTACACATTCAAAGGAATAATCTACACCGCCATTAGTGATTTCAATAATGACATCTTGAATCGATTCATCATGGTCATTCGGGTTTACCGTGTCTGTAGCCCCCATCTGCTTAGCCAGTTCGAATTTGTCAGCGTTAATATCAATTGCAATGATTCTGCTGGCTTTAGCAATTACTGCACCTTGGATAGCGCTTAGACCTACCCCTCCCAGGCCAAATACGGCAACTGTCGCCCCTGGCTCGACTTTTGCCGTATTCAGAACAGCGCCTATACCTGTCGTGATACCACAGCCTAACAAGCAAATTTTTTCCAGTGGTGCATCCTCACTAATCTTTGCAACAGCTATTTCTGGTAGCACAGTATATTCACTGAATGTTGATGTCCCCATATAGTGGTATATCTGTTTGCCGCCTTTAGAAAATCTTGATGTACCGTCGGGCATCAGGCCTTGGCCCTGTGTTACGCGAATTGCTTGGCAAAGGTTAGTTTTTCCAGATGTGCAGAAGTTACACTGACCGCATTCTGGTGTGTAAAGTGGAATAACGTGATCGCCAGGCTTGAGCTCAGTTACGCCAGATCCGACTTCTTCGACTATTGAGCCTCCCTCATGACCTAAAATCGCTGGAAACAGCCCCTCCGGATCTTCGCCTGAGAGAGTAAAAGCGTCAGTATGACATACGCCTGTCGCGATATTTCTCAGCATGACCTCTCCATGTTGAGGTCCATCAAGGTGGATTTCTTCGATTTCTAATGGCTTTCCTGCCTCCCAGGCAACAGCGGCTCGCGTTTTCATGTTTGCACACCCTTTTTAATTATTAGGATTATTGTTTAACAGAATATTCGCATGATTAGATCAATGAAGCTACGTATGTTTGCCGGATAAGATTTTTTTATTTTAGTTTTCAAACGGTTTAAGGTAAAAGGTACCCGTTTAACATTAAATTAAATGAATTATCGAAAGTGGCATTAGAAGAACTACGTAATGAATTAACGTCAATTGACCGAAAGCTAGTTGAGTTAATTGCTAGCAGGCAAAAGGTGGTTGGCGAAATCGGCAAGGAAAAACAAAGTACTGGTCGTGCAACTCGTGATTATGAGCGAGAAAAAGACGTCCTTGATATGGCGCGAGGACATGCTAAAACGCTTGGTGTAGATCCCAATATTGCTGAAGAAATTCTTACCAGCTTGATTCGGGCATCTTTAGCGCACCAAGAACAAAGTCGTGTCGCCGCTGAGGCTGCTGGGGATGGACGGCGAGCACTGATTATTGGCGGTGCTGGGAACATGGGTGGTTGGTTCGCTAATTATTTTGGGTCGCAGGGGTTTCTTACTGTAATCGCAGACCCTGAGGTCAGTGTGGGGCCTGGACACTGCAAAGATTGGCGTCAAGCCGGTATAGACTATGATGTAATTGTTGTAGCAACACCCATGGTCATTTCTGGCGAAATTCTTTCAGATCTCGCCCAGTCGAAGCCGACAGGGCTGATTTTTGACATTGGTTCGCTAAAATCTCCGTTAAAGACAGGACTGATTGCTTTGCGTAATGCTGGTTGTAAGGTTACATCATTGCATCCGATGTACGGACCTGATACAGATTTACTATCAGGGCGACACATGATTTTTGTGGATGCTGGGTGTCCTGATGCTACTGCTGAGGCTAAGGAATTATTTTCGGCAACAATGGTAGAAGAGTTAGATATGAGTCTTGACGATCACGATAGGCTCATTTCATATGTTCTAGGGTTATCTCATGCTTTAAATATAGCCTTTTTTACGGCACTGGCGGAGAGTGGTGAAGCCGCACCAAAACTCGCTAAGATTTCATCAACAACATTTGATGCTCAGCTGTTAGTATCAGGAGCGGTTGCAAAGGATAATCCACATATGTACTTCGAAATTCAGAATCTTAACGATTTTGGATTACACCCACTGGATGCGTTGTGTGAATCTGTGGAGCGCCTTCGCGAATTTGTGGCGACGGGAAACGAAGACGGTTTTGTAGAACTGATGACTAAAGGGCGTGATTATCTGGCTACTAGGAAATGATCATAATAAGAAGTGTAGTCGTCTAATATGGTTCTAAAAAATTTGTTATTTATTAAGCCTCAATTATCTCTAATGCGATAACGGCTCATCAGAAACAAAAAAAGTGGCACTCCAAGCGCTGCGGTGAGGGTACCTACTGGAAGCTGTAGGGGCGCTATAAGGGTGCGAGCTAACGTATCAGAGATTACAAGTATGATGCCACCAGCCAGAGCCGATGCGGGCACCAAGGTTCTGTGATCGCTCCCCGCTACAATCCGGATGAGGTGAGGCACGATTAACCCGATAAAGCCAATAACACCGACGCTAGTTACAGAAACGGCTGTTGCAAGCGAAGCGACTATAAACACGAGCAACCTGAACTTTGCAACGGGCAGTCCAACAATGGACGCTTGGATATCACCCCGTGCAAGTACATTTAAGTGCCGGGCGGAGACAAATCCTGCAAGTGTAACTAAAACTAGTAACCACAAGGCTCTTGCTGGTGTATACGCATAATTCAAATCACCCATTAACCAAAATAGCATGCCTCGCAAATTTTCAGTGGGACTTATAGCAAGCAACAGGGTACTAGCTGCGCTAAACCCGGCTGCCAATACGACGCCAGTCAGTAATAGACGTGTTGGTGTCCATGTTCTACTTCCTTGTGCAATCGTGAATACAAGCAGAGTGGCGGCCATAGCGCCCCCAAAAGCGGCTAAGTCGATGAGTGTGGCGCCCAGCCCAGCCATCATTGCGAGTAATGCTGCAACGGCGGCACCTCCTGAGGTACCGAGGATATATGGTTCGGCTAATGGATTTCTTAGTAACGCTTGCATTAATACACCAGCTACGGCAAGTAGCCCTCCGACAGCAAACGCTGTTAAGGCACGAGGCAATCGCAGGTCCAAAACTAAACTTCGGATATTTTCGGGAGCTCCGCCTCTAAGCGAAAGCCATATGTCCATCATGTCTAACCCTGCGCTGCCTGAAGATAAGGCGATCATGCCAGTGGTAATCCATAGCAGTATCAGCAATAGAAACAGAATTTTAGTTTCAATTAGTTGCAAAAATGTCTCCTAGAAAGCAGCTTGTCATCCATGGTTATCATGGTTCATTGTAAACGATCGTAGCTATGCTCTGGACAGAGCACATTTTTCATGCTCAATTGGATGTAGAGATGATGTATGCATATGCAAAATGATCACATTGATTCCGAAGGTTTTCGTGCTAACGTCGGCATAATTGTTTCCAACACTGAGGATCGATTGTGGCTAGGTGGTCGTGCGTCTAATAAGGGATGGCAATTCCCTCAAGGGGGCATCCTGAAAGGCGAAACTGCCGAGCAGGCTATGTATCGCGAGCTCGAAGAAGAAGTCGGACTTACCGGTGATGACGTAGTTTTATTGGGATCAACGAAGCACTGGCTGCGTTATCGCTTACCCAGTCGTTTTGTAAGAAGAGATACGAAACCGATCTGTATAGGTCAAAAACAACGCTGGTTTCTACTACGGTTGCATGTTAGTGACGATCGAGTCCGATTGGATGGATCTGATTCCCCAGAATTTGATCGTTGGCGTTGGGTTGATTTTTGGCAGCCTGTTGACGAGGTTATTTATTTTAAGCGCCGCGTTTACGCGCAAGTTCTGCATGAGCTTGGTCCCAATATGTTCAATCAAGGATTGCCGCCTCGACCAAAGACTTGGCCGAAGGATTGGCGTCAAACTTTTGATAAGGATCTTAAACGCTCGGCCAAGACACGCAGAGGTTCAAGAGGGCTTGATAATTGTGAAACAGATAATTGTTAGTAAAAAGATCGTTGGAATTTCGTTAAACCAACGGAGCCATTTTGTATTATTTGGGAACTGTCTATTTTCCAGGATTTTGATCCAGCGCCAGGACCGAATATGAAATATGATCAAACCCACGAGTAGCATTAATTTGATTTGAAACCAAACATGAAAAAGTAATGATTGGTTAATCGCTAGCATAATTAGACCGAAAACCGTAGTTAATATTGCGCCTATTGTCATTATGGTGAATAACCGCCGCTCCATTAGCGTAAATCGAATTTGCTCATCCACGCTTGAAGATTCAGTGTGATAAATAAATAGCCTTGGTAAATAGAATAATCCGGCGAACCAAGTCACCATGAAAGCTATGTGTAGCGCTTTCCACCATAAGTATCCTGACGCTAATTGCATGTTACTTTTTATCCGTAGTTTGTTCTGATCACAAAAATGTACGCTATATCTCGGGTTATACCCAATTCTAGTTACTGACGCACTTTTGTTAACGTGCTGGCACGAGTAACATACCTCTCACTGTTTTAACGTTAAACCAATAGGTTACTAGTGAAAGCTCGATACCGAATATCGAATATAGGTGTAAAATTAGGCTTCAGGGTTGCGACCCTATTAGTTGTATTGTGCGGTGGCTACTTGATTTTTGAAGTTGGTCGGTTGCAAGCAAACTACAGTATTGTTGACGCTTTTTTGGAAAAAGAAGCTTTATATGGTGTTATACAGGAGCTTGAAGATGAGGTTGCTGCCTTTGAGCGACAGCTTATCCTCCTAGAAACTGAAAGAACTCTCAATCAGGAAGCTTACACCTTGGTTGAGGCAGATCTTGAGGAATTGCGACGCAAAATCCAAGAGCAGTGGGAGGAAATAGCATTCTATCGCGGTATATTGTCACCGGACGGTGGCCAACATGGATTGCGGGTCAAAGATTTAAAGCTGACTAAGGGTAATGAGGATCGGCATTACAATGTTCGATTGGTGCTTATGCAGGGAATGCACGATCGGCACGTTGTTGGTGAAGTCGACTTAAGTTTAGCTGGGGCACAAGATGGTGCTGCAATGACCTATAAATTTAAGGAATTGCTCCCTGTAGACGGCAATAGTAAATGGTTATTTGCATTCAAATATTTTCAGGACTTTGATCGTGAGTTAGTGTTACCGAAGGGTTTTAAACCAGAGAAGGTCAATATTCAGGTTATTTCAAAAACTAAATCCGTTGCCAGTGTAAAAGAGAGTTTCGACTGGTTTGCTGGTGCGGGTTAACAAAAAGGTGTTAAAAAATGTTCTGGAGTAAACAACGTAGGCATGGTGTTGTGGATACGCTCGTTGGGTCGAATACGCACGTAAATGGGGATTTAATTTTTTCGGGTGGGTGCCATATAGATGGCACTGTTAAGGGTAACGTTAATGCTGAGGATTTCAGTGACTCCGAACTCAGTATATCTGAGGATGGTACTGTTGAAGGTGGGGTAACTGTTCCTTATGTAATTGTAAATGGTATTGTGCAAGGTGATGTTGTTGCCACTCAGCGTGTCGAACTTGGGCCAACAGCGCGGATCATTGGTAATATATATTACAACCTTATTAGAATGGCGATTGGTGCAGAAATTAATGGAAAGCTTGTGCATCAGCCGGAGAGTCAGGTGCCGCTTCTGGAAACTACAGAACAAGAGCCAGAATCAACAATATAAGTTATTGGGTTAATCAATTGGACCACTTAATTAGCAGAACATCATGAATACTGATATACCAGTAATAGGAATGTCCGGAACACCTGCGCCGCTTGTGTTCACAGATGCGGCAGCGCTAAAAGTTAGTCAACTTATTGAAGAGGAGTCTAATCCAGCCTTAATGCTACGTGTTTTTATCTCAGGTGGCGGATGTTCCGGGTTTCAATATGGTTTTACTTTCGATGATGCGGTGGAAGAAGGTGATTCGACTATCGAAAACCAGGGAGTGACATTATTGGTGGATCCGATGAGCGTGCAATATTTGATGGGTGCTGAGATAGATTACAAAGAAGATTTGCAGGGGGCTCAGTTTGTGATCCGTAATCCCAATGCAGCGACGACATGCGGTTGCGGCTCTTCATTTACCGTATAATTTCTATAGATCATTCGTCTACAAGCCTTAGCTAGTAGGTTAATCGCCATATTTTGGTTCTAATGAGCATAATCTAAGTATAACAACCAACCCATTCTAGAACTTTTAACTCACTCACATAAATATACCGCCAAGAACAACTTCTCGCTCTGCCCCCGTGACGGTTGGGACATTACTTGGCTTACGTTCTAGACAACGTTTTGCAAGCCAAGCGAAGGCTGTTGCCTCTACCCAATCAGGGTGGAGATTAAAATTTTTGGTTGATGATATCTCGACGCCGGGTAAGCAACTACGCAAGCGATCCATTAGAAATTTATTATGCACCCCGCCGCCGCAAACTATCAGCTCTTTAGAATGAGACGAAAAATTTTGAATAGCTTGGCATATGCTTCGTGCCGTTAGTTCGGAGAGTGTGCATTGTATGTCGGTGTCGCTGATTTGCTTTTTAGCAAGTAATGCTAATTTCTCGGCCGTCCAGTTGTTATTAAAATATTCAATGCCGGTGCTTTTCGGCGGTGGTTGACTGAAATATGGATCGGCGAGCATGAAAGCCAACAAGGTTTCATTAATTTTTCCCTCGCATGCCCACGATCCATTTGAATCATATGGTTGATCCCTTTTAATACTGCTCCAGCCATCCAGTAAAACATTCCCTGGTCCGGTATCGAAACCTATGGTCTTTTCGCATGATGAATCAAGAATGGTGATATTAGCAATACCACCGATGTTGAGCACTGTGCGGGGTGTTGTTTTGTCCATGAATAGCCATCGATGAAAGGCCGGTGTAAGTGGTGCTCCTTCTCCACCAACTGCTATATCACTGCGCCGGAAGTCAGCTACGGTTGTTATCCCCGTGCCAAAGGCAATTACGTGCGGGTCGCCAATCTGTACCGAGAAGTTGCCCGCGTCCTTAGGTTGATGCTGCAGTGTTTGGCCATGACTGCCGATAGCTGTAACGGAAGAAGCGTCTATACTCGCCTGATCGAGCAAATTTAGTACAGCATTGCGAAAACACTCGGCAACTGCACGGTCGAGTTGAGCAACTTTATCGATGGTGCACGCGTCGGGATTTCTCGCCGCCGCCATCAGTTGTTTTCGCAGATTTTCCGGATATGTGTCTGCCCGTGCGGCAATCACTTGGCAGGCATGATCACTGAAGTTGACGAGGACAGCATCGATTGCATCCATGCTCGTGCCCGACATTAGCCCTACGTAGAGAGATTTATTTTCGGAATTTGGCATCTTAACTATTCGGACGACAATGGAGCCACTTGTGTCTGCTTGTATTGCAGTAATTCTTCAATAATTGGTGTGACGGAAGCTAGGAAAGTTTCACGATATTCTTCACGGATTGGTTCAGCTTGCGGCAAGTTCACCGTTCTCGGGTTTCGGTGTACCCCATTTAAGCGATATTCGTAGTGAAGATGTGGCGCGGTGGCAAGACCCGTCATTCCTACATATCCGACTGTCTGCCCTTGAATGACACGATGACCCATCAGTGCATTTTTATCGAATGAATTTAGGTGTGCGTACAAAGTTGTAATGTTACTGCCGTGTTGCAGTATTATTGTCTGGCCATAACCGTTTTTGTTACCCCTAAATATAATTTTCCCATCGCCGGCCGCTTTAACCGGTGTGCCCCGTGGTGCTGCGTAGTCAACTCCTCGATGGGCACGAATGGTATTGAGAATTGGATGTTTTCTTCGAGGATTGAAATTCGAACTGATACGAGTGAAATCCACTGGTGCTCTAATAAATGCTTTACGCAAGCTGTGTCCGTCTGGCGAGAAATAGTCGGAGCGACCTTCTTGATCAATATACCGGATTGCCTGAATAGTACGTCCATTATTGTTAAATTCCGCGGCAACAATTTCTCCATCACTTATATATTCGCCATTTTGATAGATTTGCTCGAATAAAACGTAATAAGAATCCTTAAGTCGGATATCAAGCACAAAATCTATATCCCAGGCAAAGATACCGGCCAGATTCATCACTGTTTTGTCAGACAGTCCTATTTGTGCCGCGCTTTCGAATAGCGAAGTGACTATGGTGCCATAGGCGGCTTTACGACGAATTTCTAGTGGTCGCTGTACAATCTCTGTGACGAATCCAGATAGATGTTTCTTTATTTTTATTGCCGTGGTGAGATTAATTTCACGATATAGGCTGATAAGGTCACCATCGTCATGTTCGATAGTTAGCTCATCACCGGGGATAACTTTTTTCAGGTAGGGTGACGCTTCGGGTAAATCTAACATCACGGCAAGATCAGAGAGGTTCAGGTTATAGCGTTTGAAAATCCGATCAAGACTGTCACCGGACTTAATTTCAAGCGTGAGATGGTCGTGTGAAGGAGGCAATGCCAGTGGCGGATGAAAATTACTGTTTTCGTGACTGATTTTGGAAAGAGTTACATCCAGTTTTTCTCGAGATTTATCAGAAGAATTTGCTTTAATTGTCTGTTGGGGCTCGGAGATCGCGGGATTTTCTTTAATCTCCATGGCGATAGCGAGTTCTTGATCATTTGTAACGATATCATTTGAAGGTAAGGGGTTGAGTATGGGGTATAGTGGTATAGCCAAGAGCGGCAATCCTAGACCGGCAATGAACCATATGAGTATGTTTTTTTTTCCAGCCTTTTTTGTCGGAGATGGCTTGTAGTCGTGGCGTATTGGACTAAAAGGATGTTTCAAGTGTCCGGTCTCCCTAACCGCTGGACGCCGCTACTCTACAATGAGTTTTTAGGCAGGTCAAAACCCTTATATAACTCAGGGCCTTAAACCGGCAAAATAAGCCTATACCCCAATTTAGGGTATAACTCGTTTTTATGGGTCTACAGGAATAGATTTGAATGCTAAAGTTCTGCAGGCATTTAAGATACTAATGATGGATATGACGATTATAAAAGAACAACTAGCAGAGCTCTCTAGAGGGGCCGACGAGATACTTCCTGACGGTGGTTTGGAGGACAAGTTAAAATTGGGAAGAAAACTGAACGTCTATGTAGGGTTTGATCCGACAGCTCCTGATTTACATCTCGGACACACAGTAGTTATCAATAAAATGCGCCAATTTCAGGATTTTGGGCATAACGTAGTCTTTCTAATCGGCGATTTTACAGGTCTGATCGGTGACCCAAGCGGTAGAAACGTCACTCGCCCACCGCTAACACGCGATGAAATCGATGCGAATGCGAACACATACAAGGAACAAGCCTTCAAAATACTTGATCCAGACAAAACTGTGGTTGACTTCAATTCGCGCTGGCTGATGGAATTGGGTTCGCCAGGGTTAATTAAGCTTGCTGCCCGCTACACTGTGGCGCGGATGCTTGAAAGGGACGATTTTGCAAAGCGCCTTGCGACAGGTCAGCCAATCGCAATACATGAATTACTTTACCCTCTTGCCCAGGCATATGATGCGGTTACTTTGAAAGCTGATGTGCAGATGGGCGGTACAGACCAGAAATTTAATTTGCTAGTTGGCCGACACATACAACAAAGTTTCGATATGGAACCTCAGATAGCTTTAACAGTGCCTCTTTTAGAAGGATTGGATGGCGAACAAAAGATGTCAAAGTCTTACGGCAATTATATTGGTATAACGGAACCAGCCAACGAGATGTTCGGAAAACTTATGTCAATCTCTGATGAACTGATGTGGCGTTATTTTGAGCTGCTAAGTTTTAGACCGCTTGAGGATATCGCAAGTCTGCAGCAAGAGGTAGTGGATGGTAAGAATCCGCGTGATGTTAAATATGAACTCGCAATTGAAATAACAACGAGGTTTCATAATCAGTCGCTTGCGAAGTTGGCTAAAGAAGAATTTATTTCTCGTTTCCAGCAAGGGGCGATGCCTGAACATATGCGTGATATTTCGATCTCTAGTAAAAATGGAGAGCTGGGAATTCTAAATTTGTTGAAAGAGGCGGGGCTGGTGACAAGCAACTCTGAGGCTGCTCGTATGATTGAGGCGGGCGCTGTGAAGCTGGATGGGGAGAGGGTGCTAGAACGCGGGCTGCACCTAAAAAAGGGTACAACCCACGTGTATCAGGTAGGGAAGCGAAAATTCGCTAGAGTCACTTTAAAATAGCTATAAAACAATGGGTTAGCTAATATAGCGTGCGATATGGTGCTAGTTAGCAATACTTATCCAGTATTTGTAGAAAAGAAATAAAAATATTTGGTTGACGGGGTCAGAAACGTCGTTATAATGCGCTGCTCGCTGACGGTACGGTGTCCGTTAGTGATATCTATAAAATTTATACATTGTACAGGCATCCGCGGGCTGTCATTTAGTCCCTGTTCGCCTGTACAATGGTGGGTCACCCTCGAAAAATATGAGGGTTAGGAATAAGAGATTATTCTCTGTTTCCAAGTCGTTCTTTAACAATTTAGTCAGATAATTTGTGTGGGTGCTTACGTTGACGTTTGCTTAAGGCAAAATCAAACGTGAGAACCATAGTTAAATTTCTTAGTAATTACTGAGTAATTAAACGGGACTCATGTTCTTCTAAAAAGCTCAAAGCTTTAAGTGAAGAGTTTGATCCTGGCTCAGATTGAACGCTGGCGGCATGCCTAATACATGCA
>CAJWFK010000025.1 GCA_913031125.1 uncultured Woeseia sp. | reverse complement strand
CGTCATGATGCTCATCTTCGTCATGATGCTCATCTTCGTCATGATGCTCATCTTCCACAAACATCGCGCCGGACGGTATGTCATAGAAACCAAAATCTGACTCTGCATATGCCAGATTCAAATTGAATCCCGCCACGTTGCCCTTATAAGCCAATTCGCCGGCAAAGCCATCATTAACGCTTTGGTACTCGCCACTAACTGCATAAGTCGACCTTTCAAAATCCTGCTTAGCAATAGTGTCATCAACAATATTCACAACACCCCCAAGGGTGCCTTGCGCATACAAAAGCGAAGCGGGGCCTTTAACAATCTCAATCTGCTGCAAATTAAGAAAATCAGAATCATTTTGATGATCAGGCCCACCCGCTGCCACATCATTGATCAATTTGCCATTATTTAAGACTTTGAGTCTGGGGCCGCCTAATCCCCGAATAATCGGCTGTCCGACAGCAGCACCATAGTCACTGGTCGATACTCCCAGTGCATCGCCAATCACCGCACCAAGATTACCCATCGCGTCTGTCGTTACCGATTCAGCATCAATTATATGTAAAGGGGTGGAAATTTTGTCGGATGCCCGGTGGATAAACGCCCCTGTTACAACAACCTCATCAATATCATCGGTTTGTGCCGACACCTGCGTTGCACATAAAAGGCAAAGCCCTAACGTGCCTCTAAAATTTTTCATGAAAAACCTCGAACTAGAAATCAGAAATTAAAGCTGCTTCCACCTAGTAGGGTAGAAATCAGCTAGATAGTTGGTCTAGTTAGATTCGAGGTGGGGCCCTGGGAAAAGATAAATTGTGTGTATTGGCAGGAAAGAAACTCTCATAATCTGAACCGCTAAATTCGTTCAGATATGCAAAAGAAGTTTGAGCTTGAGATTCCGGAACTACTGATTCAAATTGTTCGCATACGACACATTCTGCGCTGGATTGAAGCGCATTGGATGCATAAGAGTCATGCAATAGATCATGCACCACCATATTGGCGGCTAATAAAATTCCTAATAAATACAGAGTTTTATTGCTTTTCAGCCACATTTTTGATGTTTTCTTTTAAAGTACACCGAACCGGAATCATATTCTTACTATCGCTGCCTTTCAATAAAATATTCAACAATAATTAGTCAGCTACAAATGCCTTGCGACTCGAGGTAATCCTGTCTCTCAACCAGAACGGAAAATAAACCGCACTCATGAAAAATATTCCGGCTGGAACTAATGGGATCAAGTGTAGCGGGGGATCAGGAAAAAAGTTCATTAACGTATCGTTATCTGGTTTTTGTTGTAAATACCAAAAATTCGCTTCTTCACCGAGCAGGATATTTATAGAATATATAACACCCATTCCTATGATGCTTATAGTAATTACTTTAAACAAATCGTGTAAATAGGGTCGCTTCTTTAACGCTATAAATGAAAACATCACCCCAAACAAAATTAAACCGTGGAAATAGAAAAATAATAAATATTCCAGACCAGGAAACCCCTGCTTAACGGTTGGCGTAAGCAAAGACATCGTTGCTCCAGCTACTCCCCAAAAAAATGCACAGTTAAAAAATATCCTACCACCTCTCAAAAAATAAATTGCAATACAGAGGGACGATAAATCACACATATGCAATGGCAGAATTTCAACCCAGGGCTTCTCAAATATAATGGTATTGGTAAATACCTGAACAACCTGATAAACCAAAATCAAGATAGCTATTAATTTTCCTACGATCACCTTGACCGAATCCGACTTATTTCTTAAGTAAAAAGGAATGGTTATAACAGTAGACAGTACAATAAGTACCGTTACCAGATGCTGAAATGAAAAAATCTGGAATGGCTGGGTCTCAAACATCTATGCAACCCGTTTCGTGCTCACTGCAATGTTTCTTTGCCAGAGCATTCATTCTTCAGTGACACGCAAGCCCATATTTCTTTAAACGAAAGTAGTTATATGGCAAAGGGGTGAGGAAACCGGCAATCAGCATTAACGGAATGACCCACCATACTAAAACTCCCCCTGCGAAAACCACATCGACAATATTCATTGCTAATTCCATCGCAATCATGGAGAACAAAGACATCCCGATAGCAGTTTTAAAGGCGTCCCTCAAATGCATTTGCCGAGATAATATAAAAGTTTCAAGCATTATGGATGTGATAAGTCCATTTATGATCGCGAGAGTCATTATCCAAATGAGAGGAAACGCTATCTGATTTATTTGAAAATATAGAATCGTTCCAAAATCTCCGATGGAACATCCTAAAAGACACCATAGCGTATTAACTGATGATTTTTTCCAGGTAGGCTTGCACGACCACGATACGGATTGTAATAGTGTCATCATAGTACTGTTAGCTCGAAATATTATTTAAACCACAATGGAATTTCTCTTTTTTTTAGAGATAATATCTGTCAGTGGGGTAAGGCTAAACAAAATTGCATTCCGGAAATAATTTTAATTGGGTAGCTTTCCTTTGACTTTCCTGATGGGATGTTTTTCCCTATTTTTCACCATTTTTTTAAAAAAAGCTTCTTCCAGATTAATATCCATTTTCTGGCACATACGCAGGGTGTAATAGAAGATGTCCGCAAGTTCTTCTTCTGCCGCTTTAATTGCTCGCTGATCATCAACATCATCGCCTTCTTTCCACTGGAAAATCTCCACGAGCTCTGACGCTTCTACACTCAGGGCCATAGCCAGATTTTTTGGTGTATGAAATTTATCCCAGTCCCTTTCTTCTGCGAATTGATCGATTGCATCTCCTATTCTTTTGATGTCCATTTAAATCTCCTGATACATGCGAGAGAGAAAGCCAACCGGGTGATTTAAAAAAATAGAAACGTCCCGGAGCCTCTGACAGAACAACCTCAAAACATCACAGCGTATCAACCGATAACCTTGTTAAGTTAAATATGAACGATAAGATTCGATCGTTTCATATAATCCGTCTTCGAGTGAGTATTTTGGAAGCCAACCTAATTCTGTCTTGGACTTAGTACAATCCAACCGCATATTAGGTATCTCAGAAGCGCCATCACCAATGACCTGGACTTCAATTTTACTGTCACAGAGTTCCAAAGTTTTGTGAACAATATCCATCACTGATAACTCGATTTCTAACGAAAAATTGAATGCGTCCCCAAACTTAAAAGGGCAGCTTGTACCGGACATCAATTCTAATAACATTCGATTGATCGAAACGGCATCTTTGATATATAAGAAATCGCGCGTAAAACTACCATCTGATCTTAATTGAACCGTCTCATTCTCTATAGCGCACTTAATCACATACGGTACGATCCGGTTAAAATTAAAATCATACCCACCGAAATAGTTTCCGCATCTCATGGTCGCCGCTCTGATCCCATAAGATTCAGAGTAAATTTTGGTCAAATACTCTTGAGATACTTTAGCTGCTTCGTAAATATGGTTTGGATCGAACAGCATTTCCTCATTAAAAGGAACGGCATTGCCACTGTATACCTTATCGGTGGTATGCGATAAGAATAACGTATCAGGACTATGTACCCTTATTGCTTCAAGTATATTTAGCGTGCCATTAGATGACACTTCGTAAGTATATTTAGGGTTGTTTTTTGCAACGGTAACATCACCTACAGCAGCCATATGAATGACTGCATCAGGCTTGACTTCTTTTATTATTTTTTCGACCGCTGAATAATCAAACAAATCAATGAATTCTTCCCTGCATTTCTCAGTAAAATTCTTTAAAAAATATTGAGAATCAGTCCTATAACTTGCTTTGCTTTTGGGGTTGCGGATCACTGTTATTTCGAAAGAGTGGTCAAGCAAATCCGAAACAAGCCATCCGCCGAGAAAGCCAGTTGCACCAGTTAAAAGAGTTTTCATTTCATCTTCCTTAGAGAATTCCTTTTAATCTTATTCCCACTCAATAGTTGCAGGTGGTTTACCCGATATGTCATAGGTCACACGCGAAATACCGTCGACTTCGTTTATTATTCTCAACGAGACATGCTCCAAAAACTCGTATGGCAACCGCGCCCAACGGGCCGTCATAAAATCAATAGTTTCAACAGCGCGCAAAGCAACAACAAAGTCATATTTTCGACCATCGCCCATTACTCCAACGGATTTTACCGGTAGGAAAACAGCAAAAGCTTGGCTAGTCTTGTCATAGAGATCATATTCGCGTAGCTCTTGTATAAAGATGTCGTCCGCTAACTGCAAAAGAGAAACATACTCCGGCCTTACTTCGCCAAGGACGCGAACACCAAGTCCAGGACCGGGAAATGGATGGCGGTAAACCATTTCTCGTGGTAGACCAAGTTCTAATCCAATTTTACGGACCTCGTCTTTGAAGAGTTCCCGTAAAGGTTCAACAAGTTTCATACGCATTTTTTCAGGCAACCCACCAACATTGTGGTGCGATTTAATGACGTGCGCCTTACCTGTAGCCGCTCCAGCAGACTCTATAACGTCCGGATAAATAGTTCCCTGTGCAAGCCACTTTATGTCATTCAACTCCTGGGAAGCTTCATCAAAAACTTCGATAAATAATCTGCCTATTACCTTTCTTTTGACTTCGGGGTCCACGATTCCTTTAAGTGCTGCAAAAAATTGGTCTGCTACATCAACTCGTTTGACATTGATTTGCATATGTTTAGAAAAGGTATCCATTACCTGATCACCTTCGTTGTATCTGAGCAAGCCATGATCAACAAACACACAAGTAAGCTGATCACCAATTGCTTCGTGCAGCAACGCAGCAACAACTGAAGAATCGACACCACCGGAAAGGCCAAGGAGCACCCTGTCATCACCAACTTTCTCGCGAATGGTTTTAATGGAACTTAAGACTATATTTTCCGGTGTCCAATCACCCCGGCAACCGCAAATATCATGGATAAATCGATTAATAATCGCCTGCCCTTGTGAGGTGTGGGTAACTTCCGGGTGAAACTGAACACCATAGTATTTTCGGTCAGCATCCTCCATCGCAGCTAATGGTGAGTTCACACTTGTAGCCGCAACACTGAACCCTGCGGGTAAGGAGTTAACTCGATCACCATGGCTCATCCAAACTTCTAAGATTGGCGTAGACGCATCTCCATCATTAAGTCCATTCAACAACTCTGAATCAAGTGGCGTAATTTCTGCATAACCAAATTCTCGGTGCGCCGATGCCTCGACGCTCCCCCCAAGTTGCGCCGCCATTGCCTGCATTCCATAGCAAATTCCCAATACAGGAACGCCGAGATCAAAAACAACCTGCGAAACTCGGGGCGGATCCTCAAGATTTACCGATTCGGGCCCTCCAGATAAAACGATCCCCGCAGGTTCAAAATCAACTAGTGCAGCTTCGGCTGCATCCCAGGGGTATATCTCTGAATAGACGCCAGCTTCCCGGATTCTCCGAGCTATCAGCTGCGTATATTGTCCGCCAAAATCCAGTATTAAGACGCGATATTTTTGGATATTGTCCTGAATGGCTATCGGAAGATCAGATACCTGAGTCATACGAATAATCTAGTTATTTGTCCGGTAATTTGGTGCTTCTTTGGTAATCATTACGTCATGGACATGACTCTCTTTCATACCAGCCCCCGTAATTTTTACGAATTTCGGTCGAGTCCGCATTTCTTCGATGTTATGACTGCCTGTATATCCCATAGCTGCACGCACTCCACCAAGTAACTGGTGAATAATAGTCACTAAGGAACCTTTATAGGAAACTCTACCCTCAATCCCTTCCGGTACCAGTTTTTCTAATTCTTCAGTAGTATCTTGGAAATAACGATCACTTGAACCATGTGTTTGACTCATAGCTCCAACAGAGCCCATACCCCGATAAGATTTGTAAGATCGACCTTGAAAAAGCTCTACTTCGCCAGGTGATTCTTCGGTACCGGCAAACAAACCACCAATCATGACCGAGTGGGCTCCTGCGACAATAGCTTTAGCAATATCGCCTGAGTAACGAATACCACCATCCGCTATTAGAGGAATACCCTTTTTCTTTAAAGCATCGGCTACTTCGAAAACAGCAGATATCTGGGGAACACCCACACCGGCAACAACACGCGTCGTACAAATCGAACCAGGGCCGATACCGACTTTCACGCCATCCGCCCCTGCTTCAATAAGTGCTTCTGCAGCATCTCCCTGGACAATATTGCCGGCAATAACCTGCAAATCCGGATACTGCTGCTTTATCAGACGTACTCGTTCTATGACTCCTTTGGAGAAGCCATGTGACGTATCAACAACCACGGCATCGACTCCAACCGCAACCAGCGCAGCAACACGTTCATCAGTATCATGACCCGTACCAACAGCCGCTCCGACGCGAAGTGCACCAAAATCGTCTTTGCAGGCACGAGGATAATCACTGGCCTTTTGAAAGTCTTTAGCGGTTATCATGCCCCGCAATTCAAAGTCAGCTGTCACGACAAGAACTTTTTCAATTCTGTGCTTATGAAGTAGCGACAATACCTCATCATCATCTGCCCCTTCACGCACTGTGACCAAACGCTCCTGAGGTGTCATCACGGTTGAAACAGGTGCATCGAGTTTAGTTTCGAAACGCAGATCACGACCTGTCACAATCCCGATAGTCTCTTTTCCTTTGACTACCGGCACACCAGATATATTCAACGCACGAGTGAGATCAATGACTTCTTGTATCGTCATTTCCGGGGGCACCGTGATTGGGTCCCGAACAATGCCGCTTTCAAACTTCTTTACGCGGAGGACCTGCTGCGCCTGAAGTTCTGGCAGCATATTTTTGTGAATAATCCCCATACCGCCTTCTTGAGCGAGTGCGATGGCAAGCGAAGCCTCCGTAACCGTGTCCATGGCAGCTGACACCAAAGGTATATTCAAGGTTATGTCATTAGTAAGTTTAGTCGTTAGATCGACCTCACGCGGTAGCACATCCGAGTAGTCCGGCTGCAGCAATACATCGTCAAAGGTCAATGCGTCTTTTGAAATGCGCATAGGCGTCACCCGTCAGCACCTTAATACGGTAGCTGGATAAAACGATTCATTGTACGCAGTCAGGATTTCGTGGTAAACGTCAGTATGCAGTTAAATGTAAACGTATACTCTCCCTATGGATGATTTTTTAAAAATAAAACCTTCATTCAAAGCCGTCAGCGTTTCTGAATTGAATCGCCAGGCAAAAACACTCCTTGAGTCCGAAATCGCGACTATTTGGGTAGAGGGAGAGATATCTAACCTGGCCCGGCCTGCATCAGGCCATGTCTACTTCAGCCTTAAAGATAATACAGCACAATTACGCTGTGCCTGGTTCCGGGGACGACAACATAGTAAGTCTATAACGTTTAAAAACGGTGATCAGGTTTTAGCTTTGGGTAAAGTCAGTATTTTTGAGGCTCGAGGCGAATTCCAGCTTATCGTTGAGCAACTTGAGCTAGCAGGTGAAGGTGCACTTCGACAACAATTCGAGGCGCTAAAGCAAAAATTAGCGACACAAGGCCTTTTTGATCAAGATAAGAAGAGGACACTACCAAAACTACCATCATGTATTGGTATAATTAGTTCACCTAGCGGAGCAGCAATTAGAGACATCCTCACTGTTTTGCGGCGTCGCTTTCCCGCTATTCCCGTAATCATCTATCCCACAGCTGTTCAGGGTGATACTGCAGCTCCGCAAATAGCAGCAGCGATAGAAACTGCTACCCGTCGGTCGGAATGTGACCTATTGATTGTGGGCCGAGGAGGAGGATCTCTTGAGGATCTATGGCCCTTTAATGAGGAAATAGTCGCTCACGCAATAGCATCCTCGACTATACCCACGATCAGTGCAGTCGGGCACGAGACGGACATAACAATCGCTGACTTTGTTGCAGATGTGCGTGCTCCAACACCATCCGCCGCTGCCGAGTTAAGCGTCCCGGATCAAACAGAGTGGACCCGGCAAATAGGAACTTTATTGGAAAGAATAACGCTACTAGGCCAACGCCATATCGACGAGCAACTTCAAACACTTGATTGGCTCGGCAAACGTCTTATACAAAGTAGTCCAGCAACAACGGTACAACGCCAAAAAGATTGGCTTAAGAATCTGGAACGTGTCATGAGAGGGGCAATACAGCATCAGCTTGCAAGCATTCAGGTCGAGTTAGGTGTCAGTCGAACTCGATTACTTAAAGAATCCCCGAGGATCGTTGTGCAAAAACACATAACAAACGTCAATGAATTCAAATTGCGTCTTGAATTAGGAACTAGAAAAACAATTGAGAATCTTGGAGAACGCACCAAACTAGCAAATAGAGCTCTGGATGCAATTAATCCACAAGCAACTTTAGACCGTGGCTATTCAATCATCAGTGATGCAAAGACCGGACAACTAATTACTGATTCAATTCAGGCTGCCGTAGGCTCAAATATAAAAGTAATGCTCGCACGCGGCCGGCTCGAAGCAGCTATCACAAAATCTAGCGAAAACGATAAGGATTAGAATTGTGGTTACTAACTTCTTTTGGCAGTCGGTTTAACCGAAAAGGTCACTAAGACTGGATAAAACGGGTAATAACCGGTGCAAAGTTTTCGGTATCCACAAGAAATGAATCGTGTCCTTTGATGCAATCTAACCGAACCAATTCAGTATCATCAATTACAGCCGCCAAGCCACGAGCTAAGTCCTGCTGCTGCCTCAAGGGAAAAAGCACATCAGTTTCCACTCCTACAACCATCGCCCGCTCTAGTTTTAGTTTGCCAAATGCAGATACTAGCGAACCACCGTGCTCAGAAAAATCGAATAGGTCCGACGCTCGCGAAAGATAAAGGTAACAATTTGCGTCAAACTGACCAGTGAACTTCTCAGCATGATTAACAAGATAGCTTTCGATAGAAAAGTCACCAAAAAATTGTTCATCCGACATTACATCTGTTGATATAGATGCTCGTCCAAAACGTTGCTCCCACTCCTCTGGTGAACGATAAGTCATCATCCCAAGCTTGCGTGCTAAACGTTGACCAACGATCGGTGGATCTTCGAGGTCATAGTTCCCTCCCTCCCATTTGGGGTCGCTGACAATCATCTCCCTCTGTAAAGACCGTACAGCGATAGAAAAAGGGATAGCGGAAGTCGCCGATGAAATCGAGAGTAACTGTCCGCCCAAATCAGGATGCATCGCACAAAATGATAACGCTGTCATCCCGCCCATGGAGCAGCCTATAGTTGTATGAACTTTTGTAAGCCCGAGTGCCTTCACTACTTCAAACCCACCCTGAGCCACGTCTTCCAGCGTAAGAACCGGAAAAGAAACGCGGTACAAGTCTCCGGTCCTTGGATTAATTGAGGCCGGTCCGGTAGAGCCGAAACAACTACCAAGAGAGTTAATACAGATGATAAAAAATTGATCAGTATCCAGCGGTAACCTTGGGCCAATCATGCTTTCCCACCAACCGGGTGCGTTATTATCCGGTGATGATGCTGCATGTGCTGAAGGCGAAAGGCCAGTGAAAAGTATTATGGCGTTTTCACCCTCCCCGACTAGGGTGCCCCACGTTTCATACGCAATAACTGGAGACTCAAGGAAGCCACCACGGCGCATGTCAAAACGACCCTCAACTTTGATAGTTTTGCTAGGTACTTTCACAATTTTATTTTTTCACTCTTTTAAATAAACGTTTCCGTCGGCGTTGTTGCCGAGGCGTCAATTTGTTGCGTTTACCTTTGTATGGATTGTTGCTGGTCCTAAATGATAGCCGAACCGGTGTGCCATTTAGTTTAAAAACTTTACGAAAATGATTCATTAGGTAACGACGATAAGCATCCGGCAATTTTTCTGTTTGATTTCCGTGAATAATGATTACAGGAGGATTGCGTCCACCCTGATGGGCATATCGAAGTCGTATCCGACGGCCGCGAACTAATGGCGGTGGGTGAGCCTGCGTGGCGTCCTCAAGTACTCGAGTTAGATCTCCCGTAGACATATTTCGGATCGCTGCATCATATGCTCGTTCTGTGGCCGGCAAGATATCACCCACGCCAGTACCATGGAGGGCAGAAATCGTTATCCGCTCAGCAAAATCAAGAAAAGGCAAACGGCGGTCAAGCTCCGAATTTGCATGTTTCTTCTGGTTGAGAGTCAGTCCGTCCCACTTATTAACAGCCACTACCAAAGCCCGACCACGAACTACAGCGAGCCCCATCAGACTAATATCCTGCTCGGTTATACCCTCCCTCGCATCAATAACAGCAATAACAACTTGTGCGTTCTCCATTGCTTGCAAGGCCTTGATAACACTAAATTTTTCAATAGTCTCGCGTACTTTTGCTTTGCGGCGAACCCCCGCCGTATCGACAATAACGTAGCTACGCTCATTACATTCAAATGGGATAGCTACGCTGTCTCGAGTAGTACCCGGCTGGTCATAAACCACAAGACGCTCTTCACCGATGAGTCGATTAATTAAGGTTGATTTACCTACATTTGGGCGGCCAATGACAGATATTCGCAGCTCTTTCGCTTTGTCAGTAGACTCAATAACCTTTGGTGCCGCGTTGCTAAAAGGCGCGAGCACTTCTCCCATAAAATTTGCTACTCGATCACCATGTGCCGCGGAGATAGCTAATGGCTTACCTAAGCCCAGAGCATGGAATTCGCTGGACACCAACTCTTGGTCAAGCCCTTCCGCCTTATTAACGGCAAGCCAAGCTTTACGACTATGCCGACGAACAAGATCAACTACATATTCATCTGCAGAGGTTAGACCATTGCGACCATCAACCATTACGACAACCGTATCTGCCTCTTGCACAGCTGCCAACGTCTGTTCGGCCATAAGCTCATTTACCCCAATTTCACCCCCGGCCACTCCGCCCGTATCAATAACAATATAGGCTACGGGGCCAATTTTACCGAACCCGTATTGGCGATCGCGCGTCAAACCAGGATAGTTAGAAACGATTGCGTCTCGGGAATGGGTTAATCTGTTAAATAACGTCGACTTTCCAACGTTGGGACGTCCAATAAGTGCTATAACGGGAAGCATAACTAGAAATCACCATAGCCTAAGATAACCGCAGCATCAGTCTTCGGTGCGGATAGGTATTCGCACCGCAAATGCCGCGAGGGTACCATTTTCACTTTGTACAAAAAGCTTGTCACCCATAACCAACGGTGGGCCTGATATCATACTACCGCCTACGCGTTCACGAGCCACCGGCCTTCCATCGAAATTATTGAAAAAATGAACATAGCCTTCAAAATCTCCGACGACAACTGCTGTGCTAAATGGTACTGGCGGCGTTGGTTCTCGACGTAAAAGACTTTCTTGGCGCCAGACATCGTCCCCATTTCGTCGCAAAACTGCAATAACTTCACCACCGTCTCCAACGGTATAGATGTTGTTCCAGTCTACAGAAACCCCAGTAGGTGACGAAATATCTCTGGCCCAAAGTACTTGTCCTGATTCCACGGCCAATGAGGCAAGGCGGCCATTAAATCCAGCCGCGTAGATGTCTTGGCCAACTACTGCAAGACTGCCATCAATATCGGCAAGCCGCTCCAAATCGGAACGTCCGGAGGGCGGCGTTAATACGGCTTCCCATTCCAAGATCCCGTCATCTAAATCAACCGCTAATAACCGACCATTATCAAACCCCGTTATTATTGTGTTACCAACAACCATCGGTGCCGCCGACCCTCTTTGAGTCAATGCCGGAACACTCTGCTCAAGTACCCATAACTGACGCCCGTCAAACGCACTATAAACTCGAAGGCGGCCATCAATCGTGTACACAATGACTCTATCGTCGTCTATAGCCGGCTTAGCCAGTGATTCAGCTCCGATTCTTGTCCGCCATAATTCTTGTCCATCCCTCGCATTTAAAGCAATCAGGTCACCATCATAGCCAGCGACGACAACGAGCCCATCGCCGATTCCGGGACCAGCAGACAAGGTTAAGTCTAGCTCTGTAACCCAAATACGTTGGCCATTCTCAGGATTAAAAGCGCCCACATTACCATCATAGCTCGCGGCATAAACTCGGTTACCATCACCTGACGGATTAAGCGCCACTCTTAGGGATTCAGTGCCTGCTCCAACACTTTCCGACCATAGTTGACGGACATCGAGTGTTTCATCTATAGCCTGCAGCTCCAATGGCTCAGCTTCCATATCTTTTTCTTCACCGAAAATACTGCAGCCTGTGCCAAATAAACACACTATTGAGATAGCGCAAAAAACACGGCTGCACCGCCATATAGCGCCTCGGTCAAATTGAGATGATTGCGACACTATTGAGCTCCGGCCTCGTCCTCGTCAGTAAACTTCTCCGATCCTCCAGGTTCTGATGGACTATCCTCTTCGCTGACCACGGGCAAGTCATTAATCTTGAGCTTAATCAAGTTCTGGTCGACCGCACCTATTGCGGAACCGTCACCGAGTGCTGAAATATAGGCTGATTCTGCTTCCGGATAAGATTCCAGTGCAACGTAAGCATCGCCTAAAATTTCACTAAACCGTTGATCAAAAGCGCTCTCTGGCAAATCCTGTAGAAGATCTAAAGTTGCCTCCGCTCGACCTTGGTAAAGTAAAATCTTAGCCAGCCGAAGTCGCGCAACGAGAGAGAGCTCGTCATTCGGGTGAAAATCAATTACTGCTTGCAATACATCTACCGCATCTTGGTCGCGGCCGTTATCCATATATAATCTTGCCATAGCGAAACGTCCATGAACTGCATAAGGTGATGTGGCGTAATTCTCAAATAATTCATCTGCAGCAAAAGTGGCATTATCGATATTGCCACGTGATGATGCATCCATAATATTTTCATACAGTGTCGATGCTGCAATTTCTTTTTCAGCTATGCTTGAGTCCCACCGATTCCAACCAAAAATCACTACAATACCTAATGCAATGCCACCCATTACATAGTTGCCATTCTCAGCCCACCAAGCCTTAAGCGCTTCCAGTTGTTCCTTTTCTGATAAATCTTCCACAAAATTACCTTTACTTTGTTAGCGCTTTAGCTGTTTTGCTAAAACATCCGTCAGTTTCTCAACCGCTACCCTGCTTTGACCTTCACCAGTCCGCAATGGTTTTAGGCTTGCTTCTTGGCGTTCAATCTCATCTTCTCCCAGAATAACGGCATAAGCCGCACCACTTTTGTCCGCGCGTTTCAATTGTGTCTTGTAACTACCTCCACCAAGATTCAGTTCAATAATCACGCCTGGAATCTGTTGTCGTAATTCTTCGGCTACTGAAAGCCCAGCAGCGATAGCTTCATGTCCAGCAGCAACAATATAAACATCAATATTCTGTTTAGAAGCCTCTCCGCCACAGAATTCATATAATTCTATAAGTCTCTCGACACCCATCGCCCATCCAATCGCCGGAGTACTGCGCCCGCCCAATTTCTCCACAAGACTGTCATATCGTCCACCACCACAAACGGTGCCCTGGGACCCAAGTGCATCAGTAACCCACTCGAAGACCGTTTGGTTATAATAATCAAGACCACGAACAAGTCGTGGATTAACAACGTACTGGATTCCTTGGCCATCGAGTAGCGATTTTAGTTTCTCAAAATGTTCAGCTGATTGATCGTCTAAAAAATCGATCATAACTGGCGCATCAGCGATGATCTCCTCCATATCTTGATTCTTGCTATCCAGTATACGAAGTGGGTTCCTTTCCAGCCGACGGATACTATCCTCATCTAACGCACTTTTCACCGTTAAAAAATAATCCACCAGTGCTTTTCGGTAACTGGCTCTGGCGTCGTGTGAACCTAGCGTATTGATTTGTAGCGTCAGCCGCGATAATTCAAGCTGCTCCCACATGCGCTCGCACATGATAATAAGTTCCGCGTCAATATCCGGACCTGGGTAGCCTATCGCTTCGACATCAAACTGGTGAAACTGTCGATAACGTCCTTTTTGCGGTTTTTCATAGCGAAACATTGGACCAAGTGTCCAAAGCTTTTTACGCTGATTATAGAAAAGTCCATTTGTTATTCCTGCTCGTACTAATCCTGCCGTTGCTTCAGGCCGCATAGTTAGACTTTCATCATTACGGTCAAAAAAGGTATACATTTCCTTTTCAACGATGTCAGTAACTTCACCAATAGCCCGAGCGAATACATCTGTATGCTCCAATATTGGAAGTCTGATCTCCTTATAGCCATAGGATTGAATTACATCAACTACGATAGACTCTACATACCGCCATGTAGATGCGATCCCAGGAAGTATGTCATTCATGCCTCGGATTGATTTCGTATTCACGCTTTAAACCGACCTATTGAGCTGGAATCGTCAGGCGAATGGGCTGCCCGGTAAGCATCGATGATGTTAAGGGCCAAGGATTACCTGCTACTGTTATATCTACGGCCCTAGCGTCTCCCAAGAACACCTGCACCGGCGCGTCTCCCGATACTTTAACTACCCTGCCACTCTGACCTAAATCATAAAATAGCCTCCGTCCAGCATTATCCGAGATCTCAGTCCAGCAGTCACCGATGTATGAGAGTTCAATTTCTATCTGGGGCGTTGCGGAAATCGTTGGAGCATCTTCTTCTATGAGAGCAGCATTATCTGCAGGAAACTCTACAACTGTCGACTCATTTACTGTCCTCTCATTGTTAACAGATTCAGCACCTCTCATGGGATCCGGTATAAACCGCTCATTAGTGGCCGGTGGCACCGTCGACACATCATCTTCTGCCATACCTCTTGAAAAGAACCAATATGCCATGACAATAATAAACAAGATTCCGATAGCGCCAATAATCAAATAAAGCGGATCAATATCTAAGTGAACTCTCCGGCGCTCGCCGACTACAGGCGGTAACCCTGCTGCCCGATCTAGTTTGTAGTAATCCGTCATAATATCCTTAACATCGATATCAACTAGCTTGGCATAATTTCGCAAGTGTCCCTTTGCGAAAACTGGTGCTCCCAGCAATGCAAACTCATTTGTTTCGAGCGCACGTACCTTTTCCTCGTCCAAATTTAATTCCTGAGCTATTTTTTCAATCGGAATATCTTTAGCTTTACGTGCAACATGCAATCGCTCGCCACCTGCTACTTGTTCTTTACTCAGTACCTTTTTTTTAATCACTTTTGCCATAACAAAAAATAGCCCTAAGTTCCCTGACTCATCATTAACTTAGCCTCAGCTGAATCAGGGAAATTCATAAAAAGTTGGTTGAGGTAGTTTGCAGCAGCACGATGATCTCCCAACGAAGTCTCCACCTGAACAGCGAGATATAAGACACCTGCTGATCCTTTGTTAGTGGCAAGATATCGTTGCAAAAAAGCTCTCGCCAACAAGTTTTCTTCCATCTGGTATTTTAATACGGCCATTTGAATCAGTGCTTCGCTATATGTAGGCCGCAAATCTAGTGCCTGCCGATAATAACGCTCGGCCTCTTCAAAATTGGGTTTTTGAAATACACAAACCCCTGCATTGGTCATCTCAATCCAAGCTGAATCGTTTTCTCGAATCCGAATTGCTCGATCGAATTGTTTGAGTGCCTCATCATAACGGCCCTGCTGACAAAGGTAGACAGCATAAGCGTTGCGTACATCTTTGTTGCTAGAACCTAACCTCACTGACCGTTGAAATGATTCATTAGCCAATCGATCGTTTCCTAAACGGACAAAAGTTAAAGCTAGCAATGAATGTGCGTTCGCATTACGTTGGTTGAGCCGGATCGACCGCTCGAGTCTGTCCCGAGCTAATTCGTATCTTCCATTTCGGTAGTACTGCGCACCAAGTTGGTAATTGGTATCAGCTGCATCCGCACCTGGCTCCGGACTTCGAGTTAGACTGTCCGATGCCACACATCCAGCTAATAATGCGCATGCCGCTATTTTAACTAATATTGCTTTTTTTAAATTGTTGATTATCAATTTCTAACTTTCTCGCTTAAACGAGATCTCACTCTATCCCTTACTTTACCAGCCAGCTGACCACATGCTGCATTAATATCTGCTCCCCGTGTCTTGCGAATAGTTGTCACCAAACCCCTTTCACGCAAACGCCGCTGGAAATCACTAATAGTTTGCTCTCGAGAACATTTATATTGATTACCATCAAAAGGGTTAAAGGGAATAAGGTTAACTTTAGCCGGTCGGTCTTGCAGCAATTGGATCAAATCATCAGCATCCCTTGCCGTATCATTAATATCCCGCAACATTACATATTCAAAGGTTATAAAGCGGTTCGCACGTTTCTCTGCATAACGCCAACAAGCAGCTAACAACTCCGCAATAGGATGTATTTTATTAATAGGTACTAGCTCATTGCGCAATGTATCGCTAGCAGCGTGCAACGATACAGCTAGCGATACATTACAATCATCACTCAGACGATCGATATGCGGAACGATACCCGAAGTACTAACCGTTATGCGCCTTCGTGATAGGCCATAAGCATAATCTGAAAGTAACAGCTGTAAAGAGGGTATAAGGTTGCGATAATTTGCCAGCGGCTCACCCATACCCATGAAAACAACGTTAGTTACAGGGCGTGCGCCATTTGGCCGAGGGGGAAGTTGTCTATTAGCGTAAGTAACCTGTCCGATTATTTCATCTACTTCTAAATTGCGGTTAAAGCCCTGAGCACCCGTAGCACAGAATGTACAATCTAAAGCACAACCAACCTGGGATGATATGCACAATGTTCCGCGAGTTTTTTCAGGAATAAAAACAGTTTCAACTGCCTGATCCCCCCCCGCAGAAAAAAGCCATTTTACTGTTCCATCAGCAGATTTCTTCTCTGAAATTGCCTCCGGTAATTCGATGGAGGCTACCTCACACAAATGCGCGCGCAACTGTTTCGACAAATCTGTCATATCATCGAATCGCGAGACATTGCGCTGGTGCACCCACTGCAGAACCTGACGCGCCCGGAACGGTTTTTCTCCAAGTTCCTCGAAAAAATCGGCAAGTTGGACTTCCGGCTTGCCAAGAAGATTAATTCGTAGTCCAGAATTTCCTATCGGCCCCTCACTGTCAGGCTTAATTTGCATCAGAATCAACGAGTCCTTGGACAGATGCCATTATTAGGAAAGAAAAAGGCTATTTCTTCGGCTGCTGTAGTTGGACTATCGGAGCCATGCACAACGTTTTCCTCAATGCTCGACCCAAAATCTTTCCTGATTGTCCCTGGCTGGGCATCATCAGGATTAGTCGCGCCCATAATCTCACGATTCTTTGCGATGGATGAATGACCTTCCAGAGCTTGAACCATAATTGGCCCTGATGTCATATAGGTAATCAAACCGCGGAAAAAAGGCTTTTCCTTATGGACAGCATAAAAGCCTTCTGCTTGTTCTTTACTTAGGTGCATCATCCGTGCTGCAACCACACAAAGCCCAGCTTTTTCGAAACGGCGATAAATCTCCCCAATCAAATTCTTCTCAACACCATCTGGTTTAATAATAGAGAGGGTTTGCTCAACGTCCATTGCAAGGTCCTTTTTGTGAATTTAGATTCAAAAAAACCGGCTATCCAAGCCGGTCATACGTACGTAACCCTTCGATTTTACTCGGAATCTTTTAGTCAGGCAACGAACAACTTAGGTATCGTAGGCTATGAAATACTAAAGCTTTCACCACATCCGCACTCCCCAGATACATTGGGATTACGAAACCGAAACGCCTCGTTCAACCCCTCTTTAATGAAGTCCACTTGAGTACCATCGATAAGGGTTAGGCTTTTCTGATCCACGACAACAGTGACACCACGGTCGTGGAACACACAATCATCGTCAGCAATTTCTTCAGCATAGTTCACAACATAGGCGAATCCGTTACAACCTGTTTTCTTTACACCTATACGCAGGCCTATGCCACAACCGCGTGCATTCATATATGTCCTGACTCTATCTGCCGCCGATTTAGTAAGTGATATTGCCATTGCCCCTTTAATTTCTCCAAATCATTGAATAGCAGCAATTATTTGTTGCGCTGCATCTTCGATAAGTAACATCTTGCCAGTCTTTTGTACCGGCACATCCAGCCGTTTCATTAAATACTGCACTCCCGCATCATATGGTGCATCAACGCGAACCCCTTCCATTTCGCGACAAACGACTTCAGCACCAGCAAGAAAATGAGGGCATCCCCAAGCTCTAAAACGCATTTGTGCAATTGTCCCTTTGTTGACGCATACAAACAAGACCAACCGTGCTCCTTCCTCCGATTCATGGACTTCCGCAACAAAGATCTGATTGCTATCGATCGTTAAATCTCCTGCATGATCTAGATTGCTAAACAATTCAAGAACCTCCTCGCTGTAGGATCTGCTTTCCTGCATTTTAACTCGCTGGTGAAATTGATCGGAGGTGCTCCACGGTTTTACGATATTGTTTTATTGCAAAATCTATATCTGCGGGAGTGGTCAACCGACCAAAACTGAATCTTATCGCTGCCTGTGCCTCAATGCTTGAACAACCTAGAGCCCTCAATACATGTGAAGGGTCATTATCCTTCGAATTGCAAGCAGAGCCGCTTGCCACGCATACAGGATCCATCCCAAGGATCAGACTTTCTCCTTCAACATCTGAAACACTGACATTAAGAATTCCGGCATAACCAGATTCAGAATCGCCATTTCTCAAAATTTCAGGAATATCGGAAATGCCTGTCCATAGTCGATCACGCATAGACTGCACATGTTGCATATTGTCCCGAAGCTCTGCACTCGCTATTTCGGCTGCAGAACCAAGGCCCGCTATTTGGTGCACTGGCAATGTTCCCGGACGGAGGCTCTTCTCTTGACCTCCTCCGTATGTAATCGGAAAAATTCCAACGCGTGGCTGATCAGATATATACAAAGCTCCGATTCCTTGTGGACCATAAAACTTATGCGCCGTCAGAGATAAGAGATCAACCTGTATCTCTTGCAAATCAATCTCTAGTTTGCCAACTGATTGGGCCGCATCGCAGTGAAACAGTACGTCATTTTCCCTACACAGTTCACCGATCGCACATATATCCTGAACAACACCCGTCTCATTGTTTACGTGCATAATAGAAACGAGTTGAGTATCGGCTCGAAGCACCTCCGCAAGATCATCAATGACCAATATGCCGTCTTTACGCGGTGCAAGCCAAGTAATATCAAAACCGTCTTTTTCGAGTGCCTTAAATGTATCGATAACCGCTTTGTGCTCTGTCAACATAGTTATCAAATGTTTTCCGCGATGCGCGCGAGCATGCGCAGCACCGCGTATCGCCAAGTTATTGGATTCTGTAGCACCGGATGTCCATATGAGCCGATCGGAACTGGTGTTCAGCAAATAGCCAAGTTGCCCTCTAGCATGATTAACTACATCGGCTGCTTGCCGCCCCAACTTATGCATGGAAGCAGAGTTCGCGAAGGCTCCCCCAATACCGCAGCATTTATTCATCGCTTCAATAACCCGCGGGTCTGCAGGCGTAGTTGCTGCATAATCCATGTAAATTGATGAAGCGCTCATAAAACTTAGTCTTTCTCTGCCTGTCGTTCGAATGCTTTCAGTATGCCACGAAGTATATTTACTTCATTTTGATCCATTTTAGCTCGAACAAATAGGCGACGAAGTCTCCGCATCAGTGTACGCGGATTATTTGGATCAAGAAATCCAGTATTTATTAATGTGGCCTCCAAATGCTTATAAAAGTGTTCCATTTCCTGGCCGGTTGCTAGGGGTACTTTCTCTGATTCAGATTCTGGCTTTTTAACCATCGCCAATCTCAGTTCGTAGCAAATAAGTTGCACCGCCATTGCAATATTCAAGGAACTGAAGGTAGGATTAGTGGGTATGGTGAGTAAAATGTGGCACCTGTCGATTTGTTCGTTACTTAGCCCGCATTTTTCCGGTCCCATTACAACGGCAACATTTCCTGTCGCATTTTCCCTAACGATCGTCTCTGCGCATACCCTCGGAGACAATGTCGGCCATTCTATTGAACGAGCACGAGCACTAGCGCCCACCACAAAATGACAATCAGCTAGAGCAGCCTCTAATGTGTCGACCACCTTTGCAACTTCCAATACATCTTCGGCACCTGACGCACGGGCGCTAGCATCTTCATGAGGAAAATGTCGAGGATTTACGAGCACGAGATCGGAAAAACCCATGTTTTTCATGGCCCGCGCTACGGCACCAATATTCCCCGGGTGGGTTGTACCAACTAAAACAATGCGAATGGACACGAATTTAAAGCCTCGTTAAACGAAAGGTCTGTTATTCTACCGTCGCTTTCCGGATGAGTCTGGATTCTGTTCTTTTAAAACTGGTGGAATAGACATGCACGCAATGCTCAATGTGGCAATTATGGCTGCGCGATACGGTGGAGATATCCTCGTTCGCAATATACCCAAGCTCGACAAGCTAAAAGTCGAACAAAAAGGCCAAAATGATTTCGTATCGGAAGCTGATCTTGCTGCTGAACGAGCTATAATCGAGGTAATTCACAGACACTTTCCAGAACACTCTATCTATGCTGAAGAAAGTGGAAAAACCGGTACATCTGACTATGTGTGGATAATAGATCCACTAGATGGCACAACTAATTACATACACGGCTTCCCAGTTTTCTGCGTTTCAGTCGCACTGACATTCAAAGGTCGAATCGAGCATGGCGTCGTTTATGATCCACTACGCAACGAGCTTTTCACAGCATCACGAGGCCAAGGTGCTCAGCTAGATGGTAGAAAAATTCGGGTTTCCGGAACAGTCGAAGTCAGTAGAGCGCTAATTGGTACCGGGTTCCCCTACAGAGACTCAAACAAATCGCTTGAAGTTTATATGAGTATGCTGACAAAGGCGATCCGGAATACATCCGGAATACGACGACCGGGCGCGGCTGCACTCGACTTATGTTATGTAGCTGCCGGCAGGCTCGATGGGTTTTGGGAAACCGGCCTAATGCCTTGGGATTTGGCTGCTGGAGCACTTATCATTCGCGAAGCTGGAGGCATAATCAGCGCATTAGACGGGAAGGAAAATTTTCTGGAGACTGGCCATGTTCTTTGTGGTTCGCCCCGAATATATGCCGGCCTCGCCAAACTTTTTGCTAAAGAAATAGAAGAAATGATGGCAGAATAAATTTACCGGCCGAGGCTCTGGTAAGTCGTTGCTAAAATATCCAAAAAGCGGTGCGTACGGGCAATATTCGCATTAATCATAAATTACGGTAAGTCATCGATAAGTTCGGAATCAGCTTCGGGAGGCATGAGATCCTGTGGCGTAACATGTAGCATCAGCGCTGTTGCACTAGCTGTATATATTGACGAATAAGTGCCGACAATAATTCCGACGATAAGTGCTATCGAAAATGGACGCACTGATTCACCGCCTAGCACCAAAAGAGCGCTCAGTACAATTAATGTTGTGACTCCTGTAATAATCGTACGAGCCAGCATCTCATTGATGGAGATGTTCATTGCCTCCTCGGGATCTGCTCCTCGTAACTTCGAAAAATTCTCACGAATTCGGTCGAATGCAACGACAGTGTCATTCAACGAATAGCCAATTACGGCCAACACTGCTGCAACTACCGATAAATCAAAAGATATACCTGTGACCGAGAAAAACCCGATAGTAACGATAACATCATGTGCTAGCGCCGCGACCGCCCCCATAGCAAACTTCCATTGAAAGCGGAACATTACGTAGCCAAAAATCATAAGCAATGCGAATATCATTGCTAGGCCACCCTGCTCCGTCAACTCTTCTCCTACTTGCGCACTCACATTGGAAAATCGCCGTAATTCAACGGTCGAGTCCACATCTGCCAGAACAGCAAGAAGTTGATCACGGATAACCTGAGTTTCTTGCCCAGGTTGAGGAGGTAACCGAACCAGAACATCCTCTGAAGTGCCAAATTCTTGAACAACATATTTGTCGAAACCAGAAACCGTAAGATTTTGTCGAATTGCAGTTAGGTCCGCAGTCTGAGGATAATGAACCTCAAGCAAAATGCCGCCTGTGAAATCAATACCAAAATTCAAACCACGTGTTCCAAGCGATAGACTGGAAACAACCACAATAATTACCGATAAACCAACAGCAATATTGCGGCGGGTCCGACTCAAAAAATCAATATTAGTTTTGTCCTTGATAAGTCGCATAAATTGCCAGTCAAATTGGGAGAGAATTTAGGCGACGACCACCAAAAACCAGATTAACAACGGATCGTGTACCAATGATAGCGGTAAACATAGAAGTAACTATTCCAAGCGATAATGTGACAGCAAACCCTTTAATGGGGCCGGTGCCAAAAGCAAATAAAACAACAGCAGCAATTAAGGTCGTAATATTGGCATCTGCGATCGAAGAAAATGCTTTTCCGTATCCGCTGTCGATACTCTTTTGAATTGTATTACCAGCTACAATTTCTTCGCGTATTCGCTCAAATATAAGGACGTTGGCATCTACAGCCATTCCTACAGTCAAAACGATTCCAGCTATACCTGGCAACGTTAATGATGCTTGCAACAATGACAGCAATGCCACTATAAATACCAAATTCGAGAACAAAGCCAAATTAGCGATCATCCCAAACCATCGGTAATAAATTGCCATAAAAACAATTACTGCTAGGAACCCAATTTGGACAGCTTGAAAACCGCGCTCTATATTGGCCTGTCCTAATGAAGGTCCAATTGTACGGTCATCAATCTTAAAAACTGGTGCTGCTAGGGCGCCAGCTCTAAGCAAAAGTGCGAGATCGCGCGCTTCTACTGGTGTCAATCCAGTTGTGCGGAAACGGTCTTTAAAAATACCCTGAATCGTTGCTGTGTTGATGATTTCCTCTGTCTTAACAGTACGGTACGAAGTTGTTCCATCCGGTAAGACTATCGAATCTCGCCTGGTCTCAATAAACACTGTAGACATCGGTTTACGAAGATTCATTTTTGTAGTCTCAAGCATGTTTTCACCACCAGCAGAATCGAGTGTTATAAAAACTGCCGGCTGACCTTCGCTAAAACCGGATTCAGCATTAATTATCTGATCCCCAGAAGCTATTACCTCGCGCTTAAGACGCTGCCCAACTATACCGTCACGACCCGAATACAAACGTGACCCAGGACTATCGCCAGCTGTATCAACCAATCGAAATTCAAGCGTGGCTGTTGCAGTAAGTATTTTGTCTAATTCATTAGGATCCTGAACTCCTGGCAATTGCACTACAATTCGATTGACCCCTTGCCTCTGTACAAGAGGCTCCGCCACTCCAAGTTGGTCCACCCTATTTCGCAGAGTCGTTATGTTTTGTTCAATCGCAAAATCCTGCCGCGCCTTTATCTGAGCTTCGGTCATTCGAATACGAAGCGAACGTTCATCCATTCCATCCAGAATCAATACATCAGGGTCAGCTTCACGGATAAGGCTTCTCGCTGCTGTCGCATCCTCCGTCGACTGGAATCTCGCATTAACCTGGTTAGCTTCTGCAGCAACCCTACTTCGAATGCGTGCCTCACGAAACCGATCGGCAAAATCCTGCTCATAAGCCTCTAACCTGCTCGTCATCGCACTTTCCATGTCGACTTCTAATAAAACATAGACTCCACCACGAAGATCAAGCCCCAGGCTCATTGGATTTAATCCCATTGCGCGTACCCAAGGGGGTGTCTTTGCTGCCTTAGTAGGAGCAACATTTGAGTCCGACGAGAAACGGCGGCGCAAAAGTTCGACTGCCTCAGTCTGATCATTATCTGACCGGAAACGCACTACAACTCGTCCATCCTGAATATAAATAGATTCTGACTGGATATTATTTCTTTCAAGAATTTCTACCACTCGCTCGACACGCTCATCACCAAACTCACCACCATCCGATTTCGCGATCTGTATCGCGGGCGCACTACCATAAATATTGGGTAGCGCGATTAGAATACCGGACGCCAAAATGGCGAGTACCAGAAAATTTAGCCAGACTGGATAACGATTCATCGATGAACTTTTATTGGCTCAGGCTGCTTCTACCGTGCCACGTGGCACAACCGCTGATATTGTCTGCTTTTGTATTTTCACTTCAACCTCATCAGCAATTTTTAACGTTACATAATGTTCACTTACACCGCTAACGACACCCAAAATGCCACCAGCCGTGAGCACTTCATCACCAACTGTTAAAGCACCTATCATTTGCGTGTGTGCTTTTTGTCGTTTTTGCTGCGGGCGAATCATTAAAAAATAAAAAGCCACAAAAATGATAATCATTGGCAAGAAAAAGCCAAATGGATCAGCAGGCGCAGCACCCTGCGCATATGCGGGACTTATAAAAATATCCATAGTCTGTTACCTATCATCTAGTCTGCGAGCAGAATATAAAAGGCGCGCTATTATGGCATACCGAGAAATTACATGGGGATGTCTAAGCATGGCGACACAATTTTTTTCGAATAACTTTAGCCTCCGTATAGATTTCTAAGTTCAACCAACAGAATATCCAGTTGTTTACGCGCAATGGCATGACGCAAACGTTCCATGAGTTTTTGATAATAAGTGAGATTATGAATCGTATGTAGACGTAAACCCAGCACTTCACCACATTTTTCCAAATGTCTTAAGTATGCGAGGCTGTAATTCTTGCACGTATAACAGCTGCAGTTTGGGTCCAACGGACCTTGATTATCAGTATATTTGGCATTGCGTATCTTGACCACGCCTTCCGAAGTAAAAAGATGACCAGTACGTGCATGCCGAGTAGGCATTACGCAGTCGAACATATCTATGCCCCGACTAACGGCTTCCGCTATATCAAGAGGTGTACCCACACCCATCAGATAACGAGGATGAGTTTTTGGGATACGTGGTACAAGAGCATCGAGAACAATCTCACGCTCTTCAGCAGTTTCACCAACGGCAAGTCCACCGACGGCATAACCGTCAAATCCAATTTCAGTTAACCCATTTAATGAGTCGCGCCGTAACTTCTCATAAATTCCTCCCTGGACAATACCAAATAGCGCTTCACCACGATCAGGTTCTTTTTCCTTCAATCCATCGAATCGGTCCCGACTTCTTTGTGCCCATCGTAAAGATAATTCCATAGACTCGAGCGCGTCCGATTCTGATGCTGGATACTTTGTACATTCATCAAATACCATAGCCACGTCAGCATTCAGGTCATGCTGGATTTCCATCGATCTCTCGGGAGTAAGGAATACTTTGTCTCCGTCGATAGGTGATCGGAAACACACTCCTTCTTCACTCAATTCTCTCATTTCTGCCAGAGAAAAAACCTGAAAACCTCCCGAATCCGTCAAGATCGGGCCGTTCCAGTTCATGAACTCATGCAGACCCCCATGTCCTCGAATTATCTGCATCCCCGGACGCAACAGCAAATGAAAAGTATTACCCAAAATCATTTCCGCACCGAGATTAGCCACCTCTTCCGGAGTTACACTTTTAACTGATCCATAAGTACCAACGGGCATAAACGCGGGGGTCCGTACTTTTCCACGACGGAAGTACATCGTCCCAGTGCGTGCTGACCCTGATCGCTGATGTACTTCGAATTTCATACTTTCTCCGGCAATAACAGCATAGCGTCACCATAGCTAAAAAATCGATAACCTTTGCTCACAGCATGCTCGTATGCAGCCATAATCCTCCTATGACCACCAAAAGCTGCAACAAGCATAAGGAGGGACGATTTTGGTAGGTGAAAGTTGGTTAATATGGCGTCGACTGACTGAAACTGATATCCGGGAGTGATAAATAAATCAGTTTCGCCTGCATAAGGAGATAATCCGCCATTAATTGACGCAGCTTCCAATGCTCTAACCGATGTTGTCCCCACTGCAATAACCCGATTGCCACTTTGTCGTGCAGTTCTAACTGCCTTACATACCTTGTGCTCAATAAAACACCGTTCGCTATGGAGACTATTATCATGTACAAAATCGTGTCGCAGTGGCTGAAACGTTCCCGCACCAACATGCAACGTAATAAAGGCTTGCCTGACACCACAACGCTTGATTTCGTCAAGAAGCCGCTGATCAAAATGCAAGCCCGCGGTCGGTGCAGCGACCGCACCGGCAGCACGCGCATATACGGTTTGATAACGTTCACTGTCCGCAGGAACCTCCCCACGACCCAGATATGGAGGTAAGGGTATTTTTCCATGCTGTTCCAAATATGGCGTAACAGGTGCAGAAAATCGAAGGCGAAACATATCGTCCAGACGGGACAAAACGGTAACAGCGCAATCACCAGGAAGTACTATAATCGACCCCGCTGTTGGGGACTTGCTCGCTCTGACTTGAGCACTAACCTCATTGTTTTCCAATAACCGCTCAACCAGAATCTCAACACTACCGCCAGTTTCCTTTTTTCCAACCAATCGTGCTCTTACGACTCGGGTGTTATTACAAACCAGCAAGTCATCATTATTCAACAATTGAGGTAAATCGCTAAATACTCGATCGTCCAACGTAGGTCCTACTACCAGTAACCGGCTCCCACTGCGCTTAGGCGCCGGGTAACGTGCAATTAATTTATCCGGTAGCTCGTAATCAAAATCAGATAAAAACATTGGCACGCATGGTAACTCATGTGAAGTTGATAGGGATCAAATTAAGAAAATATTCCCCATGAAATCAAGGGAGAAATAAATGAATTATCCAAACTTTTACTCCGCTTGCCTAAGCACGGATATTGGAAGTGGTTTTAGGTTTCGGGACATATTTGTCATGTTTATTTCTAACTGCTGTTCATGCTTGTCACGCATGATGTCCAGCGTCAAATCCTCACCAACCTGATAGGACCCTAGGATTCGAATCGCGTGAGACACCGATTTTGGGATGCGTCCATCAATTTTAAGTATGACATCTCCATCCTGCAGCTTTAGTGCTTCATTATCTGGTGACCGGACCACAAGTAAGCCCTCCGCCGTACCAAAATAACTGCCTAGCCGCTCCGTCAATCTAACCATTTCCATCTCACCAAATACATCATCTTGTCCGAACCAATGAAAACGTTTCTGATATCGTGGAAAAACATGCGGGTCAGAATCGTCATCATTAAAGGCAAAAGATCGTCTAGCCCTCGGCTCCGACAAAGCTATTGTCATTTCGGCGATCTTGCCGTCACGTGAAAATTTGACTTCGAGTACATCATCAGCTTTCGTATCCGCCATAAAGTTAAGCAGTTTTTTAGTCGCCTCACGTCCCGTGTCGGCAGTCAATGATTGGCCATTAACTGAAATGATGTAGTCTCCAGTGCGTAATCCCGCCTCATCGGCGGCTCCACCCGGTGTGATAGCGAGGATTTCAACTCCCTCTCCGTGATCGTTATTTTGAGAACCACCAACTGTAACTCCCAGCAACGGTCCACGGCCGGCCCTATGAATCCGGCCCTGATGGGGCAACCGGCGTATTGATAAGTCCGCTACTCGACGTGCCGCTCGCTCAAACTCTTGCCGGCTTTCCGAGAACCAGCGTTCTGCATCGGCCATACGCTCTTCAAATACAGTTCCAGACTCTTCTGCCATCGCAGAACCAAAAAGAAAGATTACGGTGATTTGGATCAAACCTTTATTTGTGTTTATCATAAACATTCCTACGCAGCGTACTTTGTATAAAAGTAGTAGAGGGCCTATTAAACCTATCTCTGATCAAAAACGACTTGTTGCAACTGTGCGCTCCGCACATCCAGCAGTGAGTTCATTAAACGAACACGTTCTCGCCAATAAATCTCTGCCTCAGGCGATTCCAAATCCACCTCTGAATTATTCAGGTAGTAATCAACCTCAGCAATTCGGTCTTCTATTTCCGTTATTGTTACGGCGGTCCCTACCCTCACTATTTTTGGTTGTGCCGGCAAAATACGTAAATTTCGTTCAATTGCCCTTGACTGAACCATCAACGAATTAAGGTTTTGATTAGAATTAGCACCGTCAGTTTCATCCAACACAGTCGTTTTCGTCTGGTACTGACTTTCCTGATCCACCGTCATCTTTACAGTTGAAAAGTTGATTACAGCTAGGAAAAGAGCGGCAGCGGTACCAAGACCGGCCAGCCATTTAACGTGCACACCAATAGAGCGTTTAAAAAGACCTTCCGCATGCGCTTGTTCCTCAATACGGTGCCATACATATCTGGGCGGCATCGTATCCTCAAGGTCACCCAAGTGCTTTTGCAAAAGGTCACGCTCTTCAACGCTTAAACTACAACTCAATTGATCTTCTACCTTGTCTATATATGTGATTCATTTAGATCTAGCCTCTATTTCAGCAATTTTTCAGTACAGGGCTACCCGATAATGATTTCGCATCTTGTCGTTCAAGCTCGGTATGAAGTAGAGGTCGTAGCCGCTGGTAAGCGCGTGATAACTGAGACTTTGAAAAACTCTCGCTCTTGCCCATTAACGCCGCTATCTCCCGATGTGTATAGCCCTCAACGTCATGCAGCCAAACAACAGCCCGGCTAATTGGTGGCAGCGCCGCTAAAGCAGCTTCAAGATCCATAGCCTGTTCCTGTCGTTGGGAACCTTGTGAAATTGAGCTTTGGGGTTTTATAACTTCCTCCCAATCATCGTCCATACTTTGTCCCTTAGCATGCCAAGCTGAACGAAGGAACATAAGCGCTTTCGATATCGCAATCCGACGAATCCAGGCGCCAACCGGAGCACTTCCACGAAATTTCGAAATGCTGCGCATAACCTCAATAAAAGTTTCTTGCAAGAGATCTTCAGCATGTGCAGGCACACGTGTAAATCGCAACCCCACCGAGTAAACTGGTCCTGCAAACGCACGATAAAGGATTTCATGCGCTTTTTTGTCTCCGCGGGCAGCTTTTTCCACAATAGCTGGATCAATTTGTATATCAGCAAACTTGCTCATGTCTTAATATGTAAGATGCACGAAGTAGTTAGAAGGTCGCAGTTAATAATATTATATGTGGCAGCTTCCCGTTCCCGAGAATATACTTACCACCAATACAATGGAGCACAGCTCTACTCGCTATTAACACTATGCCGGGATGGCGGAACTGGTAGACGCGCCGGATTCAAAATCCGGTTCTGGTAACAGAGTGCGAGTTCGATTCTCGCTCCCGGCACCATCAAAAAAATATCAAAAAGCTATGAAATACTGTTCAAGCTGCGCCACACCAATCACACGTCGAGTACCGGATGGAGATTCGGTTGAGAGGTGGGTATGTGAGTTCTGTGACACGGTTCATTATCAAAATCCTAAGGTCGTAGTCGGCTGTATTCCGAATCGAGATGGGAAAATATTGCTATGTAAACGAGCTATCGAACCACGTTACGGATATTGGACAGTACCAGCTGGCTTTATGGAAATGGGTGAGACAATAGCAGAGGGCGCGGCGCGAGAAACACTAGAAGAAGCGTGTGCAACAGTTTTAATCGGCCACCTTTTTGCGTCAGTCGATGTTCCTCAGGCCGGCCAATTACATCTTTTCTTCACAGCAAAACTTGAAAGTAACTTTTCACCTGGTACGGAATCCCTAGAGGTTGCATTATTTTCGCAAGAAGAGATTCCATGGGGCGAAATAGCTTTTCGAAGTGGGGAATTTGCGCTTAGGAAATATTTTGAAGACGCTGGAAAAAATAACGGCGTTCATACGCATGAAGTATTGTTTAACCGTGGTAAGAACTAAAATCAATCTTCGGCAGCTGCTAAAATTGCTTCGCTAAGCTGCTTAGCAGGCATATATCCACTAACTAAAGTACCGTCTTCTAGCACTATAGCTGGTGTGCCACGCAAGCCCACATCCTGCCCCATAGAAAAGTGCGCACTTACTATAGAGGAATCGCACTCCCTGGTCTGGAAATCTTTGTCGAGTTTTGCGAGTGTCAACGCTTCATTACGATTGTCCGAACACCAAACTTGTTCAGCCTTTACCCACGATTCAGACGCTGGCCCACTGCGCGGATATAAGAAATATCGAATTTGGATTCCTTCCTCCATATATTCATCTATCTGACTATGTAACCTGCGACAGAAAGTACAATCAATATCTGTAAAAACCGATACAGAGTGACGCTGCATCTCTGGTGTAAAAACGATCAATGAATCGTCCTCTACAGAGGACATCATCGAAACCCGTGCACCATTCCTATCTTTTTCAGACAGGTTGATTTGCTGCACAAGATCTATAAGATCACCCTGCAACAAGTAACGACCATCGCCAGAAATATAAGCAACAACAGCACCTTTTCGAACCGTGTACCAACCCTCTATTTGACTGGGAAAAACGTCCTCTTCTGCAATGCCGGAAAACATGCCAGAAATAGTTTGGCGGACTTGCCTAAGTTCAGCATCATCGGCAGTGTACCCTGTCCCCCACACAAATAGTGCTGCTGCTGAGAAACTCAACAAAACATGTCGTGCAACAGTTGATTTCATCCGGATTCCTTTCTGTGGTAATTACCGACGAGGTTCTTGCAAAAGACATTACTATCTTTGACAGGCAATTTCTCTAATATAACCCTCGATTGTATCAAAGGAACCTCAAAAAAATAACTTTGCCACTATCCCCGCGGATGATGTTCGCCGTGCAGATCTTTGAGTCGTTCGCGAGCAACATGAGTATAAATCTGGGTTGTCGATAAATCACTATGGCCCAGGAGTAGCTGAACGACTCGAAGATCTGCTCCCCTGTTCAGCAGATGGGTCGCAAATGCGTGCCGTAAACTGTGCGGTGAAAGCTTTTTGTCAATCCCTGCTTTGTGCGCATAACGTTTGATAATGTGCCAAAACGCTTGACGAGTCATACGATTACCCCGGCGTGTAGGGAATAAATATTCCGTCTGTCGTTCAAGAAGAATTTCCATTCTTGGGCCGTCAATAAAATCATGTAGCCAACGCTGTGACTCTTCACCTAACGGAATCAGCCTCTCACGATCTCCCTTACCAACAATCCGAAGGACTCCTTGATTAAAGTTAACTTGCGACTGCTTCAAACTAATCAGTTCCGAAACTCTCAACCCTGTTGCATATAATAGTTCTAGCATGGCACGGTCACGATGCCCCAATGGCTCCTCCGTCTTTGGAGCTTGGAGCAAAGCATCTACCTCTTCTTCTGTTAACGTCTTAGGTAATGAACGACCTATACGTGGCATTGCAATATCGACCGTAGGATCATTATCACGAAGTCCTTCACGCATAATGTATTGGAAAAAACCACGAAAACTGGATAGTTGTCGCGCAGTGGAACGAGGCTTAGCGCCCCCTTCTACCCTTCCCGCAATGAACTCAAGAAGATCTGCTTTTTCAGCTTGTTCAATCCGGACATCACGTTCCGAAAGTCGGCGACCGAGAGCCATTAAGTCTGCCCGATAAGCTCCAAGTGTGTTTGCAGAGAGACCGCGTTCCATCCAAATGGCGTCAAGGAATCGATCGACTAATTCTTCAGAACTAGAATTTTCCGCATCAGGTGTATAAGGCTGTCCGCTCATTAATGCTTCCATCTTCCTGTGAGTCTCCCATGTTTTCGTTTTATGCCGATATCAGATGGCAATTGGCTGATAACATAGGTAACGAAGTTAACTGGTCCCCTATCGCTACTATAGCCAAGTACTGATATTTCAAGCACTTGAGTATGATTAGACCTATAGCAGACTGGCGTGATCAGCGTCACAGATTTATCAAAGCGTTAACATAATGTGATCTGTATCACAGCTGTATATTAAAGTGTGCATCGAAAGAATATAGGGTTATCCTCAATAGTGTTCAATTAATGAATAAATCACGATTATCGCCCATGGCAAGGTTACGAAAAATAACGTATGCAATATACGCTTGGATTATTTTCTTTATTTGTTCACTTAGTTCTGTTTTTTGCTGCCTATTAATACCGGGCCTTCTCAACAGGCAGAAGTCGGTAACCATATGTGCCCGAGCAATTTTTGTGCTGACGAGCGTTCGCGTCAGCGTCCACGGTTTGCACAAAATTCCTAGCAGTAGCTGCATAGTTGTTGCTAACCATGCTAGCTATCTTGATGGTATTTTGCTGAAAGCCTATCTACCGGCGAGGTTTTCCTATGTAATAAAAGAAGAAATGCAGCGAGTACCAATCGCCTCGTTTCTTTTAAAAAGAGTGGGTTCAAAATTCGTAGAACGCTTCAATCCATCTGGAAGCGCTCGTGATATGCGTCACCTCTTGAAAGTAGCTAAAAAAGGAGAGTCTTTAGCCTTTTTTCCGGAAGGCACTTTCACTCTCGAGCCTGGTCTTCAAAAATTTCGAGCTGGCGCTTTTGCCGCCGCCATAAGTGCTGGGGCGCCAACCATTCCATTGGTCATATCAGGCACACGTCAAATTTTACCGGCAAATACATTGCTGCCCCGATACGGACATTTACGCATCGATATACTCGACCCAATTGAGCAGTCAGACCTATCCTATTCAAACGCTAGAGACCTAGCTAACCTAGCAAGATCGAAAATCCTTCACGTGTTAGAAGAACCTGATCTTTTGAATAAAACATAAATTTGAGCATCTACTTTTAATTCAATTGTTGCTTAAGAAGTTCAGATGCTGGAAAGTAGTCAACGTTCCCCATAAAACGGACCATTAAATGGAATTAAAGATAGCAAAAGCGGTGATCACTGGCGCAGCATCAAAACAAGGACTCGGGTTTGCTACAGCTAGAAAAATTATCGATGACGGTGGATATGCAACTCTACTTGACGTTGATGAAGAACAAGGAGAGAAAAGCGCCCGAACACTCGGCGAACGCGCACTATTTATCCATACAGACGTGTCGTGTGAAAAAGAGGTCCGCTTAGCTATTGCGCAAGCCCATGAATTTATGAGCGGTATTACATTGGCAGTTAACTGTGCTGGGATTATCGGTGCCGCAAGAGCTCTTGGCCGAGAAGCTCCAATGGCCGTATCATTTTTTGAGAAAACAATAATGGTCAATCTTATCGGTTCATTTTTAGTCGCTAAGGAAGCTGCTTTTCTTATGCAAAAAAATACTCCAACTGCTGACGGTGAACGCGGAGTGATTATTAGCACTGCATCAATAGCCGCTTTTGAGGGCCAAATTGGACAGGTATCGTATTCTGCGTCAAAGGGCGGAGTAGTAGGGATGACTTTGCCATTAGCAAGAGAATTTGCCCGAATCGGCGTACGTGTAAATGTCATAGCGCCTGGAATATTTTTGACGCCTATGGTGGCCGGCATGCCAAAAGATCTTCAGGACTCACTTGGTTCCCAAGTCCCTTTCCCACCGAGACTAGGTCAGCCTGCAGAATACGCTGCGCTTGTAGCTAGTATTTATGAAAATCCAATGATCAATGGCGAAACGATCCGTATTGATGGAGCAATTCGTATGCAGCCAAAGTAGAAATTCAATCGGCAGTTAGCTATTACTTACTTGTTTTAGCTGAACGCTATTTTTTGCTTACATCCCAGAGTAATTTGGTCCACCACCACCTTCCGGTACGGTCCAAATAATATTTTGTTTCGGATCTTTTATGTCGCAAGTCTTACAGTGCACACAATTTTGCGCATTAATCTGAAAATGCGCCTCACCACCGTCTTCTAAAATCTCATAAACTCCTGCTGGACAATAGCGCTGCGCAGGCTCTTCATAGTTCGGTAGGTTGTACCGAATCGGAATCGTTTCATCTATCAGTTTTAAATGAGAAGGCTGATCCTCTTCATGATTAGTACTAGAAAGATAAACTGACGAAAGACGATCAAACGTTATCACCCCATCAGGTTTTGGATAATCTATTGGTTTTGCAGTTTTAGCTTTCTGCAATGAATGATGGTCAGGATCCTCATTTCGCAGGGTAAAAGGCAATTTACCGCGGAATATATTTTGGTCCATGAAGGTAAAAGCAGCACCCATGAAAGTCCCTAATTTATGTAATGCGGGTCCAAAGTTACGGGCCCGATATAATTCATCATGTACCCAGGAATTCCTTATGGCTTCTTCATAGCTAGCGAGTGTAGGTAACTCATCTTCCTGGCTCAATGCGTCATATACACTTTCAGCTGCCAACATACCAGTTTTGATAGCCGTATGTGCCCCCTTAATTTTAGCGCCGTTTAAAAACCCCGCATCACAGCCAACTAATAATCCTCCATGAAAAACCAGTTTCGGCAAGGCTTGTAGCCCTCCCTTATTGACGGCGCGTGCTCCGTAGGCTATTCGATTCCCACCTTCTAAATACCTTTTAATTTTCGGATGTAGTTTCCATCTTTGAAATTCCTGGTAAGGAGATAAATGAGGATTCTGGTAGTTGAGGGCAACAATAAACCCGAGATAGACCTGATTATTCGAGGCATGGTACAGAAACCCACCGCCCTCCGTCTTGTTATCAAGTGGCCAGCCCATAGTGTGGACAACGAGTCCTAGTTGATGGTTGACGGGATCAATCTCCCAGATTTCTTTTATGCCAATGCCATAGTGCTGTGGATCAGAATCTCGTCTCAAATCAAATTTTTGAATAAGCTCTTCTCCCAAATTACCTCGCACCCCCTCCGCGAAAATCGTATATTTGCCAAGCAACTCGTAACCCGGCTGGTAGCCGGGCTTTTTTTCCCCGGCTTTACTAATTCCGAGATCGCTGGTTGCCACACCTATGACCTGCCCGCTCTCGTCATAAAGCACTTCCGATGCAGCAAACCCTGGGAACACATTAATACCAGAAGCTTCAGCTTTTTCGCCAAGCCATTGGCAAAGTTTCCCCAGACTAATAATGTAATTACCGTTGTTATGCATGGTGGACGGTATAAACATTCCTGGTACTCGTACCGAACCCATTTCTCCCGTTAAGTAATGTACCAAATCACCTTTAACCTCTGTTTTAACAGGGGCTCCAGAATCCCTCCAGTCGGGATAGAGTTCATCGAGGGCTCGCGGCTCAAATACATTTCCCGACAAAATATGTGCTCCGATCTCCGAGCCTTTTTCAACAACCACAACCGATAACTCTCTATTGTCGGCATCCGCTAATTGGGCCAGTCGACACGCGGCCGCTAAACCCGACGGTCCGCCCCCAACAATCACCACATCAAATTCCATCGACTCACGCACTACTTGATCAGACATTCTTACACCTTAAACTGTGAACTAGTCATAGTTTAACAAAGTCACAAATTTGCACCGTACTGATATGCATGTAGGCTCCTCCCATACGTAAAGGTAATTCCATGGCAATAAAAGACGCTTACGCACAGGCTATCCAGTTGCACAAGTTAGTTAACGACGAAAAACAACAACGCGTCGTAGAAAAGCTTGAAAAGCTTCAGAAAGATCTACTTATCCGCAATAAGCCAAGTACACGCCTAAAAAAGACATTCAGACTAAACACCGACAAGTCACGAGGCATATATCTTTGGGGTGGGGTCGGTCGCGGTAAAACACTGCTAATGGATCTATTCTTTAGCTCTCTCGATATTAAAACGAAAAGACGAACACATTTTCATCGCATGATGAGCAATGTACACCAACGTTTGAATTGTATACGCGGTACCGAAGACCCATTAGATACAGTTGCAGCCGAGATTGCTACAGATATATCGGTTCTCTGCTTCGATGAGTTTTATGTGAGCGATATAGCGGACGCAATGATCCTTGGTAAATTGTTGGATAGTCTGTTCTCGAGAGATATTACGTTGGTAGCCACATCAAATACACACCCGGATGACCTGTATAAGGATGGTCTGCAAAGGCAACAATTTCTGCCCGCCATCCAGTCTCTCCAAACTCATACGGAAGTGATTAATCTAGATTCCGGAATAGATTACAGATTGCGTCTTTTCCAAGCGACTGGGACCTATTTCATATCAGCCGACAAAGAAGTGGAAAAAAAATTACTGGGCTATGTGAAGGAGATTGCAACCGGAGAAATATTGAAAGGAAAAGAAATACAGATACTAGGCCGTGAAATTAAATCGCAATATTATGCCAAGGGTGTCGTCTGGTTCAGTTTTTCGGAAATTTGTGATGGTCCGAGAAATCAGGAGGATTACATTGAAATTTCCCGTTACTTCCACACAGTCGTTATATCAAAAGTGCCAACATTTACACCCGAAGACGATAATGTTGCAAGACGATTCATATCGTTAGTTGATGAATTTTATGATCGTAAAGTGAAATTAGTAATTTCAGCGGAAATCGAAGCCAAACAACTCTACCAAGGCAAACATCTTGAGTTTGAATTTCAACGCACATCCAGCCGTTTAACTGAAATGCAAACTACGGAATACTTAACGACTCCACACCAAGGCTAATCAATAGCGTCAATCAGGTTTAACATTGTCGGCCAACACAGTAGAATCGCTACCTTAGATTCCAGACTACCGCGGAGCCTTTCGAAAGGGTGGCCAAAAAACGAAAACGTCGCGCTAGTGACAGGTCAGGCAAGCTAATAGACGAAATTGTCTCCTCGCGCCCTGAATCACAGTTTCTGAAAGCCGGCAGGGACACCGGAACGTTTCTTAGACATTATTTTTCCGATGTGCCATACGAGCATATTCGCGATCTAACCCCTGTTGTCATGGGTAAAGCAGCAATGTCCCATCTCGATTTTGCCAAGACACGTAAACCGGGCACAGCTCTCCTTCGCATACTTAACCCCACTCTGTCGACCCATGGTTATGAATCACCGTTCACGACGATCGAAATGGTGAACGACAACATGCCATTTCTCGTCGATTCTGTTTCTGCCGCAATTAGCCGACAGAAACTCGCAATTCATATGACCGTCCACCCTATCCTGCAAGTCCAAAGAGATAGGCGTGGCAAATTTCTAAAGATTTCCGGAGATCTTGGAGGCGAAAACTATATTAAGGAATCTTTTATACGCCTCTCTATCGATCGAGAAACCGATACGCATCGGCTTAAAATACTAGAACAGGAGATTGTGAAGGTACTAAGTGATGTGCGTATCGCCGTATGTGACTGGCAACAAATGCGCGACAAAATGTTAGCAACTGCATCTGAGCTGTCACATCTTCCCACCGTTTCTGATAAGCAGGTATGCTATGAAAGCGAAAAACTGTTGCGCTGGCTTGCTGATGATCATTTTACTTTTCTGGGGTTCCGAGAGCATAAACTCAGAAATAAAGCGGGGAAAACCTATCTCAGTCCAGTAAAAGGTTCTGGACTTGGCTTGCTAGCTACAGATGAACGGGGCGGAAATTCCGTCGAACTCACCAAAGCAATGCAAAAACATACTCACTCGAAAGATTTGCTAATTATTACAAAAGCAAATTCTCGCTCGACCGTGCACAGATATAGTTACCTTGATTACATAGGCGTTAAACAATTCGATAATAATGGCAAGGTAACTGGTGAAAAACGTTTCATCGGCCTTTTTACCTCTGTCGCTTATAACGAAAGACCCCGTAACATCCCTCTTTTGAGGCTCAAAGTAGAAAGAGTTCTCGAAGACTTGAGCATCGATCCATCAGGACACAGGGGAAAGGCCCTAACAAATATTCTTGAAAATTATCCTCGCGATGAACTCTTTCAAAGTTCCATAACTGATCTAGTCAGGACTTCACTTGGAATTTTGAATCTACAAGATCGTGGGCAGGTAAAGATTTTCCTCCGGCGTGACGCTTTTCGTAGATTCTTGTCCTGTATTATTTACGTGCCAAAAGAAAAATACACAACCGCTGTTCGTCGCAGAGTAGAAGAAATTCTGCAAGATGAGTTAGATGGCATATCTGTTGATTCCAGCGTGCAAATTGCTGACTCTCCTCTAGCGCGCATGCATACAATTGTTCGCACGAGTGCCGCTAACACAATTCGTACAAATACCAAGCGGATTGAAAAGCGCATTGAGGCCACAGTAATAGACTGGAGAGATCATCTGCGTGTTCAATTGGTTAAGAAGTTTGGTGAAGATGAGGGTCTTTCACTCTTCCGCAAGTATGGTGAGGGATTCTCACCTGCGTATGAAGGGGAAACAGAACCAAGGATTGCTTGCCTTGATATTAAGCGAATCGATGGATTGTTGAAAACCGAGCATGATGATTATTTGCTACTTCATAAACCATCGGACTGTGCCTCAGATAGAATGAATCTTCGTACATTCAGACAAAATGAACCACTCGCACTGTCTGATGTGCTGCCCTTTCTTGAAAACATGGGTACGCCGGTTCGCTCCGAAAGACCCTACTCAATCCAACTTCCAGATGGCAATTATTTCTGGATTCAGGACTTTGAACTTCAGTTTAGTGAAGCTAGCAAGATTGATATTGAGTTAGCAGCAGCGCGCTTTCAGGATGGATTTCGACAGGCACTATCAGGAGAGACAGAAAGCGATAATTTTAATCACCTAATCCTGTCTGCAGGCCTAGAAGTGCGACAAATCACTTTAGTGCGATGTTATGCAAAGTACATCCTTCAGTTGGGAATCCCATTTAGTCAAAATTTAATGGAGGAGGTTTTGGTCAGCCACTCTAAGCTAGCCGGCAAACTTGTCCATCTATTTGAATTGCAGTAATTGCAGATCCTTGAATTGATGATAGTAAAATT
>CAJWFK010000024.1 GCA_913031125.1 uncultured Woeseia sp. | reverse complement strand
TAGAACTCGTAGACGAAGGCTTTGACATCGGCATACGGGAGAGTTGGAAACAGGCAATTGAAAACATTAAAGATGAAGGTGGCGTTCCATATCCGATTCCGGCTGGTGCCTCTGTACATAAACTTGGTGGACTGGGATTCGTTGGATTTGCCGAAGAACTGAGAGCCCAAGAAGATAAACTCGGTCTTAAATTCGACTATATCCTAGTCTGCACAGTCACTGGCTCTACTCAAGCTGGCATGATTGTCGGATTCAAGAAAGATGGCCGCGCAGATAATGTCATTGGCATAGATGCTTCGTGCACACCAGCAAAAACCAAAGCCCAAGTACTCGATATCGCGCAAAAGACGGCAGCCCTCGTTGAATTGAATCATAAAATAACTGAAAAAGACGTAGTGTTAAAAACAGAATATGGCTACCCTTTATACGGAGTCCCATCAGAAGAAACCAACGAAGCAATACGCCTTTGTGCGCGTCTTGAGGGTATGATGACGGATCCAGTCTATGAAGGAAAATCAATGCAGGGGATGATTGACCTTATAGTAAATAACTTTTTTCCAAAAGGTTCGAAAATTCTTTATGCCCATCTCGGTGGTGTGCCTGCAATTAATGGTTATAGCCACATTTACGGCAAAGGGTAGGCGAATCTGCTTATTCGTTTGGCACGAATAAGTTCGCAAATTTGAGGGCAAGTATGCAATAAAGACCTTCAAGTTAATAAACCGCACTAATTATCCTAGGCATCGAAAAGTTACCCTATCTCGTCCAACTCGATAATAGCGATCATCTGCTATAGTCATAAAAAACAACCGTCTGGAGTATCCATGAGCCACCTAATGCTTTTTAGCCTTACTATTTTATTGTTCTCGGCAGCTGCTTTGGGGAAGGACCGAACTGCCCACCCGGGCTTTAACGAGGCCACTTTCTCAGGATTAGAAATGCGAGCCATTGGGCCTGCGACTATGTCAGGCCGAATAGCCGATATTGTGATTAATCCGCATAATCCGAGCACTTGGTACGTTGGAGTTGGTAGCGGAGGTGTGTGGAAGACGGATAATGGTGGAACGACTTGGACACCAATTTTTGACCATGAAGATACCTATTCAATTGGCTGCATTACGATAGACCCGAATGATTCGGAAACGATTTGGGTAGGCACTGGTGAAAATGTGAGTGGCCGACATGTTGCCTATGGCGCTGGTATTTACCGAAGTCGCAATGGCGGAAAAACATGGGAAAACATGGGATTGAAAGAGTCTGAACACATCGGAATGATCCGCATTGATCCGCGAGACTCTGATGTGATCTACGTAGCTTCGCAAGGCCCGCTGTGGTCAGCGGGTGGAGAACGTGGCCTTTACAAATCAATTGATGGCGGTGCAACCTGGGAAAAGATTCTGGGTAACGGTCTGGGCAACACAGAAATTGATGACCACTACACGGGAGTCTCGGAAATTCACCTTGACCCACGAAATCCAGATGTAATGTATGCCGTTTCTTGGCAAAAGTTCAGGAATGTTGCTGTACTGATGGATGGGGGGCCCGGTTCGGGTATCCATAAATCGACAGATGGGGGGGCTACCTGGCGAGAACTACGCGAAGGCTTACCCAAAGAAGATATGGGTAAGGTTGGCTTTGCGATATCAACGCAAAACCCTGATGTAGTCTATGCCACTATAGAGCTTGCTCATCGCAAGGGTGGTTTCTTCCGGTCTAAAAATGGCGGCGAAAGCTGGCAGAAAATGAACGATTATCTGTCTGGAGGCACCGGGCCACACTATTATCAAGAAATCTTTACGGACCCCCATCGCTTTGACCGCGTCTACCAGATGGATGTGCGTTTACACGTAACACACAACGGTGGTAAAGATTTTGAAACGATGCATTCTGAGACAAAACATGTGGACCATCACGCAATAGCATTCCACCCCACTGATGAAGACTATTTGCTTGTTGGAAATGATGGTGGTGTATACGAGAGCCTAGACGCCGGTAAGACATGGCGCTTCATGGCCAACATGCCAATATCTCAGTTTTATAAAGTCGCGGTTGATTATGATGAACCGTTTTATAATATATACGGTGGAACTCAAGATAACTCAAGTTTGGGGGGGCCGCATCGAACAGATAATGTCATCGGTATACGCAACTCTGACTGGTACCTGACTCTTGGGGCAGACGGTCATCAATCGGCTGCGGACCCAACCAATCCGGACATCATTTACGCTAACTGGCAGGAAGGAAATCTTACGCGCTATGACCGCGCTACTGGCGAAAGTACATACATCCGGCCCCAACCCTCTGCTGGAGAAGTCGAAGAAAGATTCAATTGGGATGCTCCAATCGTCATTAGCCCACATAATCCAAAGACTTTATATTTTGCAAGTTACCGTGTCTGGAGAAGCGATAATCGGGGGGATTCCTGGACTACGATCTCCGGCGATCTCACGCGAAATCAGGATAGAACCAAACAACCATTAATGGGGCGCCTCTGGAGTGCAGATTCAAACTGGGACCTTGGAGCCATGTCCCAGTACAACACTATTACCTCATTGTCAGAGTCACCAATCATAAAAGGACTAATTTATGCCGGAACCGATGACGGCCTAATACACATAAGTGAAGATGGCGGCAAGAGCTGGCGAAAAATTGATACTTTGCCACGGGTACCGAAAAATTATTTTGTCAACGATATCAAGGCCGACTTACATGACTCAAACAGCGTTTATGTTGTCGTTGATGACCATAAATCGGGAGATTTCAGTCCGTATGTTTTGAAAAGCGAAAATCGTGGCCGTACTTGGAGAAGTATCGCATCGAATCTTCCCGAACGACATATTCTATGGCGTATTGTTCAAGACCATGTAAATCCAGAATTGTTATTTCTTGGGACTGAGTTCGGCGTATTTTTTACTGTTAACGGTGGTGATATTTGGACTAAACTTTCTGGCAACGTTCCTAACATAGCGTTCCGAGATCTAGCAATTCAAAACCGTGAAAACGATTTGGTCGGTGCAACATTTGGTCGCAGCTTCTACATACTTGATGATTACACCCCACTTAGGCATGTAACTGAGGAAATGCTGGCTAGCAGCAGTACCTTATTTCCAGTCCGCCAAACGCGTTGGTACATTCCAAAAAGGCCGCATTCTTGCTCAACCCCAGGATGTGTTGACAGTCAGGGAGATGCTTATTTTGTTGCTCCAAACCCTCCATTTGGTGCCATATTTACCTACTACCTAGCTGAGAAGCGGCAGAAACTAAATGAAAGACGCCGACATCTAGAGCAGGATCTAATCGATAACAATGAAGACGTTATTTTCCCAAGCTGGGACACATTAAAACAGGAGGCACTTGAAGACGAACCGGCGATTATTTTTACCGTTACTGACCTCAACAACAATGTTATTCGACATATCACAGCTCCTGTAAATGCTGGATTCCATCGGGTTGCCTGGGATCTTCGATACCCAGCTATGGATCCTTGGGTTCCTGAGTCGGAACGTAGAAATTCGTACAGTGAATCCGCCGGTGTGTTAGTCGCACCCGGTACATATAAAGTGAAGATGCGTGAACGTATTAATGGAGAACTGCGAGACCTCAATCAGAACCAGACATTTGATGTTGTTTCAATTCGTGAGCCAACATTATCAGGTGTGTCCCAACAATCCCGGGTCACATTCTCGCAACGAGTCGATGAGATGCGCCGTGCAGTCAATGGAACATTGCATGCAATTGACCAAGTCCTCCAGCAGCTCGATGCAATCAAAGAATCGCTGCAAAATTCAACCGGAGACATGAAACTCTATGGCGACACCCAATTATTACAAAATAGTATCATCGCAGAACGTGATCGTCTTTCTGGTGACGCCACTCGTTCTGAATATGCTGTTAACAGACCCATGCCGGTGACGTCGAGATTGAGTCATGCACACTACAGGCCGAAAACTACTGCATATGGTCCAACACAAACACAAATGGATTCCCTCGAAATTGCTCAAGAAGTTTTTGATAGTGTAAGTAAGAACCTTACGATTCTTATCGATGAGGAATACAAAATACTTAAAACCGATCTGGATGCAGCAAAAGTTCCTTGGACACCGGGGCGAAGCGTTACAACACCACACTAACCTGTGCAGAAACTGCTTTTCATACTTGGAGTTTTGATACTGGTGATAGGTGTCGGTTGGCCATGGTTTAGTAAACTGCCGTTAGGCCGTTTACCGGGCGACCTTATCATCCACAAAGAGAATTTTAGATTCTACCTTCCCATTACTTCGATGCTAATTATCAGTGTGGCACTGTCTGCAATCGTTTGGTTATTACGCAAGTAGTCAAGAAACGCAATCAACCACCAAAATTTATTTTTGCTTCTAAGTTAGTTCTTGAATCAGCATGCGACATTGCCTCTTCAAGCTCAATGGTGTCCGACTTATAAAGCGCCAACAGAGCTTCATCAAAATTTTGCATTCCTTTGTCACTTGACTCTCGAAGAGCGTCCTTTACACCAGTGATATCTCCCTTGAGAATAAGATCCTTTATGTGTGGAGTACTAACAAGCAACTCAACAGCTGCAACACGTTTGCCAGCGCGATCACGAACCAATCGCTGCGACAAAATTGCTCGGAGATAATGCCCAAGATCCATAAAAACCTGATTATGCTGGCCCTCAGGAAACATATTGATGATGCGATCAAGTGCTTCCGTTGAGTTATTTGAATGAAGGGTGCCTAGAACAAGGTGGCCAGTACCCGCCATATCGATTGCCGACTGCATAGATTCTCGATCGCGAATTTCCCCAATCTGTAAGACGTCCGGTGCTGCCCTTATCGCGCTTTTCAATGCGCGACGATAAGATTTTGTATCTAGCCCAACCTCACGTTGGTTCACAATCGATTGCTTATTCGGGTGCAGGAATTCAATTGGATCTTCAACAGTAATAATATGAGATGATGCATTCTCATTTCGATGATTAATCATCGCTGCCAACGTCGTTGATTTGCCACATCCAGCCGAACCCACCATCAAAACAAGACCTCGGCGTAGCATTGCAAGATCCTTAAGTTGCTCCGGCATGCCAAGGTCCTCAAGTGTCGGTAGCTCCGCTGTTATATACCGTAACACCATCGATATATTACCCCGTTGATAAAAAGCATTGACCCGAAACCGTCCAAGGCCAGGTTCTGACATCGTAAAGTCCATTTCGAGCTCACGTGAAAATGCCTCCATTTGGTCAGCATCCATTACCTCGCTCGCTGCCTCTTTAACCATTGTCGGAGTCAATTCAACCTTGTTGATAGGAACTATCCTGCCATCAATTTTGATCTTGGCTGGCGCAAAAGGCACAAAAAATAGATCCGAGGCCTTTTTCTCAACCATCAGTTTGAAAAATGGCTTTATTTTCATAAGATTATGGAATTCCGTCTAGCTAGTACGTCTGGGCCGGGTCCTCTTCAATTACCTGCAAATTATCTACTTCTTGATCCGCTGCTGCAGAGTCACGTTGACTCTCAAGTTTAATCCGAAGACGGAGCTCATTTTTTGAATCAGCATTACGCATTGCTTCCTCGTAGGAAATTAAATTTTCTTCGTAAAGGGTAAACAGCGCCTGGTCAAAAGTCTGCATTCCAAGGCGTGTCGACTTAGCCATAATTTCCTTTATCTGGCCTACCTCGCCTTTAAAAATAAGGTCAGCAATGAGCGGTGAGTGCAGCATAATTTCCACGGCAGCAACCCGCCCAGTACCAATTTCACGAGGTACTAGGCGCTGTGAAATGAAGGCCCTTACATTAAGGGATAAATCCATCAGCAGCTGCTGTCGCCGGTCTTCAGGAAAAAAATTGATTATACGGTCAAGTGCCTGATTAGCGCTATTAGCATGCAAGGTAGCGAGACAAAGGTGGCCTGTCTCAGAGAACTGGATACTATATTCCATAGTTTCCCGATCCCGTATCTCACCAATCAAAATAACGTCAGGCGCTTGACGCAGAGTACTTTTTAAAGCCGCCTGCCACGATTCAACATCTACCCCAACCTCACGCTGGGTGACAACGCAGCCTTCGTGGGGATGAACATACTCGATTGGGTCCTCTATTGAAACAATATGTCCGCGGGAATTCCTATTACGATGCCCCGTCATTGCGGCAAGCGTTGTCGACTTACCAGATCCGGTGCCGCCCACTACAATGACTAATCCACGTTGATTCATGGCAACGTCTTTCAAAATTAGTGGCAGCTCTAACTGATCTACAGTTGGAATATCGGTCTTAATCGTGCGCAAAACAGCACCCACCTGTCCTTGCTGAATAAAGGCGCTGACACGGAAACGTCCAATATTCTTTGGTGCAATAGCAAAATTACATTCTTTCGTAGCGTCAAACTCTTTGATCTGCTTATCGTTCATAATTGATCGAACCATCAATGCAGATTGCTCGGCAGTCAGAAGCTTGTCTCCCTCCTTCTGGACCTCCCCATCAAACTTTATAGCAGGAGGAAAACCTACAGAAATAAAAAGATCAGATCCCTCCCGATCGACCATTTTCCTCAGCAGGTCTTGCATCAACCTCACTGCTTGTTCCCGCTCCATCTCCCTATACTCCCTCTAGCCAGCCAATTCTGTTTTTAGTCAGAAATTCTCTTTGTGAACTGCGCGAAACCTTGCCTCGTCCTTAGTGACCAATCCTTTACGCAAAAGTTCTGCCAAATTCTGGTCAAGTGTTTGCATGCCCGAACCCTGACCCGTCTGTATTGCCGAGTACATCTGCGCAATTTTACCTTCGCGAATTAAATTGCGAATTGCAGCGGTACCGATCATGATTTCATGTGCGGCAATCCGACCACCACCAACTTTTTTAAGAAGTATTTGAGATACAACTGCACACAACGATTCAGACAACATTGCACGTACCATTTCCTTTTCCATCGCCGGGAAAACGTCAACAATACGATCAACGGTCTTTGCAGCTGAGCTCGTGTGCAGCGTACCAAATACCAGGTGACCAGTTTCCGCAGCTGTCAAAGCCAAACGAATGGTTTCCAAATCACGAAGTTCGCCGACCAATATAACGTCAGGATCTTCACGCAGTGCCGATCGAAGAGCCTCGTTGAAACCTAAAGTGTCACGATGGACTTCCCGCTGATTGACCAAAGACTTTTTACTTTCATGCACAAACTCAATTGGGTCCTCAATAGTTATGATGTGATCAAATTTATTCTCATTGATATGATCCACCATGGCCGCTAGCGTTGTGCTTTTTCCAGAGCCCGTTGGCCCGGTAACGAGCACCATGCCCCTAGGCCGCATCGCAATATCTTTAAAGACACTCGGGGCTCCCAAGTCATCTAACGCACATATCTCCGAAGGAATAGCTCTGAAAACCGCTGCGGAGCCTAGATTCTGATTGAAAGCATTAACCCGAAAACGTGCTAACTTAGGTATTTCAAAAGAGAAATCAGTTTCTAAAAATTCTTCATACTCCTTGCGCTGCTTGTCATTCATAATGTCATACACCATGCTATTCACCTCTTTGTGAGTGAGTGCAGGCATATTGAGACGTTTAATATCACCGTCGACGCGGATCATCGGCGGAACACCACTCGAAAGATGCAGGTCAGAAGCATTGTTATTTACAGTGAACGTTAACAACTGGGAGACATCGACGGGCATTTTTTCCCTCGAAAATTAATTGGTCCGACTTACCATAACCCGGACCTTTAAAGTATCTAGTATATCGAAGCTTAAGGAGCTTAGCGTGATCAGAATCACGGAAAACTATCTAAATCTGCAGGATTCGTTGGCGGAGTCCGCAGAGAATGCTGGCCGCGACCCAAAAACTGTGCGATTACTGGCGGTTAGCAAGAAGAAATCGATAGATGAAATTCTGGAAACTACCCTGCTCGGACAGCGCGATTTTGGCGAAAATGTTGTGCAGGAAAGTATAAAAAAGATTCAATCGTGTGATCGAAAGGATCTCATTTGGCATTTTATTGGCTATCTTCAGTCAAATAAGACAAGGGCGGTAGCTGAACATTTTCAATGGGTCCACACAATCGATCGCTTAAAAATTGCAACGCGGCTCTCGAAACAACGTCCTGACCATTTTCCAGCCCTAAATGTATGTATCGAGGTAAACATTGATGGAGAGGAGCAAAAAGCGGGCGTACTACCAGATGATGTAGCGGAACTGGCGAGAGCTATAAGCACACTACCCAGATTGAAACTGCGCGGCCTTATGTGCCTTCCAGCAATACGAAAAAGTTTCGAGGGACAAAAGAAGTGTTTTTCCAAACTTAGAAAAATAAAAGACGAACTTAATGCAGACGGGTTAAAGTTGGATACATTATCTATGGGAATGTCAGCAGATTATCCTGCGGCCATTCATGAGGGCACAACGATTGTCAGGATCGGGACTGCGCTATTTGGAGAGAGGGTATGATCAGTAACAAAGTAGGCCTTATCGGCGGCGGTAATATGGCGAGAGCAATCGGTGGCGGTCTACTTCGAGGTGGTATGCATGCCACAGACATTATGATCGCTGAACCCCGAACAGAACAATGTGATCGCCTGCGCAAGGAACTCTATGGAACAATGGTTACTGAAGACAATAGCTTAGTTGCCCTCGCTTCTGAGGTTTTGGTCTTTGCCGTTAAGCCGCAGATCCTTAAAGCTGTTTGTCAAAGCCTCGTGCATGAAGTGCAAGAGTCTCGACCGCTTATTATGTCGATTGCCGCCGGGCCAATAATAGATGATATTGATACTTGGCTAGGCGGAGGCTTATCTGTCGTCCGGGTCATGCCTAATCAACCAGCGTTAATTGACCAAGGTATATCAGCACTCATTTCCAATGAGAAGACCTCTAAAAATAATAAAGCACTGGCTGAAACAATTATGTCTGCTGTTGGTCACGTCGTGTGGCTCGAATCTGAATCGCAAATAGATGCTGTAACTGCGGTATCTGGAACTGGCCCCTCATATTTTTATCTGCTGATAGACATCATGATTGAATCCGCGCGGAAATTTGGGATCGATGCCGATACTGCGAGGACGCTCGCCGTTGAAACCGCGCGAGGAGCGACTTCGCTTGCGGCAGCTGAAACTGAATCGATGGCAGCCCTAATCGATAGAGTGAAATCCCCGGGTGGCACCACTACTGCTGCGTTCAGGTATCTCGAAAAAATGGATGCCAGAGAGATTTTCGCAACGGCAATCGATGAGGCAGAAAAACGTGCTGCCGAACTGGCTAAACTAGCTGAGTAGCTTAACCGGAGGGCCCAGAGCAGATGCTAAATGCTATCGATTTCATTATTAGGACACTTACGGAGTTATATCTCCTAATACTATTAATGCGTTTCTGGCTACCACTCTTTAGAGCGGACTTTCGTAATCCAGTTGCTCAAGGTGTGCTCCGTCTAACATCGCCGCTCGTTATACCACTCCGCCGTGTAATTCCCTCATTTGGCAGAATTGATACTTCAACACTAACGGCAGCATTGATCATCCAGTATCTGCTTATTAGCCTGCTACTGCAGTTACGAGGTACCGAAGCAAGTGCTGCCGCCATTGGTGTTCAATCTATCGTAGAACTAGCCATATTAAGTCTGAATATGATTTTCTTTGTAATTCTTATTCGGATTATTCTTAGCTGGGTATCACCACATAGCTATAATCCGGTCACAACCATGCTCGCCACTATTGCGGAACCCATTCTGAGACCTTTCCGGCAGCTGGTACCGCCAATTGGAGGCCTCGATATATCTCCGATCTTCGCAATTGTTTTGTTGCAAGCCGGAGTTATCATTTTGCAATCCTATAAGCCACTCTTGATGTAAGCAAAACTGCCCAAATATATTTCTAAGGTCAGAAGACGGACCCCTAGGATGATCCCTTTTAAACTAATAATTATTACATTAGCGCTGACAGTCCTTAATAGCTGTGGCGGAATTAATGAGAATGCTGCCATTCCTTTAGCACAAACCGCACGCCCAACTTTCATCGATATTGGAAATTACTCAATCCATTTCAGTGCGCAATTAACTAACCAGCTACCATTAGAAGTAGCCCGCAAATATAAAATATCGCAAAGTAAAAATACGGCCCTACTCAACATAGCTGTCGTGGAAAATATGACTCAAATACCAGTCTCGGCAAACATAAGTGTCAAAGCGACCAATCTGGCGGGTCAGCGCAAAAACTTTACCCTAAGAATGCTCCACGATAAGGAAGCTATCTACTATATCGGCGAAACATCGGTCGCCAATCACGAAACCCTGATATTCGATATAGAAGTAATACCCGAAGATACTGCAGAAAATTCCCAGATTCGTTTCGAGTCGAAATTCTATATAGATTAAGGATCTAGCATGAAATCTAGTTATGACTTAGAAAATCAATATTGTGCTCACAATTACCACCCTCTTCCGGTCGTCCTAGTTCGCGGGAAAGGCGTTTATGTATGGGATGATCGTGGGCGAAAATATATGGATTTAATGAGCGCCTATTCAGCGGTGAGCCATGGTCATGGGCACCCTCGTCTAGTAGCTGCCTTAAATAAACAGGCGGAAATTCTTTCTATTGTTTCGCGTGCATTCTATACCGATAAGCTTGGCTCTTTTCTTCAACTCGCGTGTAACTTGACTGGGCAAGACATGGCTTTACCGATGAATACCGGGGCCGAAGCGGTAGAAACAGCGGTTAAAGCAGCCCGTCGCTGGGGTTATGAGATTAAGGGAATCCCTGAGAATAAAGCCGAAATAATCGTCTGTACGGGTAATTTTCATGGACGAACGACTACTATCATCTCTTTTTCAGACGAAGACGAATACCAAAAGAATTTCGGGCCTCTGACGCCAGGATTTAAGGTGGTGACGTATGGAGATTCCGATGCGCTGGCTGATGCGATAACAGCAAATACCGCAGCCTTCTTAGTTGAACCTATGCAGGGAGAAGGTGGCATTATCATTCCACCAGATGGTTATCTTAAACGGTGCCACAAAATTTGCAGAGATAAGAATGTTTTGCTTATTGCCGATGAAATACAAACCGGCCTAGGTAGAACTGGAAAATTCTTGGCTTGCGATCATGAAAATGTGAAGCCTGATGCATTAATCTTGGGCAAAGCATTGGGTGGTGGCATTCTTCCAGTATCAATGCTGCTTGCCAAAAAAGAAGTGATGGAGATATTCGTACCTGGTACGCATGGTAGTACGTTTGGTGGCAATCCTTTGGCAGCAGCTGTTGGTATTGAAGCACTGAATGTAATAGTCGAGGAACAATTTGCAAAACGCAGCTACGAACTTGGTGAGTACCTTCTTAACGAAGTAGCAAAAATTGAGAGTCCGCTTATTGCCGAAGTCCGTGGAAGTGGCCTATGGGTAGGCATAGAAGTAGATCCTACTCTGGGAAGCGCACGTGAAATCTGCGAGCGTCTTATGGGCCGTGGCATTTTGACTAAAGAAACTCACGAGACAGTCGTCCGGCTAGCCCCTCCCTTGATCGTAGAACAAGAAGAGATAGATTGGGCTGTGAGTCAAATTAAGGAAGTAGTAGCCGAAATGGATAAATTGAGACTAGCTTCGTAAGATCTGAAGTTTACGCTGGGAAAACTGGAATGCCTATATTGCCTAATGTACCCATTTATTTGCTCGCACTCGGACTAATAATTGGTGCTATTCTCGGGTGGATGTATCGTGCAGATCGATGTGTAAAAGAAAAGATCTCTGCTAACGCTACCTTGCACCAAGAACTCGAGCGAAAGAAGTCTGAAGGTGCGCGGCTAGCAGATGAAAACAAGAATCTCATGGAGCAGGTAAGTAAATATAGATCCTTACAAGACACTCATAGGGCCGACACGAGAAAATTGTCCGATGCTTTACAGTTGGCCATTACTAACGGTAACGAATTACAACAACGCTTCAATGATATGCGGGAAAATTTGGAACTAACGGTATCTGAAAAGGAAGAACTAAAAGACAAGTTACAATATTTTTCTGCCGTGACAGGTGGCAATGAAACCGATCCAGGGACCCAAAGGGGAAATGTTAAAGATTACAAACCCTCTGAAGAAAACACAGATACACATGCACAACAAATAAAAAGGATTGTTTCAATTGGGTCTCCTCAAAATAGCGATGATATTCATCCTGATAAGGATGACTTAAAAATAATTAGAGGAATAGGGCCATCAATCGAGAAAATCTTCAACGATTTTGGTTTTTACAAATTCCGTCAGATTGCGGACCTAACTGAATACGAGATGGAGAACCTAGCTCAACAACTCAAGGGTTTCCGAAGCCGAATTTACCGTGAAGACTGGATAGGACAAGCCCGTGACCTTGAGCAAGAGAAAAGCAATGGGCGTCCTAAAAATGGATGAATTAACTGAGTCCTGTCCTGCTGACTTTAGCCGCCGTTTAAGCTCCGTCCTCTTGCCCCTCAATACCGAGCAGCTCTACAACAAATATTAGTGTTGCCTCTGGTGGAATTATACCGCCCGCACCACGCTGTCCGTAAGCCATTTCCGGCGCTATTGTTAGTTCCCTTACTTCCCCAACCCGCATGCCGATAACCCCGTAATCCCAGCCACTAATCACTCTCCCTTCACCGATTGGAAAGCGGAACGCCGCACCACGATCTACAGAACTATCGAACTGAATGCCACGGTTATAAGTCGCTTCTGAGTCAAATAACCAACCAGTGTAATGAACGATAGCTGTAGCACCAGATTCTATAACGGGGCCATCGCCAACCAATAGGGTCTTACTGGTTAACCCACCTCTTATGGCAACAGATTCAAAATCTGAAGGATTTATCATTGCCTTGTTGTCAGGAACTGCTTGAATATTAGGCAAATCCCGATCTTGGTTTTGATAAGCCACCAAAACGATAATTGGTAAAACGATCGACAAAATAATTATAAGTAACCGTCTTTTCAGGATAATTCTCCATGGGAAGTCTTAAACATACTATGCCGTTATCGTGAAGCCTTAAAATTTAACGATGCCGAATTGATACAGTAACGCAACCCGGTAGGCTCAGGTCCATCTTTAAATACATGGCCTAAATGTGCACTGCAATTACCGCACAGCACCTCTTCGCAGAACCTTCCTGGCCTTTGATCTGGTTCCGGAAGGGTCTTGACACTATCTTTTGCAGTATCCCAGTAACTTGGCCAGCCAGTACCAGAATCATACTTATGTTCTGCGTGAAATAATTTCTTCCCACAACAGACACAAGTGTAATAGCCGTCTTCTTTATGATCATTATATTCACCGGAAAATGGTCGCTCCGTGCCTTTCTCTTGTGTCACACGATACTGCTCATCGCTCAAACGGTCTTTAAGTGCTTTCTCGGCCATACTATGAGTCTACCTCCCGGATGACATCCAGCGATATCGCAATCTATACGATTTAAAAACTATCTTGGTAACTGGTCAGGGACTATTGTAACAAGTTTTGGGCACACCAAATAATTTGGTAACAGTACCTTAATCTTAGATATCAACAGTATTGTTACAGAGCACTCGCTTCTTCTGCTACTTAACGACTTTCATAATCGGTGTCGAGGATTTAACTAGCACGCTTTTTTCGGTGTCTTGCACCCTCACCGAGTTGGAGTTTTTTGCATACGAAATTGCTCTGTGGAAAACTTCCCAACGCTGTTGTGCTGACTTTCGTTTCAATGCCACTAGTGGTGACGAATTATCTGGACAATTTTTAGCCATACTTCCGTGTTTACTTCCCTCTCCATTCGAACACTATAGCCATGCTTAATTAAATCTACCGTGAGTCAGATCACAGCTTGCTATACCTAACGAACAGAATGTTTGAAAACTTTTCATACTCAATATCGAATTTCTACACTACTACATTTCGAAATTTACAAAATAACCGAATCCAAAGCGTTACAGCTAATGCCATTAATCGTATATGAGCTGCTTTAGTTATCGCGCCAATTTCGTTTGACTTGCTCAGTCCAAACTCGATAGCCCTTCCAAGTGTAGACGGCTGGATCAACACCTGTACGATGAGAGCCGGGGGAAGGTGTTTTTGAAATCCACTGCCGGTAATGCTGCCAACCGTCACCGCCTACGATACTACCCGGCATCTGACTGGACATATCTGGAGCATTTACAACCACCCGATCTTCATTATTACTATATAACCGCTTCCAAGCCTTGTACTTACTATCTTCCATGTGCAAGTTCTCATCTAAATTCTATAAGCCGATGGTAAGTGGTACAGGGAAAATATTATAGGAACTACATCACAGGTAAAGAACGTGACTTTGCGCACTCAATTATTTGGCCGAAACTCTGCGTTTTAACTTAATTAGAAAACTGCGAACAGGCAACATATGCTCATATATAATTAATGGACCAAGCTACAATTAGGGTACGATTTCTATAGGAATCATTTTCGGCGTCATTAGCCAAATATCGATCATGTCCGAATTTGAAACGGCTATACAGCCATTCGTCCAATCCTCCCGTTCATAATATGCCTGCGAGAAAGTAGGAAAGTTTGGCTGTCCGTGAATCATGATTTGACCTCCAGGGTTGACGCCCATCCTCTGAGCCTCTGCAATGTCAGTTGAATTCGGATACGAGATATGAATAGACAGGAAAAATTCGCTGTTCGGATTTCTAGCATCGAGTATGTACTCACCTTCCGGAGTTTTTTGGTCACCCTCCATAAACTTGTCACCAACAGGCTCTACTCCGAGTGCTATCTTAAAAGTACGGAAGGGCTTATCTTCACGGAGCAAATGGAGCTGACGCTTACCTTTTTCTACGAGGACCTTTTCAGCCAAAGGGAATTCGTTCGCCATACTGGAATTGGCGACTATGACAGCCGTCAACGCAACAAATACTGAAATGATGGGCTTATCAATGATAATCATTTATGCAAAGTTAATTACCAAAAAAAATAACTCTCCCACTACCACAAATATCGTATTCCAATGAATCCGAATAAACGAAGTGAATTTAGCATTTCCCAATTATATTTTTTTTCCTATGATCCACCCGATAGCAAATCCGATGAAACCGGCGAAAATAGTATAGAAAGGTAAGTATCTGAAAACTTCGTTAGGATATATAGATTCGCTATACATACCATTCAGGTCCACCTCGTAACCATAGTGCAAATAGAGTGATAATCCGATAGCTGGGATAGCAAACCCCAGCGTCCCAAGTGGCCAACACCATCCTGCTGCGGCCCACTGTCCACCACCTTTTTTCAGGGTAATGGCAGTTAATAATATTACTACCAGCATCGGCACCAAATTACGAAAAGGATAAGCCACACCAGACTCAACCTTCAAAACATAAATCATGGCCCCAACGGTAACAAAAACTACACTCATTAGACGAATAAAAAAAATCAAAAAAGAATGCTTCATCTTGGCGCATTAAGTTTGCTTATTTTCGGTGAGCACCGGAAACCTCAGGCGAGTTCCCCAAGTCACATTGTGCATATCAAGCTCCGGATTGTACTGGCGAAATAACCAAACAGGCACCCCGTACTCACGCAAAGATAATTCCCAAACAGACTCCCCCTTGCGTATAACATGCTGACGAACATCCGTAATCGTATACGTGCGAAAAAAGATATCCTGTTGTTGACGATGATAATTACTGCGAAGCTCTTCAAAGCTCTCTAGACTAACGTTACTAAAATCAAGTGTTATACGCTTACCAATTTCGACTGGAGTTCGAAATGACATGTTGTTTATATCCCTTAAGCGCTGTGTTCTGACATTGAGCCAATCGGAATAATGGCCAAGCGTCTCTAGCGCTTGAATTTCTATCGTATGATCAGCATCGACCGCGTAATCACCAGGATCAGATAGAAGCGCCCTTGTGCCCGCCGGATCACCCACCACCTTCATTTTTTCCGTTGCATTAGTTAACGCTCCTATACTGGCATCAGTAGCTTTTGTTATAGAAGTTTCCGTCAAAGGGGCCCCGCCGTTTCTCCCCGTTACTGGCGGTGAAGATCGAACAACCATCGACGACTCAGAAATCGGTGCGGGCCCAGCTGCAGGTAAGCGAAGCTTTTGTCCAGCTCTGATACGGTGTCTGTTCGTAAGATTATTAAGGGTTACTAGCGTTGATACCTTTGTCTCATACACATCTGCGATTTCTGAAAGAGTATCTCCGCGCGCAACAGTATGAAAAAGGTCAGCCAACTGTTGATTAAAAAATATATCGGGAGACAGACTATCAATAAGGGTCTGCAAAGAGTTCTTTATCAGACTGGCTGGTACACGAAGCGTGTAGCCTTTGGGTAAATATTTACTACCCTGCCAAATCGTTCGTTGCAAAGCGGGATTATGCCGTGCCAAATCACTATCACTGATGCCCAAGAATGTTGTGAGTTGATTCACCGGTATATATTTTTTCAAACGGTATTGCGAATATTCGATGGGCTCAGCCGGTTTTAGGCCAGGGAAATAGACATCAGGATTCTGGTCTACTTCTTTCGCAGCAAGAAAAGCAACATAGAAATTGCGGGATGAAAAACCAAATGCGCGTCCATCATAATGACGAAGAATATCAATCAGGTTATTGTCGCCGTAAAGGCGCATAGCACGGCGCACACCAGAAAGGCCATGATTGTAAGCTGTTATAGCCATCGGCCAATTGCCGGTGATTGAATGGTTATAACTCAACAATTTTCCGGCGGCTATTGTTGCTAAAAACGGATCATTACGTTCATCAAGCACATGATCCACTTGCATGAACCGGCGTCCCGTGCCACGTGTAAATTGCCAAATACCAGACGCTCCTGCATTCGATCTGGCATCAAGATCATAAGAAGACTCAACATGGGGTAATGCAGCGAGTTCAATTGGAATACCAAGTTGCTTGAACTCTTCATTGATATAGTCTCGGTAGAGTCCTGCGCGATGCAATCCTTCTGCAAAGCGATCCGATAAACCAGCTTGGAATCGGATATTATTGGCCGCTAAAAGGAGCTCTTTCTCACTAACATTTGGCGGCCACATACCCAAAACACGCTGCTCTTCTTTCGTCAGGCCTTCGCGCTTTCCACTGGCCAGTGTTTGTAAAATTTCCTTGTAATGTGGGCGCCGTCGATCTGAAACACTTTGTCGCTGGCGGCGGCTCGCGTTATCTGGAAGTGACAATCTCTCATAAACAATGTCTAAATTATGACTGTCGTGGAGCACGCCCTCAGTCGTTGTGTACCCTGTAAAAATTGCTACCCAAAAGTCTACATCAGACGCAAGCTGAGCCGGTTGTGGAAACAAGTCACTCTCGTTGCCATTCGACACAGAGGCAATAATCAGCATTAACGTTGCAGCTAGGATTTTTTTCAACTTACAGACCTTAATTTTTATTCGTCAATATAAAGATGCACCGACTAATTTTCTGCTAATGTCAGTAAAATTCGGGCTTCTGGGATATTTTGAACAACGAAACTTCGTTGATCAACCATAAACACAGTGCTTCAGCCCTAACATACTGTAGAAAAAATGATTCGGGAACGAAATTTTATGACAAAAACCGGTGAACGCATTTTTCGTCAATACTGGCAGCTAAAATACTGGCCAACCTGGATTGGCATCGGATTTCTCCGCTTTTCGTGTTTTCTTTCTCTGCGGTTACAGATCTGTTTGGGCAAGGCCATAGGACGGCTAGCCCACAGCGTAGCTACCGAGCGTCGTGCCATTTCACGGCGCAACATTGAACTGTGTTTTCCCGAACTGTCTGCTAAGCGGCGTAACAAATTAGCCTTAGAACATTTTGAAGCGCTCGGCGCTTCATTAATGGAACTCGGGCTTGCGCGCTGGAGTTCTATTGAAAAATTACGGAGTATTACTGAGGTCACGGGTGCCCAACACGTTAATACAGCGCTCAAACAAGGAAAAAATGTAATTCTATTGAGTGCTCATTTTACAACTTTGGAAATCTGTACCCGTGTTTTACGTGATCATATCCCCCCTTTCGATATTGTCTATAGGCCTTTACGCAACGAACTTTTAACTCACCTTATTTTGTCGAGCAGAAAACTTTCCGGCCGTATGCTAATTCAAAAAAACGATATCAAGAAGATGGTGAGAAACCTCCGTACAGGAACTCCGGTCTGGTATGCACCCGACCAAGCATATCAAGCAAAGCACTCGGCACTTATTCCATTCTTTAGAGTCCCCGCACGAACTAACATTGCAACCACAACACTCGCAAATTTAGGCAAAGCCGTCGCTATCCCTTATTTTACGAGAAGACTCAAAAACGGACGGTACCGAGTCGAGTTACTGCCACCTATTCAAGGTCTGCCAAGTAATGATCCAGTAAAGGACACCGAGAAATATCTCGAAATTCTAGAAGAGCATATCCGGAAGTGTCCGGAACAATACTACTGGGTTCATCGCCGGTTTAAAGGGTTACCTGAACCGTTGGGCGACGTCTATGCTGATCTAGATTCACTAAAATAGCCTTCTAATAAAGCATCCCAGTCAGATTGGCCAAAAATTGCGCGTTTATCCAAGCTCGCAATTTTTAGCAGGGAACGATTCAGACAGGCCAGATTCTGCTGCATCCATGTGCCCGGCTTACGAAATCGGCCGCGATCGAAATCAAGTAAGTACAGATTGTCATCGGAATCGAGTTGCACATTGTATGCATTCAAATCTGCATGACAAACATTTTCGAGGTGAAAGCGCCGTAAGCTGCATCCGATACTCCACCAAAACTTAGTATTTGCCGACCGTTCAATTATTCTTTCAGCTAGCGAACAAATACCGGGTATTCTCCTAGTCAACAAATCAGCGCGATAAATCAACCCGCTACGACAATACCTTGCACCTACAGGTTGCGGTACCGGAAGACCACGATTCCGTAATTTTGATAGTAGGCGAAATTCCCGAAAAGAGCGGGTACAGGCCTCACCAGCCCAAAAATAAGCATCTTCAACAATCCGACTAGGAAAACCACCACGCAAATAGTGCCGAAGTACAAAATCATTAATTCCATCGCTGACAATAATAGTATTGCCACGGCCAGCTGAATTCAAAATGCCTTGTACTGGATTTGCTAACGCCCAGCCATAGGAAGCAAACATTTGTTCTGACACCTGGCTGAGCACATCACTATCATATAGGATGGCTCCATCAGTGGTTTTCTCGACAGTGTCGGTCAAACTCATTCGTCCTAAAAAAGTTATTATTCTTTCCGGTCCGACAAAATGTTCAAAGAATCGCCGCCAGAAAGTGTTTGCCTAATTCGCCTTTCTCATATTGGTGACACCTGCCATGCATTAGCAGTTGTCCGTGCTATACAGGACTTTTGGCCCGCAACCCAGATCACTTGGATCATTGGTAAAGTTGAAGCTGAGTTGATGGGTGACATTCCGGACATAAAGTTTATCACTTTCGATAAGAATAGAGGTCGAGAAGCCTATCGCCAACTCAAAAAAGAACTAGCTAATTATGCATTTGACGTCGCATTGTGCATGCATGCTTCGATGCGAGTAAACCCAATATACCGGATGATTAATACTTCGGTGAAACTCGGTTTCGATTATAAACGCGCCCGAGACTTGCAGTGGCTTTATACGAGTCACCGTATTGCGGAACGACATCAAGAACACGTCCTTGACGGCATGATGGGATTTGCCCATTACATAGGTGTGAAAAAACAAATTCCAAGGTGGGACATTCCCATATCGGATGCTGACCGCGCATTCGCCATGCAACATGTCGGAAAAGTGGCGCCCATATTAACCATAAGTCCATGCAGTAGCATGCGCCGGCGGAATTTTCGAAACTGGCATGCGGATAGATATGCAGCAGTAGCAAATTATGCGCACCAGAATTTTGGTTGCCGCATTGTCCTTACTGGTGGAACGTCGGACCTGGAAAAAGAGTATGGTCGCCGAATTCAGAAGAGCTGTGAACACGAAATCGTCAACCTAATAGGTAAAACAAATCTCAAACAACTTTTAGCAGTACTCAATGTTTCAGCTGCTCTAATATGTCCGGACTCTGGGCCGGCACATATGGCCACTGCTGTTAACACGCCCGTTATTGGACTTTACGCAACCTCAAACCCAGATCGAAGTGGCCCATACCTAAGTCGCCACCTGACCGTGAATGCATATCCGGACGCGGCAAAACATTTTCTAGGTAAGAGACTGGCTGACCTTCGCTGGGGACAGCGTGTCCGCAGTCCAGGGGCTATGGCTTTAGTCCATATAAATGACGTAATCGATCGAATGAACCAGGTTTTCAGTGCTTAGTCGAATACCAATAGAAATAATTTTAGACATCAACCAGTAAATAATCTGCACCGCAATATGGGCATTTAACCGATCCAGCCTCTTCTATCGGCAAATAAACTTTCGGGTGAGAATTCCACAAATACATTCCTGGCATAGGGCAAGATAACGGTAAATGCATCTTACTTACACTGTAAGAATGCTCGGCATTTGCCGGTATCAGATCCTGATCCACTGTCCCTCTTTTTTCAGACAAGTGCTACACCTCTTTTGAACTTGTGATCTACATACGTGGAATTATAACCACAACTGTCCATAGACAATCTATTGTATTTCTCGTGCCCATATTTTTCTGACAAAGTCGCGCTCCTTTATGAACTCGGCTATATCAACAAGTGCCGGCTTATCATCCAAAATCAAATGGTGCATACACTTACGATAAGCTTTATATGTGCGCGTCAGCAAAGACATATCATCAGCTGACAATAATGCAGCATCTTTAAGAGCTGCAAGTTGTCGAATGTTGTCAGAATAACGAATTAAATCTGGCTGCTTGGCTGCATGCTTCAACACAAGGTATTGAACAATAAATTCAATGTCCGCTATACCACCACTCCCCTGTTTAAGATCAAAGTTTGTCTCCGAACTCTGATCCAAAGTTTCATGCATCTTTTCACGCATTGACAATACATCGGCAGTCAAATCCTCTCGGCGAACCCGATCTCTCAGGGTCTTTGAGCGAATTTGCTCAAATTTTTTCCCGATAGCATTACTGCCACTAACAGGCCGGCTCCGCAAAAGCGCCTGATGTTCCCAAGTCCAAGCGTTATCTTTTTGGTATTTGGCAAAACTATCCATGCTAACGACCAGTAACCCGGACTGGCCACTTGGACGTAATCTCGTATCAACTTCGTAAAGAGCGCCTGAACCAGTTTGTGTAGTTATAAAATGCAGCAATCGCTTTATAAGCCGACTGAAGAAAATGTTGTTATCGATTGGTGTATCTCCATCCGTCTGCTGCTGCGAGCCCTGCGAATCATGCAAAAATACGAGATCGAGATCGGATCTATAAGAAAGTTCGATTCCACCTAACTTCCCGTAAGCAATTATTCCAAGGCCCGCTTTGAAAGAGCCATCCTTTGTTATATATCGAGGTTCGCCATATTTTTCCGTAAGCTCCGACCAAACAAGTTCAAGTGCTTTATCCAATACTATTTCAGCTAGTTCAGTAAGTCTGTCGCTGACTTTCATAATTGGCAGACCACCAATGATGTCAGCAACACCGATACGAAATAGAGCAGCTCTTTGAAATGCAGCGAGCGACTCTACAATCGCTTCCTGATCGAGTCCCCTTACCTGATGAAGTCGAGTCTCCATCTCTTGTCGCATTCCGGAGACTGAAATTTCTTGATTCAGGACGCGCAGATCTAGCAATTCATCGAGCAAAGCGGGAAATCTTTTGATTTGATCAGCCAAGTACATGCTCTGATCACAAAGTTCCATTAGTTGATCAAGGGCACGGTGATTTTCATTCAGGAGTGCAATATATGAACTCCTGCGAACAATACTCAATAAAATAGCCAGCATTCTCTCGCAAGTATTACCAGGATGGCTACAGTTCTTTAACGACGCCAGAAAAACTGGCATGAATCTGTTCAGACGATTTCCCGCAGCAACATCAGTTTGGCGTTGCAGGGACGAATCAGCAAACCTACAAATCGCCCGCGATATATGTTCAGCATCTTTATATTCTTCACTTAGCAGAAACGCGGTCCATTCATCTTTCCCCGCCGCGGCACTCCACTGGGTTTCCAGCAAACACGTAAGCCTGTCACTTGATCGTTTATCTTCGCCACGGAATGCAATCTTTTTAAACTCTCCGCTTACGTATTCCCGATGGAGCGAAACGTCTTTTTCGAATAATTCCCAGTTTGCATATTGCATGGCGACGATCAAACGAATCCTATCTTCAGTATTCTTTGGAAGATCATGTGTCTGCTGATCTCGTATCGCTTGAATAGAATTCTCAGTCCGCCTAAGAAATTCATATGCCTCTAGAAGCCTTTTGACTGTATTACCATCCAAGTAGCGATGTTTTTGTAATTTTGACAGTGCTTTCCGTAAGCTAGGAGATCGCAACTCTTGAATGCTGCCTCCACGGACGAGCTGCAGGCACTGCGTAATAAATTCGATTTCGCGTATACCTCCCGACCCGAGCTTAATATTATCGGCGAGTTCGCGTCTTTGAACGTCATTTTCAATCAACGTCTTCATATCTCGCAACGATTCGAAAACCCCATAGTCCAAATACCGCCGGTACACAAATGGATTAATAATATTGTTTTGTAACTCAGCAATTACCCGATTGGGCGTAGTCGGACTCACTACTCTTGCTTTTACATAGGCATAACGTTCCCAGCTCCTACCATGCTGTAATAGATAACTTTCTAACGCCGCAAAGCTCAATACCAAGGGCCCACTTTTACCAAAAGGCCTCAAACGCGTATCGACTCGGTAGACAAAACCATCTTCAGTCACTTCGTCGAGCAAAGTTATAACTTTCCTTGACAATCGAACGAAAAATTCATGTCCAGATAGTGAGCCCTTCTCTTTTATTTCCCCCTCTTCAGAGTATAGAAATAACAGATCAACGTCAGATGAAAAATTGAGCTCTTGACCACCAAGTTTACCCATAGCTACGACAATAAAGTGAACCGGCTCTCCCCGTTTGTTTAAGGGCTCACCGTATTGTTCCGTAAGCGACTCCGTCGCAAAGTCTATGCTTGACGCTATCAGTGCGTCCGCAAGCAGAGAAAGCGAATGTAACGACTGCCAAACATCATCATGGCCCGCGATACTGCGCCAAAGAATATGCAAAAGACGGCGGTTGCGACAACGGCGCAATAATGCTTGCATCACACCCAAGTCACCGCACGCCTGTTCCGATAACCTCGAAAACCCAGCCAACATCTCTGGATCTATGCTCCTAGCAAGTTCCCCGTTTTTTTCTACCTGACTTAACCATTCGTATTCTCGGATCAACAGTGTGGCCGCATATTCACTGCTACCAATTAGTTGTAAGACATTTGAATAATATTTCGATTTAAAAAGTAGCTCATGACTGGATGGGTCAACTCGATCCTTCCACTGCTTAATTAACTCGTGCACTATCTCGGGAGAATCTAACTCAAGAAAAGTATCTATGTCCTCACTTACTTCCGTCATATTCACAAATCTGTTAGTTAATAGCCCGTACCTGCCGCGCAAGCATAATCAAAAAATCTCATGAGCTGAGTTTGCATACTCTGCCAAAAACACAAAATTCACCCACATTTTTCAGATACAGAAAAGTACAACTCAGTAGATCCGAGCTCCGCCATGCCTCTTACGACTGAGCCAATCAAGCCACCGAAGTCCAATTAAGAAGCCAGCGACAAGGCAAACAAGCATGGCGGCCCCTACCCAGGGCATTGGCATGCTATATCTAAACTGATCATGTCTGCTTCGATAAAACGCTAATTCTTTAGAAAGCACGGCAATGCGATTTTCGCCAGCCTCCATCGACAGCTTAATCTCTGCCAACTCAAGCTCAAGCGACCGAATGTTGGCCGCTGGTTTTGCAAACGTCCTTTTCATATCAGTAAGTTCTTGTCTCAAAGCCATATTAAATGCCTCTGTCTCCTCTACAATGAGCTTGGCTGGCTTTTTGAAAACCAAGTAGGCAGTCTTGACATATCCCTCTATTCCATCTGGAAGACGCACCTTTGCATAGCTTCTGGTACGGGAAATGATTTCCATTTCTTGACCACTCTCAAGGTTTCGAAATGCACTATCACTTGTATCCGAAGCCTGATGGAGTCCCAGTCGCAGATTATCAGTTACATAAGCTGTTTGTGTCTGCGCTAATACCGGCAACTGCAGTATAAAAATAGCGAGTATTAACTGTGCTTTGTTTATTGTTGCTCGTGCTAGAAAAGTCATCAGCAGAAACCTACTCAGCGGTTCTATAAAGATAGGAAGTTTACTATACGTCGCAGATCACCAAGCAGGCATCGATTCTGTGCGCGCAATAAAAGTCATTGATCGTAGAGCCAACGAAGCAACATCTCTTGCACTTCTTTTCCTGGTCCACGATGAACATCTTTATAGTTCAACATACTAACAACAATATAACGCTTACCAGATCGCGACTGAAAATAGCCTGCCATAGTACTAACGTCGTCGAGTGATCCGGTTTTCATATGCGCCCGCCCGATTAGATCAGTACCCCTGAACCGTCGCGACAAAGTACCATCAAGACCTGCCAAGGATAAGGAACTAATGTATTCCGGCATATAAGGGCTATCAAAAGCGAACCGCAAAAGCACTCCTAGATCTTTGGCTGTTATTTTAGAATCCCGCGACAACCCCGCCCCATTATCAATATTGAAATACCTAAAGTTCATTCCATTTTCGTTTAACCATTCACTAACAACTTGACGTCCTTTCACTGCTGTTCCAGCTCCCCCATATTTTTCAGCTGCTAATGTTAAGAGCAGCTGTTTTGCCATCACATTGTTGCTATGTTTGTTGACCTTCGCGATGACCTCCGATAGCGGTAGCGAATCAAAACTGATAAGCGGTTCTAGCTCTACATCAGCTACTACATTTTTCCAGGTTCCAGAAAAATATCCCCCAGATTCCAGCCAAAGGGACTTAAACAATCCATAGGTAAATTCATTATGGTTGAGTGCAGTTCGATCCATAACATAATGTTCACAGTCCCTAGGAAATCGACCACTGAAGGTAAAGCTTCTTAGGTCTTTACTCGGCGTAATTGTTATCCCACGTTGATAACCTGTGCATGCGCCGCTATTGAGCCGCAAACGGTTAACGATTTCTATATTGTCTAAGGGGGGGTCGGAGAAAATATTGACACGTGACCCTGTCGAGTCGGGTTGAAAAGAATATCGGATAACTTTGAAATTCGTCAACAGCGCATTTGGAGCAACGTTGTAGGCTCTCAAAGGCTCATTATCGAATGCACCTGGATCATAATCACCAACATCAAAGTAACTATCATCGATAAGCAAATTACCACTAATTGAAACAATGCCATGTTGACGTACCCGCCGCAGTAGTTGCCAAAACCGATCAGTAACGAGATAGGGATCCCCATAACCTTTGATGAGCAAGTCACCGTCCAATATTCCATCAGTAAGATCGCCAATACCGCTGATCTCCGTCTTCCAACGGTAAGCTGGACCTAATAAATCAAGTGCTACCAGAGTAGTAACCATCTTCTCAACGGATGCAGGATTTCGAGGTTCTTCAGCATTCCAATTCAGGACTGCTCCTCCGGACCGCACATCCTCCACATATATGCTAAGAGCTTGATCTGGAACATGCCGATAGTTCAGGGCACTTTGGATAGGTACTGGTAAATTCAATTCCGGTATTGCTATGCCCGGAAGCAATAAAATGAGTGTCGTGAAATTGATTTTGTGTTTCGACATGTTTAAGTTTTTCAGGCTGCGCCTCAGAATCAGTTCCGGGGTCGCTTTAGTCCGAAAGATTTTATCCGATCCGCTAAAGTGGTCGGCCGTATGCCTAACAACTCAGCTGCACCTCTAGCACCAGACACTCGCCATCCCGTCTGCTTAAGGGCTTTTAACAAATTCTGCTTTTGGAACTCGCGCATCTGTGGTTCAGCTAATATCTGCTCAACCTTGTCGGGTGGCGGTATCTTTTCTACTGCTCTTCCATCATCCCGAGACATCGGTATATCAAGCCGCAACGTTTTTCCTTCAGACAAAATAACCGCCCGCTCAATAACATTCTTTAGTTCCCTGACATTACCAGGCCATTCATATGCCTCAATTACGGCAGCTTGTTTTCGGGTAAGATTTAGTGTTTTCCGTCCGAACTCACTGCAGGTTTGTTCCAGAAAATGTTGTGCCAACTGGAGAACATCACCAATTCGTTTACGAAGTGGCGGAACATCTATCGGAAAAACGCTTAACCGATAGAAAACATCCTCACGAAATTTCCCATCGCTTACTAGTTGATCGAGATCACGGTTGGTAGCTGCAATAACACGAACATCAACGGAACGCGTTCTATCATCGCCAACTCGCTCGAACTCACTTTCCTGCAACACACGCAATAGCTTCCCCTGCAATTCCAGAGGAATTTCTCCAACCTCGTCTAGAAATATCGTTCCACCATCCGCGAGCTGAAAACGACCCACTCGGTCACGGTGGGCTCCGGTAAACGCACCTTTAACGTGTCCAAAGAACTCGCTTTCAAAAAGCTCTTTAGGTATCGATGCACAATTCACTTTAACTAATGGTGCATCGGAACGTTTACTTTGCGAATGAATAGCGTGGGCAACTAATTCTTTGCCGACCCCCGATTCACCTAAAATAAGGACATTCGCTGGCGTTTTCGCAACAGCTTCTATTCGAACAAGCATATTCTTTAATGCCGGACTACGACCTATGATCCGGCCAAAATTCATGGCAACGTTGACTTCTTCTCTTAGGTAATCACGTTCTCTTTCTAGTTCTTTTCGAAGCACTGCATTTTCACTCAATGCGTCCCGTAAAGCCCTCTCGGCACGCAACCTTTCGGTAACATCCTTGGAGGCAACGAGTAATCTACTAACATTTCCTGCCGCGTCTCGCTCTGCAATTGCTGACATCAAAAGATCGAGAACTTTTCCATCTTTTGTAACCATTTGCCTAGCTTTGTTGTTGAAATCGCCATTACTGACAAGGTCTCTAGCACCCTCTCTACCGAATCGCTTGCGATCTATTTCAGTGTAAAAATCTAGAATCGATTTGCCAACCACTTCTTTTCTCGCATAACCCATTTTCTGTAACCAGTGCTCAGTAACCGTGATCACTAGTGCGTTAGCATCCACAGTATGTAACATCGCTGGTGTCGCCCGGTACAACTGTCGGTACTTCCAGTCAGCTCGAGCTTTATCTGAAATCTCCGTGTACATGTCTACTGTCCGAATGAAAATTCCATCCGGACTATGCTCCACAAGTGAATTAACCAAACAATTCACCACTTCGCCGTCCGCAGCAATATAAGACACCGGTTTATTTTCAAGTCGCCCGGTTCTCCTAAGTGCAGGAAGAAGCTCCTGCTCCAATCGAGCCACGGTCTCCGGCGTCATAAAAGCCGCCGGTCGGGATCCGATCATTTCTCGGTGTTCGTATCCCAGCCTTTTGAGCAAAGCATCATTAACATCAAGATAACAGCCATCCTCTCCGACTGACGTAGCCATCGTGGGCGCCCTTCGGAAGAGCCACCTATATTCATCCAACGTTGCCATAAACCGATAATACAACGATTTTTCGTAATTTTCATTACGATTTTTCGTTTTTAACGATTTTACGTAAATTTAAAAAAATTTTAACAGTTTGTTTTAAATAGGTTTTTTTACTTGGCACGACTGTTGCATTGTTACGGTTATAAAGAGCTTTTTTAATCTAATCATTACTAAAAATATCAGCAGGATGATGAAATGAAACATAACATGACCAGACTACGATCGTTAACATTGATCAGCATGCTTGCACTTAGTTCCTTACAAGCAAACGAAAAGTCGTTGCCCGGACATAAAGGCCAATTATTGGAGAATAGCAAAAGTGTAAATCTCCAAAGAGCTAAAGAAGCGATCGAAAGCGCGGCTGATGCTGCGGCCAAATCAATTTTGCTGGATACCCGACTTGATATCGATATACGTTTGATTGGTCGCACATCAATAAAAATAGCAGCTGAACGTTAAATTGAAGAGAAAACTTTCTATTTCAGTGTTCACTAATCTGCAAATGATTGTGTGCAAAATACGGTGCACCCCTTGTAGCAATTGACCGTGAGAATTGCGACGGCGATCTCCCCCTTTTGCCGTCAATGCTTGGGGGCCGGAGGCCACTCCTAGACGAAGTGGCATATAATCCAGTAATGAATCTGGATGCTCCGGCTCTCTTTTTTTCCTTATACTGCAACACTATGTCGTATATTCCTGCCTAATCCAGCATCTTGGCTTCCTTCTGTCTAAAATATCTCTTTCACTTTGAATCATACTGTCGCTTTTTTTATGAAAGAAAAATTTCTTCTATACACAATTAGCTTACCGATAATTATCTGGCTACCTTCGGCCCTTGGGGAAGCTAGTGCCGACAAACTCTTCTTAAAAGTCAATACTCCTGATGCCTCAATTTCACAGAATTCAATCACTCAAAATATGATTCATCTGTCGAAGCTCGACTACAAATTTGAGATTAATGCAACTTGTCGCGAAGGTTTCAAAATAGAAGCTGTTAGCCTAAATATCGCCGATACACGAAAATCTAAAACCCTTAAAAGAATGGAATCGAATGAAAGTTTCGAGATCGAAATGACAGTACCAGCCGCCCAAATACCCCCCATTACTGTTGATGATCTTTGTACCCTGGAGAAACAGAACGACTCATCAAAAGTTACCACTATCGAAAAGGTTCCGTCAGTACTATCGGTGCAAGCAGCTCTATTGTGCAGCAATGAGGAACTAAGCAAAATGACCTACAGTTCAAAATCATTAGATGTTGTTATCCACTGTCACCCTTGAAATAACTTTAATTTTTCCACCCAGTAACCTTGTAGAATCAAGATATGCCAGCACTGCTACAAAGACGAACTCCAAAAGATCTGCGCTTCTCTGCACGTAGAAAGTCCTTTGACATTAAAAATGCGCTTGCTACCGATTGGCACAGCGATAGTGCATTTATCACGGCTTGGTTTAATTCCATGTCCTTGCTATTCCCTTTGGGCGAAAAATTTTTCATAGACAGCGTCGCCTACTTCAAGGATCAGGTGGACGATCAGCAGCTTGCCACAGAGATCGCTGCATTCAGGGCTCAGGAGGCAATGCACCGGATTGAACACCAGAAATATAATGAAAGCCTCTGTTCCCAGCGCGGATACAACCTCGAGCGTTTCGAAAAAAAATTGCGCCAACGGATGGCTTGGGCACAGAAAAAACTTACGCCTCGCCGACGTCTAGCGGGAACAGTCGCAAGCGAACATCTAACTGCGATAATGGCTCACGATATGCTGTCGAGGAAAGACTCAATTACGGGAGCTAATCCCGCAATCTCTGAACTCTGGATTTGGCATGGTATAGAGGAAACAGAACACAAAGCGGTCGCATTTGACGTCTATGTGGCAATAGGTGGAACAGAGTTCGAACGCCGGCGTGCATTGATTGTTGGCACATTTTTCTTCTTTAAGGACGTTATGCGAAATCTAATTATTATTTTGCATACGGACCGCAAACTATGGAGCATTCGTGAGTGGTTCAGCGGTTTCAAATTTTTATTTGTTAAGCCGGGTGTCCTACGCCGCGTCGCTAGTGATTGGCTCAGTTTTTTAAGAAGCGATTTTCATCCTTGGCAAATAGATAATCGTGACCTCATCTATAAGTGGGAAATAGATCAGAAAACATCAACTAAACAGCCAAAAACTGGGCACTAACACGTGCATGTCTTTATTTCGCTGCCAGTAAAATAACTTGTTACCGTTGTAATGATGAAGACTCCTTTAATAGAATTTCACAAAGCCACCATCTATAGAGGTAAAACCAAGGTATTTGATAATCTGACTCTATCGATTAGCCCCAACGAACCAACAGTCATCTTAGGCCCAAATGGGGCGGGGAAAACAACCTTGCTTAAAGTGGTGACTAGAGAACTGTACCCGGCATATCGGGAAAATTCATGGGTACGTATCCTTGGCAAAGAAAGATGGAATGTATGGGCCCTGCGTTCTCAGATAGGGTTAGTATCGCATGACCTTCAGTACAGATATCGACCATTAACGCATGGTCTTGATGTTGTCCTTTCAGGATATTTATCCAGCATAGGTATCCACGGAAACTTATCCTCAAAAATCAAACCAGCGCAACGGAAAAAAGCGAGATCACTTATGGAGGAACTCGATATTGCCCAATTCGAAAGAACTCCATTGCGCCAAATGTCAACTGGCCAGCAGAGACGCTGCCTCTTAGCTCGGGCTCTTGTGCATAATCCTGATACACTGATATTTGATGAACCTACGGCAGGCCTCGACCTTGCCGCTAGTTTCAGTTATCTCTCAAAAATCAGAGCCCTTGTCGAACAAGGTCGAAACATTATTCTTGTCACTCACCACATAAATGAAATACCACCATATATTGAACGCGTCATTCTTCTCGGTAAGGGAAAAATCTTCATGGATGGAACGAAAGATCAAACTCTAACCGAAAAAAACCTTAGCTGTTTGTATGGTACGGGGGTTCGTATTGCAAAAATCGAAGGATATTATCTGGTCTATCCGCCAACATAGAAAAAAAGGATAAGTGGCACAAAAACTGTCGAGGTATAGGCACTCTATTATTTGTGCCAAGGTAAAATTGTTTATAGAAAGACGTTGCCAATGATGGTACTAGTAATCACAGAAAATTGAATACAGAAACTATCGAGTATAGGAAACAAGTAAGTGTTTAGAAGGTTCATGAACTTATGTTGGTCAGCAACTGGCTTGCTGGCACTAGGAGCCGTCATCGCTTACTTTCTTGAGGGACGTTTAGACAACGTCTCAGCTATGTTTTTTATGTTCGGGGGCCTACTTTTCATCTGGAATATTCTTTGCCATGCAGTCCATTACGTAATAAGGGGCAATTGGACAGGAAACAAGAAAAACGACAACGAACTATAAAACACGGCAGATTGGCACACCGCGCCTAACCTTTTTATACTTTAAATAAAAAGGGTGCCCAAGGGCACCCTAAAATGTTACAGCCGTCGGGGAAAACGTCATGGATAGGCTGCACCGTAGCCAATATACGGCACTCGAAAACAGTCTACCTGTCACATGTGGGACAATTATTAATTAAATTAATGTACCCATACCCATGCAACAGCATTTCCGAAAAATAACCGACATACTTTCGTTCACTATAGCTATCCATGACAACCGAAAAAAAGCTAATTGATAGTGGCTAACTTTATAACTCCACGTCCGAAAATTACATGTGGGTTTCTTTTGTTAAGAAATATATGCCTCATTTTTTTGGCAATCGTCTCTATCGGATCGCTGCTTCTTTGGGAGACATGGAAAATTCGTAGCTCAATAGACTCAATCGAATGGCCCCTTTCGGTAATGACCGAAATACCATCGGATGCTGTGACAGTAACCTGGCTAGGAACTACAACATTACTTTTCGATGATCGTGAGACACAAATCCTAATTGACGGTACATTCACACGAGTTCCAACGATTGATATCATCTTGCGACGTCCAGTGCGATCAGATATTGCAACAATCAACTATGCCATGGCCAATTTCGAAATGAATCGATTGGCCGCTATCATCCCAATACACTCACATTTCGATCATGCAATGGATGTTGGTCACGTGGCAAATAGATCTAGTGCAGTAATTTTAGGCTCAGAATCGACAGCTGAAATCGCAAAGGGCGCAAACGTACCAGTTGATCAGTATCAAGTTCTGGGTGACGGAGAAACACGTCAGTTCGGTAACTTCAAAATAAAACTAATTACCACTGTTCATGCGCCTATCGGTTTGAATGATGAGGAAATATTCCCCGGCACTATTGAAACCCCCGTTATACAACCCTCTCCGATTTCCAGCTACAAAAGAGGAACAGTGTGGTCGATACTATTGACCCACCCAAGGGGCTCTACCTTAGTGCATGGGAGCGCCGGCATCGTCGAAGGAAAACTCAAAACCGAAAGTGCCGACATCGTTCTACTTGGAATTGGTGGACTTTCTAGATTAGGACGAGATTACACTCAGAAACTGTGGGATGAGACAATATTGGCTACAGGTGCAACTCGGGTAATTGGCATTCACCATGATGATTTCTCAGCACCTTTTGGTGAAGTCCGTGCTTTCCCTGATTTAGTGGATAAAGTCCAAAAGACCGCGGCCTGGATAAACGATTTGGCCACAGTCCAGAATAATCAGGTTGCCGTTGAACTCCCTCAGTTTGGCAGACCAATAACCTTATATTAAATCAATTCAGTGACGTAGCTATCTACAAGGACCCCAAGCTTTCGGATATCACCCTTATCTGGGCGCGACAATTTTTTTATTTTTGCCTCTACTCGTAAAGCCAAGCTCCGGTCACCGATTTCGCGTTCGAAGATAATTTTTAATGGCCCCTTACCTCGCAAGTATTTTGCACCTTTTGTGGTTCGTTCATGCTCAATAATACGCCGCGAAACATCTGTGCTTATTCCCGTATAAAAACTTCCATCACTACATTGAACGACATAAACACTGAAAGACAGACGGTGATCGGGCATTTACGCGTGTCCGCCAGTTAATTTGTCTCCGAGTACCCGAAATGCCCCTACTTCCATTGCTTTTCGATTCTCCTCAGAATTTTCAAAAGTCAGTACAAGTCGTGTTGCGCCATCAAGCACTTTGATTGGTTCTAGAAAAAATAGGGAGAGAATATTCCCACTCATTTCTGCCGCCCGTATAAGCCGACTACCGTCCAGTTGCTCCTCGTTTACCTCCAAAAAAATGAATTCCTCGCGAGTCTCTTCTGCCGTGCGCATTAGCAGCAAATAATCTTCAATATCGCCCCTTATATTAGTTCGAGCGAAAAACAACATCGTTGTATTTTCACGGACATCGAATGCAACAGTGTCATAGTGGTAGCTCGCTGACATAAGCTGATTTTACCAAAAAGATAGTCAGTCCTTTTTACTCCAATAGTTTCCGAAAATTTTTATCTTTTTCCTCCCAAATTTCCAATAACCAATTGTGAAAATTCTTGCGGAAGTTTGGATCATGCTCATAGTCCCCTTCGTAGAGCCAAGTCTCGACAGTACGTTTTTTTACATCGATGATTACATGGGACAACTCCCCACACATCACGTCCCAAAATGATACAGGTCCTTCCGGATAAACGATTGTCACATCAATAATCTTGTCAAACATTTCACCCATAGATGAGAGCGTCAATGCGATTCCTCCTGCTTTTGGCGCTAATAGATGCTTATAAGGTGACTCACTACTCTTACTCTTTTCATGCGAAAAACGCGTGCCTTCAACAAAGTTAATAACACTTGTTGGCGAATCCCTGAATTTTTCGCAAGCCCGTCGCGTCGCAACCAAATCGATACGCCTCTTTTCAGGATGCTTGGCAATGTAAGATCGAGAGTAACGCCGCATAAATGGCATATCGAGCGCCCACCATGCAATTCCGAGAAAGGGAATCCAGAATAACTCCTTCTTTATAAAAAATTTAAGGAAAGGAATACGACCGTTAAAAATGCTCTGTAGAACTACAATGTCCACCCAAGTTTGGTGGTTTGTTAGTATCAGATACCAATTTTTATAGCTTAAGTTATCTATACCACGAACATCCCAGTTAATATTATTATTGGCAGATATGATGAAAGAATTGGCGGTAACCCAACAGTTTCCGAGTAAAACGAGCCACCGTGTAATTGCCTTTCGGATGAATGATAGTGGCAATAAGAGCTTCACTAATGAAAGAAAAAAGATTGGTAGAAACCAAATAACTGTATTTGCAGTCGCAACAACAAAGATCAATAAGCCTCGCAGATTTCTCATAAACTTCCGTAAAAGGATTGCTATCCTAATGTGTGGTCCGAGTTTTATCTGAATCTTTAAACACGTGGTTTCTTAACAAATATTGCAATACAGTTATAGCCCCGTCGATGTAGAATTCTGCGCTACGTCAATCGCTCGGCTATACTAATTTAAATACGATGCTCACGCTCACTATAAATGAAGATAGATACGACCTCGACATTGATCCGCAGACACCCTTACTCTGGGTAATACGTGAACAAGTAGGCTTAACTGGCACAAAATTTGGTTGTGGGATTGCCCAGTGTGGAGCCTGTACAGTTCATCTTGATGGTAAACCTATCAGATCCTGCACAACACCAGTTTTCGCAGCGGTCGGCAGAACGGTTACAACGATCGAAGGCATTAAAAATGAAAGCGGCGAACTACACCCAGTTCAGCAAGCATGGATTGAGGAACAGGTTCCACAATGCGGCTATTGTCAGTCCGGCCAAATAATGTCGGCAATCGCACTCCTGCAAAAAAATCCGTTACCTGATGACACCGACATCGACAATGCTATGCGCGGCAATATTTGCCGCTGCGGGACTTATCCACGTATTCGCAAAGGTATTCAACGTGCAGCAAAAATGATAGCCATTGCTCCACAAAAAAAGAAGACTATCGATGGGTAAATGGAGTCGAAGGGCCTTTATATCCGGGGGTATTATTTCGGGCGGCGCTGTCTTATTTGGTATCGCTATCAGACCGGGTAATCGGGTCGCTAAAGTAGCCCCATTAATTTCTGATACAAACGACACAATTTTTAATGTCTGGTTAAAGATCTCGCCAAATAACAAAATTACAGTAGTAGTGCCGCACGCAGAAATGGGGCAAGGGGCGCATACAACACTTGCAATGATGCTTGCAGATGAACTTGATGCGGACTGGAATCTTGTCGAAGTGCTCGAGGCGCCCGCTCATAAAGAATACGCTAACTATGCACTGGCCAAAGGCTATGCTCTAGGTGATCTGAATTTTCCATCGTGGCTTGTCGACACCATTGACGGCTTTTTCCTAACAGCGACGCAAGCTATAAACCTACAAATAACCGGCGGTAGCACTGCTGTTAGGACTACTGGAAAATTTGCTATGCGCGTCGCCGGCGCCTCTACAAAAGCCGTTTTGCTAGAGGCTGCAGCCAGCACCTGGAATGTTCCTACTGACGAACTCACTACAAAAAACAGCATAATTCAGCATACTGAAAGTTCGCGTTCAGCTCCCTATTCAGAATTTGCCGCGATTGCAGCTCAGCTAAAACAACCGGTCAAACCAAATCTTAAAATGCCTGATGAATTTCAAATCATGGGCACCAACGTCCAACGTTTAGATATTCCATCAAAAGTAGATGGCAGTGCGAAATTCGGCATAGATGCGCGGCCCCCTAGTCTGAAGTTTGCCGCCATTAAAACAGCTCCGGTTTTTGGCACTAAACTTAAATCGGTCGATGAGGTTTCCATTCAAAATATGCCAGGTGTCCGAAAGGTAATACAGCTGGATAATGCGGTCGCAGTTATTGCGGATGGATATTGGCAGGCAGAAAATGCACTGGCCGCACTCAAGTTTGTATTTGAGGACGATGGCAATGAGTTAGTCGAGCAAAGCGATATTTTTAAACAGTTCGAAAACGATATGAATAATGCTATTAAAAATAGTGCTGAAATTACGGATTTCCAGAAAGGTGATATTAATGCAGCACTGGAGTCAGCAAATCACATTGTCGAAGCTGAGTACAGAGTACCTTACTTATCACATGCGCCTATGGAACCAATGAATTGTACAGCATGGGTCCATGACGACATTTGCGAAATTTGGACCGGAAGTCAGGATCCTCTCGGTTTTGCAGCACAAATTGCCGATGCTCTAGAAATTGATGTTGGCAACGTCCTCTTACACAACGAATTCCTAGGGGGTGCTTTTGGAAGAAGGGCATTTTCCGATTACGCTATTCAAGCCGCCAAAATTGCAACAGAAGTCCCCTACCCTATACAACTCATTTGGTCACGTGAAGAAGATATGCGCCATGACTATTACCGGCAAGCAAGCATCAGCCGGTTCGAAGCGGCACTCGATAATTCCGGCATACCTATTGCGTGGATAAACCAATATGTCGAAAAACATGACCCGGTTGAAGCCCCATATATACCCTATGCGATTGATAACCAGCACATTCATTTCACAGAGTCAAAGACACATGTGCCTTGGGGCTTCTGGCGCAGCGTAGACCATTCACTGCACGCATTTTTTACCGAATCATTTATTGATGAACTCGCCTTTGCGGCAACTAAAGATCCATACGCATACCGGCGGGATCTATTGGCAGATTCGCCGCGTTTTCTCCACGCTCTTGACACCGCAGCAAAAAAATCAAACTGGGATTCTCCATTACCCGATAACTGGGGCCGCGGAATCGCGATCCATAAATCGTTTGGCACAATTGTAGCTCAGGTGATTGAAGTCGAAGTTTTAGAAGGGAGGGTTGTACCAAGGCGCGCTATCTGTGCGGTGGACGCCGGTTTTGCAATGCACCCGAACGGCATGGAGGCCCAGATGGAAAGTGGTATCGTTTATGGGCTGACTGCCGCACTCTATAGCGAAATAACAATCCAACACGGCGCAGTCGCTCAAAGTAACTTTCACGATTACCCCATGCTGCGCATTAATGAGTCACCGATAATCGAAACATACATCATTAACGGCGGCGAACAGATTGGCGGCGGTGGGGAACCAGGAACACCCGCGGTCGCACCAGCATTGGTAAATGCAATATTCAATGCCACCGGGAAACGTATTCGGCAGCTTCCCATCCGCCTGCATGACTTAAGTACAAAAGAGCTAAGTTCAAAAGACGTCGCATAAGATCAATGTCGATAGATGCGAGGGATGCATCCTAATCATTGCTTCTGATTCCTATTTATTACCGACACTTACAAAGCAACTTTCTCTTTAAATCAAAAATATATAGATTTGCAATGAGTTATAAATAATACTCAATGCTGAAAAGCTTTAAACACAAATTAAGGGGATAACATGTCTGCATTTAATAATGCGAAAAAATTTTTTGAAGCCTGCGAAACAGGACAAGGCTGGGAAGGCTGTAAAGAATATGTTGAAAATAGCGCAACATTTACTGGACAAGCGGATGCGGTGAGCGAATTAGATACTGTCGAGGGCTATACCGAATTTATGAAAAATATCTGCAATGGTCCGTTAGCGGGCGCAACTTATACAGTGCATGCTGAGAGTTTCGATGAAAATACAAGTACAGCCATGTTTTTCGGAACCTTTCATGCCACACATGTCGGAGAAGGTGCACCAATACCGCCGACGAACAAAAAGACTAATACCCATTATGTCTATACGCTTAAGATGAGTGACAATGACAAAGTCGAAGAGATGACGAAAATATGGAATGACGGTTGGTGCTTCCGCGAGTTGGGTTGGGCTTAATAGACCTCACAATTACGTTCTCTATCTCCATTGGTTGCTGGAGGAGTCGGGACCAGCCACATGGAAAAAATAAAACAACACGCGTTGACTCTCCTGTGTCTGACACTCGCACTATTCTTATATGGCCGCGGATTTGCAGTTCCAGCAAGCGGGTTATTAGTCCTAGGTGCAATTGCTGAGGGCCTTTTCTGGTATCGACTAGGTGTAGAAACGAAGAGCCAGAAAAGCAAATAATTTTTGAAAATTAGCATTAATCACAGTAATTATTATAAATGTCTGTATCACGGCTAAAGCACATTACCAGTATAGGGGTCGAACAGATGGGTGATCTGGCAGATAGCCTTGATGACCCCGAGGTGCTCCGCCTTGAAAACCTGGACACCAACATACCACCGCCACAATCTGCCCTAGATTTCAGTAGAGAGGCCATCGCGGACGACGATGCAAATAGCTATCTACCTTTTTTTGGATTGGAGTCAATCAGAAAGGCATCAACAAAACTAGTTGGCAACGCATCCGGCAATGATTACGACTGGAAAACTGAGTCAATAATCACTGCAGGTGGATTATCCGGAATATTGAATGTTTTGCTTGCTGTCATTGAACCGGGCGATGAAGTAATCATGACCGATCCAACCTATGTCGGACTGATTAACCGAGTTCGGCTCGCTGGCGGCGTTCCACGATTCATTTCCCTATTGCCGTCTCCATCCGGCTGGCGTTTGGACCGGGAAGCTCTTGGCATGGTTGATCCGGGCCCTGTTAAAGCGATGTTACTAATGAGTCCATCAATGCCGACAGGAGCAGTATTTGATTCCGATGACTGGGAAGCACTTGTGCAATTCAGTGAACAAGCCGATTGCTGGCTGATCAATGATAGTGCTATGGAACGGGTCCTGTTTGATAATCGGGTAGCAATTCACCCGGCATCATTTAGCGGAATGCAAAAGAGGGTCATCACCGTCGGCTCAGCTTCCAAAGAATACCGGATGATTGGTTGGCGGGTTGGCTGGGTAGTTGGCCCCGCCACACTCCTTGCTGATGTGGCAAGAGTAAGTATTACGAACGTGGTCTGCCAAACAGGTATCGCGATGGGCGCGGTTGCAGTCGCTATCGCCAGCGAAAATGATGGCATTTTCGAAAGTACAAAAGAATTAGAAGCCCGCCGAGACCTTATTATCAAACAGCTAAAAGACTTTTCTGTTATTCCACCGCATGGTGGCTGGTCAATGCTTATAGATGTTTCTCCCCTTGGGCTAGATGGACCAACCGCATCAGATCTCCTCTTGCGGAAGGGAAAGATCGCCACAACACCAATGATAAACTGGGGTGGGGAGCGATGTTTGAACTATGTACGTATCGTCTATTCAAACGAATCTCGGGACAGGTTGATGGATATCGGTGATCGATTTCACTGCGCTTTTGAATAAAAAATTTGAGTGGTGTAATTAAATGATTGAAAGACACACGACAGAAAGAGGACTAAATCTCATTGCCGAATCTACAGAAAAACCTTATGGGGTTTTTTTGAAACATGGCTCCATGGAACTCGGATACTACAAACCCAATGTAACCGATCGACAACAGCCACACAGGCAAGATGAAATTTATATTATTCAGTCTGGTTCCGGCTATTTTGTTACCGAAGACAGCCGACAACCATTTCAGGCGGGTGAAGCATTATTTGTTCGAGCGGGTATTGTGCATCGCTTCGAAGACTTTACAGAAGATTTTGCTGCTTGGGTGATATTCTACGGCCCGGACAACGGGGAAGCCTAAAATAACTAGCACCCACGCCAACATACATAAAGAGCCAGCACCGCTAAAGATGTGAAGTCCAAAATACCTCGCTAATTTCAGTCAACCCTGCAGCTCGAAATTTTGGTGGACAATTGTCAATATCATTCTTTTTTTCAATCTGCTTAAGGTCGTCCCAGTAGCGAATGAGTTCATCTGGCATAACTGAGTATGGTGGGCCCGGGACAATGTTTTGATCATATTCCAATGTGACGACGAATTTGCTAGCTCCTGGCTTCAAAAGACCCGTCACATGATCTGCGTAATATGGACGGATATTTGGCTCAAGTGCTACTAGAGCAGCACGATCATAGAGCGCATCGAAAGGACCGCCAGTAAAATCTAAAAAATCTCCGCAATACAAAATGATGGGTAATTCACTGCACTTATAGCAATTCAAAAACTCACCTGGTGTAAAACAAAATGTTAAATTCTGCTCTGAAAAGAATTGTCGAATAGCCAGTTCAGAAAGCTCTACACCTACAATTTCATGTCCACGTCGCGCCAACCATTTGATGTCGGCGGACTTACCACAAAGTGGCACCAGAACTCTTCCGGCATCGATCGGCCAATGTAACTTTAGACCCTCATTACCATCTGCTTCATGCCAACCGATCCTGCCATTTACCCAACGTGCAAGCCAATTTTCAGTCATTTTTTAAATTAGAATATTATTAAGGAAATTTCGATACTATAGATTTTCTGCTAGTTTACCTCCGCTAACTTTTGAGGGTAATATTTGTTTCTTAATGGACCGCCGAGACCGGCGGTCATTTATTTTCTGGTGGATCATTTGATGGGAACGACAACAATTATTGATGGCAAGGCGAAAGCTGCAGCGCTATCTCAAAAAATCACTGAAAAGGCAGCTGTGCTTCGCAATAACCTCGGTATCCGACCGGGACTCGCAGTTGTCATTGTTGGAGAAGACCCAGCAAGCAAAGTCTATGTGCGAAATAAAAAAAGAACAGCGGAAGCATGCGGATTTCATTCAGTAAAACACTCCTTGCCAGAAGAATCTGATCAACCAACAGTGCTAAATTTAATTAGTCAGCTTAATAGTGATCCAGATATTCACGGTATTCTCGTGCAGCTACCCTTACCTTCACATTTGAATGAACAATTGGTCACGCAGTCTATTGCTCCAGAAAAAGATGTTGACGGATTTCATTTACAAAATATAGGGATGTTGACTGCAGGTCACCTGGATAACGCTTTTGTACCATGCACACCGGCCGGCTGTATGGTTATGATTGAAGAACAGCTCGGCCATGATTTATCTGGCTTACATGCGGTGGTTATTGGCCGCTCCAACATAGTAGGCAAACCTATGGCAAGTCTACTGCTGAAAGCAAATGCTACAGTCACCATCTGTCATAGCCGCACCAAAGATCTGCCGAAAGTAGCAAAAACCGCAGATATTCTAGTTGCAGCTGTCGGTAGGGCAGAAATGGTCGGTGCCGAATGGATCAAACCAGGAGCAATAGTCATCGATGTCGGAATAAACCGTACGCAAGTCGAAATAGATGGCGAAATAAAAAATAAATTAGTCGGGGATGTAAATTTTGAGGAAGCTCTGGGCATTGCTGGTGCTATAACACCGGTTCCGGGTGGCGTCGGACCGATGACGATAATCATGCTCATGTCCAATACGCTGCGATCAGCAGAAATGACAACTAGCTAAACTAAAAACTCCTTTTCCCACTTCTAAATGCACTCCCAAGTGAAAAAGAGAAACGTCAAATTTATCTATTTTTTTAGGCCAATTGGGGAAGCGGCGGGTAAAATGCGGCTGCGTAACCAAGGAGCATGCTAAATTGAGAAACAGGGGTGGAAAATTTCAAACAATCTGGCAGAACCCCAACGACCCTGCGATAGTACAGATAATTGATCAGCGTCGATTGCCGCACGAATATATCGTGCATGATTTAAAGAACTGGAGGGATGGGGCAAATGCAATTCGCGATATGCTGGTGCGTGGCGCTCCGCTCATTGGAGCAACAGCGGCCTGGAGTCTTTACTTGGCCGCAGTAGAGTATCAAGACACAAAAACTAACAAAGAAAAAATTTTTGAGGCGGCCGAGAAGATTGGGCAAACAAGGCCCACCGCCGTAAATCTTCGGTGGGCTCTCGACCGCGTACTCAAAATTGTCACTAACACAAGCCGTGGGTCCTTGGTGACTATTCTGGAAAAAGAAGCCCGAAATATATGTGACGAAGATACAGAAATTTCAAGGGGCATCGGAAAACATGGCCTCGGAATTATCGAGAAGATTGCTGCAGATAAAAAGGGGCAACCTGTAAATATATTAACGCACTGCAATGCGGGGGCCCTAGCGACTATTAACTATGGCACTGCAACCGCGCCAGTTTACTTTGCACATGCCAAAGGAATTGATGTCCATGTCTGGGTTGACGAGACCCGCCCGCGTAACCAAGGTTCACAACTCACAGCATGGGAATTAGCAGAAAATGGCGTGCCCCATACACTCATTGTCGACAATGCGGGAGGGCACTTGATGCAACATGGGCAAGTTGACATGTGTATAACTGGCACGGATAGGACTACCCGTTCTGGCGACGTTGCTAACAAAATCGGTACATATCTTAAAGCACTCGCGGCACACGATAACGATATACCTTTTTTCGGTTCCATTGTTCGACCGACGGTGGAACTGAGCGTCAGTCGCGCACATAGCGAGGCGCACGTTCCAGGACGGCATCT
>CAJWFK010000023.1 GCA_913031125.1 uncultured Woeseia sp. | reverse complement strand
AGGTAAAACCGGTAACGGCGATTTTGCCGATATCCTCGCGCAAACAGATACGTATGTTGGTGAACTCCTGACGGCCATCGACGACCATGGGCTCAGGGATGACACCATTTTTATCTTTACCTCGGATAACGGCGGCTATGGCGGAGTTGGAAGGGAAGGATTCAACGGGCCCTGGAGGGGCAGTCTGTTCACGAGTTTCGAAGGCGCATTCCGGGTTCCGTTCCTGATTCGCTGGCCGGGCAAAATACCGGAAAGACGGGTATCGAATGAAATAGTGCATGCGATGGATGTGTATGCCACGCTGGCCGGCATGCTTGGCCTCGATATTCCCAACGACCGGGTCATGGATAGCGCGGACCAGTCAGATTTTCTACTGGGCAAATCGGACACCTCTGCTCGAGAGTCGTTTGTTATTTACGTCGGTAACGAGATCTATGGTGCAAAATGGCGTAACTGGAAAATGCTGTACAAGGAAATTGAAAGAATCGGTGAGCCTGTCGTCACCAATACCCCGGCCACTTACTACAATTTGTATAAAGACCCCCAGGAAAAGGAGCGTCTTCGGCACTACATCCAGGATTCGTGGATAGCGACACCTTTTTCTCGGTTGATGCGGGAACACAGGGCTTCCATTGCAGATGATCCGGGCACACCGGATCCTTGAGTTCCGATAAGATTCGGTTTGCACGCAATGTTCTTAATATTTAACGGGGCCCACTGAAGGGTTCTGTAAAGGAAACCATGAAAAGACAGTACCTGATCTCTTTTTTTCTCAGCTTCGTTCTTGGTCTTTCTCCCGTTCATGCAGGGGAGGTATGGCCCCAAGCCAATCCTGCCGATTTAGGATTTGACGTTGAAACACTCGGCGCTTTCGAGGCTGATATAGGTAATGGTAAATACGGATACGTCGATTCTATATTGGTCATCCGGCACGGTAAGGTGGCTCTCGAACGCTATTACGAACATGACTACAGCGCGATCTACGCTAAGGAGGCGAGAACCCCGGGTCCACTGGTAGTCCACGATCCAACAGGTCCCTATAACTACTTCAACTCATGGTGGCACCCCTACTATCGCCGTGGCGACCTGCATAGCATGCAATCTGTCACCAAAAGCGTAGTTTCGGCTGTAATAGGCATTGCCATTGGCCGGAACGAATTCCCACCCCTTGATACGCCGGTGCTGTCCTTTTTCGATCCGGAGAAAGTGGCAAATGTTGATGAACAGAAGGAGGCCATGACGGTTCGGCACCTACTCACAATGTCAACAGGGCTGGACTGGAATGAAGATGTTCCCTACACGGATCCAGCTAACACGTTCACGATTATGGCGGTGTCTCCGGACTGGGTGCAGTACACCCTGGATCGACCGATGGCAGGGGCTCCAGGAGAGGTGTTCAAGTACAACAGCGGGGCCACACTCATATTGGGCCATATTTTTCGATTGGCTACCGGTATCGATCTTGAGGAATACGCAGCTCAACATTTATTTGCGCCGATAGGGCTCGAGAACTACATGTGGAAACGAACGCCACAGGGACTCGCTGATGCGCAGGAGGGTCTTTATGTGACTTCCCGTGGGATAGCCAAGATCGCATACCTTTTTCTGAAAGGGGGAGCATGGGAAGGCCAACAGGTTGTGCCGGAAGAATGGGTGAGGGCCTCGGTGGAACCGAGTGTAAGTGTGACGCCTGATGGTGCTATTGAGTATGGTTATAAATGGTGGCTCTATCGTTACCAGTACGATGGCGACCATCAAGTTGCTTTTGCCGGTGTAGGATTCGGTGGGCAGCGGCCGATCGTCCTCCCGGAGCTTGATATGGTTATAGTGACCACAGGTTGGAACATTCTTCCAGACCTTCCAATTCTTGGACCAAGAGTCGCTATCCAGCGAATCCTGGAGGCCGTTACAGAGTAGCAGGGAAGGACAGAAGAAATGGGCTTACCGCAAGACCCTCTAGTTCCAGTTGAGCTCGTGTGCCGGATAAGCGCTACATACAGAAAACGACTTTTACTACCAATATGCGGCTTGAATATATTGATTTGATAATTATCTCGAGCTTCTTGCTCCTGATTCTGGGAATCGGCGTATATGTAAGCCGTCGAGCCGGACAGAGTTCTGCGTCGTTTTTTCTTTCTAATCGACAGATGCCATGGTGGCTACTTGGCGTGTCGATGGTGGCGACGACATTTTCAACTGACACGCCAAACCTAGTTACCGAAATTGTGCGTACACAAGGAATTTCCGGAAACTGGGTCTGGTGGGCTTTCCTTTTGACGGGCATGGTAACGGCATTTTTGTACGCAAGATTGTGGCGCCGGGCCGGTATCTTGACCGACCTCGAGTTCTACGAGCTTCGATACAGCGGCAAGGCTGCTATAGCCGTTCGAGGATTCAGGGCCCTTTACCTAGGGGTCTTTTTTAACGCCATGGTAATGGCCTTAGTGACTTTGGCGGCAATTAAGATATCCGCGGTAATCCTTGGTCTAACACCCCTGGAAACGGTTCTCATCATCGGCAGCGTTACTCTTGTATTCACCACCCTGGGAGGATTCCTTGGAGTGGTAATCACGGACCTGATACTTTTCGTCGCATCGATGGCGGGCGCAGTAGCCACTGCCTGGGTTGCTGTTAATCTGCCACAAGTCGGGGGCCTGTCGGAGCTATTAACGCATCCTTCAGTAGCCGGACGGCTCGATTTTTTTCCGGATTTCTCAAACTGGGAAATAACACTAACGGTTTTTATTATTCCCCTTGCTGTGCAGTGGTGGAGTGTCTGGTATCCCGGCTCAGAACCAGGTGGCGGCGGCTACGTGGCCCAGCGGATGCTGGCCGCCAAAGACGAAGAGAATGCTCTTGGGGCGGTTCTTCTTTTTCAGGTCGCACACTATGCTCTTCGTCCATGGCCTTGGATATTGGTTGCACTATCCTCCTTGATTGTTTTCCCGGATCTGGTCTCTATTCAAAATGCTTTTCCTGAAATAGATCAGGATATTATCCGCCATGATCTCGCCTATCCGGCCATGTTAACGTTTTTGCCGGCTGGACTGATGGGCCTTGTTCTGGCGTCTTTGGTTGCAGCTTACATGTCCACAATGTCGAGTCAGCTTAACTGGGGCTCGTCCTATGTGGTAAATGATTTCTATCATCGTTTTATTCGGCCGGACGCTCCCGAACGGGAGCTCGTGTTTGTTGGGCGGCTAGCGACAATCTTGCTTATGCTGTTAGCGTGCACCTTCGCCTTATACCTCGAAAGTGCCATGCAGGCATTCAGAATTATCCTCACCATCGGAGCAGGCACCGGGCTCTTGTTCCTTTTGCGTTGGTTTTGGTGGCGTATAAACGCCTATAGTGAGATTGTCGCTATGCTTGTCTCGTTTGTTATTGCTCTCTATTTCGAGTTTGGAGCAAACGGCGCGTGGGCCTCCCACGAGAAGCTTCTTATTGGTATTTGTCTGACAACCGTGGCCTGGCTAGTGACCACCTTTCTAACGCCTCGAACTGACAGTCGTACCCTGGAGATATTTTATCGGCTAATCAGGCCAAGGGGACCGGGCTGGCAGACAGTAAAAGACGAGCTAGCGGATGCAGTGGACCCACTACCAATCTCACCCCCAGAGGATAATATTCCCCAAGCGTTGCTGAATATATTTCTGGGTTGCGTCGGTACATACAGTGCCTTATTCAGCATTGGCCTCATTCTCTATGGGCAACAACCAATGGCCATGTTCCTTGGGGCGATCGCAGTGATGTCATTTTTACTGTTGTTCCGGGGTCGCTATGGCTTTCTAAGAGAAAAAAATACAGAGACCGGGTAGAAAAAGGTGTCTTTTTTTACATCAAATGGGTATTCGATGGTGCTCTCTAGCCGAGTGTTAAAGGAAGATATTTAACTCCACGAGCAAGAGGTTCTATACTCCGCATTTATGATGGGCAAGCAAATAAAAAGACGTCACGGACAAGGTGCCCAGGGAGGGTTATTGGGAACCCTAACCGTGGCGATATGGCTGTCTGGGTGCTCTGGAGAGGGAGCCACGAATACAGTTGTAGTAATCACTCCGCCCGAAGAACCTGTTGTAGGCCTTCTTAGTCCGGTTATTGACGCGGAGAGCCTGGAAGAATCAATAAAATCGGGCTTCAATATATCCAGCAGCTTACCGGCAGCAGTTTATTCCGAAGACGCGGTCGGGGCCTCAGCTCTTGGTAGTTATACAGGGACATACACCCAGGAGAAGAACGTCGATGAGTTTGACGCCGTTCGCTACGATGGCTCCCATTTGTATATTGCACCGCGACGCTACCAGGATTGTTGTTTTATTTTTGAGGATGCACCCAATGATGGTGCAACTAATACAGGTAATGATCCGGAATCATCCATCCGGATCCTGGAGACCGACCCGCAATCAGAAATAGCATCCCTCAAAGCAACTATACCGCTTGAAGAAAACGTGTCGGTACAGGGGCTTTATATCAATAACAGTCAGCTATTTGCGCTTACCAGTGAAGCGATTTACGGCATGTATGGAGACATGTGGGCGGACATTGCTATTTGGGGGCCGGAGAGTATGGGCTACCGTGTCTATGATGTTAGTGACCCTGCTAACCCTGTCCTGGACGTCGAGGTAGAGATTGAAGGGGTTTTTGTTGATAGTCGACGCATAGACAATACCGTATACATCGTAAGTCGCTACACACCGAATATCGATGGCCTGATTTACTACGTCACGAGCGAAGAAGAGCAGGCGGCGAACGAGCAGTTATTAGCAAGCGTCACCCTGCAGGAGTTGCTGCCTAAAATCACAGTCAATGGTCAAATACAGGATTTGGTAACGCCTGGGGACTGTTATATTACGACACAGGCAGATGACACCGGCTACTCAGTAATCACTAGTATCACGGCGATCTCTATGGATGATCCATCCTCTTTTGAGACGACCTGCTATAACGAAGAGGCTTACGGGATTTATGTATCCAATAGCGCCCTGTACCTTACTGAGCCGAGGCAGGACCCCAATTCTTCGCTCGATGTAACGCGGATACACAAATTCGGTTTATCAGGTTCATCCGTCGACTATCGCGGCTCTGCTGAGGTCGGGGGAGTGGTTTGGAGAGGCGGGCAAGCTGATTTCCGCATGAGCGAGCATGAAAGCGATTTACGGGTATTCACATCCCTATTTGACTGGGAGAGTGATGACTCGATCGATCACGAGCTTTATATTCTCCGTGAATCTGATGACGGCCCTGTACTAGATATCCTGTCAACATTGCCAAACGATCAATATCCGGATGAAATTGGCAAACCTGATGAGGCGCTTTATGGGGTGCGTTTTTTAGGTGACAGGGCATACGCCGTCACTTTTCTCCAGATTGATCCTTTGTATGCCTTCGATCTTTCAGATCCGAGTGATCCTTTTGTCGCAGGCGAATTGGAGATTACCGGCTTCTCCGACTTTCTACACCCTGTTAGCAATGATCTGCTACTTGGGCTGGGGTCCGACGCGATTGGCGGAATTAAATTGGAACTGTTTGATGTATCTAATCTTGCACAACCCCTTTCGCTCGGGAGTATTAGCCTGGGTGGGCAGGGGTCATACAGCGAAGCGCGTTTTGATCGACATGCATTTACCTATCAGCCGGATGTAAACGGCGTCGATCGTTTTGCAATTCCTGCCCACCTCTATAGCCTGGATAATACCTACGAATATCTGGAATCAGGTCTCTATCTCTTTGATATTCGGGACAAGGAGGTGCCGGAATTAGCCTCGCTTAATAGTGTTGGATCAATTTTGCCACCGACCAGTTCTTCACTATTCTTCTTCTCTGATAGAAATCGTTCATTTATCCATCAGGATACGGTCTATTACATTCGCAATGAGGACGTCTGGGTGGCTAACTGGAATTCACCAACTGTTGTAAATGGTCCATTCTGAATTTAAGACTCTCACGACGGAGTATCGATGAAAAAAGAGTTTGCAAAGGAAGATGTGCCGTTTCTCTTAACCTACCCCAATCTCGATGACCCAGACGGTGTGGTACTGCTTAGTAATCGCTATGCGGTCCTGCAGCGACTAATGGTTCCTGCTGGGGAATGGGAAGGTGTGCACAGCCATCCGGGGAACCAGCTTTATGTGCAGATAACTAGCGGGGAGTGGTCGGGGCGGCTCGGTGATGAAATAGAATACTGGAAGGAAGCGGAAGAGGCCGGTTCGGTCGGCTGGGTAGATGAGATTCCATTGAGCAAACAACACGACTCTGGAAACACCGGGAACTCTGATATGGAGCTCATTTATGTCACTCTCAAAGAGCCGGAGCCAATTAATTCAGCAAGGGGATGTGAACCGCAAGTATATCCGACTATTACCCTGGAGCCGTTATTCGAAAATCATCGGTTAATAGCCCAACGAATAGAATTAAAACCTGGTCAATGGTCGGGCATGCATAATCGCCCCGGAAACCAGATTTTGATTCATATCAGCGGCGGCATACTGGAGGAACGGGACCAGGGGTTAGATTCAAAGAGGGGATGCACTTATACCCCTGGATCTGCGGAGTGGCTGGATGCTGCCGCAGATCATGAGATTGGCAATGTTGGTGAGGTCACCATGAATATGGTCTTAGTCACACTCAAGTAGAGATGGTTGGCCTTGAGGAACCAAAAAGCGGGGACATTAAGTCATCTGCTATATTAATCGATCATGAAAAAGATCCTATTGTTAGTCCTTTTATTCTGTTACCAGGTGTCGTAGGCCGATGTTGCACTATATTGCGTTGCCTTATGGTACTGCCTTTGAAATGGGCACTTGCGAGACGCTTTAGTTATCGGAGAGTTTGCGGCTATGGGGAGTCAGCTGGGTTATGGCGCGATATAACATTGGAATAGATACGGGCGGTACCTATACCGACGCGGTGGTGGTGAATTTGCAGGATCGCAGTATTCTAGCCTCCGCCAAGGCCATCACGACACACGGTGATTTGAGTATTGGGGTGGCAGCAGCCCTGGGACAAGTTCTGGTCGCCGGGGACAAACCATTAGACAGAAGCGATATCTCGCTGGTTTCAATTTCGACCACTCTGGCAACCAATGCCTTAGTCGAGGGACTCGGGGCAAGCGTCGGAAGTATCCTTATCGGATTCGACGATCGAATGGTCGAAAGATCCCGTATCAAGGAGGAAATACCAGAGGATCGCATGATCCGCGTATCCGGAGGTCATGATCATGAAGGAAAAGAGTTCGAGCCGCTTGATGAGGCACTTTTAACGGCTGAAGTGGACCGGTTATTGGGCCAGGTTGACGCGTTCTCAATTGCCTCCCTTTATTCCGTGAGAAATGCTACACACGAGCATCGCGCAAAAGAACTGATCAATGAAGTAACCGACTTACCCGTGTCACTTTCCTGCGATTTGTCGAGTGACCTGGACGTACCACGCCGGGCACTGACAGCCACTTTGAATGCCAAAATAATTTCGCGGATCGTCGCACTGATACAGGCGATAAAGAAAAGCCTGGCGGATGAGGGTATCGATGCCCGCCTGATGGTGGTCAAGGGCGACGGTTCGCTAGCCACAGCAGAGTTGGTTGAGGACCGGCCCATAGAAACCATTATGTCGGGACCCGCGGCAAGCGTAATCGGTGCCCAGTTCTTATCCGGTGAATCTGATTTTATTATTTCAGACATAGGGGGAACTACGACCGATATCGCAACTGCAGCCAACGGATGGCCGGAGACCAGTGACAGTGGCTCGGTAGTAGGTGATTACCGGACCATGGTGAATGCGATTGAGATGCACACCTCGGCTTTAGGTGGCGACACAGAAGTCCTTACCAATCACACAGGCAACTTCATTCTTGGAAAACGAAGGGTTATTCCGTTGGCCTTACTCGGTCAGCGATGGCCAACGGTTCCGGAGCGGCTCGCGAATGCGTTAGATAGTGGGAGGGGCCTGAGAGCTGCTTCACGATTCATTCTGCTCCCGGAGGGAGGTAACGATTACCAAGCGAAGGCTGGCCTCGACGCCGCGGATAAGAAGCTCCTGGAGGGTGTAGGGGCAGGGGCCCGCGGATGGTCAGAGATAGTTACCCACAAAGGAGATGAGGAGCGGATTCACCGGCTAACGGCCCTAGGACTGGTCCAAATTGGCGGTTTTACACCTAGTGATGCCGCTCATTTCCTCGGTAGACAGTCACAATGGTGCTCCAGAACCGCAAAATTAGCATGCCAGGTATTCGGGCGGGTCAGTGGTCAATTGTCGCGTCGGGATTCCAATAACACCGCCGCATTGGAAGATTTTGCAAATAATGTGATAGAGGCTGTGACCCGCAGGAGCGCCTATTTGTTGCTCCGCGAACTGGCACAAGAAGATTTGGCCGAAGACAATCCTTTGATTGCTGCGGTAACGTCGGGTGAGGGGGTTATCGCTAACCTCGGTATCGGATTAAAATCCTCTCTACCGGTAATCGGGGTTGGAGCGCCGGCCGCACTGTACTATCCAGAAGTTGGGCGTCGACTTAATACCAAAGCAATCATTCCAGATAATGCTGATGTTGCGAATGCAGTGGGCGCGGCAGTTGGCATGGTTCGAATGAAAGTCAGTATAGAAGTAACAGGATATGAGGCAGGCCGGTTCCTCGTACATGCTAATAAGGACCCACTGGTCCTTGAATCGGCCCCAGAGGCTATAAAAACGGCTGAAAAGATGGCCACGGCCAAGGCAAGAGAAAGGGTTAAGGCAATGGGCGGTAGGGATTTAATCACCAAGACGGAAATTGAACAGGTTGAGCTACCTAACAACGACACTAAACAAGGGATTGTCTGCGCGGTAATAAGGGTAACCTGTACCGGGTATCTCCAATAGAAAATGACATAATTTGCTGTCCCCAACGGATAAACAAGTCAAGACATTGGAAAAAACTACTCGGGCAACGAACCCCTACAATTTGCGGCAAATCCCTCGTCCTCTGTTTGGTGCTTTTTTCACTCGGATAAGAGGGAAGCGATGATTAAGGACAGGAATATAATGCCTGGTTGCCGTCATAAATATATAAAACATTAGAAAAACCCAATAACCCATTGATTATCAGATGGTAATATCATACTTTTATTACAAACTCTTTCTACTTATATGGAATTTTTAGGGACAGAATTTGATGCAAAATTAGCGAAAAATGGTATAAAAAATATGTATAGGGTATACATGCGAAAATTAGCAGGGAGAGATAATGAAAAATCTTTGGGACGACAGCGAAGCCAAACAATGTAAGAACCCGCTTGAGCTTCGTGCCTATACGTCGAGGTTACTCGGGCAATCAGCGGACCTTGTTCTCCACGGGGGTGGTAACACATCCGTGAAAGATGTAGCAGATAATGTCTTTGGGGAAGCGGAGGAGATACTACACATCAAGGGAAGCGGGCACGATCTTCAAACGATTGGCACCGACGGTTTTGCGCCGACACGCCTCAAGACCCTGCAACAACTCGCGTCATTACCCACGCTGTCTGATCTTGACATGATGAGAGAACTCAAATGCTCACAGGTAGACCCTAAAGCGCCTGCTCCCTCGGTTGAAGCAATATTGCATGCGCTAATTCCTCATAAATATGTGGATCACACCCACGCTGATGCGGTGGTGGCCATTTCGAATACCCGAGGCGGAGAGGAAAAGATACGGGAGCTTTATGGCGAAGATATCCTTGTTCTACCGTATGTGATGCCGGGTTTTATTCTGGCGAAACAAGTTTTCGAAGCAACACGCAACGTCAACTGGGATGAGTGCAGTGGAATTATCCTGCTTCATCATGGGGTGTTTACTTTTCACGAAGACGCGCAGACGAGTTATGAAAATATGATCCGTATAGTAACGCAAGCTGAAGAATACATAGCGGATAATACGGCAAGCAATGTTGAGGCAGGCGATAGCCTGCAAGTGTCCGAGATGAGCCCCATCGAATTTGCGCGGCTCAGGAAACAAGTCGGGGAGAGTCGCGATGGGAATATGGTTGCACGCTTTCTTCCGTTGGCCGTGGCTAACCTGGATAACATTGAAGACTGCGGTCGGCGTGGACCAATCACTCCTGACCATGTGCTACAGACAAAGCGGGTTCCAATGCTGATGACAGGCGATCATCCGAAGGACCTTGAGAACTTCGCGGGCGAGTATCGATCTTACTTCAAGCAGCATGCGGGAGAAGGTTTGACGTGTCTCGATGTCGCACCGCGTTGGGGTATCCAGAAAGGCAAGGGTGTCGCAGCTTTTGCCGTGAACGGGAAAAGACTTAAAGTGGTTACAGACATCGTTGAGCATACCGCTAAAGCTATTGCCTGGGGTGAGCAGATGGACGGATGGCAAGCCTTACCTGAGCAGGACATATTTGATTGTGAATACTGGGAATTAGAACAGGCGAAGCTAAAACTTTCTGGGGAGGCCAGCTCACTGGAAGGAAAAGTCGGCGTTGTTACCGGTGCGGCCTCAGGTATCGGAAGGGCAACAGTAGAACTGCTAATCGCTCACGGTGTATGCGTAGTCGGACTGGATATAGACGCCGATGTAAAAAAGGTTTCCACATCACCTTTATACCTGGGGAGCGTGGCTGATGTCACAAACACAGAAGCAATCAAAGAGGCCCTGGAGCTTGGGGTTTTGCATTTCGGTGGAATCGATATCGTGGTCAGTAATGCCGGTTCGTTTCCAGGTAGCTCCTATCTGCAGGAAACGAGTGATAAGGAATGGAATAGTGCGCTGACAATGAACCTGGACTCTCATTTCAAGGTAATGCGCGAGGCAATTCCTTATTTGAAGGAAGGGTTTGAGCCATCTGTAATTGTTGTAGCATCGAAGAATTCACTCGCTCCAGGTCCCGGTGCCGGTCCATATTCAGTCGCCAAAGCGGCCCTGACTCAACTCGCAAGGGTTGCGGCGCTTGAATTAGCTGATCATGGCGTTCGTGTGAATGTGCTGCATCCTGATGCGGTTTTCGATACCGGGATCTGGACTGATGATGTGCTCGCGGAGCGCGCGGAAAAATACGGCCTAACAATAGACGAGTATAAGCGACGTAATTTGCTCTCAACTGAGATTTCCCGTAACGATGTGGCCCGCGCCATACTGGCCATGACGGATAAAAGCTTTGCAAAGTCCACAGGCATGCAGTTGACGATCGATGGTGGTAACGAACGCACCCTCTAGTGGCGGTAGGGTTGGGCTGCTGGTGAGGGGGGTCTCAGTAAGGTGTATCGCCGCCGTCCACGTTGATGGACTGGCCGCGCACGATGATCGCTGCATCGGATAATAAAAAGGCAACAACCTTACCAACCTCCCGCGGCTGAATGTGGCGATTTAATTGAGCCGGAACCATTGTCTGGATTAATTCATCAGGATTTTCGTTAATTCTTGTCCCGATCACATCCGCTACGTGTTCCAGCATGGGCGTAAGCACACCGCCTGGGCAAATTGCATTTACATTAATACCAGGGGCCCATTCCGCGGCTAATGTCCGTGTGAGGTTAATAACAGCCGCCTTACTAGCGTTGTAACCTGCCATATTCGGGTAACCCACTTTTCCGGCATTGGAGGCAATATTCACAATAGACCCGCAACCATCAGCATGTTCGCGAAACAGGTTGCAGCAATTGACCACGCCGACAACATTGACATTCATTTGAGACAACCAGTCCTCTTCTGTACTTTCCAAAGCCGCCCCCATGCGAATGATGCCGGCGTTATTTACAAGCCCGTCAAGGGAGCCAAGCCGGCTCGATGCCGATTCGAAAGCTTTACGAAGATCCTTGCTATCCGTGACGTCAGTGACAAAAGATAAAATAGTTCCGTCAGCTTCGGCGTTTAACCTGTCCGCGCTTACTGAAAGAGTCTCGGCGTCCTGATCGAGCATGACAACATTGGCATCATGAGCTAGCAATTCCTCCACGATTCCGAGTCCGATTCCCTGTGCTGCGCCGGTAACGACAATATTCTTACCTTTTAATGTGGTTCCTTCTGACAAGACCCTCTCCTAGTAAGCCATCGCGGTAAGGACACCTGCGTCGACCGGCAAAGTAACTCCGGTAATACGGGCGGCCTGTTCTGAAGATATAAACAGGCAGGTATATGCGATATCTTCAGGCTGAACCACACAAGATAAGGGTGACGCATCGCAGTAGCGCGCATAACCGTCTGGCCAGTGCTCTTCAAGGCCGTCCCGATAGACAAGGCCTGGCGCAACAGCGTTCACACGAATGTTATATTGCCCCAGCTCCTGGGCAGCGGATTGCGTCAACATCACCATCGCCGCCTTCGCGCTATTGTAGTGCGGGTGGGCTATACCGGGATTGAGTGCGGAGGTTGAGGCAATATTGACGATGACGCCGTCGCGCCGGTCCTTCATGATATTACCCGCAGCTTTGGTGCACAAAAACGCAGTTTCCAAATTATCCGCATACATCTTTTGCCAATCATCAAGGCTAAGATCGAGCAACGTTGAATTGGGAAATGAGCCCGCATTGTTAATTAACACATCAACGGTGCCGAACGTATCCATAACCTGGGCAAACAGGCCGTCAACCTCGGCTACTTGATCGAGCGCGGCAGAAATCCCAATTGCACTTCCACCATCATCACAAATACCGCTGACGATGGTATTCGCTGGTTCCTTGCCTGTGCGGTAGTGAACTACCGTGTTAGCGCCAGCTGCCCCAAATCCTTTCGCAATCGCAGCTCCTATCCCTTGGCTAGCGCCAGTTACGATTACTGTCTTTCCAGTGAAGTCTAAGCTCATCATTTTTAGTTGATTTCCCCTCTAATTTTTTTCTAAGAACCAGGGTTGGTCATCAGGGAGCGTTGCCGACGTTGGTTGTAAACGCTAAGCAGCAAAACACTGACGAGCACAACAACCTGAATCGCAAGGCAAACGAGTAACGCATCACCGACTTTCCCGGTCATTTCCACTATCTCGCTACTAAACCATGGAGCAATCGCTGCACCGATGCCTCCAGCCAAAAGTAAGTAGGCGATATTTTTGTGACTCGGTGTCTCCACAAAACTCAAGCCAAAAGCTGTATAACCGTTGAATGTTGCTCCAATGGAGGCGCCGACCAGGTAACCGGCAAGGATTACAGCCTGCAAATCGGGGGCCGAAATCATTAACCATAAACCGGTTCCGCCGATCGCCAGCATTCCAATGAGGAAAAAGTCGATGCGTATGCGGGAGACTACATAGGTGCCAATCAGCGACCCACAAAATGCACCTACAAATATGTTTGTCAATAATCGCCCTGACTCCAGGAGACTGGCATTAAAAACCTGCTCTGCGAATTGAGGCGCCCATATAAATACGGAGATCTTGCTGGTCATGAAAAGCAGGACGCTGCCACCTACCGCTAAAATACCAGCGTTCCAACTCGTCGGTATCCGGGACTCGTCATCGTCCTTCTTTGCCTCCTGAACCTCAGTAGTCGCAGCCACGCTCGCTACCAGTAATGCAACGAGACCGACAACCGCGTAGGTTGTTGCCCAATGGTAATTGGAGGCCAGGAACCATGTTGTTAATGCAGTAAAAATAATCCCGCCCCCATTGAACATGGCGTCCTGGGCAATCAGTACTGTTTGCCGGGGCCTCCCGCTCCAAATCCAGCTGACGAGGGTACTGGCACCGCAGACCTGCACACTTGCAATCAGGCCGATCATGAACAAGAAAAACATCATGGCAGGCCCGTTGTGAAGGGTGTACAAGCCCGCAACTGAGATTGTGAATAGCACGTAGCCAGCGATAACGACCGTTTTCAGTTTGATGTAGTCGAAGATATAAAAAGAAAGGATGTAACCGGCGAAGACTCCCCACGTATAGAAGCCAAACCTGGCAACCGCAGCCGTTATCGGAATACCGTATGATTCGGCAACCGGTCCACTAATGAGTCCAATCGGATTCAGGATCCCGGATATGATGAAGGTGCCGGCCATACAAATTAAAATTGTTTTTATTCTATTCATTCGGGAAATCTCAAAATTTTCCAAGGATCACTTTTATTACAAACTGCATCAGCAACGTATACTACCTCGTACCTAAAGTCACAGAAACCAGTCTTCGTGAGCCAACGGATGGGAGTCGGAAAATGGTAAGCCCTCAAAATATAGTCAGGATCCTGGCCGTTTGGCTGATGATCAATAACGTTGTGGCACAGGGCGCAGAGACCGGAAACTCATCAAGTACCCTGATTATTCCAGAGCCGACCCGATTCGTTACCGAGCATCGGGCACGCTTTAACGGAACGATAGTCAATTACACAGTCACTGCCGGGGAAACTTATATCCGGGACGCGGATGGCAAGGCAAGGGCCAGCATCTTCAGTTTTGCTTATGAAAAGTCCGATCGCCGCGAAAACGAAGTGAGGCCGGTAACCTTTCTTTGGGGCGGGGGTCCAGGTTCCACCTCTGTGAACCTTCATATGGGAACTTTTGGTCCACAAAGGGTCTCTGTACCCAGCGACGCAAAATACCCGGGACCTCCACCATATACGACTGTACCCACGCCCGAAACAATCCTTGATGTGACAGATCTTGTCTTTGTTGACACCGTAGGGACCGGGTTCTCAAGGGCGATCGGTGATGCAGAAGAAAAGGAGTTTTGGGGCTTATATGAGGATGCACAAAGCGTAGCTGACTTTATCCATACATGGATAACAGAGAATAGCCGGTGGAATTCACCCCGTTTTATTCTCGGTATAAGTTACGGTACAACCCGGGCAGGGGCAGTAGCTAAAATTCTTGAAAATGACATGCAAGTGAGTCTCAACGGGATCATTCTCTTGTCCCAGGCACTGGATTTCCAGGGCTCTTCCCCCTATGTCCGAGATAACCTTATCTCATATATTACTTACGTACCTACCATGGCGGCCACGGCCTGGTATCACGGAAAAATTCATCCGCATCCTGAAGACTTCGAGACATTTATTTCTGACTCACGGCGTTTTGCAACGGATGAACTGCTGCCGGCCTTGTTTAAAGGTAATGCCGTCGAAGCAGCAGAAAAAGACCGGATCCGCGACCGTCTCTCCTATTTCACCGGACTCTCGCCTGAATATGTAGAGAGAGCGAACCTGCGTATACAAGGCACTCGTTTCGCCAAGGAGCTCCTTAGGGAGGAGGGCTTGGCGCTCAGTCGGTTGGACGCAAGGTATACAACCGACGAGCTGGATGATTTGGCTGCAGAGGCGGCTGGCGACGCTGCCAGCCATGCCCTGGGCGCCGCATTCAAGGCCACACTTCTGGCATATATCAGTAACGACCTGAATGTCGATTGGGAGCGGCCTTATCTGCATCCGGGTGCCAGGGGGCTAACCGGGCACTGGAGGTATCGAACCGTTCCGGATGGTCAGCGCTACGAACCCAGATATGTGAATACTGCTCATGACCTCGCCGCGGCCTTACGGAGCAATCCAGCCCTAAGGGTGCTGGTGGCATCCGGCTACTACGACCTGGCAACACCGTTTTTTGATGCGGAATTCACGCTTGATAGGCATGACATTAAGCGTGACCAGGTTAAGCATACCTATTACCCGGGCGGACACTCCATGTATGTTAATGAACCTTCCAGAACTCAGTTACTAGAGGCAACACGAAACTTTATTCTTTCGTTAGGTGGAAGCTAGTCATGCCGGGTGTCGAAGGGAGAATTGCATTGGTCACCGGGGCGGGACGGGGGATTGGGCGCCATACAGCGGAAATACTAATGGCACGCGGCGCTGAAGTGATAGGTGTCTCAAGAAGCGAAGATGAGCTGTCTCGACTTGGTTGCCCTTATATTGCGAAGGACCTGGGATCGGCCGATGGCTGCTCGGACGTGATCAAGGAGGCTGAGAAAAGGTTCGGGCGGATAGATATCCTCGTGTGCAATCACGGAATAGGGTCGGCACACGAATCGGTCATCTGGGAGCAAAGTTCGGAGGACTGGCGTCAAACCATGCGAGTTAACCTTGATAGTCCGTTTTACCTGTCCCGGATGGTGTTAAAGGGGATGAAAGAGCGCGGGTTCGGCCGGCTTGTTTATACCAGTTCCACCGCTGGATTAATTCCAGAATACGCCGGCAGTGCTTATAACACCTCCAAACACGGACTGATCGGACTGATGCGCTCAGTTAGCGTCGATGCAGGGGAATACGGAATAACTGCTAACGCCGTATTACCTGGGTGGGTTAAGACGGAGATGGCAGAGGTCTCAGCAGCCACGGAAGCAAAAGAGCAGGGACTCACGACAGACGAGGTTTGGGCAGAACGGGCGGCACTCTATCCCGCGGGTCGGGTGTTAACACCGGAGGAGGTTGCCGAGGTGATCGCATTCCTGTCCTCAGAAGAAGCCAGCGGTGTTAGTGGTGAGGCTATTCGTGTAGCGCTCGGCGGAGCCATATAGCCATACTCTAGGTAAGGTCAGTTTAGATTGAGGCGTGATCGGATGGTATTCATTTGCGTTTCTTTTGAGCGATAGCCGGGCACCACTGGCCCCCGCAACTTTCCGTCCTGAAAAAGGAGCAGTGAAGGGGAGTGGTTGTATAAGTCCCTAAAGAGCAGCTCGACCGACGCCGGTTGCCGTAAAATGTCGGCACTTATGCCTTCCTTTTCGCCCACCATTTTCGCGAGCTTGCTATCGGCATTGGGGTCCAGCAATACCTGGCACGTCACTTCAAGGCTACTACAAACCTCAAAAATCTCAGGGATACCTTTAACGGAGAAATTCATATGCGGGGACCATGTATAAATCACCCCGGTGCCCGCGGTTTCCAGTAGCGCCGACAAATGCTGGTCAGTAAAAGACCCGTCTTTAGTGGTAAAGGGAGGGAGCTCGGATGCCTCCGAGAGAACACATTTATCATCCCATTGAGCGACTAAAATGGTTTCTGGACTGACCAGGCTTACTTTGGCTGAGGACTCCCCAAACTCGAGAAGCAACCAGCGGCCAATTGTGCTAGTAGGATATTTAAATAACGTCTCGTTTCTTTGCGCAGCCGGCACGCTGAATCCTTCTCCGTGAATTCCATAGGGTCTTATCCAGGTGTCGACATTCTCCCCGCATTGGGCACCAGAGAAGCGCTCAGGGAGCGTCGTTGATGCTCCTAAGGTGGTCAGGGGTAGTAGTGTTGCCCCAACAATCGTCAAAGACACTAGAGGGCTAGGGCGCATGTCTCCAGTAGCTCTTTTTTCCTTAATTGGTTCCCTGCCCACTGCTCGCTAACCAGCTCATTGCACTGGCTTTCTGCCAGGCTCAGGAAATGCCATGCCGATTTGGAGCCCATCACCGGGTCGTTACCTGGTATACATTGTTGTTGCCACGAGCGTCCAATTGTCTCTGCATTGCTCCGGTGCCCGGCCAGATCGAAAATATTCGTTTGCCGCAGAGCGGTGTCTGGGTCAAGGACCCGTAATTCAAAGCGCCGGTCTTCGGCTGGTCCCACGTCGTAATTCGGCGCATTCCTGGGAACCTTGTTGGCAATGTAGAAAATTTTTCCGTCCGGGAAGAATGCCGGGAAATAATTGCCGACACCCGGCTCTAACGAAGTTGTGAGCCTCGAAATGCCCTCATAGCCAGTAATTGATCCATCCTCAGCCTGCATAAGGTCGACGATGACAATATCCGTGATGTGCGGGAAATCAATACCACCGTCGATGAAGGTCGTAATGTAGTCATTCGTGCTCAAATGAAAGGTAACCTGGCTGTTATCAAAACTGAAATCCGCCTTGCTTGCCCGAAAGCCAAAATCAATGACCAAATCACAGCTTGTGGTCTGTGCTGAGTAATCAACGCCAGTGATCTCAAATAACTTCAAGGTCGCGGTCTTTTCCAGGTCACTATTGTCATGCGCGACAATGTATCGACCGTCCTTGGAAATAAAAGGCGTGCCCATATCGCCGACTATCTCCGGACAAAGTTGCAGGACCGGACTGGGTTCAAATGAAGTTTCGCCTTTCTTCTTCGTGACGGTGTAATCGGCTATCAGGAATCCCGGTGGGGTCGGTGGATTTGAGCCAGAGAACATCATCCGGTAGCGGATTACAAAATCTGCTCCGGTTTGAGTAGAGGATAAAATGCCAGTCGACTGATAAAAGGTATCAAATACCTTCTCGTCACGGTGCGTGAAGATCGGCTCAATATTGCGTCCGTCATGCCCGGCGGATAGCGCTGCCATCAAATTGGCCGTTTCATAGAAATTGACAGTGTGGTCGGGCGTATAGAACGACGGCACAGTGATAAAAAGGCCGTCAGGCGTCGCCACGGCGTCCGACGTGTCCGGAATGGCGACTTGTTCACCACTGGTGAGGTTATATAGATAATTCTGGTTATGTGTTGCGTAAGCCACGATATAGTCTCCGGTATCGTTGGGTACCGGACGGGCAAACCAATTTACGTCATCCAGCGCTGGCTCATTAGGTTGCGGCCGGGAGACCACAACATCACCAGGGGTACTAACATCGCAATAGGCCGCCTCTGCAGCTGCATTTGCCTGGGCGAATGGCGCACAAGCTATAAATGCCGATACCACGCGTCGAATAAGTTGCTGTTTTCCGGTCGAATAAGTTTGCATAAGGTCTTCCTGTATTCAGCCTTTTTCGGCTTTTCCCCGAAGAGTAGGCTGGACTCGTGAGGCGTAATTGGCATTTGTCGTTCGATCGATACTCAGCTGGTCTCCATAAAATCGGCAGATCAATCGATCAACCCACGCGCTTTCAACAAATTGCCAGGTCATTTCGAAGGTATTTTCATCCCACCAGTGTCCGCTGGCAACTACTTTCATATTCTCCGACTGGTATTGGTGATGGAGTTTATTCCCGGTGATCCCGGTAGTGCTTTCAATCCAGTTTCCGATTCCGACATGCACGGTATGATCGCCACGATGATCGGATTGATGAAATGTCATGCAACCGTCGGAGAAATTAAAGCTTACCTGCGACACATGGTCCTGGTTAGGGTCGATCACAAAAGTCTTCCCAGATATTTCTTGCGCTGTTGGCGAAGCTGTAGCCCGAGCCTCCGGGAGCAATCGAAGGTTCTCTATTCTCCCCGCCAGCGCATCCTCGGTGCGGGCCCGGTAATCTGAAGATAATCCTTTGAATGCACCAGGGAATTGATCCCACACCAATTTAAGCAGTGCCTCCCCATCCTGCACGCCCGCGGTCAATGCTAAAACGGCATCATGCCGGGGGAAGACAATCGAAAACTGGCCGAATGCTCCTTCGGCATAAAAAGCATTAACTGCATTTTCCTGCCACCAGTGATAACCATATTGCGCGTCACTGACCTGAGTCCTGGTCGCTTCTTCCACCCAGCGTCGCGAAATCAGCTGTTTGCCGTTCCAACTACCACCATTGAGGTGAAGAATGCCTAACTTCAATGAGTCAACCGTCTTCCATGTCAAGCCGTTGCCCCCTGAATTTATACCATTCGGGCTAGAGCCCCAGGTCAGGCTGGTAATTCCCAGTGGCTTGAACAGCCTTGATTCGAGATATTGCCTCAGCGTTTCTTTTGTGGTGCGTGTGACGATAGCTGAAAGCAGGAAACTTAACGCGCTGCTATACAGAAAATGTGTGCCTGGTTGATCGGTGACGGGAATCTTAAAAAACTCATCTATCCAGCTCGTTTTGATTTGTCGGAACACAGAGCCGGAAACACTCACCGTGTGCCCTGACTGCATGGTGAGTAAATCTTTCACTGTCATAGCTTTCAGGTTAGCGGTAAGTCGCGCCGGTTGCTCACCAGGAAAGAAATCAAGAACAGAGTCATCCAATGAGAAATATCCCTCGTCCATGGCTAGTCCGACACCCGTGGCCGTTACGCTTTTGGTCAAGGAGTGCATCATATGTGGGCGGTGCGATGCGTAGGGCCAGCTCCAACCCTCAGCCACGACGTTCCCCTTGCGATAAAGCATAAAGCTGTGCAGATCGAGATCGTTTGCAAAGGTGCTGTCAATAAAATCAAGCACCGCACGAGGATCAACCTCCGCAGCCTGTGGTGAAGCTCGGGACAGACCATCCCCCTCTGGATCAGGTGCGGTCGCTAACAATCGGGAGGGAACCAGGGAACAGCCAACGCCGCTGGCGATTCCTTTTACCACATGACGTCTAGACAGCCTGTTGAATGAATTAATCGACACCGCCTGCTCTATAGACCTCTTTGCCGTCCATCAGTGTCAATAAAACCTGCGCTTCACTAATCTCCGTCGCCGGTATTGAGAACAGGTTTCGGTCAAGCACTACCAAGTCAGCTCTTTTTCCAACCGCTATTGTCCCAGTCTTGGTTTCTAACCGCATTACCTTCGCCGCGTTCCGCGTATACATATCCAGCGCCGTGACCAGGTCAACCTCCTCATTCTCACCCAGAACAGGGCCGGAGTCTGTGTAGGGATCCTGTCGTCGGACAGCGGTCTCGATCGCTTCAAGAGGATTCAGTGAGGTGACATCCCAGTCGCTTCCCCCTACCAAAAGCGCACCGGCATCCTGCAAGCTTTTAACAGGATAAAACTGCTGCACCCGCTCTTTACCCACAAAATCCTCAGCAAGGTAAATATAGGGGTCCGGATAGCACCAGAGGCATTGAAAGTTTGCAGCGACATTAAGCTCGCCAAAACGTGGCTGATCAGCTGGGTCGATCAGTTGTAGATGGACTATCTGATGTCCGTTTTCGTTCGGACCATTCTCAAACAAAGCATGTTCATAGGCATCCAAGGCAATTCTTATCGCTCCGTCACCGATCGCATGGGTGTGAATTTGCAGCCCCATGTGGTCAAGTTGCTCATACAAAAGATTCAGCTGCCCCTGTTCGTAAAAAGGTGCAGCATTGGTACCATCACTATAGGCTTCAATCATCGTAGAGGTCTGGGTTTCAATAACCCCGTCAATGTAAATTTTCACAGAGTCGGGATTAATATATGAACCACGAAACTGATCTCTCTTCGCCAACAAATCGAATAGTTCCGGCCCCACGCTATCGGGTAATTCATCAATAGGCGAGAGGGATAAAATTACACGTGCGGTCAGCGCTCCATTCTCTTCCGCCTTTTTATATAACCTAGCCTTCCTTTCACTAGCCCCGGGCTCAATGAAAGCAGTAATGCCATATCGATTTACCTCTTCGAGTCCACGTAATAGACCCTCATATCGTTTCCCATCCGATACCTGTTCAATCGCATGATCAACCATCGACATGGCTGCGTCCCTTAAGGTCCCTGTCGGTTCACCGGTTTCCGGGTCCCGAACGATCACACCCTGTGGTGGGTCAGGCGTTTTCGAGGTGATTCCCGCAAGCTCGAGGGCCCGGCTGCTTACCCAAGCGTTGTGGCCAAAGGCATCATATAAGACTACCGGATTACCAGGAAAAACCTCATCGAGCATGCCGCTGGTGGGGCCCTGATCCCCAAAGGCATATAGCTCCCAGCCGCCCCCTGTCACCCATTCGTCGGGTGCGTAATTGTTGGCGGTAGCGCAATCGTTCAATTGCTGGCGGGTTTCTTCCAGGCTTGAGCGGCTGGTAATAAAGCAGCCTAGTCCCATTCTCCCGCCGTATGAGACATGCGCATGGCCATCATGAAAACCTGGCATGAGCATTTTTCCTGCCAGATCTGTCACTTCCGTGTTGCTTCCGATGAGGCTTTGCGCATCCGCACTGCCACCGACAAATACGATCTCGCCATTGTCTATACCTACGGCCTCAGCCCATGAATGTTCCGTATCGGCAAGATAGACGCCGCCATTCAGGAAAATCCTGTCGACTCCTTTAGTGGGCGCTTGGTCACAGCCCACAAAAAACATGACCATCAAAACTGGGGTTAGCGTAGATAAAGGTTTCAGGCTCATTAAGGCATTCCGTAGCAACAATTTTGGCCGCAATGATAGCAAGGTGGCGCAAAAGGCTCATCACGGGTTTCGGTATTTTAAGTTTTCTCAGTTTCTACCTTTTTGTTCGACCGCTCGTACTAGTTTTGTTCGTTTAACTTAACTCGATTAATTTGATTAAACGAGATTGGCTTCTAGTAGGAGGTTGAAATGAAAAAGTTGAATTGTATTTGGGTGCTCATATTACTGATTGGTAGCGGCTGTGCGAGCTCGGGTGGTGTATCAGAGGGCATTGTTGATGAATCATCCATTAAGAAGGTGGGATTGGAGCAATACCACAAGGATATCGATGAATGTCGAGCCAAAAATGGATTACCGCCATTAGCACCTGAATTAACCCCTGAACGTAGTCTTATCGACCTAGGACTGGCAGGTCTGCTTTTGGCAGGTGTGGGAGATCTTTCTCTTGGTTACTCTGGCGTATCGGGTTTTGGTTTGGATGGTGGTAATTTAGCTGCGCTAGGGGCGGCTGGGCTTTTAGCTTTGCTCGCGGCCGGCGGGCCGGAGACTGAGCCTCTTGATGTATCTTCGGTAGAAAATATATCCAATTCCTCAAAATCCAAACTCAAGGATTGTATGGTGGGACGAGGATACCGACCAATAGAGGGCGTGGATCTAATGGAGGTTACTCTGAGTTACCTGGCGGAGTGTAATTCTGCCCCGAGGCAGGGTCTAACCCGCAAAAAATTCAAATCGGACGGAGATGTATTCGGGGATTGTGCCTCCGGTGTCTGGGTGGTTAAAGAAAGTATTATGGATCAGTCCAAATATAAACAGGATTTCATTGAGTGCTATGAATTGGCAGCAAGATCAGAGGTCACCTTGAAGGGGTCTTACCTAAGTAAAAGGCGGGAGCTTTATCACTTAAGTCGCGCTCGGGACAACCTCTTGTACAGTTGTCTCGCCAAGAGGGACTATGAAGTTGGCGGTGCATATCTGAGTCAGGATTAGCATCGGATCTCTAAAAAATAGGTATAAACAATTAGTTATCCGTGTTTTCTCATAAGCGTTCTTAAGTCTCGGTGAAGAAATTTGTTTGTCCGTATACTATATCCCGATGATTAATTGAGAAGAGAGCGGATAGATGCATATACAGATCATCAACTTTAACCTTTCCGGAATCACTCGCGAGCAGTACGAGGGTGGCTGTGACGAACTGGCACAGGCTTTTGCTGACCTCCCTGGACTAATATCCAAGCACTGGCTTGCCGATGACGATAGCAATACTTATGGTGGGGTTTACATTTGGGAAACGGAAGAAGCTATGCATAGCTACCTAGGCTCTGACTTGTTCGCTGGTGTCCGTGATAATCCGGCTTTTGCAAATGCAAGTTCAAGGGATTTTGAGATACTGGAAGGCCCGACGAGGGTCACGCGAGGCTTATAACGGTAAATAGCGATCCGAGCTTGGCGCTTGGGTGCTCTAGTAAGCTAAATAGCACCGTTATAAGGCCCGGGAAAGGGTATCCAACAGGTCTACGTGTATGGACCGAGTAACTGAGGCTCGCATAACAGCGCAGCCCTTCAGTAGAAAAGGAACCAAAACGCTGTGCAACGTACTTTCATAGTTATTTGTTGTTCGTTATTAGTCTTCGCCGCTGGTTGCGGGCAAGACGACGGTGACGGCACATCCATGGCCCCTGAGACTATGGTCATGGAACCTCTTAGAGTGCAACGCGGCTCCAGATACGTCACTGATACGTCTTTATGGGGCCAGCTGCTATTCGATGCGAGCAGCGCGAAGTCAAACGGCCTAGATCCTGACGATTTAACTGAAATAACGACGATCATTGAGATATTTCATAGGTATTGGCTAGACCAGGACCAGTTAAATATAGAAGGCCTTCTTCACCCGCACGTGTTCCGCCACCGACAGGGTCGTTCCAGGAACGGAAGGGAAGGGGTGCTTGAGATGCTTGCCAATGAATCCCGTGGCGAACGCCCGGAGGGTTATACATCGTCTATGCAATTGTCATTGCGGGACCTGAGCATTCGTAGTCTTGATGAGGTAGTTGCTACTGCAACATACAAAATTGATATCCGGGGGGGTGCGCGTTGGGAATATGCGGATATGGCTACGGTATTACAGGTGTTCGTGCGAACAGACGGCGGATGGCTACTTGCGGGCCACTCAGAAACCCTCGCGTTAGGTGACGCTAATGCACCAACGCTGCCTGATGACGTCCCGAACAGGGTTGCTCCGTATACCTTTTCCTTTGGTTACCCCGTGCATGACCTACAGCGCGCAGTTGGTTTCTATCAGCCATTACTCGGTGCCCCTATTGAACAAAGCGCAAACAAGGCGCTATTCAAGATCGGGCGGTCATATTTTGAGTTAACGAGTCAGCCTATCGACCCCCGGATCCTAATCAAACCCGGTATGGCTAACGGGTATGGGATTGTAGATGTGGAGTCACTTGAGGTGACAAGGGAAAAGCTAGCTGCACTCGGCGCCAAGGAATTCTCAGAGGTACCCTGCGAGGGCACCCAATGCATGGTTACGGAGGACCCATCCGGCAATGTGATCGTGTGGCGTAAGCTTGCTAAACCTGCACCGAACAACGGCGGTAGTCCGGTCATTGTTATCGACCCGGATACGTCCGATAGCGCATGGGCTCCTCGGGTACTGGAGGTTATGACCGCTTGGGTTTCAGCGGACATCGAGAAAACCCTATCGATGACTGGTCCAGAGGTGAATTGGATTGACGATAGTGTCGGTCTGGCGACCGGGCAAAGGGAACTCAAACCTTTGTTAGCCGAACGCTGGGGCGCAATGGGTGCGAGTGCAGAGGGCATTCACGGACAACTAACAATTAGCGAGATCAAGGGGAAGTCATTTGGCGGTCAAGATCTGGTTACTTTTGAGGCAGACCTGAGTATCCCGGAAAGACCCCGAGATTATAAACAGTTTTTGGTGACTCAAGTCTGGTCAGGCGAAAGCGGGAAATCGGTCCTTGCCGCAAATTTCATGCTTCGGGCCAGGGAGGCTACCCGGGAACTGGTAAGGGGAATGGATTACACGGCCTACCCGGTGGATGATTTGGGTATGGCAGGCGCCTACTATAAACAGATGTTTGCGTCAGAACCCTATCGAGATACTAACTGGTTTGGCTTTTGGTCTACGACGAGTGTATTTGGCCTGGTTGGTAAATACAGCGGAGAACTTACTGACGCTCGACAACGGCGCAGGGAAGAGGGGAAATCTATTCCTCCTGACTCGGAATCTTATGCTGCGATTCCGCATACCAGCAATGGCTATGCTGATTTAAGTATTGGATCGGCTGAAGCAGTCTACGAATACTTAAAACAGGCTGGATCTGAGTTCCCGGTTGTAGAAGCCATCAACGACGTTTCCGGAATTGACTCCCAGCCGGGTTATCGACAAATCCTCGCTACTGATAGCGAAGGAAACCTAATTAACTTCAGCCAGTACTTAGAGTACTAGTTCAAGTGACCCGTGGTTGAATAACTAACGACATAAAAAGAGTAATCAAAAGGAGAGTGAGAATGCGGAAATACATGAGTGTGATGGGCTTGATTCTTCTGAGCACTAGCTCTTTCGCTAATGAGCATCAGCTGATGGATAAGAAACAATGCACAGAAATGAAGGAGGGAATTAGTTACTTTTTAGGAGTCGCCGATTACCTGTTTAAGGAGGTAAAGAAACTGGAAGGTATGTCTGACTCAGAAAAAGAAAAACAGGGCACAAAGAAAGAATTATGGGAAGGCGCCCTAGCCATGTCCCAACTTTCAGCCAATTACTCGACTGTTTACGAGGTTTGGTGCAAATCTGACGATTAGGTAAGTTCAATGTACCGTTGTTTTCGCATTGTTTTACTCTTGATGGCTGCGTTTTTGATCGGCTGCACCGAAAAGAACGCGGAAACAAAAAAGACATTAACCGAGGGTAAACGCCCAAATATTCTTCTAATTGTCGCTGACGACCTTGGGTACACAGATGTCGGCGCTTTTGGGGGCGAGATACCCACACCAAACATCGATCGTTTGGCCAGGGAGGGTCTACGTTTTACTAATTTTCGGACCGGTCGTGCGTGCCAGCAAACCCGGGTAATGCTCATGGCTAGCGCAGGCACTGAAGCCGGGCTGGAGATTCGCCCCAGAAGAGCGCCCGGAACGCGGACAAATGTACTGAAAAAGGAATGGGCGATCCTGCCCGAGCTTTTACAAAACATCGGATATAGAACCTATATGGCAGGTAAATGGGATCTTGGATTTACCGAGGGCTACCGTCCTGTAGACAGGGGCTTTGATCGATCATTCGCGATGTTGGAAGGTGGCGAAAGTCATTTCGCGGAGTATTTCTGGCGCGAGGCCATCGCTTATGAAGATGATGGTCGAGCCTTGAAGCTCAGTGACCTGCCTTCTGATTTTTATAGTACCAAGGACTATACCGAGAAAATGCTGGGGTATTTACAGGCCCATGAAGGTGAAGACCAGCCATGGTTCGGGTATCTTGCTTACACTGCACCACACTGGCCCCTGCAGGTCCCTGATGAGTGGTTAAACCGGCATAAAGGTCATTATGATTCAGGTTTTGAAGTGCTACGTGGGAATCGCTTGAAGAAAGCGGAGCAAGAAGGTGTGTTACCCGCAGGTATTAATCCTTCAACGAGTAATATGCTGGCAAAACCCTGGGCTGAGATGCATGCCGAACAAAAGATACGATACGCCAGGGCACAGGAAATCTACGCATCGATGGTTGAGTACATGGATGCAGGTATTGGGCAGATCATTAGGTTCCTGGAACAGACAAAACAACTAGATGAAACCTTGATATTTTTTATGTCCGACAATGGCGCGTCGGCCCTGGAAGAAGGGATGTGGGAGGCTAATCCTTTCCCTGTGCGGCCTTTGCCACGCGATAATGACCTCGCTAATTTCGGTAAGGTAGGGTCATTTATCGACCACGGAATCGGCTTTGCGGAAGCAGCTTCTGCACCCTTCAAGTATTTCAAGGGCAGTATGAGTGGGGGTGGTGTGCGCTCGGCGGCCTTCCTACGATATCCAACGAGCATCCAGTCCGGGGAGGTTAGTCATCTTTCGTTTACCGCGTTAGACCTCCTACCTACCCTAATGACAGCAGCAGGGTCCCAGCACCCTGGCGCAGGATACTATAAAGGGCGGATTATTAAGGAACCCAGAGGGGTTTCAGTGTGGGAGAACCTGGCCGGTGGAAATCCTATAATGGGTGCCCAGCCCGGCACTATCGGCTGGGCTGAGGGGCCGATTGGTGCGTTCTTACGAGGTCGATACAAGATTATTAATCAGGGAGCACCAGGTAACTTGGGAACTACGGCGTGGCGCTTGTACGACGTTGAAAATGACCCCTCTGAACTAACAGAGATTCAGGATCAGCATCCGGAATTGACGCAAGGGATGATCGCCGAGTGGGAGGCGGATTGGAAATAGCTGAACGATGGTGACAATGAGGGATATAAAGTACGGATACTAAGGAGAGACGCATGAGTGAACTTATTGAAGTGGGTCAACTAATGCCAGGTGGTGCATTTGGAGTCATGACTACACAAGGCCCTGGCGCAATAACTACTGACGAATTATTTAATGGTCAACGAGTGGCCTTATTTTCGGTACCCGGTGCATTCACTACGACCTGCTCTATAAAACATTTACCCGGATATATTAAAGGGGCCGAACAACTGCATGCAAATGGCATTGATACTATTGCCTGTACCGCTGTTAATGACCTCTTTGTCATGGATGCGTGGGCCAAGTCAGCGGATGCAGGGAGCAGCATCCTGATGTTAGCGGACGGGAACGGCGACTATGTTCGGGCTCTGGGTCTTGAATCTGACTCAAGGCGTTGGGGGATGGGATTTCGAGGTCAGCGTTTTTCGATGATTGTTGCTGACAACACGGTCGAAGCACTGAATATTGAAACGGGCGGCGAATTCAAGGTCAGTAGCTGTGAATACATGCTTGAACAGTTACAAGGCTGAAGAACGACATATGCTGGTCCTTCCTACTGCAAAAGTTTAGCTATACGGTGCCCGGCAAGGTAGATTTGTTGTCGTGCGACCGGCCGTGCATTTTCCTCATACCCATCTGGCAGCTTTATTAAGACAGGAGTGGTTTCCGGTGCTAACCCTGCTATTTGACTCATAACTGCCTCAGTGTAGACAAAGTTCCTTGCCAAGTTCACGTGATCCTCCAGCCATTGGATAACAGAGTGATCATCAACCTGGTCCGCTTGCTGTAGACGGATTGTGTGAGGTTCTGGGGTGAAATCCAGAATACTGGTCGGCAAACTATCCCAAATTGAATGTAAGTTAGAGGTACCGGAACCCTTTTTGACTTTAATACTATTACCGCCTCTGTCACCTAGCGGGAAATGACTCTGACTAAAAAGTGTCCCGCTGTGAAGAGGTTGATGCAAGTCACCAACGAGATGCAGAATCCAACATAGGGCTACAGCTTTCTCAGATTGAGAACTTGAAGGATCTCTCCACACTGCAAGGTTTCCGGGCAAGGCCTGAATTACATTTAGGCCTGTAACAAGCTCTCCCGGGTACGCCAACGACTGATTGTGCGCCAGGCCATCTTCCAGATTCACCTGGTCTTCGGCGGTCAGCCATATCGGGACGTTAATAAAATGCCACGTGAATCTTGAAAAGGTTTCCTGGAGATCGGGTGAGAGCCCGCGAGCTATGTCCGGCCAGACTGCGGCTTGACTAAATAGCCATTCAGTTATTTTCGCCTCGTTACTCTTTAAAATCCGCTCTGGTATCGCGGCTACAAAATCTTCTTCATATCTTGGATGGGCCCGTAAAATTTCTCCCATTTGCTTTTGTTGCAAGTCAGTCATTTGCTCGAGGGCGATTAAGGCTGTCGCGCGATGACCCACCGCGTTCCATGCATAGGCAATATCCATTACAAGGAGGGGTAGTGCGAAAATAATTAGTGAGATACGCAAAGCTGACTCCAATTTTGATGCAGTGGTATAACAGTCCGGTTAGGATACATAAATGGCAAGCTTATATTTTTACTATTCCTCTATGAATGCAGGTAAATCCACCGCATTGCTCCAAGCCAGTTATAACTATCGCGAGCGGGGCATGCAAACTCTCGTCCTGGCCCCCGACCTCGATGACCGATTTGGCGTGGGTAAGGTTACTTCAAGAATAGGTCTTGCAGCTAATGCGACGGCCTTCAAACAAAATGATGATCTCTTGCGCCTCGTCAACAAGCTAAATGGTGATTCTGCGCTTAATTGTGTATTGGTAGATGAGGCTCAGTTCTTAACTAAAGAGCAGGTCCATCAGTTGGGCGAAGTTGCCGACGAATGCGACATTGCCGTGCTTTGTTATGGATTGCGCACTGACTTCCAGGGGGAGCTTTTTGAGGGAAGTAAGTATTTGTTGGCATGGGCGGACAAAATAAAAGAGCTGAAAGCGATTTGTTTCTGCGGACGGAAAGCCACAATGGTTATTCGGGTTGACGGGCAGGGTAACGCGATTACACAGGGATCACAGGTTGAGATCGGGGGTAATGACCTATATGTCTCTATGTGCCGCAGGCATTTCAAGGAAAACTATTATCGGCAGACAATGGTGCCGCTCCATCAATTACCTTTGGAAGTAGTCGATGAAAATAAATAGGTTTTGCAATGCCTGAGACCCGTCAGCCCTAGAAGTTACCGGGTATTAGCCAACAAGTTTCCAACGGACGGGAACCGGGTCGATCAATACTTTACGCATATCATCGAGTGTTTTCATAAGCTCAGTGTCATCAAGCTTTATACCTTCGACTCTCTCCCGGCGTTGCGCTTTCGGATCAACAAACTTCATGGCGTAATCCCCCAGCGTTATCACGTCATCGTGCATTAATACCTGGTTTGAGACTCTCCGCGAATTCACGAAAGTCCCGTTTGCGCTATTCAGGTCCATCAGCAATGTAGCCGGACCATGCCTGACTAGCAGCGCATGATGGCGGCTGAGGAATTTACCATCGATCTGTAAATCGTTATGGGAGGAGCGGCCAATAAGTAATCGAGAGCCCTCAAAACGAATTTTTTTCAGTGTTTCCCCGTTATGCGTAAGGAAAATTATGGGGTCAGAATGGCTTCGGTCTTCTGCATCCAAAGTTGCATCTTGCATCAAGGCAGGGTGAGTGCCTTTTGGTGCTGAAGGATCGCCGACATCATTGGGCCGGACCGGACACTGATCGGCGCGCTCGATAGCAGAAGCTGCCAGCTCATCTAATAAACCAGGCCACCCGCCTGATGAATGGTAGAGCTCATCGCAAACGGCGTCCGGAAAAACAATATCTGGATCCGCGCAACCGCCTTGTTTCAGTTTGGTGTAAAGATAGTCGCTAGCTTCATCGATGGTTAAGGGTGCTAAATGGAAGTTTCCGGTAAGTCTTTTTGCTATACGCCCCATAGCGGGAGCATTTGCGATATAGGCAATAGAGCGGTCACTAGCCAAAATAATACGCAATGCAAATTTATCTTTGACGTGTATCGCCGATAGCTCGCACAATGTATTCATCGCGTCCGGGCTCATAGCATGCGTGTTTTCTACGAAAAGCATTGGCGGCCGGCCAGCAGCAGTTTGCTGCTTAATAAAAACAATCACCATGTTCATCAACTCGTTCAGCGTCTCGAATTCATGCTGGTAGCCAAAGCTTTTCAGCATCGCTGCAAGAAGCCTGTTGGAGTCAATACCGTCACCATTCACAACTGCCACGGCGCAATCGTCAGCAATCAACTTTTTATAATGCGAGATGATCGTACTCTTTCCAGATAGGTGAGGACCCTGAAATAGCCCTAAACCGGTATTTTGGTGCCACGTCTCCTCAAAGAATTCATAGGCTTTTTCTTGCCCTGAATAACTGAAGAATACGAGAGGATCCCCATCTGTGTGGAACGGCTGTCGCTGTAAACCGGTGGCACTTATATCCATCGATCGAACCCCATACCAGTGGCGTCCTACGTTTCTGCTACAGTTACGCCAATTACCAGTTCTAAAAATTAAGCTTGGACTAGTCTAGAATTGGCTAGTAGCAATTCCACACAACAATTGAGGAGCCCCAGACGCCAGTAAGGAACTACCGAACTTGAATAAACTGCTTTAATTTAAGTTCGTAACTGTTGATGGTATATCAAAATTATGCAAATTTTTAACATAATTATCAACTCTGAGTACTTCAGGGGGCTAATAGGGTGACAACTCTGTCCGGCCAGTCGGTATCGATCATCCGTGGTGATCGTTGCTTGTGCAGTGATCTAGCGTTCTCAGTAGACAGCGGCGAGCTTCTCTTAATCGAGGGTGCAAATGGATCCGGAAAAACGAGCCTCCTTCGCGGAATTACCGGTTTACTGACACTCGATACTGGGGAACTAACACTTAATGGAGTACCGGTAACCCAAATATGGCAATCCTTTCGTGGAGAGATAATCTGGCTATCACACCGTGTCGGCTTTAAAGCCGATTTAAATCTCTGGGAGAACCTTGCCTTTGAAAAGCACCTGAGATCAACATCAAATACCGAGTTAAGGAGCATTCTAAAAAGACTGGATCTTGACCAAATTGCTACGCTGCCGTTTGGCTTTCTTTCCGCTGGACAGGGCAGAAGGGCTGGATTAGCTCGTTTACTTATGGGTGCCGGACGGATTTGGATTCTCGATGAGCCACTGACCAACCTCGATGCCTCAGGACAATCACTCGTTCAGGAACTGATCACTGAACATCTTACCTCGAAAGGGATTTGTATTGCAGCGTCTCATGCCCCCCTGGAGGTTGATGCGAGAACCCACCGGATCAAACTAGGATGAGTGACAAAGGAACATCAAATTTGTTTAGCGGATTTTGCGCAGTGGTGCGTAGAGACCTACTGCTTTCGTGGAAGCGACCAGGAGATATGCTCAACCCCCTGTTTTTCTTCCTCATGGTTTGCACACTCTTCCCACTAGCCGGGGGGCCAACCGCGGAACAACTTCAGCTTAGTGGGCCGGGGGTCATGTGGGTCGGGGCTCTATTAGCCACTTTATTATCCCTTAATAGCTTGTTTGTCAGTGACTATGAAGATGGCAGCCTGGATCAATTAATCCTTAGCCAGCAACCCCTTCCATTATTGGCTCTTGGGAAATCGGCGGCACATTGGCTAACCAATGGAGTGCCATTAGTGCTGATCTCACCGCTCATTTCGGTTATGTTTCAAATGCCCGTTCAGACGATTACAATTATGATGGTCACACTTATCTTTGGCACAATTAGCCTAAGTCTATTGGGTGCGATTGGTTCCGCGCTTACCATAGGTGCTCATCGGGCCGGTTCTCTACTAAGCCTCTTGATTTTGCCCTTGGCAATGCCCATTCTTATTTTTGGAGCCCGGACTGCTTCATTGTCGATGACAAACGATCCGACGGCCGCGGGAATATACTTCCTGGGTGCCTATTGTATGTTCGCTTTATCGCTTGCACCATTCGCCACGGCCGCAGCTCTCCGGATATGTAACGAGTGAACAGCATGTGGACATGGTTTCATAAACTGGCATCACCGCCGCACTTTTTTCGAATATCGGAGAAAATGGTCCCATGGTTTGGGATTTCGGGGCTGCTCATCATTGCGTGGGGCACCTGGCATGGTCTCTTCGTCGCCCCTCCAGACTACCAGCAAGGCGATGCTTTTCGCATCATCTATGTCCATGTTCCATCTGCGTACCTCTCGATGGCGGCATATATGACCATGGCACTGGCCGCTGGTATCGGCTTAATCTGGCGGATAAAGCTGTCACATGCTGTAGCTGCCGCTGCGGCGCCGATTGGAGCGTGGTTTACCTTTCTCGCTTTGGCTACAGGGATGATCTGGGGACGCCCTATGTGGGGAACCTGGTGGGAATGGGGTGACCCAAGGCTGACCTCTGAGCTATTAATGCTCTTTCTCTATTTTGGCTATATGGCGCTACGTGCTGCGATCAGCGATGTTAAGAAAGCAGATAATGCCAGCGGGGTCTTAGCCCTTGTTGGAGCTGTGAACATTCCAATAATCCACTATTCAGTGGAATGGTGGAGCTCATTACATCAAGGAGCGACTATCTTGCGAGAGGATGGTCCGGCGATGCCACCCGAAATGTTAACTCCTCTACTATTCAATATCGCTGGTTTTACATTGTTATTTGGTGCTTTATTGCTAATCAGGGTCCGAACAGGAGTCATTTACCGAGAGCATAGAAAAATGTGGGTCAAGAACCTGATCCAGAGAGGAGAGCTTTAAGATATGGCAGGCGCATTAGATATGGGCGGTTATGGAATTTATGTGTGGAGCGCATTTGGGTTAACCGGACTCGTTATGCTGCTCTGTTATGTTCAGGGACTAAAGAGCCATGAGAGCATGTTGAAGACTATTGAGCAACGTATCCAAGTGCAGGAGCTGGATTAGATGAAACCAAGGCAGCAAAGAATGCTGGCGGTTGGGCTGGTGGCGATTGGCATTGGGATTGGTGTGGCACTCACTTTAACTGCCTTCGAAGAAAACATGATGTTCTTCATTGACATTTCCGATGTGAATGAAGGTAAGTATCCCGCTAACCGTAATTTTCGGGTTGGTGGCCTGGTGGTGGAGGGCAGCGTGGAACGGGAAACAGGCGCTCTCGAGATTCAATTTGACCTCACTGATCTAAATACTGAACTAACCGTTATTTATAGCGGCATCCTACCGGATTTATTTCGTGAGGGTCAGGGAATTGTGGCACACGGCAGGCTGGGCACAGATGGGCGCTTTATCGCTGATGAGGTCCTGGCCAAGCATGACGAGAAATATATGCCTCCAGAAGTTGCAGAGTCACTTAAGCAATATCGGCCGGCAGTTGCACCGGAAACTGATATGGAAGCAAAACAACCGTGATTCCAGAGATTGGACACTTTGCTTTAATTCTCGCGCTGGGGTTAGCTATCTGCCAGAGCGTTTTACCGCTTTTAGGAGCTCACCGGGGAAGTACGGCAATGATGGCAGTGGCTCGGCCAGCGGCGACCGCTCAGTTTGTTTTTATTTTGATTGCATTTGTATGCCTTACCTGGGCGTTTCTTGATAGCGATTTCTCAGTGTTATATGTCGCGAACCACTCCCAGCTTTCTTTGCCGACTATTTACAAGATATCTGCGGTCTGGGGTGCGCACGAAGGATCTTTGTTGTTATGGGTTCTGCTCCTTTCCGGATGGACTATTCTGGTGTGTCGCTACAGCAGAGGACTACCGGCGCCTTTCAGTTCCAGGGTAATTGGCGTGCTTGGAATCCTAAGCCTTGGGTTCCTTCTTTTCACTTTACTGACCTCAAACCCATTTGAACGGCTTATTCCAGCCCCTGCAGATGGGTCAGACCTCAATCCCTTATTGCAGGACCCAGGCTTAGCAATTCACCCGCCGATTCTCTACATGGGGTATGTCGGGTTTGCAGTAGCGTTTGCATTCGCTATCGCGGCCATGATCAGTGGGAATCTGGATCAGAAATGGGCCCGCTGGACCCGTCCATGGACCACAGCCGCCTGGCTATTTCTTACCATTGGTATTGCCTTAGGTAGTTGGTGGGCCTATTACGAACTTGGCTGGGGTGGGTGGTGGTTCTGGGATCCAGTAGAAAATGCATCATTCATGCCGTGGCTGATCGGCACGGCATTAATCCATTCTTTAGCAGTGACTGAGAAAAGAGGCCTCTTTAAAAGTTGGACCCTGCTACTTGCGATCTCTGCCTTTTCCCTAAGCCTATTAGGTACTTTTCTTGTTCGTTCGGGAATCCTAATCTCTGTACACGCATTTGCAGTGGATCCGGAACGAGGGTTATTTATATTGACGTTTCTCAGTATCGTTATAGGTGGAGCACTGATTCTTTATGCATGGCGCGCTCCGGGGCTTGACTCAGAAGCCGGATTCAAGCCGCTGTCAAGAGAAACCTTCCTGTTACTGAATAACGTTCTGCTTGTAATTGCCACAATACTTATTTTAGGAGGCACTCTTGCGCCACTTATCGTAGAGGTATTTACGGGTGAAAAAATTTCAGTGGGGCCTCCCTATTTTGACCTGGCATTTATAATCCCCATGCTGCCCTTGGTTTTTCTTGTCGGTATTGGCATGCATACAGCCTGGGGAATGCAAGCCCCTAGTAAACTAGCTCAACTCATTAAGAAACCTGCAATAGTCGCTATAGTTTTAGGTATCGCTTTACCGTTTTTAATATACGGGAGCTCAGGAGCTCTGCTGGTAGTTGGTGTTGTTGCCGGCATTTGGATAATGATCATGGCAGCAATCCAACCCATAGGTTATTGGCGAAAAAACGGCACTATCTTAAGTATGCCTAGAGGAATATTAGGAATGTCGATCGCGCACTTCGGGGTCGGAATGTTTGTGTTTGGCGTAGTGATTGTCTCATCTTTTAGTATCGAGGCTGATAGGGGTCTTAGACCCGGGGAGACGGTCAACGTTGCGGGTTACGATTTTACACTCAAAAGCCTTGACGACATCCGAGGGCCAAATTACACGGCGATTGAAGGAAATTTTGAGGTCCGCAAGAATGGAGCATTCATTTCAGATCTTCGGCCCCAAAAACGGACCTACTTGGTCCAACAAAGCCCCATGACAGAGGCGGCCATTGATGCTGAATTAGAGCGGGATATCTTTGTGGCTTTAGGAGACCCTTTGGGCGACGGAGCCTGGAGTGTTAGGTTGCAATATAAACCAATGATTCGTCTGATTTGGCTCGGGGCTTTTGTGATGGCCCTAGGTGGAATTGTTGCGACAAGCGACCGGCGTTACCGCGCCACCGGAAGGGAGCATTGACGAAAATGCGCTACCTGTTTCCAATAATAGCCTTTGGACTTCTCATTGGAGTGTTCATCAAGGGCCTTGATCCCGAGAGAGATTTAAATGCGCTGCCATCCCCCTTCCTAGGTAAGGACGCACCTGCTTTCGATTTACCCAAACTCAAAAATCCATCAGAAAGGGTCAGCTCCTCTGATTACCAAGGTGTTGTGTCATTAGTCAATGTGTGGGCCACCTGGTGTGTAGGGTGCCGTCAGGAACACGAGTTCCTGAAAAGTCTGGCCCAAGAGGAGAGCGTGCCTATCTATGGGATCAATTGGCGCGACCGCAGGGAGGATGCTCTGGAGTGGCTGGATGTGTTGGGAGATCCGTATATAGCGTCAGGATACGATCACGATGGCCGCGTTGGCATTGACTGGGGAGTTTACGGTGCACCAGAGACATTCCTGATAGGGAAAGACGGAACAGTGCTCTATAAACACCTGGGACCGCTAGACCGTGTCAGGTGGAACCAGGATTTCTTACCCTTAATCCAAGAGGAACTGGAGAATATTAAATGAAAGCGCGACTCGTTGTAATAGCCCTTATGTGGTTACCTTCAATGCTGTTCGCTATTGACGCAGGAAAAGCATTTGAGGATCCGGTGTTACAGCAACGTTATGAAAAAATTATCGAGGAGGTGCGGTGCCTAAAATGCCAGAACCAGACCATCAAGGATTCCAATGCCTTTCTCGCTGACGATTTGCGTCGAGAGATCCGGCGTTTATTGTCCGAGGGCAAAACAGACCAAGAGATATTTGACTTCTTAGTAGAAAGATATGGCCAATTCGCGCTGTATAGGCCTGCGATGAATGGAATTACATTGGTTCTCTGGGTGGCGCCGTTCATCTTTATTTTTGTGGGGATAATTGTAGTGTACCGAGTGCTACGGAAACGAAGCTCCATGCCAATCGACCTCGAGGATGAGGTTGCTGCGAAAGAGCTAGCAGGATAGAAAATGCTCTGGGCTCTATTTAGTGTAATGCTAGCAGTTGCGGTTCTTGTCATTACGGTGCCGCTCTACCGTAGCGAGAGAAAACTATCGGCCACTTCAGGCCTGACTGTCGTGGGTTTGACTTTGTTTGCTAGCGTGATGTATATGCAAATAGGAAGTCCTAACATTAAATCCAACCAGGATGCGGTGCCCAATATAGAAGAGATGGTGTCGGCGCTGGCCCTTAGGATGGAGGAAACCCCTACGGACTTAAATGGCTGGAAGATGCTCGGCAGGTCGTACTTGCAACTGCAAAACTTTTCCGAAGCGGTCCAGGCTTACGAGGAAGCAGTGGCACTTGAATTTGGTAGTAACAGCCAAACATTAGCTGACCTCGGCGAAGCAATTTTCTTACAGGACCAGTTAACCCTTGGTGGGCGAGCGGGACAGCTATTTGAGCAGGCCATAGCTATTACACCAAATAATCCCAAAGCATTATTTTATTCCGGAATGGCTGCTGCCCAGAGCGGCAAAGAACTCCTTGCTGCAGAGCGCTGGGAGGCGTTACTAGCGACCTCACCACCGGAGGAGATTAGAGTGATCCTGGAGGCGCAAATTGCCATGCTTCGGGAGACGCACCAGGGGAAAGTAAATGATGCTGCACCCTCTGTTGCTAAACCAGGAATAACAGTCGATATTTCTTTAGGAATAATTTCAAAGAAGCAAATTCCTCCTGACACTCCCGTGTTCATAATAGCGAGGGACCCGGATCAGCCCTCACCACCAATTGCCGTTGTCCGCAGGAATTTTTCACAACTACCAACCACCGTTCCAATTACGGAGGCGGACTCAATGATAGCTGGTCGTTCAATTTCCACCTTAAGACAGGTCGAGGTTATAGCGAGAATAGCATTGAGTGGCACACCAATAGGGCAGTCAGGTGATTTATTTGGTCAGCGAATTTTGGATACAGATTCAAGCTCGACGGTTAGAATTACTATAGATACAGAACTCCAATAATTTTCAGAGTTGCCTAAGCGGCTTTATTATTTATTACCAGTTGAGGAGACACACTTGTCCGAGAATAAGGTCATAGAAGAAGCACCGATGTGTTTTGCTTGCGGGCAAAGTAATCCAATTGGCTTAAAAATAAAATTTACACTCAACGATAACATCGTGAAAGCGACCTTTAGGCCAAATGAAAATCATGTCGGCTACCAGGACACTGTTCATGGCGGGATTATTTTTGCCGCACTCGATGACGTGATGGCGAATGTATTGTATTTGCAAAATATTAAAGCTTTTACAGCTCGGTGTGAGGTGCGTTACAGGAAGGCTTTGCAGGCCGGGCAGACAATAAACCTGAAGGGATGGATAGAAAATGAACGGCGTCGGTTATATACCATGAAAGGTGAGGCGCGTTTAGCTGAAAATGACGCAGTGATCGCAGATGCTGAGGCCAGTTTTATGCGATTATAGCTATGGAATTGGTCGGTACTGTGAGAGCCCAAATGCTAATGTGAATGCGATTATGCTAGGAACCAACTCCATGTTAGCATCGCGGCGCTTGGATTCAATTTGGAGTCACCCATGCCATTACCCGCCTGCCTAAAAGGAAACTTGCGAATTCCCGTTATCGGGGCTCCTATGTTTATTGTCTCCGGCCCTGAACTTGTTATTGCGCAATGCAAAGCTGGGATTGTTGGTAGTTTCCCGGCGTTGAATGCCAGACCTCAAAAAAATCTAAACGAATGGATCGTTCGCATAAAAGACGAGCTAGGGGCTTATGCTGAAGAGCATCCAGATAAACCTGTTGCTCCTTATGCGGTCAATCAAATTGCTCACATGAGTAATATACGCTTGCGAGCTGACATGAAGACGTGCGTCAAACATGAGGTACCCATTATTATTACAAGCCTCCGTCCTCCTGCCGAAATCGTGGAAGCAGTTCATGGCTACGGTGGGGTCGTTTTCCACGACATAATCAATATGCGGCATGCACGCAAAGCGATGGAGCAAGGCGTGGACGGAATCATTACCGTTTGCGCAGGGGCAGGAGGGCACGCTGGCACAACCAGCCCATTCGCGTTAGTAAAGGAGGTCAGAGAGGAATTCAATGGGGCAATTATTTTATCGGGCAGTATGAGTCGTGGAAATGACGCTTTAGCTGCGCAAGCCATGGGGGCAGATCTGGCTTATATCGGCACAAGATTCATAGCGACAGAAGAAGCGAACGCACCCGATGAATACAAGCAAATGATAGTTGATAGCACCTCTGCAGATATTGTTTACAGTTCCTTATTCACGGGCGTTCACGGGAGCTACCTGCGTGGCAGCATAGAAAACGCCGGCATGGATCCGGACAATCTTGCGGAAGGCAAGAAAAGTATAATGAATTTTAGTGGAACGAGCTCAAAAGCGAAGGCTTGGAAAGACATTTGGGGAGCGGGGCAGGGAGTTGGCTCTGTGGCGGACATTCCGAGTGTCGAGACACTCGTACTTCGGATGGAGCAAGAATATCAAGCCTCGAAAGATCAATTAACGGGCTAACTAGATGGACGACCCTGGTCGGATGGGCGAACCATCATAAAATCGGTTCAATCGAAACGGGGATAAGTCGACTGACTGGTCCGTGCCGGTTAGCATAGCCGCCAACGCTTTGCCGGCCCCCGGACCGATTCCAAAGCCATGGCCGCTAAAACCCGTTGCAATATGAAAGCCAGGTATCTCAGCAGCTTCTCCAATCATGGGAACAACATCCGGAGAAGTTTCAACCATCCCCGCCCATGACTCTACAATCTCAACGCCTTTTAGTTGCGGAAATACCTCATCGAGGCTTACCCGAATTTCGTCCAGTACAGTCTGGTTTGTTTCAGGATTGAGGACCCGCACTTTTTCAAATGGCGAAGGTTCATCAAGGGACCATTTTCGAGGTATCGCCAATTCGGTGAAAAAGTCTTTCCCAATACGAATTCTCAGTACTTCCAGTTCCTGCATTAGTGCTTTGATAAATTTTGGGGCATAGCGAAATGTCGATGGAGTAATATCATGATCAAGAATAGAGCCATGAGCTACCGTGTAGCCTCCGTCATCTCTTCGACGTATACCAATCTTTTTGTGCCATAACGCGCCAGAGACTATATTGGCTGCCGAAGCTGTTCGGGCCACCGTCCCCCTAACTTTTAACTGCGGTACCTCCACACCGAGAGAACGGCAAAACATTGAGGTCCATGCGCCAGCAGCGCAGAGGACGAGAGAGGTCTGAATAGGACCATGCTCCGTTATGACCGAAGACACTCTTCCAGCGGACAATTCGATCCCTCGTACCGCACACCCGGTTAACACTTTTGCCCCTGCTCTTTGCGCGGCTCTCGCTATAGCTGGTCCTGTTTTGTGGGGCTCAGCAAATCCGTCACTGGGTGTGTACATGGCTCCATAAATACCTGGCCAAACACCCTCCGCAAGGTCCGACAGGGTGTCCGCATCTATCACCCTGGTATCCAGTTCAAATTCCCTCGCAGTTTCTACCCAGTCGTGATATCGCTGCATATCTTTTTCTGAAGTAGCGGTGTACAAGCACCCACTTCTCCTAAAACCGATATCCTCCCCAATCTGCTCCTCAAGCTTCGCGAAGATATGACTACTTTCAATCATCATCGGAAGTTCACGAGGGTCTCGGCCCTGTTGCCGAATCCACCCCCAATTTCGCCCAGATTGCTCGCCCGCGATATGTCCTTTCTCACAAAGGACAACATCGATTCCCTGTCTAGCAAGAAACCAAGCAGTGGACACGCCGACTATTCCGCCACCAATGATCAACAAGTCCGCTTTACTCGGAAGGGAAGGCGGGGAACGGACAGGAGCGGACCATGTTCCGGCCACTATGTCGTTCGGGATTTTTTCGTCGACCATCACGCGTATAATTGATATCTAGTTACTGAAGTTAATCTTGCAAGAACGATTCACTTAAAAATCCTGCATTTCAGAGAGGGGATTTCCTAAAACCATCGCGATTATAGCGATATATTTATGGATTCTGATAGCCTTAAATTTGGCGATATGGCGGTCTCTCATTATGATGATGATTCAATTGCAAATATTTAGATATATGTAGGGGCAACTATCCAAGAATGTACCCAAGAGTTCAGCAATTTTTCCCATTAGTCACATTATTAATCGGCTGCTCAGCGCCAGAGGTTCTGGAGCCCCGCCCCGGACTTGCGCCGAGTGCCATCAACTTTAGTGGTAAGTGGCTTTTAAGGAGCGACAAAGAGAGAGATGATGAGCGAATCCGGAAAGCGATTCGGATAACAGATGGTGTGTCGGATGAGGCCCTTTTTCAGTCAGCATCGCCGGGCTCTCAGGCAGGTTCGCCTTCTCAATCCTCTCGCTTAAAAGGTGGTCTGGTTTATATATTTTTGGAAACAGGCCGCTCCCTGCAGATCACCCAGACATCGCATGGGCTGTTCATTAGTTTTGACCGAGCTGTCGTTGAAGAATTTCGTTTTGGGGAAGATCGAATGATCAATATAGGAGAGGTCGAGGTTCAACGTGTTACCGGCTGGGAAAATAATGAATTGGTAGTAGAGACACTTGATAAAAATAGTATGAAAATGACTGAACGCTTCAAGTTAATCAATGAAGGGCTAGTCTTGCATCGGACAATTTCCCTTCGGAGCAGGGCAGGAGATGTTGAATCTTTTGTCCAGCTATTTGATAGGGTCCCTTAAGCGAGTTATGGAGTTGTTACAGAATAACTACCAAGTTCCGCACGCAACCTAATTTTTCCGTCACGGCGCTGCTCTATAACGATCGGTATAAAACCCAATTCGGCTGCCATCCACAATGTCGTGATCCGATCAGAATTGTTAGACTGATGCTGAATAACAGTCGTCATAAAATCACCAAATGAGACTCTCACGCGCTGCTGCTCTTTAATTGTAATATTAAGTTCCTTGAGCTCCTCTGCACTTTGCAGTAGATAGCTCTTGAGAAGACTTTTATTGAGCAGATCGTGCATGAAGGCGTACTGGAGTGACACAGAGTCATAGGTGTTTGAGCTAAGCGCTGTTGTAAATTGGATATCACCAATTAACCCAGTAACCTTGTTTTGAACCCAGTCAAATGATAAATCAACCTGTTCCTTTTGGCTGGTTAACGAATCATCTGAAGTGAAACGAATTGGCTGCAGACCTTCATGATGCATACCAAATGAGGATGTTTGTACGATACTTCCTTGTCCAAATAACAGGGATATTCCTGTCGGAGTTATGTGCGAGCGCGCATGATATTGGTTATCTACCATATTCAGTTCCGTTCTCAGAGTACCGCTAAGAAAACCGATTTTGACATCATAAATAGCGACATGTGGTTGAAGCGGGGTTCCAGCATTAGCCGACAAAGAGAGAAATAAAATCGCGCACCTCAACCAAGCGCCACCCAATGAAATTCGCATCAATTAAGTCACTTTGGATGCCAGCAACTGTTGGCATTCCTCCATCAAGGAATTAATATCGCTCTCCATCTTTACTCTATATCCCTCAAGCTGATCAAGACTGGTATCAAACGGTACCAACATCGGCTGCCCTATACCCAGAACAACACGGGAAAATGGTTTCGGAATCATGAAATCGTCCCAACGATCCAAAAACCATGCTCGCTCAGCCGCGCATGCCAATGGGACAAGAGGGCTTTGTCCTATTCGTGCCATTAGGATGGTGCCAAGTTTAAAATTTTGTTTCGGGCCATTTGGGCCATCGGCCGTAGTGACTATTCCATATCCTTTATTAATCTGTTCTTGCATATCCCTTAATACTAAAGCGCCTGTCTGGTTGGAAGAACCCCTAATCACATTTGCACCCCAATGCTGAGCAATTCTTGCTGGCATCTCACCATCGACAGACGCTGATACCAAAAACGCTCCCCGAAACCCTTTGCCAAACCAAGACCGAAGCATATTTGAGCAGAGGATATGGTTTTGGTGCCAATAACATGGAGAATAGACCTCACCATCCTTAGCGAGAACCTTTTCACCTACCTCTTTGCCTATATATCCATGCACTCGGTATGTGGATGTCAGTAATCGCCAGAAGGCTCTCATCAAAGGCGTTGCACATGCATAATAAAGCTTTCGCATGGGTCCCAACCGTCGCCGGGAACGACTACTCCTCCTCGACTCAACGCCCGAAAAATCGGATTGTGATCCACCTAACGACATAATAAGAGAGTTTGCAGTATTGATAACTTCATGGTCAATGATATATTTCGCCCCCCCATGCTCTCTGAAAATACCAATACTCGTAAACCGCCTGGACCCTCTAGCTCTCAAAATATCGGAGTAAATCCAGAGTCCCTGGTGACCCTGAAAAGGCTGCAATCTGAGTACGGCAAGGTCATCCGCATGGTCAGCACCAAGGGACGACCGCTTTATTTTATTAACGATCCGGAAGTTATGCGGACTTTACTCGTTCGTCACCATTCAAACTACAGAAAAGGACCGGGTTTTGAACGAGTCAAAATGCTCCTCGGGAACGGTCTAATAGTAAGCGATGGGAGCTCTTGGCGCCGGGCCCGCCGGATGATTCAACCAAGCTTCACTCGACAGAGCATTAATCACTTCATCAAGTTAATGATTGAATGCAGTCATTCTTTGATAGGACGTTGGGAGACAGTTGCAAAGGAGGGTGGGAAGCTCGATATAACCAGAGAAACAAGTGATTTCTCATTAGAGCTCATTTTACGTTGTATTTTTGGGGACGATTATGAGGCTGAACTTCTCAAGCATGGTACTAATCCATTTGGTTTTTTGAGTCAGGACCCAAACCGCAACCTTCGGGTAGTCATGCAGGTGCGCGACACCAGAGCCTTAATCAAGGCTATTATCGCGAAAAGACGAAAAGAAAAGAAAACAGCGTCACCAGACTTCTTATCTAAGTATCTTGAAGCTACGGACAAGACAGGGATTAAATTTACCGACGAGGAGCTCCTCGATGAAATTATAACGCTACTAGTCGCGGGGCACGAAACATCAGCTGGCACACTGAATTGGGCCTGGCTGCAACTTGCTCGGCATAAACATGTAGCACAGATTCTAGTGAATGAAGCAACCAAACTAGGGGCAGCACAAGGTTGTATTAATCAAGAGAATCTCAACCAAATGTCTTATACGCAGGCGTTTCTCGACGAAACGCTGCGCCTGTACCCGCCAGTCTGGATTTTTAGTCGGCGTGCATTGGATGACGGTGGGCTACTAGGTTGGCACGTAGAGGCAGGATCAGACCTGTTTATATCACCCTATCTAATGCACAGAGACCCAAGCTACTGGAATGAGCCTGAAGTTTTTAATCCGGGACGTTTTTTACCTGACGCAGAAGAGCCCAAAGGGCCGCAAGCCTATTTCCCATTCTCACTCGGTCCGCGTCGCTGCTTAGGAGAGTATTTTTCCTTTCTGGAAATGAAGGTTCATCTGACACTATTGGCCCCCCAATTTAATATGCAGCTGGATGATGAAAAAGAACCGGGATTAGATTTGGGCATTAATCTACGCAGTAATCAAAACATTACACTGCGACCTCGTTTGCGGATGAATAATTAAATGGAAAGATTCAGGGACCTCGGACAAATCCTGACCGCTGCTGCTGAAGGGAAACAGGGAATTCGTTTTATCAGCGGGGCGGTGGAAGAAAAGTCGATTACTTATAGAGACCTTCTTAAGGAGGCACTTTCGCTTCTGAGCAGATTACAGGCTGACGGGATAAAAAAATCCGACGAATTAATCATATACACGGAGTCAAACCATCAATTTATTGTGGCATTTTGGGCATCAATTCTTGGGGGAATGATTCCGGTGCCGATATCGGTTGGAACCAACGATGAGCATCGGGCGAAATTATTTCGAATCTGGGAACAGTTGAATCACTGTTACCTTTTTACGGAAACTGGAATCTTGGAGCGCTTAAAGACCTTTGTTCGTAAAAGCCCCTACGCAAACAAAGAGAATGCTCTCCACGAGCGGGCGATTACATGGCACCCCCCAAAAAATAGACAACCTATGGACCAAGTTCTTTCGGGGACAGAGACCCATACACCTGATCCAGAAGATATCTCATTCATTCAATATTCATCAGGCTCCACCAGTCAGCCAAAGGGCATATGCCTGACGCACAACAATTTAACAGCAAATATCCTGGCAATCATTGAAGGGGGGCGGTGGAACAAACAAGATCGCAGTCTTAGTTGGATGCCATTAACCCATGACATGGGCCTGATTGGCTATCACCTCTCGACGATGGCCGCGGGCATGAATCAGGCCCTCATGGATACCAGCCTTTTCATCAGGCGCCCGCTCCTATGGCTAAAAAAAGCTACCGAACACAAAAGCACTCAGCTGTGTTCGCCCAATTTTGGTTATAAGCATTTTTTAAACCTTTACAATCGAAAAGGTGACAACGAACTTGAGCTATCAAATGTGAAGCTCATTTTAAATGGCGCAGAACCCATCTCATGGGCTCTCTGTGAAGATTTTCTCAATGCCATGGCACCTTTTGGGCTAAAGAGATCCACCATGTTTCCCGTTTACGGACTTGCAGAGGCCACTGTTGGTGTCAGTTTTCCAACGGTTGGTGAAGTACCTGCCAGAATAATTGTGAATCGGCATACTTTAAAGATTGGTAGCACTTATGAAGAGTGCCCTGAAGGATCCCCCGATGCAATTAGCTTCCTAAAGGTTGGCAAGCCAATACGGTTTCAATCCATCCGGATCACCAATGATAACGACATCGGGCTACCAGAAAAGACGATAGGCCATATTCAAATTAAAGGCGAAAATGTTACGCCGGGTATTTATCAAAATGAAAGCGCAAGCAACAGCCTGTTCTCTCCTGATGGCTGGCTTCGGACCGGGGACTGCGGAGTTATGACTGACGGCTCACTAGTAATAACCGGGCGAGAAAAAGATCTAATTATTGTCAATGGGCAAAATTATTACCCACACGACATCGAAGAGATTATTACTAAGAGAGAAGGACTCGAGCCAGGTAAAGTGGTGGTAGCTGGCGCCAACCTGGTAACAAACGCAACTGAAGAAATATTGACTTTCATACTCTATCGTAAGGATATTGAATCGTTTGCGCAGATTTCCGAGCTCGTTAAAACGACTGTAGCTGAGCAGGCCGGATTGGATGTTACCCACGTAATTCCAGTAAAAAAGATACCTAAAACAACCAGCGGAAAAGTACAGCGAAGCCGGCTCGTAGAACGCTACCTAAAGAGTGAATTTGACGACAAAATTAGAGTCTTGTCTAATCAGGCCGATTCCACAAACGCATTTGATACTGATCCCTTAATTCAGGAGCTCGAAAAAATTTGCGAAGAGATCTGCAAGGAGCACGTGATAAGGTCGGACACTAACTTATTTGAGGTCGGCATCAGTTCACTTACACTAGCGGAGATAGTACTGGCCATCGATGAAAAGTATCCTGGCAAGGTCGATATAAGCGATTTATTCAATTGTCCGACACTCGGTATGATTGCCGAATTAATTAGAAGCAAAACAGAATAAAGTCAGATCAAAGGAAGGACCAAAACATATGACTAATTCAAGAATCGCTGGTACCGGAGGCTATCTTCCGGAACGTATCATGACGAACAAAGAGCTTGAGACGATGGTTGAGACCTCCGATGAATGGATTCAAGATCGGTCGGGGATTAAACAACGTCACATTGCGGCCCAAGGGGAAATGACCTCTGATATGGGTTTAAAAGCAGCGCTGGAGGCTCTTGATATGGCTGATATCGACCCTCAGGAGATTGATCTGATAATCGTGGGGACTACCACTCCGGATAAAGTGTTTCCTAGCACAGCCTGCATCATTCAACGCCAACTCGGGTTGAAGGGGATCCCAGCATTCGACCTGCAAGCCGTATGCTCTGGTTTCGTGTATGCATTAGATGTCGCAAATCGATTTATAACGACTGGGGGAGCAACCAATGCCCTCATAATTGGCTCTGAAACGCTATCCAGAATCGTTGACTGGAAAGATCGGGGAACAAGTGTGCTGTTTGGAGACGGCGCAGGTGCGATTGTTCTCAGTCGTGCTGACGAGCCCGGG
>CAJWFK010000022.1 GCA_913031125.1 uncultured Woeseia sp. | reverse complement strand
CAATACAGAGATTAAAGATGGCGCGGTTTTGATCGCAGCGATCACCAGTTGCACTAATACCTCAAATCCCTCAGTAATGCTAGGTGCCGGCCTACTTGCGCGCAATGCTCGTGCAAAAGGGCTTCAGTCAAAACCCTGGGTAAAAACAAGTCTCGCACCTGGGTCCAAGGTGGTCACAGATTATCTGGAAAAGTCCGGTCTAGCCGATGACCTCAACGAACTCGGTTTTTATACGGTTGGCTATGGCTGCACCACATGCATCGGTAATTCCGGGCCCTTGCTCCCGGAAATTGCAGATGCTGTTCAGGCTAAACAACTCGTAGGGTGCAGTGTGTTATCGGGCAACCGAAACTTCGAGGGTCGCATACACCCACTGGTTCAAATGAATTTTCTTGCTTCACCACCCCTAGTGGTTGCTTATGCCCTGGCTGGCTCAATGGAGATAAACCTATTGAATGATCCTTTGGGTACCGACCAGGAAGGAAACCCTGTTTACTTGCGGGATATTTGGCCAAGCCAAAAAGAAATCCATGAGGCGGTATCGGACAACCTTGATTCTGAAATGTTCCATGCACGCTACTCGAGTGTTTTTGAGGGGGACGACAACTGGAATTCGATCGAGTCACCTGAGGGCGAGATTTATAATTGGGACCCGGAGTCAACCTACGTCAGAAATCCGCCCTACTTTGAAGATATGACCTTGGCGACACAACCGGTGTCTGACATCGAGGGATGCCGAGTGCTAGCTTTACTCGGGGATTCGGTAACTACCGACCATATATCGCCGGCCGGCAGCATTGCCGCTGATAGTCCTGCTGCTATTTATCTTGAAGAAAAAGGGATATTGAAGCCGGATTTTAATTCCTATGGATCACGAAGAGGAAATCACGAAGTCATGATGCGGGGCACCTTCGCCAATATTCGCCTGAGAAACCAGTTAGCGCCCGGCACAGAAGGTGGCTGGACCCGGCATCAACCCAGCGATGAGCAAATGTCTATATACGATGCCTCACTAAAATATCGTCGGGACGAAATACCACTGATAGTGTTAGCGGGCACGGAGTACGGAACAGGCTCAAGTCGCGATTGGGCGGCAAAGGGAACTATGCTTTTAGGAGTCAAGGCAGTTATAGCCAAAAGCTATGAACGTATCCACCGGTCAAACCTGATCGGCATGGGTGTGCTGCCCCTCCAATTTAGAGCGTCAGAGGGTGTAGATACTCTAGGCCTAACGGGTAAGGAAACATTTGATATAGCAGGACATACTGACCCAGATGCACGAACGGTTACGGTTATAGCAACACCGCCGGACGGGGAACCAATAACCTTCCAGGCAAGAGTGCGAATTGATACACCAAAAGAAAGGGACTATTACGAACACGGCGGCATCCTTCATTATGTTTTGAGGCAACTGGTAGCCGCTTAAAAAGACAATATACATTAGATATATAATATAAACTATTAATATTATTAGTATTATAATTATCTCGATGAACCTGAGAACACCGGTCTAATGAAGCTCACTGACATAGGCGCAAATCTAGCCCACGATAGTTTTGACAGGGATCGAGGCGAAGTTCTCGCGCGTGCGCAAGAATCAGGTATTTCACAGATAATAGTCACTGGCAGTAATGCACAAAGCAACGAAGTAGCGCTCTCGTTAGCAAAAAGACACCCCGGATTCCTTTATTCGACTGCCGGATTACACCCGCACTATGCGGACGAATATGGTAAGGAGCTCCATGAATCTATTCACGGCATGCTGTCAGAACCCGAGGTCGTAGCTATTGGTGAATGCGGATTGGACTATTTTAGAGACTTTTCACCTAGAGAGGCTCAACGGATTGCGTTTGAAAAACAGTTAGACCTTGCGGAAGAGTCGGATTTACCGATCTTTCTTCACCAGCGGGACGCGCATGAAGATTTTGTCGAAATACTAAAGCCCCGCCTCAATCATATTAAACGAGGTGTTGCACACTGTTTCACCGGCAGCGAGGTTGAACTGGAGGCGCTGCTTGACCTGGGGCTCTATATTGGAATTACAGGTTGGATATGTGACGAAAGACGTGGGGTCAACTTGCAAAATATAGTCAAATTAATTCCTGACGATAGACTTATGATTGAGACGGACGCTCCCTACCTCCTCCCTAGGAGTTTGCGACCTAAACCAAAAACACGAAGAAATGAACCGGCGCATCTGAGAGAGGTGCTTACAATGGTTGCAAAATGTCGGGGCCAGACAGAGGAGCATGTAGCCAAAATAACAAACCAAGTAGCACGTAAATTCTTTTCCCTATAGCACTAAATCAATGGGACAAGCTCAAAAACTCTCATCTAATGCAACCGCTAAGGCTGGTAAGCTGGGATTAGCCTGAAGAACATTACTGTCCTTTTTAAGGATATCTTTTAAACCGCGCGGCACAGGAACCTCTTCCCCGATTAATGGCTCCACCGTTTGTTCAAATTTTGCGGCGTGTGCTGTAGCAACCAAAATCCAATCAAAAGCCAATTTCTCTTGTGTAGATAGCGTACGCCATACGAATGATGCAGTGGCAGTATGGGGGCAGCTTGCGTAACCAAATTCTGAAAAATTTCGTCGGATATCTTGTTGAATCTCCTCATCTGAGACGGATTTAGCAGTGATCTGCTCTGCTAAATCGGTAGCTTCCCCACCATCTGCACGCAGTCGTTCCATATTACTGGGATTTCCAACATCCATTGCCGAGGCCAACGTCCGAATACTGTTGCTCGGTAACCATTCTTGACCACTTAAGAAATCCACAATTATTCGGTTCGAATTCGTTGCTAACGTAAGCCTATCGATTGGAAGACCCATCTTGCGCGCTAAATAGCATGCAAATGCATTGCCTAGATTGCCGGTTGGAACGATAAAAGATGCCTCGCGGTGATTTTTTCGCCAATTTGAAAGACTTGAATAGGCATAGTAAATAGTCTGCGGTAACAGCCGACCAATATTTATACTATTAGCGGAACTAAAACGGTGTCTCTTTGTTAATGCCTCGTCGGCCATTGCCTCTTTAACAAGACCTTGGCATTGGTCAAACGATCCCTGAATGGCCAGAGAGAGCACATTATCGCCCCAACAGGTAAGTTGTTGCTCTTGTCGTTCTGATACCCGTCCATCCGGATAAAGTACAACAACCCGTATACCTGGGCGTTCGTTGAAAGCTGCGGCTACGGCCCCACCAGTATCTCCCGATGTAGCTACCAATATAGTCAGCGGATAATCTATATCTCCTTGCAAACGAACTAGACATGCCGCAAGAAACCGCGCCCCAACATCTTTGAACGCGGCGGTTGGTCCGTGAAAAAGCTCCAAAAGACGGCAGGAACCGGTCTCAACAGGAAGATCTACCACGGGAATTGGAAAGCTAAAGGTTTCATTAATTATCGCTTCTAAGTCTGAAGCTAGTGAAGAAGCCTTAAATAAGGGCTCAAGAACAATGTAGGCGACATCCTTCAGCTCATCAGCTCCAGAAAAATCGTCGGGTCTAAAAGAAGGTAAACTTTCAGGCAGATACAAACCGCCATCGCTCGCTATACCGGAAACAAGGGCATCATCGAGTTTTACACTTTGTGCGCCTCTTGTACTTCTATACATCATTGGAGCTATAGGATTCTGGCCCCGGGGGCATCAAGCGGGCTGATCCAGAACTCACATTCATAACCCATATCTCGGCAAGCCCGAACCATGGCATCAGCAATATTTGGCACATCATGATCCGCCCCAATAGCAAAAATACTGGGACCGCTACCAGCAAGCGAACATCCGATTGCATCGGCGCCAAGTGCCGAAACTTTTACTTGTTCAAAACAAGGTACGGCAGCGGCGCGCTGAGGTTCGATTAATTCGTCACGAAGACATTTCTTGAATAACGCCATATCTCCATTCCCACATGCCGCCACGAATGATGCAAGATACCCCTGCTGAGTCAGCCATTGGGAAATAGAATAATTCTGAGCTAGCCCCTTCCTTGACTCGGCTGTATTAACTTCTAGCTCAGGATGAACAACCACGCAACTAATACCGTCCGGTACCGGCAATTTGACGAATTCAGGCAGGATTACCAGAGGACATAGAACCAATCCCCCAAGAAGACTTGGGGCCACATTGTCCGCGTGAATTCCACCACTCGCAAATTCCTCTCCAACCAACGCGTGATGTAAAAGGGTGGACATATCCTTAGGTGAATCCAAAAGCCCATTCACTGCAACCACCGCGGCAACAGCCGACGCCGCGGAACTACCCACGCCAGATTGCAAAGGAATACCTTTCTGGACTATTAATTCGACACCTCCTGACTCTCGCGCAGCATCCCATAGGGACTGCGCGGCAATGGACGCGGTGTTCTCATCAGGTTGACTGGAAAGCGATGGATGGATTTTTCCACCGGGCTCTCGAACTTCTAAAATCGTAACGGAATCGCCATCTGTCTTACGTGCTAATACATGGTCACCCAACCCTTCTATAGCTAGCCCCAACATGTCAAAGCCAACGGCCATATTCCCAATGGATGCCGGTGCAAATGCTGTTATGAATTCCTTTTCACTCATATGGATCAATTATCTCCAAGTAGACTAGCTAATTTTAATAAGTCTCCGAAAACACCGGCTGCTGTAACTTCTGGCCCAGCGCCTGGACCCTTTATAACCAGTGGGTTGGCAGCATAACGATCAGATTTAAATTGCACTAAGTTATCGGTTAACCGAATATTACTTAAGGCATCATCCGCAGGCACCTTTTCAAGCCCCACCGAAGCATTACCCTTTGCATCGAGACTAGCAATGTATCTTAGCGATTGATTATTACTTCTGGTTTCCTGATAAAGCTCTAACATCTCATCATCATGTTTCTGGAGATTACATAGAAACTCTTCAACCGCCAATTCTTTTAGTCGTTCCGGCACCAAGTTTTGTACAGGAAAATCCCCTAGTTGAATCTCCTGGCCTAATTCACGCGCGATAATAATCAATTTCCGAGCTATGTCCATACCCGAAAGGTCGTCCCGAGGGTCTGGCTCCGTAAAACCATTAGCTTTTGCTTGCATAACGATTTCCGAAAATGGTTTTGTTCCATCATAACTATTAAAAAGATACGCAAGCGTGCCCGACAAAATACCTTTAATCGAATGCACCCGGTCACCGGTATCTATCAGGTCCCTGACTGTCTTAATAATCGGCAATGAAGCACCTACCGTGGTTTCATAAAGGTAATGACTGGCTCCACGAATAGCGCTTGTATTTAGCTCTTTATAGGCTGCCTGACTACCACTGAAAGCTTTCTTGTTAGGTGTGACAATATGGATGCCACGTCGAAGCCAGCCACTGTACTGATCCGCTATAAGCTGATCAGCCGTGCAATCAATTATTACAGCATGGGGCAAATGCTCGGCACAGACATGTCGCTCGAAGCCGCCAAGATCAGTCGCCTGCCCTTTAGAATCTAGTTCACTCCCCCAATTACGTAAATCGACCTGAGACTTTGCAAGTACCATTCGATCTGACTTGGCAATCGCTCGGATTCTTAAATCAATATTAAAACGGCTCTTAAGTCTTTTTTGTTGAGCCTCCATTTGTTTTAAAAGAGTACTACCTACAACGCCAGTACCAATAACACCGATTGAAAGTGTCTTTGCTGACAGGTAAAACCCTGAATGCACCGACCGTAGGGCTCTGGTTACGTTGACTGAATCGATTACTGCTGAAATATTGCGTTCTGAAGACCCCTGCGCAATTGCCCGAACATTAATACCTGCCTTCCCAAGATTCGAGAAAAATCGCGCTGCAATACGCGGCGTACCAGCCATTCCATCACCAACTACTGCGATTATGCTTTGGTCGTTTTTCACATCAATGCTTTGTATCTGGCCGCTCGATAGTTCGTCGGCAAACGCTTCTGAAATTACATATTTCGCAGTTTTGGCTTCCGTGGATGCTAATGCCAGACAAATGGAGTGCTCTGAACTACCTTGTGAAATGAGTGTCACGGATACGCCTGCCTCCTTTAATGTCGAAAATATCCGTTCTGCGGTTCCCGGAACGCCTATCATTCCAGCGCCCTCGATATTAACTAGCGCCATATCGGAAACTGCTGTAATACCTTTAATACCACCACTAGCCGAATCTAACACTGCGATACGGCTGCCAGGCCTTTCAGGCTCAAAACTGTTTCGGATCACAACAGCTATATTGTTCTTCATTGCGGGTTGGAGGGTCTTCGGATGTATCACTTTTGCGCCGAAGTACGCCAGTTCCATTGCCTCGCTATATGAGAGTGACTCGATAACCTGCGCTTCCGGAACTTGCCTAGGATCCGCGCTCATAACCCCATCTACATCAGTCCAGATATCGAGTTGATCGGCCCCTGCAAGGACCGCCATGATTGCCCCAGAAAAATCACTACCATTACGCCCCAACGTCGTTTGTGTGCCGGATTGATCTGTTGCAATGAAACCGGTCATAACCGCAATACCAGAGAATCCTTCCATAAGGGCTTTGTTCCAGGAATTCTGCGACACCGCCCAAACTACTGATGGACCGAGATCTGTATGGTTAACTGTTATGACTTCGCGTGAGTCAATCCAGCAAACATCACCCTCTACCTTGCCGGTTGCGGATAGGTGCGCTGCTAGTAAACGCGCTGACCACAGCTCCCCGTACCCGCAAACAATATCCCTTGCCACAGGACTAATTCCATCTACTCCGCCCCCCTCTAGAAGCGAGTCTATTACCGCGACATCCTTTTCGAAATCATGCATGACTTCGGTAAGAACCGCCTTGGGTAGCAACGCAGCCGCAGTAGCCTTATATCGGCTCCGAATACTGCGAAGACCGGATTGAAAATCGGAACCTTTCTCTGCGGCACTGTGCAATTCCAGAAGAGCGTCAGTCATCCCACCCATTGCCGACACGACCACACCCAGATTCTCACCCTGCAGTGATAACAATATTTTTACGACACGCTCAAAACATGCAGCATCGTCTAGGCTACTACCGCCAAATTTATGAATTTTCCAAACTGAAGACACAATACTCGCCAAAAAAAAGCGGCTAACATTAGCGACAAAACGCTTAGCCGTCTTTAATTATTATGGATGCATGAAATTATACATTATTGAATAGCATTGGAGGTGCGTTTAGGCATGGACCCTAAAAGAAAGTCCTAGCGCTAGATTAATCCATTGAAAGTGGTGGGGTGTGCTGGATTCGAACCAGCGACCAATGACTTAAAAGGACACTGCTCTACCAACTGAGCTAACACCCCACACGATTTTCAATGACTTGCACGATTAATGCGGCCGGCATAATACCGTAACGTCCGCCAATCGATCAATGGCAGATCACCGCGACAGGCCAGCCCGTTAGTTGCCTCACAGGCTACAGCGCTCCCTGTACCAATTCACCCTCCATAATAACGGCGTCCGGCACAACCATGTAAATTGACTTCGGGTTCATTTCAAACAGGTTTTCGGGCAACAAAACGAAGTCTGCAGATTTACCAGACTCAATGGAACCGATGCGATCCTCCAAGCGCAACTGGTGGGAACCATTGAGTGTGAATCCCCTGATCATGTATTCGAGCGGAAGCTTTTCCGACGCAGGCCCCTTGAAGGCCTCAGGGTCCTGTCCTTCTGACAGCATAATATCTGGATACTGGCGCGTGTGACCAACCTGTATTCCCAGAAATGGTGACAGCACTTCGAGACGCCAGTCATCACTAGAAAAAGTGACGTTCGCACCGGAATCATACAAAGGTCGCACAGGATAGGATTGGTGGGCCCGCACCGGCCCGAGGCCAGAGAGCGCCGGGTCTGGTGAATCGATACCGTGCCACCAAGCCGTGAAGTTTGCACTAATCCCAAGCTCAGCAAATCGTTCCCGATCACCCGGATGGATGTTCTGTAGGTGCGCCATCGTAACGCGGGGATAGAACCCCTCTCCCACTGTGTCTCTTGCCATTTCCACGCCTTCAAGCACGACATTAACCGCAAGATCACCGATAGTGTGAATATGAAGATCAAACTGCGCTTCGTGTAACTCGATGAGCCAATCTCGGAGTTCTTCAGGCGAAAGAGTCGTATTGCTCTTATAGTCAAGATCATCCGCAAACGGCTCCAGCATCGCGCTGGAACGATTTTCGTGGATACCGTCCATGAACAGCTTGATGGTATTGAATTGCAAGCGTTCACCACCATAGGCCTCCCGAAATCTGCGCATCTCGGAAACGGCAAGCGCCCGACGCTGCGGGACAGACACCATGTAGGTTCCTTCATAGCGAATCGGCAATTCTCCCGACTCTTCGAGATCTGAGAGTAACTGGTAAACGGCATCGCTGTAGTCCAGATTACCGCCATCGTAAAGGGTCGTTACACCACGCACACTCAGGTAATCGAGAAACTCGCGAACACTGGCGTTATGAATTTCTTCGTTGATTTCGAAAACCTGATTGAAGAATTGCCAGCCTGCGCCTTCCTTAAGCCACCCGGTTAGGCGGCCGTCGGCCTCACGTTTGTAGGTGGCAATCGGGAAACGCGGGTCCTCTGAATCCTCGTCGACACCAAGCGCCTCTAGAGCACGCGTGTTGAGCCAGTAACTGTGCCAGGAGCTACTAGTAAGCCAGACCGGGCGATCAGGAAATATCTCGTCGAGTGAGCGACGATCCGGCCCCATCGAACCATCAACATAGGAAATGACTGGCCAGCAGCAACCTCGTACCCAGTCTTCACCCGGATTATCCGCAGCCCAGATGCGGAGTTCCTCCAGAAATGCTTCCCGATCTGTCTCCACGAATTCGGCGTTGTACTGTTCGATGCCATAAAGGCCCGGATGGGTGTGTCCGTCAACAATACCCGGAATGACCATGCGACCACCCAAATCAGTCACTTTGTCAGCTGCGTAGACTGCCGCACCAGCCTCGCTGCCAACATATACGAAATCACCGTCATTGATCACAACTGCTTCTACCCAAGGCTGGTTCACATTTACGGTATAGATTTCCCCATTGGTCAGCACCCAATCAGCTCTTGGCGCACCGGCATTATCCGCACATCCGAACAACGGTAGAAACAACAAAATCACATGCGCTGGTCTCACCATCTATCTCCTTTTTCGGATTCATCAATTCGCTCAGCCGCATACCGAAAGCTTCTCGGTCCAGCAGCAACAAATTAGAAGTCATCAACTCTACCACCTGAGTTAACGCCCCACTGATTTTCCAATAATTGGACTGGTAATGGGGTCGACGCAATACCGCACCGCCTGCCACTATCAAGCTAATGGATTAATATCCATCCTCAGACAGACGATCAAGCCTTTGACTCGCCAACCTACTGGCGGTTGATCCTGGATAGTCAAGGATGAGTTGTTGAAGCATGGCCCTCGATTCTTCCCACTGCTCCAGCTCATAGTGGCTGTAACCCACCTTCAACATGGCATCAGGAATTTTACGGGACCTGGGATAATTACTCAGAATCGCCTGAAATTCGATCAAAGCCTGCTCGAACTGTCCAGTACCATAATAAGTTTCCGCCAACCAATATTGGGCATTATCCTTGAGCTGGCTTTGAGGAAACATCAAAAGCAGGCGTTGAAAAGCCACCCCAGCTTCGGGATAACGCCCTTGTCGCAGTAGTGCAAACGCCTCCTCATAACTTTCGCGATCAGTCCCTGTAGGGGGTTCTATTGGTTCGGGCTCAACACCTGATACCTGAGCATCCTCATCAGCAACGATAGTCGGGGAAAGCTCCACGCCTTGCTCAACCAGCCGTTGCTGTTCTAATGCCCGGATCCGATTATCAAGATCAACATAAAGCTCTCTTTGCCGACTAGTGGTCCCATCAGTATTGTACTCAAGGACATCGGTCCGCCCCCTTAATTCGGCAACATCGCGTTGCAACTCATCGACCTGCTTGGTTAACTCAACCAAGGTGCCGGTCGCTAGCATCCGCTCAATCGCCCCCAGTCTCCGCTCAATTTCTGCCAACCGCAAAGACCCGGCATTTACCGACTGCACCGAAACCTGTGCCTGCGGAGGCTCCATGACAGCGCAACCCATCATGAACACCGCCATAGAGAATAAACTCAAGATCGATCTAATGTGTGGCATTGGGTGTACCATTAATCAAGATACTTAATCTCAACTCGCCGGTTAAGCTGCCAAGATTCTTCGTCGCTCCCCAGAGCCGCCGGTCGTTCCTCGCCGAAACTGACGGTTGCAATTTGATCTGCAGATACCCCTTGGACCAACAACAATCGCCGAACGGCCTGTGAGCGCCTCTCTCCAAGGCCTATGTTGTATTCCCGCGAACCGCGTTCATCAGCATGCCCCTCTAACCGGATATTGGTTCGGCGATTATCTGCCAGATTGGCTGAATGCCGCTGCAGCACATCGGAATATTCAGTGCGCAGATCCGACTGGTCAAAATCGAAGTAAATTACCATTTCAAGTGGAGCCTCTTCCATTTGACCAAAATCATTGAATTCCTCCCCTTCTCCAAGTCCAACCGCACCTTCCGATCCTCCAGCGACTGCACTTTCACCTTCACTAGCCACCGAGCCACCAGCGTCGCTTGCCGAACCAAAATCCGGAATACCTTGAGACGCGCAACCTGCAATACACATGACACCCAGAGCAGTGAATAACAAAGAATAAAATTTCATCAACAATCTCCCTTAATTTATTGCTTTCCTAATACAAAATTAGCTTTAGCGAATTCCAAGAGCCTAAATATACATCTAATAGCGTGGAAACGGTGACCATACTGGCTCTCTGATATCTCCGTTACCCGAAGACAGGCTTTGTCTGACCAGTCCATCTGCAGAAACCAACTCCAACACACCATCCCCTGAAAGCCTAGTCGCATAGATAATTGAATCGCTGTTAGGCGCAAAACTCGGAGACTCGTCCTGCTTCCCGCGAGATACGATTAATAGATCACGATCCTCCATATCTAGCACACCAATCCTATAATTACCCCTGTCCAATGTGACTAGTGCAAGTTTACTACCATCCGGTGATAATCTCGGTCGAGCATTATAAATGCCTTCATAGGTTATGCGTTTTGGCGTCCCTCCCTCTACCGAAATAGCGTATATCTGGGGCCCACCGCTCCTATCCGATGTGAAATAAATTGACTTACCGTCTGGCGCCCACGTGCCTTCGGTGTCAATCGCCCGATTTCGAGTTAATCGGGTTACTTCACGAGTACCAAGATCTAATATATTAATGTCGAGATTACCGTCGAGTCCGCCCAAAGTGACCACCAAGTTCCGTCCATCTGGCGAGAATGCGGGTGCCCCGTTGATTCCGATTCGGCTTGACACTTTAATGCGATTCCCAGTTCGCAGATTCTGTACATAGATTGTTGACGCTTCGTTCTCAAAAGAGACATACGCGAGCTGCCTGCTATCCGGCGACCAAGCCGGGGACATAATCGGATCATTAGATTCCATGATCGTAAATTCGTTCTCACCATCCATGTCGGAGACTATCAAGGAATATGTCCGCATATCCTCCTGCCCAATCGCCCGTATATAAGCCACCTTCGTGCCAAAAACACCTGGTATGCCGGTTAACTTTTCATAAATCATATCCGCTGCACGATGAGCTACGCGCCGCATAGTGCCCCGACTTGCCGGCATTCGATACCCAATGAGTTGTTGGCGCTTAAAAACATCAAAAGCTTGAAATTGCACGGTATATGCGTTGGCTCCGTTCTGTATCAGTTTCCCAATCACAATCGCCTCAACACCCAAAATAGACCAATCATCGAAATCAATATCGACACTCGCCGCAGGCTTTTGCAACATATCCTGTTCAGGGATCGGTCGAAAACGGCCACTCCGATTCAAGTCAGCGGCAATAACATCATCGATATCGTAGTGAGCTACATCATCTTCACCCTCCCACGCAAAAGGTATGACAGCTATGGGCGTGCGTTTACCCACGAAATCTGTGATATCAAATTCTAATTGTGCAATAGCCGGTCTAATCACTAGCAGCAGCAAACTGCATAACAACACGAACCGCCCAATAATATGGTTCATACACCGCGCTCAATTTAGCCAGAGGTAACCCTAGTATTCAGGTTTGAACGTGATACGCAAGTCCCTATCGAATATTCTAGGATTATCCGGAGGAGGTAGAGGGGACGCTTTATAAACTGCCGCTTCAATCGCTCTTTTTACTGCCGCATCGCCGTTACACCTACCGACACTAACATTAGCTACTGTTCCGCCTGGTAATTGCCGCACATCCACTACACATTCGAGATCAATGGGCACCGATGCCGGAGGCACAAAATTGCGCGAAATCGCCTGTTGGAGCGCAAAAACCCATCGAACCTTATCATCAGCCTGCATGGCAAGAATCCTGTTCTGCTCTTCCAAAACCTCTTGCTCTTGTCGCCGACGAATTTCCGCCTGTTCAGCCTCCCTCCTAAGCCTTTCATTCTTTACTCTTTGTTGCTCCATTTCTTCCAAACGCCTACGTTCCGCTTCGGCACGACGCCGCTCAGTTTCAGCCTCTTGCCGGCGTTTACGGTCCGCTTCCGCCTTTTCACGCCTTTTTCTGTCTTCATCTTGCTGTAACCGTATTCTCTCCTGTTCGGCACGCAAGTCAGCTAAGCGTTTCTCTTCTTCCAGTGCAACGCGACTCTCTTCCACCTCAATTGAACGGGCCGGTGGCTCGGGTAATTCGTCGACTGGGGGTGGCTCAAGTTCTTCTTCCGTAACTAATGTCGCCTCAATTGGTAAAAGTACAGCTGTCTGGACGGGCTGAGAAAAGTCAAAAGCAAGTAAGAAACTACCGAATAAAACAACATGAACCAGGACCGAAATAAATCCCGGCAGGATGCCATGGCGATCCCGCACCAACGGATTTCCTGATTTTTCGTTATTCAGGAACCGGGTAGGTATCAAGCGGGTCAGTAACGAATCCAACTTTTTCTGCTCCGGCTTTCTGAAGGAGCACCATCGCCCCAACTACATTTCCGTATGGCACTGCTCTGTCGGCTTTTACAAGCACCGGTGCCTCCGGACGATTTCGCAACACGGCAGCCGTCCGAGCAATTATCTCTTTACTGCCCTGTGGTTGATCCTCGTCATCCCCGATGTTTATATAAAGACTTCCTGCTTGGTCGACACTAAGCACTATCGGCGCCTCATTTGTATCGCTTTCTATAGGTTGTGCTGCTGCCTCAGGTAGATCCACCTCAACACCCTGGGTGAGAAGTGGTGCAGTGACCATAAAGATAATCAGTAGCACCAGCATGACATCAATATACGGAACAACGTTAATCTCACCCATCAATTTCCGTTTCTGCATCGTCGAGACCATATCAAGCGCTCCCAGAGTCCGTTCGAGCATGCCGCTGCAAGATACTTGAGAATTCTTCTGTAAATCCATCGTAGCGAATTTCTAGTCGCACCACTTTATCAGCAAATCGGTTATAAGCTATTACTGCTGGAATAGCAGCAAAAAGGCCCATCGCCGTCGCTATTAATGCCTCAGCAATAGGCCCCGCTACGGTAGCAAGCGTCACGGATTGCATATTCCCGATGGACATAAAGGCCCCCATAATTCCCCAAACCGTACCAAAAAGGCCTACGTACGGACTGGTTGAGCCAATTGTCGCGAGCACAGCAAGACCTTGCTCTAATCTGTCTACCTCGCGCATCTGTGCAACCCTCATCGCCCGGCGGCATTCATCGACCATTTTTTCGGGCGACGCCTCAGCCGCTTGGCTTAAACGATTAAATTCCCTAAAGCCGGCTTCAAAAATACTAGACATGCCCATGCTGGCACCACTCGACCTGGTTGCACTCCTATATAGCGTATTAAGGTCACCGCCAGACCAAAAGCTCCCTTCGAAATCATCAGATGCGGTTTTTGTTCGAAGAATCAAGCTTCGCTTGAGAATGATAATTCTCCATGATGCTACGGATGCAATAAGCAGCAGCAACATGACTAGCTGAACGGGCCAGCTAGCTCGCCATACTAGGTCAATGACGTCCATATTCATGTCCATTACGTTCTACCTCTATATTTTATTCAGGACTTTTCGAATAACGGTAACTCCGATGTTTTTTCCCTTCGGGGTGGTTTTAAACCAAAATGCTCATATGCATTAGTGGTTGCTACCCGGCCCCTCGATGTCCGCATCATAAAGCCCTGCTGTATCAGGTAAGGCTCTATGACATCCTCAATTGTTCCGCGCTCTTCACCCAGTGCAGCAGATAGTGACTCAATCCCGACCGGGCCTCCGTCAAATTTCTCAATAATTGTTTTAAGCAAACGGCGGTCCATGGCGTCAAATCCATTCGGATCGACGTCAAGCATATCCAGCGCATTAATCGCAACGACTTCAGTGACGCTACCATCAGCCTCCACCTCCGCGAAATCACGCACCCTACGCAAAAGTCTGTTTACAATTCTCGGCGTGCCACGCGCGCGCGCTGCAATCTGTTGGCTGCCCTTACTATCCATCGGAAGCTCAAGAATTCCCGCTGAACGGCTGGCGATATCATTAAGCTCTTCCGCAGAATAAAACTCCAGTCGCTGGACTATTCCGAATCGATCTCTGAGTGGCGAGGTCAGCAAACCTGCCCTGGTGGTTGCCCCTACTAGTGTGAATGGCGGTAGCTCCAGTTTAATCGAACGAGCGGCCGGTCCTTCCCCAATCATGATATCGAGCTGAAAGTCCTCCATCGCTGGATACAGCACTTCCTCCACTACCGGGCTAAGGCGGTGAATTTCATCGACAAAGAGAACATCGTTGGCCTCCAAATTTGTCAGGATCGCCGCTAAATCTCCTGGCCGCTCGAGCACAGGGCCAGACGTTTGACGCAGATTAACTTCCATTTCATTTGCAATTATGTGAGCAAGTGTCGTTTTACCGAGGCCCGGTGGCCCGAAAATCAAAACGTGGTCTAGCGCTTCTTTCCGGTTTCGCGCGGCAGTGATAAAGATTCTCATCTGCTCTTTGACGCTGCTTTGCCCAATATAATCAGCCAGCTGCCTGGGTCGAATTGCTTTATCAAACACACGATCTTCATCTCGCGAGACCGCGCTTGTTAGTCGGTCATGTTCAATGTTGTCGCTGGTCATTTTACAGTCTGCCGTAAAGCCAACCGTATCAACTCTTCAGATGATTTCCCTTCAGCTTCAATATTGGATAAAAGTCTTTTTACTTCCGTTGGTTTATAGCCGAGGGACACCAACGCATCCATCGCCTCGCTCGCAGGATTAGAGGCACCCTTAGCCGCCCCAGTTGTAACTCTCATATCAGCCAACTTCTCTATCTTATCCCTCATTTCTATGATTAGGCGCTCTGCAGTCTTTTTGCCGATTCCCGGAATCTTGACCAGCAAGTCAATATCTTCAAATTGAACGCACCGCTCAAAATCGTCAACGGCAATCCCGGAAAGAATTGCGAGTGCCATCTTGGCGCCTACCCCGCTAACCGATAACAGAGCCCGGAACAACGCTTTTTCACTTTGCGTGGAGAATCCAAAAAGCGAGTGGGCGGTATCCCTTACCTGCAGATGCGTGTGTAGAGAAACGGTTTCACCGACTGCAGGTAAGTCAAGAAAAGTGGACATTGGCGTTTCCACCTCGTAGCCCACACCGCCGCATTCAATCATAACGGCAGGCGCTTGCTTTAATGTCAATCTGCCACTTAGAGACCCTATCATTTAGAAACCACAGAAAGAGTGTCATCACCCATTACTCTTACCATCTCCCTACGATTTGCATGACAAAGTGCGGCCGCTAATGCGTCCGCAGCATCAGGTGCCGGAGACCCTTCAAGGTGTAGCAACTGACGCACCATATGTTGGACTTGCTCCTTAGTTGCAGCCCCTGTCCCGACAACCGCTTGCTTGATTTCCCGAGGCGCATATTCAAATATCTTTGGTTGGAATTCAAAGGTTGCGCAGATCGCAGCGGAACGAGCATGCCCAAGTTTGAGCGCACTGGCGGCATTGCGATGCATAAATACACTTTCGATCGAAACAATGATTGGTCTATATTTCTGGACAATCTCTCGAACTGAATCAAAAATCAAGCGAAGCCGTTCTGAAAATTCCCCCTTCACACTATTTACCGACCCACTGGCCACATAAGTGACATCCTGCCCCAGGCAGTCAATGACACCGAAACCGGTGTGGCGAGAGCCGGGATCTATACCTAATATACGAACTGAATCAGTCAACGGAAACCTCAAAGCTCCGCAAGGATATGGTCTGGAATTTCAGCATTGCTATAAACATTCTGAACATCGTCAAGATCCTCCAGCATTTCAAGCAACTTTACCATCGAGCTAGCAGCCTGCAATTCCAACACAGTGCTCGTATCGGCCCGCATTGTAAGCTCCGCATTATCTGGTTCTTGTCCGGCCGCGGACATGGCATCACGCACCACTTCAAATTCCGCAGGCTCAGTAAAGACCTCAATAGAGCCATCCTTGTCAACAACGATGTCTTCTGCATCCGCTTCTAAGGCTGCATCCATAATCGTATCCTCATCGGCACCATTAGAATAGCTTAAGGTACCTACCTGCCTGAACATATAACTGACTGACCCGTCAGCTCCCAGATTACCGCCAAATTTTGAGAATGCATGACGAACCTCAGCAACAGTCCTATTCTTATTATCAGTCATACAGTCAACCATTACTGCTGCGCCCCCAGGCCCATATCCCTCATAACGAATTTCTTGGAATTCAACACCATCGAGGTCCCCACTACCCTTTTTAATAGCTCTCTCGATATTATCTTTCGGCATGCTTTTCGCTTTTGCCTTATCAACAGCTAAACGCAGCCTTGGGTTTGATCCTATATCTGGACCACCCAACCGGGTTGCCACAGTGATTTCCCTAATCAACTTGGTGAAAAGTTTGCCACGCTTTTTATCCTGAGCCCCTTTGCGGTGCTGGATATTGGCCCACTTACTATGTCCTGCCATAGAGTTTGATTCCCGCCATCTCGTTTATATGAGCTATCCGGACCTAAGGCAATCACGACAAGTATTCCATCATTATTGGACCAAAAGGCTCTGAATGTCACCCAAACCAACCTTATGATAGCGGTTATACAAGTTCTGCACACCTACATGCCGAGTCTCGACCTTTTATTAACAAGGCCGACAGATCGTTAAGATTGATTAGGAAGAATCCGTTACAACCGATTTATGAGAATGACAAACTCATAGCAAATTAAGGTGGCGTAAATACTGAAGAACGCGGTAAGGATTACGCCGGTTCGGATACGTTTAAACACAACTACGCGTGCCAGAAACACCAGTATCAGGATACAAATTCCTGTTACTGCCATTTTAATAGCGGCAAAACTTGCGGTACCCCATTCCATAACCCAAGCAATTACTGGGTTCGCTTCATATGCACCCCGTTGGAGTAGCTCTAATGTAAGAAAAGCATCAATAGAACTCATCACCATAATGCTAACCGCTAGAAAAAATATCCATGGATGGTGCCAATCAGACAGGATAGGCTCCACTTCAGACCCACGTCGTTTTGCGTGTCTGCGAGATCTAATAAAACCAAAAAGAACCGTTCGCCAACTAACTTCCCTGCGCTCCACAGGGTCTCGTGCATGCGTTACATAGCTTTTTGCCAGTTTACTCAATGCTCTTCCTTGAATAGTTTTTAAACATTCAATCTAAATCCGATCGAGATTCAAATAAATCCTGTGCGTTGTTAACTGAGAAGAGATTTACAAAGCTCCGTATAAGGGCCAACTTATCCCTACCCCAAACCGCAATAGTGTATATAGGTATACAATGACCTAAGTCAGAACATTTTATCCTCATAGCTTGCATAAAGGCCCGAACAAAGCTTTATGTGATTACTAAACTGTGAACTAGGTTCGATTTATGAAAGTATTTTCGGCTGTTTTAGAGAACGGAGAGTCTATTCGCTACATCGACCGCAAGCGGTATTGGTGGCTTCTATCCGTGCTTTATCCACTACAACCGTTCGCCAGTATATATTTGCACTTTCGCACCGGTAACGAGGTATGGCTCCTATTGCCGTTATTTATAGCGTATGTGATTAACCCAATTTTAGACCACCTAGTCGGGAAGGATAGCAACAACCCGCCGAAAGCAGTGGTAGAGCAACTGGAGGAAGACGATTTTTACCGCATTCTCACCGTTCTAGTTGTTCCCTTTCATGTCGCTTCCTTGGTTGGCACCGCTTGGTGGGCCGGCACCCAAGAACTAAGCTGGTGGGCGTTCATTGGGCTGGCAATTTCTGCAGGATTAAACAGCGGGCTCGCAATCAATACTGGACATGAGCTTGGCCACAAGAAAACAAAACTCGAACGCACACTAGCCAAAATAGCTTTAGCGGTACCTATATATGGCCACTTTTCGATCGACCACAATCGGGGCCACCATACGCAGGTGGCAACACCTAACGACCATGCTAGTGCGCGTATGGGCGAGAATATTTACAAATTCGCCTTTCGGGAAATACCTGGAGGTTTTCACAGAGCATGGCAGATTGAACGTTCACGTCTCCAACGAAAGGATTTGCCAGTGTGGCACAGGGATAATCAAGTGCTTGAATCCATTTATCTCGGTTTTGCCCTGCAGCTTCTGCTGCTATATGCGTTCGGCTGGAAGCTTATTCCCTTTCTCGTCCTGCATAATGTTTGCGCATGGTGGCAATTAACCAGTGCTAATTATGTCGAGCATTACGGCCTTTTGCGTAAAAAAGTAAATACAGGTCAATACGAACAATGCAAGCCACACCATTCATGGAATAGTAACCACCTATTTAGCAACCTCGTATTATTTCATCTTGAACGGCATTCCAATCACCACGTCTATCCAATGCGACGCTATCAGTCATTGCGGCACGACGCCAACCAGCCAGCATTGCCTACTGGTTACTTCGGCTCATACCTGCTCGCCTGGATTCCTCCACTGTGGTATTCGGTAATGCACCCAAAATTGTTAGCACTGCCTCACATAAAAGGTGAACTTAGTAAAGTGAACATAGACCCGGCACAAAAAGAAGCTCTATTTCGACAATATGGCGGTTAATCACGGCCACGAGTAATCTGGGGGGATAGCTTATGCCGTATCGGCTAACTGAGTTTATCGCGTATGGTCATCATCCCTATCTGCGCCGCAATATAGCGTAAGCGAAGCGCAGCAAACGGGAAGCGTTGTGGCATACCATACACAACATCTGGCAACCAACTCGGTTTAGCAATAGAAGATTCTTTCCCTGTTGCTAACCAACGAGCAACCTGCTGCCCGCTCCAGGTTGCCGTATTAACTCCATTACCATGGTAGCCAAATCCAAAGAAAACCGATGGATCCCCCGTAAATCTTCCAATAGCCGGAGTTAGCCGTCGTGTCATACAGATTAGGCCATGCCATTGATAATCGATATCCACCCCCTGCCATTCAGGAAACACCTCCCGAAATCGTGATATGAGCTTTCCGTAATTTCTCTTTGCATCTTCCACACTACCATCCGAACTACCACGCCCTCCAAATAGAAATCGCTTATCTGGCAATAACCGAAAATAATTCATCAAATTGACAGCTGTAATCGTCGGGCAATCTGTACTCCACTGATGTGCCTGTAACTCGGCGTTGGTTAACGGCCTGGTGACTACAATAGCGCTAATCATTGGAAGTGTTACCCCCATCAATTGGGAATGTAAAAGTTCTGGAGAAAAACCATTCGTTGCTACCACGACATTTCTAGCCCGAACCGTTCCTTCTTTGGTGTGAAGCAAATGGCCCCGACTATCCGAAACCCACTCAATCACTTCGCTATTAATCGATATTTCTGCGCCATGCTTAAGTGCTGCTCGTGCGAGGCCCCGAATAAATTGTAGTGGATGCAAACCGAAAGTTGGACGAAGTATTGAACCCCCGTGCTGTAGTGGAAAATCACAATAGGACTCCGACAATTCTTCTTTAGTCAGTAACTCCGCATCGAGCCCTAATTCATTCGACTGAAAATCAACATGGTCTCTCAGCTGTGTAAATCCTTTATCGGAACAGGCCACATCTATCTCACCATCACCTATCATGTGAGAGTCGATTTCTTCCTCAACAATCAAATCACGCACAAGCTCCACCGCCTCCACCTGGCTTTTGTAATAATCGCGTGTGACATCAAGGCCATATCTTTTCAGCATGACGCTGTCATCTAGTTTGTGTCCCCCGATGCTACAAAAACCCCCATTTCTTCCGGACGCACCCCACCCAATATGTCCCGCCTCAAGCACATGGACATCTAGGTCGTGCTCCTTGCACAAGTGGTAGGCCGCGGACAAGCCTGTATAACCCGCACCAATAACCGCCACATCACATACTTTGTTGGCCGTTAACCTTTGGACTTCCAGTGACGTTTGGCCCTTTGTTGCCTCCCAATAGGATTGCTCTGGCTTGTCAAAGCGATACATGGCATCGTCGTATAACCGGTCAGACATAGGATTAATCCCCTTGAGATGAATGCCGTTGGAAACCGGCGATTAGAGGGTCCCCTCGGACCCATAGCAAACCCATCAGGGTGATGATAAGCACAGGTAAAGGGATCAAGATTAAGGTATACCAGCCTTGCATATGGATAATAACTCCCGCCAGCAAAGATCCGGCGGCTGATGTGCCAAATACAGAAAATTCGTTCACGGCCTGGGCCTGAAAGCGCTCGGATAAAGTGTAAGTTAAAGTCACCATCGTCGTACTCCCGATGTACAGAAAGTTCCAGCCCACCCCGAGCAAAACTAGCGCGTACCAATAATGCATATATGTCTGGCCCTGCAACCCGACAAAACATGCGAAAACCAAAGCTATTGCACCGGCAGACATGATGCGCACAATACCGAATCGTTTAATCAAATGACCGGTAAACAGCGACGGCACATACATTCCCAATACATGCGCACGAATCACCTTCGACGTCTCAACTAAGCTAAATTCGCCATGTATATGCATGCTAAGCGGGGTTGCCGTCATAATGAAGGTCATTACTCCATAACCGGCCAGCCCCCCAAGTACTGCAATAATAAATAAAGGCTGTCGAATGATATCAATCACGGCTCTAGGCTCTTCCACCACTCCTTCTGCAACTTCGCCTCGTAGTGGACCGAGGGTCAAAAACAAAATGGACTGGATTCCGTACAAAAGCCCTATAGCCATTAGGGTCCCAAGATACTGCACAGAAGAGACGGCATACTGGCCATATTTTACTAGTTCCGGCCCGGCCAACGCACCCCCTATTGCCCCTACTAATACATATGAAATTGCCTGTGGACTGTACTTAGGCTCTACACTTTCTGCTGCGGCATAGCGGTACTGTTGGGTAAAGGCCATATTTATTCCAAACATGGCGCCCGCAAGAATAAAAACGGTAAAACTCCCCATATGTAGAGCTATGGCCGCACATACAGTGGCTGCAGCAGCACTAATTGATGCAATAGAAAAACCGTGCTTCCTACCTATACTTTTCATCAGCAGGGTTGCAGGTATCGCACTAGCGGCCATCGAAAGAATCGCTATTGAAATGGGCAAAGTCGCTAAATTTGGATTCTTCGTTAATTCCGATCCAATAATGCCTCCTAATGTGACAAAGACGATCGCACCAGTGGCTGATATGAGCTGGCAACTGGTCAGGATTACAATATTACGTAGGGGCATAAATAAATCAGGGGTGCAAAGAAATATATTCTCACATATTCTGTGCACGGAGCCGACCTATGTTGAAAATTTCTGACGATCTTTACCTTCCAGAATCTGAAATAGGGTTGACCGCAATACGATCCCGTGGGCCTGGGGGGCAGAATGTCAACAAGGTATCAACGGCCATACATCTTCGTTTTGATATCCACGGCTCCAGCTCTTTACCCACGGAGATAAAGGCTCGCCTGTTACAACTGAAAGATAAGCGAATCTCGGCGAATGGTGTAATTAACATCAAAGCCCAGCAAAGTCGCAGTCAAGACAAAAACAAAGCCGATGCTATTGCCCGCCTCCTAAAAATCATTGAATCAACACTGGTAATGCCAAATCCCCGCAAAGCCACAAATCCCAATAGAAAGTCGAAAGAAAAACGTCTCGAAGCCAAAACACGCCGGGGCTTGGTGAAGCGGTCCCGTGCAAAAATAACCGACTTGAATGAGTAGTCAGATGGTTGCTGATCAGGGACGACTTTATCAATTATTTAAATACGCTGTATATGCATTACTGACAGCTAATATTTTTTTCTTTTTCGCTGAGGAATGGGCCGCAGCTGCACACAGGTTCACAGAGGGCATCAGGGCCCCTGATTTGATCGAAGCCTTTGCAGCAACCATCGATACCGCTGCGTGGGTAATTCTGCTGCTTATTTTCGAGCTGGAAACCTCCGTCCTCAATGGACGCGACGTCTCGGCGCGAGCACGTTGGGGGCTCAATGCCCTCCGCACATTCTGCTACGTTTTTATCATTTATGCCTTTTATGGATACCTGATTAAAATGCTTTTCCTAGGTCAAACGGATGTCATTGAAGATATAACAGATATTTGTGCCATCGTTGATGGCACTTGGGCGTATGCAATTGACCTCGACGAATACGAAACACTAACTGCTGCAAATTGCACAGACTTTTCACTGGCCAACTCTTTTCTGCAACTACCGGGCCTCTCGGTACTTGTTGACAAAGCCGGGTTTATTGAGATTTTTCGGCTGAGTTGGGTCGATCTCATTAACTCCGGCACATGGCTATTCGTAGTATTAGTGTTAGAAATGGACGTCAGAGTGCATCAAGAGAATAGCCTGTTCAGTGTATTTCAGCGGGTTAGCAGCTTCAGCAAATGGATCCTGTACGGAATTTTACTCCTCGCCGCCATTTATTGGGGATTCAAAGGTGACTTTGTTGATTTCTGGGATGCATTCCTATGGATCGTCGCTTTCGTATTTATTGAACTTAACGTGTTTAACCTCCAGCAAGAGCCCCCGACGATTTAAACCCTTCCCAAAACAAAGTATCCGCGGAGCCTTAAGGAATACTTGGTGCAAAACAATTGACTACCAAGTTCAGATTTCCCGGATATATGTATTCTCAGACACACCCTTGTTTTGCAGTCGACCCCGTAAGGCGCTGCCGCAGTCCATGCAGCGATATCTTTGATAAGGATTAGGTGTTTTCGTTTCTATACCATTCTTTTTTAAATTGCCGCTGCCACAGGTTGCACACGTTACCTTGTCCTCCACAACTGCTGACTCATCATTAATGTCAGCCTGTTTTTCGCAAGAATTATGGCCGTTGGCGAAGCCGGAGAAAAAGTCTTTTATCACATTCCAAAAGTCCATCAGCCCCTCTTCTATTATGCCCAAGTCGGACACCTAGCATACACCTTAAAACCATGGGGATGCTGAAAGATGGGGATTTTTTACTTTTCTCCATTACCCCTTTTCGAATCAAGCTATATAGAGGTTATGGCTCACTAACATTGAATTTGGAATCCGATAGGGCCCTTTGCTGCAAGATCGGGTCATTATCTTCGACTGACAAGCTGACCAGTTTCACATCACTATCAAGGACCATTAGAAAGGAACACCATTGAATCGCTCCTAAGCGGCGATACTGGCCTGATACCTCCCAGCCATCGAGGGTAGGATAAATATAAACCTTTCCGGCAGCCCTAACCCTGTTTAATGGGTCTGATATCTCTAATTCCCGATCGAGGGCCACATAGCTGCTAAGAATTTGACGGGACACATCAACAACGCCCTCTTCAATTTGTCGCTGCACGCCCCTTTCCGTATTAGTGATCCACTGGTAAGAGCAAAAGGAAAGAAGTCCTCCGACAGTAAAAGCGAATATCAAACGGGTTACACGATGATTAATTTTCACACGGGTTCCTTAATAACACGGTTTGGCATCACTTAAAGAGGTCCTCAGCACTTTGCACAAGAGAGTCGTTCGCATCTGCTTGCGTGGTACCCGACGATTCCCCGAATAGTGAAGCCAAATCCTGTTCAGCCTTTTGGGCCTGATTTGCCCGTTCCGGGTCAAAAACCTCAGTACCAGGTAAAAACCATTCGCAAAAATTCGCACTTTCCTTTTCAAACACTTCCTCAGCATCATCCTCATGGCACTGTTTTGGGACCGATTTGTCAAAATACAAGCACATCCGACATACATGTACATCGGCGGCACACTGCGGGCACCCATCACGCCTTGAGAACGGTAAAGTTAAAGTCTCTAATGATGCACCGCAGCGGAAACAGATGAATCGATCAGCCATACAATATTTATCTCTAATTTATATTAAATATGAATTATAGATGGTTGTAATATCTATTGTTTTATTACCAACTAATCTAAACCTGAAGAGTCAGATAATTGCCTCTCTCCACTAGCAGTGGCACCGTGATGTTGCTCATCAACGGCGGCTTTCTGAAACTTGTGCTCAAACTCTCCTGAAGAGAGCTGCCAGGCCGCGTAAAAAACACAGGCACCTACAATGAGTGCCATCAATATGAGAATAATCATTAGTAGATTCATAGCCCCATGATAGCCTGAATGGAATACCAGCGCCTACCTAAACGGCCGGGGTGGTATAAGAGCTCGAATTAATTTCCTATACTCTTGCTCTACTCTTCAAATACAACTCTGGGAGAAGCAATGAACACCAGGAGCTTTGCCGCAATAATTGGAACGCTCTGCTTAGCCGGCTGTGAACCTTCTAAGGTACCCGTGGAACCTCAAGACTATAAGTCCATCGCCCAAAAGTTATCGCAGAACTCCATTATTATTGATACGCACATCGATGTGCCCTATCGTATCATTGACCAATGGGAGGATGTTTCAAAAGCCACTGAAACCGGTGATTTCGACTACCCGCGTGCTGTTACTGGCGGGCTAAATGCTCCCTTTATGTCCATCTATACGCCGGCTAGCCTTGAGAAAGAAGGTAAATCGAAAGAAAGGGCGGAGGAATTAATTAAGCTGGTCAAAAGGATTGCTAATGACTCACCAGAAAAATTTGCTATTGCACTATCACCGGACGACATCGAGAGGCAATTTGAAGGAGGCAAAATCTCTTTACCGATGGGGATGGAGAATGGGTCTCCAATCGAGGGTGATTTAAACAATATTCAATACTTTTTTGATGAGGGAATCCGTTACATCACGCTCGCTCATTCACTTTCAAATCACATATCTGACTCTTCTTATGATGACAACAAATTTCATGGTGGGCTCAGTGATTTTGGCAGAAAAGTAGTGCTAAAAATGAATCAAGTGGGAATGATAATTGACATCAGCCATGTTTCAGATGCTGCGTTCTGGGAGGTAATAGATATCTCGACAGCACCAGTTATTGCTTCTCATTCCTCAGCAAGGCATTTCACGCCCGGGTTTGAGCGGAACATGAGCGATGAAATGATTCAAAAACTTGCTGAGAACGAAGGGGTCATCATGATCAACTACGGATCAGCCTTTCTAACCAGTGATGCTAATCGATACAGCTCTCTGCAGGATCAGGCTTGGGAGGAATTTAAAAATCAAAAGGAGCTCGACGGTCCCGACAAATTCGGATCAGCACATGGAGGATTACGGGACCAGTTTGATACTGACTTTGCGCGGTCGCACCCCTACCCATTCGCTAACCTGGATCAGACACTTGACCACTTTGACCACGTCGTCAAACTGACGGGTAGCGTTGATTATGTCGGAATTGGCTCTGATTACGATGGAGTCGGTGACACTCTGCCGACTGGTTTAAAAGATGTTTCAAGCTACCCTAATTTAGTAGAGGGTTTATTGATTCGAGGGTACAGTGAGGAAGATATCCGGAAAATTCTGGGAGGTAACCTACTGCGAGTCTGGCGCGCGGTCGAGGCAGTAGCTCAGCAGTAAAAAAGGAACGGACGATGAAATGGAGAAACCAGATATTTACCACAGTGATATTTTGTGTGGGCCTAATCCTTACGGGATGCGCACCTAAGGGTCCCGCAGACTATGACATCATCATTAAAGGTGGAACTGTCTATGATGGGTCGGGAACCAACCCCTTAGTTGCAGATATTGGGATCTCCGGAGATCGCATCGAGGCGATCGGGGATCTTCGGGAAAAGAGCGCCGAGGAACTGATTGATGCGAAAGGATTAGCAGTCGCACCAGGGTTTATTAATATGCTCTCCTGGGCCACGGAATCCTTGATTGAGGATGGCAGAGCTATGAGCGATGTCATGCAAGGTGTAACGCTAGAGATCATGGGGGAAGGAAGCTCTATGGGCCCACTTAACCCGCAAATGAAACAAACAGCAATAGACCGTCAGGGAGATATCAAATATGACATAGAATGGACAACCTTGGGCGGATACCTTGATTTCCTTGAGCATAAGGGTGTATCTGTAAACGTTGCCTCATATGTCGGCGCGGCGACCTTGCGTATACACGAAATCGGGTACGATGACCGGGAAGCAACCCCCGAAGAGCTGGAACGAATGCAGGCACTCGTTGAGCAAGCGATGCGCGAAGGAGCGATGGGCGTTGGTTCTTCATTAATTTACGCGCCAGGAAATTTTGCGAACACCGATGAACTCATAGCCTTAGTAGGTATAGCGGCGGAGTACGGTGGCTCATATATATCGCACATCCGGTCCGAAGGGAGTCGTTTAGAAGAGTCTGTAAATGAGCTCATAAAAATAGCTAGCATTACTGGTGCACCTGCAGAGATTTATCATCTAAAGGCTTCAGGGAAGGAGAATTGGCACAAATTATCGAATGTATTTGAGATCATCGAATCAGCGCGAGATGCTGGCCTATTAATAACTGCAGACATGTATACGTACCCGGCTGGCTCCACAGGATTAGATGCCACTATGCCGCTGTGGGTGCAGGCCGGTGGCCATGAGGCTTGGGTTGAAAGATTGCAGCAGCCTGAAATCCGAGTTCGAGTCGCTGAAGAGATGCGCCAACCCACCACTGAATGGGAAAATTTTTACACGGATGCAGGTCCTGACAACATCCTGCTAGTAGGTTTTCGGAACCCTGACCTACGGCATTTGATTGGTAAAACATTGCAGGAAGTAGCCGACGAACGTGGTTTGGATCCTGCAATTACCGCGATGGACTTGGTGGTTGAGGATAACAGTCGTGTGAGTAGCGTCTTTTTCCTTATGTCTGAGGAGAACGTTAGGCGCAAAGTCGCGCAGCCCTGGATGAGCTTTGGCTCTGATGCAAGTGCTCCGGCTGCCGAGGGAATATTTGTGGAGCAAAGCGGGCATCCGCGAGCATACGGAAACTTTGCGCGTCTGCTTGGAAAATACGTGCGTGAAGAAAAAATTATCCCGTTACGTGAGGCCATCCGCCGTCTGACGTCGCTACCAGCCGAGAATCTTGGAATATTTCAGCGCGGAGAACTGCGTCAAGGATATTATGCTGACATTGTTGTTTTTGACCCCGATAGAATCGGTGATAACGCCACTTTTGAGGAACCTCACCAATACGCGACGGGTATGTCACATGTATTTGTCAATGGTCAGCAGGTGCTTCGTAATGGGAAACATACCGGAGCATTGCCTGGGCGCGTTGTCCGGGGACCTGGATGGGACGGTTGGTTGTGACTAAGAACCCGAATTAGAAAAAGTTACCTCTAATACACCCAAACAAATCCATCACGATTAGGCATCTCCACCAAAGGTAATGTCCGAGAGTTAATCTCCTTGTCTTCTCCTACAATGCCATTCAAAAACAGGAGATATGCTGTAACGGCATAGATCTCATCATTCGACAATGCCCCCGGTGCCTGCAGCGGCATCGCCCGGCGGACATAATCAAAAATTGTAGTCGCATAGGGCCAGTAACTACCCACCGTTTTCTGGGGCCGCTGTGTAGCAAGAGAGTCATGCCCACCCACTAATGAATCATTCACACTTCCAATGCCACCTTCCCCATGACAGGCCAAGCAATGCAATTGATAAATCGCTGCGCCACCGGCCGCGGTCCCTGAGCCATCAGGCAATCCGTCACCATTCGGGAGCACCGTAAAATCGATGGCCGCCAGAGTCTCGGCGTCCACAGGCACTCCCAGATCTGGTAGCTCATCAGCTAGGCCAGCTGTAACAAGAATGTTCAAAATAATAATGATCCCGATATTATGCATAGACATGGGTAACCTCCCCTTGCTTGCCGACACGCCATGCCTGGATACCATTGTAGTGATAGAAGTTTCCGACAGATCGGTCAGCAATAATCGAGTCCCGAGTTGGCTGCACATGCCCCTTATCATCAGTTGCCCGACTCATTATGGTTGAAGGACTTCCATCCCATCGCCACGCACTTCTGAAGCAAGTTAAATTTTTCGATAAAACAGTGTCATCCAGTGCCGCGTCCGCCCAGGTCTTTCCACCGTCAGCTGAAACCTCCACTCGACGAACACCGCCATGACCTGACCAAGCAATACCTGAGATTTGGTAGACACCGGGTTCATCTAGAGACATTCCATGGGAAGGACTTCGAATCAACGATTTAACTCCCATAGGAAAAGTGAATAATTGTGAAGATCCGTCCGGCTGCAGGTCTGAATACTTAGAGGTTTCATCCTTACTCATCGCGGGCTGGTCTACTACTTTTATGGTGCGCAGCCACTTCACCGACATATTGCCTTCCCAACCAGGTAAAAATAATCGCATGGGATAACCATTTGATGGCCTGAGACGCTCACCATTCTGGTAGAGGGCAATAATCGCGTCGTCAAACGCCTTATCCAATGGGACGCTCCTATTCATAACTGGAGAATCAGCCCCATCCGCTACAATCCATTTAGCCTCTGGTTTAACACCAACCTCATCCAGTAACGCTGATAAAGGAACACCGCCCCATTCGCTGCCCGCCACTAAACCATGATAAAAACTTAAGGGAGCCTGGATCGGGTCTGGTGCCAAACAACTACCACTATTACCCGAACATTCTAGAAAATTTATACGGGATATCATTGGGTATCGGGAAAGAGTGTCAAGTGAAAATGAAAGCGGCCTCTCCACTAAACCGTAAATAATAAGTCTATGAGCATCAGGATCAATATCCGGGATTCCGCTATGGTGACGCTCAAAATGCAGCCGGCTAGGTGTGATAATCCCATCCAAATGTTCATGCGGAGTAAACGAGACACCTGTTCCAGTAGTTCCCGTGGTCGATCGAACATTAGTCCTCTTTACATGCGCTTCGTGTGGTGAAGGCTCACCAATTTCATCCATTGGAGCACCGGGTGAACGCATCCAGCTTTCCCTGGTGGTAGCTACTGCCCTTGCGGTTAGTAAGGAAGTGCCCCCTACAAGACTGCCACGAAGAAAAATTCGCCTATCTAATAGGCCGTTGCCTGCCGCGGGAAATTTATCGAATTCACTCATTTTAGCTCCGATTTTGTTATGACCTATCTATCTGCCATTCTTATTGTATCCGACAGCTGCGCTGCAAGGTACAGACCTCTCTGTTATTCTGACTACAGAAAATAAGAATAACATCCGAAAAAGATACCGGAGCTAAAATGCAAATACAGAAGCTAAGCGTTCTTTCTATTTACGCAGCATTTCTCATTACTAGCTGCGAGACCCAGAATGATTCAACGACGAACCCTTTCGATAGCACTTATCGCGCACTTCCCTCTGAGGCAACAATTTTGCGTGGCGGAACTATCCTGACCGGAACTGGCGCCCGTCTGGAAGGGACCGATATTCTCATGCGAGACGGCATCATTATTGATATCGATAAGGAACTCGATACCACTGACATTGACGTGGTTGACGTTCATGGGAAATGGATAACCCCGGGCATTATCGATGTCCATTCGCACCTTGGCGTTTATCCTTCACCTGGCGTACGGGCACATTCTGACGGTAACGAAGCAACCGCACCAAACACGGCAGAGGTTTGGGCTGAGCACAGCGTCTGGCCACAAGACCCGGGATTTGTAGCAGCGCTTGCAGGTGGAGTTACTTCCCTACAAGTTTTGCCTGGGTCCGCAAACCTTTTTGGTGGGCGCGGGGTGACGCTAAAAAATGTGCCGGGACAATCGGTTATGCAAATGAAATTCCCGGACGCACCACATGGATTAAAAATGGCATGCGGCGAAAATCCAAAACGTGTTTATGGCAGCAAAGGACGGTCACCAGCCACTCGAATGGGGAATGTTGCAGGCTATCGATCAGCCTGGATTGATGCCGTGGAGTACCGAAAAAAACTTAATGCAGCTAAGAAAGGCAAAGGGGAACCTCCAAAGCGTGACCTTAAACTGGAAACACTCGCTGGAGTGCTAGATGGCGATATCCTGGTCCACAATCACTGTTACCGGGCCGACGAAATGGCGGTAATGTTTGAAATAGCGAAAGAATTTGATTACACAATCGCTGCATTCCACCACGGCGTGGAGGCCTACAAAATTGCGGATCTTTTAAGGGAAAACGGTACATGTGCAGCCATCTGGGCGGATTGGTATGGATTTAAGATGGAAGCGTTCGATGGCATACGGGAAAACGCAGCAATTCTGGACCGTGCTGACGCCTGTACTGTAATCCATTCGGATAGTGCGATCGGTATTCAGCGGCTCAATCAAGAAACCGCTAAAGTCATGGGCGCCGCATCCCGGGTAGGGCTCAATATACCTGCCGAACGGGCAATTAGCTGGATTACATCCAATGCGGCCAAGGCACTAGGTATCGATGACGTTACCGGCACATTAGAGCCGGGAAAGATGGCTGATATAACTGTTTGGGATGGAAATCCCTTTAGCGTCTATACCAAAGCACAAAAGGTCTATGTCGATGGTTCACTTGTCTATGACCGGGAGAATCCATCCGTGAATCCAGTAACCGATTTCAGCCTAGGCACGGCAGCATGGCATGGGGGTGCCCAATGAATATAAGGTGCATACTAATTTGCTTAAGCATGGTAGCTATGAATTCAGCTAGTGCAGACACTATCGCAATCACTGGTGCAACGGTTCACACAGTTAGCCCTTCCGGGATACTTAATAACGGTACTATCATTATTGAAGACGGTCACATTATCGATATCGGACAAGAACTCTCAGTGCCGGAAGGTTCAACGCATATAAATGCCTCGAATAAGATCATAACTCCAGGCCTATTTTCACCTTTAGGGGAAATTGGCCTGAGTGAGGTCGGAGCAGTAGCCGGCACGAATGATGCAACGCAACGCGGTAACGAATTTGCGGCAAGCTTTGATATCGCGAATGCCTTTAACCCAAGGTCCCTGATTGTAGGTATAAGTCGTGTCGATGGTGTAACTCGAGCCGGCATTACCCCGCAGGCTTCCCGATCAGACAGCGATGGTAACTCTAGCCACGTGATATCGGGATTAGGCAGCGTCGTTCACCTAGGAAATGAACCTGGGTTTTTAACTAAACGAGGGGCCATCGTCGTAGTGAACTTCGGTGAATCCGGAAGCGCTCTTTCGGGAGGGTCCCGTGCAACTGCGATCCAGGTGCTTAAATCTGCCCTTAATGATGCTATAGACTATCGACTTAATAAAGCTGCATTTCAACGCGGTGAGCGGCGGGCCTATTCAGTGAGTTCTGATGACCTGGAAATTCTAGGTGACGTGCTGGCGGGAACAAAAGCCATGCTATTCCGGGTAAATAGAGCTATAGATATTTCGGTAGTCCTAACGGTAGCCGAGGATTATGGAATAGAGGCAATTATCAGTGGCGGTGCTGAAGCGTGGATGGTTGCAGAGGAAATTGCTAAGAGCAATGTACCTGTGATTTTAGATGGTATTAATAACTTACCCAATAATTTTGAACGTATTAATGCACGTCTTGACTCTGCAAAGCTGCTAGCGGATGCAGGAGTTCCCTTTGCCTTTGGAGCTGGCGCACAAACCCACAATGCTCGTTTAATCACACAATCGGCAGGAAACGCTGTTGCTAATGGACTTTCCTGGGATGAAGCCCTGGTCGCCGTCACACTCAGGCCAGCCGAAATTTGGGGGGTTGATGGAAGTGTCGGTAGCCTCGAAAAGGGTAAAGAGGCGGACCTTGTCATCTGGGGGGCCGATCCGCTCGAGATAACCAGTTATCCCGAACAGGTATTCATAAAGGGAGAAAGCATATCCATGCAAAATCGCCAAACTCTTCTACGGGATCGGTATCTCCAAGTGCCTGATGAGAAACCACCTGCGTTTATCTCTATAAATAATTAACTTTAAAAGGAAATAAATCTGACATTAGCAAGGTGTAACCCTGAGGCATAACTGTAGATTGCAGTTGAAATGCATAGTAAAATGCGTTACATTAACAGTGCTTTTGCTACATATTCGACTTTTATGCCTAAAACCAAAATTGCAACGCTAAACCTCCGTATAGCACCTGCCGTTAAGAGTGCTGTGCGCGAAGCCGCGCACCTTGAACATAGGAGTGTTGCAAATATGGTTGAAATGCTGATTCGCCGACACTGCGATAACGCCGGCATTGTCATTCCAGAAACATCTGAAAGGCTTTCAAGGAACTGAAATGGAAGAAAAAACGATGAAGGCTTTAGTGACCGCAGGTGCCATAAAAAAGATCAGCATTATTGGCAATGGCGCCCGCTTTCACATAGAAGCCAATACCCCGAATGGTTCAGTAACGGCAGAGACAAATAAAGGAAAGGTAAAAACCTGGGTTACCCTCGATGCTGCAGCAAAATGGGTACGTTCGATTGGTATTGGAACGGCTAATATCAACCTAGCCCACTGGCAACCTGGACAACGAGAACTTCAAATCTGAATACAATCCTAAAATTTGGGTAAAATCCCCCCCTTCTATTCAACGCTGGGATTTTCGTATGCGCCGTTTATCCAGATTAACGCTTTTAGTACTTCTTTCACCTATAGCTTTATCGGCACAAGGCAATTACCTGATCGACTGGGAAGAAGTTGGTGAGGAATCAATTAATCACCTAATAAACCTGGTTAGAATTAACACGTCTAATCCTCCTGGTAATGAAACAGAGGCTGCGGTCTACCTGCAAAAAGCATTAGCAGCTGAGGATATTTCATCTGATCTATATGCACTTGACCCAGACCGGGCCAACCTGGTTGCACGTTACAAGGGCAATGGGTCTAAAAGACCTATCCTAGTGATGGGACATACCGATGTCGTCGGAGTACAGGCCGAGAAATGGACTGAGGAGCCATTTGGTGGTCTGCGTAAAGACGGCTGGATCTACGGCCGCGGCACACTTGATGACAAGGACAACGTAACCGCCGGTTTAATGCTCATGCTCCTTTTGCACCGTTATGAAGTGGAATTAGATCGAGATATTATTTTCTTGGCGGAATCAGGTGAGGAAGGCACGCCTGAGGTCGGTATCAATTACATGATCGATCACCATTGGGACAAAATAGAAGCAGAATTCTGCTTGGCAGAAGGTGGCGGTAATGTTCTTGGAGATCATGGGGTTGAAGTTGTGGGCATTCAGACGGCTGAGAAAACACCGCGACGGGCTACATTAATAGCGACAGGTACAGCCGGACATGGCTCGGTACCTCGCTTAGACAATCCGATAACAGCAATTGCCAAAGCAGTTTCTCGACTAGGTGAATGGCATACCGAGATGCGCCTTAACTCGACCACCCGCGCGTATTTCGAACGTTTAGCTGCCATGTCTTCTGAGGAAGATGCCTGGAGGTACAGGAACATCGAAAATCCGGAAGAGACCGAAGAAATTCAACAATATTTTTTAGAAAGTTATCCTTTTCATTATTCAGTGCTCCGCAGCTCCATCGTGCCAACAATTATTGATGGCGGATTTCGCAAAAATGTCATTCCATCAGAGGCCTCCGCTATGCTGGATATACGCATGCTACCCGACGAGGATGTAGACGCTTTTTATGACCAGATGCGGGAAATCATTGATAACCCGAGCATTCAGGTAGTACCGGAGGCTATTTATCGTCCGGTTTCGCCTACCTCGCCAGTCGACAATGAAATGTTCCAGGTACTTGAGACGGTCGCCAGTGAAATGTACCCAGATGCAACCATATTGCCAAGAATGTCAACCGGCGCTACAGACATGGCACAGATTCGGGCGAGAGGGGTACCGGCTTATGGAATCGGTGCCATTCGATCAGTGGAGGAACTTAATAGCGGAAATGGTGCACATGGTGATAATGAACGGGTTTCGGAGGATTCAATCAAGCAGTTAGTAGAATTTATTTGGTACACCATCCTTGCAATAGCCGCATCTGAATAGCGGCCACGTCAATGGGCTTCCTTCTAATTGGTCTTCTAACGGCGGCGATTGTTTTCCTCCCAGGACTCTGGGTTAAACACGTGTTACAGAAGTATTCAAAGCCCCCTGACCGATACTCCGGAACCGGGCAACAGCTGGCTCGCCATCTGCTGGACCAACACGGTATGTCAGGTGTTGAGGTTGAAGAAACCAAGGAAGGTGACCACTATGATCCGCTTGCAAAAGCGGTTCGACTCACGCCGGAGAAATTCAATGGTCGATCTTTAACCGCTATCACTGTGGCCGCACATGAAGTCGGTCACGCGCTGCAAGATCATACTGGATACAAACCACTCCGATACCGGACACACCTCGTAAAGGCGGCAAAAAAATTTGAAAAACTTGGTGCTGGAATACTAATGCTCGCGCCTTTCATGGGTGCATTAACCCGCATTCCGGGACTAGGAATTATGATGTTCCTTGGCGGATTATTAACGTTAGGTACCGCAACGGTAGTGCACTTGGTTACCCTTCCTACAGAATTAGACGCAAGCTTTAATCGCGCCCTACCCATGCTGGAAAAAAATAAGATTTTAAAGAAGCCCGATAGAAAACACGCAAGGCGGCTTTTACGCGCTGCGGCCCTTACCTACGTATCGGCTTCACTGACCAGCCTCCTGAACATCGCCCGTTGGTTTGCAATTCTTAGGCGTTAAACAACCTTACCAGTTGGACGACCTAGCAAGAGCCTCCAAGCTCCTGACATCATTCGTCCAAAATCTTCGCGTAACATATAAAGGGACGGAACCAGGAATAACGTAATCACCGTTGCAAAGAGAATACCGAAACTCAATGAAATGGCCATGGGAATGACAAATCGGGCCTGAATATTCGTTTCCAGCATGATAGGCATCAACCCAAGCGCCGTGGTTAATGAGGTTAGAACAATGGGTCGAAAACGTTCTGTTCCAGAACGAATTACCGCTTCATGAGCGGGAATCCCCTCAGCACGCGCCTTATTCACAAAGTCCACTAAGATAAGACTATCGTTTACAACAACCCCCGATAAGGCAATGATCCCGAACAAGGAGAACATACTAATCGCCTCACCCAGAAGAATATGCCCTAGTGCCGCCCCAATCAGCCCAAAAGGTATAACCGACATAATTATGAATGGCTGGACGTAAGAACGAAGTGGAATCGCAATTAAGGCATATATAAGGAATAACGCAACGATGGACGCGGCGGTGATATTGCGATAGAACTCTACCTCCTCCTGACTCGCACCCTCCAAGCTATATTCAACACCTGAATGGCGGGATAACAACTCAGGTATATATTGTTCAGCAATATCTTTTCTGACTTCTCGGGGCTCCACAGAGTCTGCATCAATATCCGCAGATACCACTACAGCGCGTTTGCGATCCTGGCGTGTAATATTCGAATATGCTTCACCAAATGACACGTCAGCTACCGAATTAAAAGGTACTTCATCGCCGTCTGCTGTTCGAATCATCATATTCTCAAGATCTGCAATTGATCGCCGCTCATCCAATGGATAACGAACCATTACCTTCAACTCACTCCTGCCCCGTTGAATTCGCTGCGCCTCTTCTCCATAGAATGCCTGCCGCACCTGTCGACCAAGAGATGACATTGTTAACCCGAGCGCTTCAGCCTCAGGTTTGATTTCTAGCCTGATTTCCTGCCCACCTGATATTGCTGAAGACCTTATATCGAATACACCATCATATTCTCCAAGTTCCTCCTCAAGCTCTTCCGCTGCCTCCATCAGCGAACGATAATTATTGCCCGAGAATTGGAAACTGAGAGGCGCACCTCCACCTGTCGGATTTGAGCCAGAGAACAGTAACTCTTTGATACCCGGGATTTCACCAACCCTCTCCCTCCAGATAGGCAACAACTCTTCTCCGGTAAGTATGCGATCTTCACTTACATCCAGTTCAGCAAAAATAATGCCTTGTGTGTCCCCGCTCGTAAAAACCACCAAATGGTCGATGGGGTCTGTAGAGCCGGGGCTTCTGGCAACATATTCATCGTTAATATCAAATGCGACCTGTTCTATTGTAGCGAGGGCACGATCACGAACGGCTGGTGCCGTACCATTCTGCATACGCATTTGAACCTGGATAAAATCAGCCGGTAAATCCGGAAAAATCACGATTCGCATGAATCCACTTTTAATAACACCCAAAGTCAATATCAACACGGCCGCAAATACCGTAAAAGTTAAACCTCGGTTTCGCAGCGCCTTGTCCAACGTAGGTGCGTACCAGTTATTAATCAACCGATGCAAACCCATCTGCACGTGGCGTTGGATCTTCTGAAAAAATCGCGGGATCTGTTCCGTCCATCTGATCTCCCGTGTCGGGTGAAATAAATCGTTGTCATCTATAGGCTCTATCCTGGTATGGGCAAGGTGAGCCGGCAAAATCAGTTTAGACTCCACCAATGAGAACAAAAGGCAAAGAATCACAACCACTGATAAAGATTCGAAAAAGGGAGCGCCAATGCCTCCGACGAAAAGCATCGGCGCAAAAGCGGCAATGGTTGTTAAGACCCCAAAGGTCGCTGGAATAGCAACCCGACGTGCACCCGTAACGACATTATCTAGATTGTGGCCATCCGCACGGGTTTTCGTATAAATACTTTCACCGATGATAATTGCATCGTCCACCACGATACCCAGCACCAGAATAAATGCGAATAAGCTAACAACGTTGATGGAGACTGGCCATGGCCCATAGGGCATGAGCCAAATCGCCCCGAAAAATGCGATAGGAATACCGAGGATAACCCAACCAGCCACCTTTGCTCGCAGGAAAAGAGACAAAATTACGATGACCAGCAAAGCTCCTGCCACCATATTACTGATCATCATGTCGAGACGCTGCTCAAGGAAGACTGATCTGTCCACCCAGGTTTCAATAACTATATTGTCAGGTAACGCCTCCCGTTTTTCCGCAACGTATGAGTTTACTGCAGCGGCTGTCTCCAGCTCATTTTGATTTCCCACCGCTAAAACCTGCAGTGAAGCGGAAGGTTGGCCCATGTATCTCGCATACCCGCTGGTCTCTACGAAACCATCCTGAATGGTCGCTACATCACCCAACGTTAATCGGGTACCGTCTGGAAAGGTTCGAAGAACAATTTGCTCAAACTCCTCCCCTGTGTATACCTGGCCCTCCGTTCGCAAAAGGATATCCCCACCCTCAGAGCGAATTGCCCCACCGGGCATATCCACAGATGAATTACGGACCGCCTGAGAAATTTCAGTCATCGTCAGCCCATACTGCCGCATAACATATTCTGAAATTTCTATACTGATCTCGTAATCCCGGTCACCTATGATCTGGACCCTATTTACAGCCGGAGAGCGTATAAGCTCATCCCGCATCTCAAGGCCTAACTCTTTAAGGCCATATTCATCAATTGCACCCGTGATCGACACAAAAATTACAGGAATCTCAACTTCCAACTTATAAATAATGGGTTTCTCAGTCATAGCAGGGAACGTCGAAATAGCATCAACTCGGGTCTTAACTTCCGTCAAAACCTCGTTCAGATCCCTGCCACTTTGAACCTCAATAGTGACACTTCCCATCCCTTCACTAGCCTCTGACTTTATTTCCTCAATGCCAGGAATATCCTGAATGGCTTCCTCGATCTTTACGACGACGCCCTCCTCAACCTCTTCTGGCGCAGCTCCGAGATAGGGAACCCGGACGCTAATCATGTCCAGTGTGAAATCCGGAGTAACCTGCTTTCGAATCGTAAAAGATGCCATGATCCCCAGTGCTAGAATCATGACCATCAGCAAATTTGCTGCCACATGATTCTGCGCAAACCACGATATAATTCCTTTTTGGGATGTTTTACCCGTCGGTTGCATCTCAGTCGTTCCCTCGATTAGTCAGGGTTGCCCGTTACAAGCCGGACCCCTCAACGGAAGCCATGTCATGGGATGAAGCATCTCTAGTCCGAACCTTCATTCCATTTATTGGTAACTCAATCACTGTCGTACTGATTCGTTTCTCAGGTAAAGAACTACCGCGCAAATATGCGTATTCCCCATCAGCTCGCATCACATCAACATAGCCCAGTCGTATGCGGTCATCTAGATCTATAAACAGCACCTGGTTGTTAGCCCGTAGCGTAATTCGTGGAATTCTTACCACATCCGTGACAGTTAACCCCTCGATGTCTGCTGCGACAAATGTACCCATCGGCAGTGTCGTTGAATTGCTGGTTGTTCCATACAGATTGTATGGATCTATAATCCTTGCTACTGCATAAGTAACTCTATTTTTTTCATCGACCACACCTTCCGTCCGCACAATACGCGCCTCCCACGTTTGAAGTGTGCCTCTCTGTATTGCTTTCAGGGAAACCAATGGGCCTAAGGCTTCTCCGGAATCTCTAATATCACTGGCCTCCGGTAGATCAACGAATGCCAAGTCCTGATCGATTAATGGGAGACGAACCTCGGCATAATCGGTGGCAAAAGTTATACCCAGACGACTCCCTGGATTAACGTACTGCCCAAGATCAGCAGCTTTTTCCCTTACCATCCCGTCATAAGGCAACGATATCCGGGTCCTTTCGAGATTGCGCTGAGCATTAACTAGAGCTGCTTTTGCCGCGGCTAGTGCCGCCAAAGCGGACGCGTATTCAGATTCTGCTCGATAACCCTGTGTACGTAATTTAGCCGCCCCATCATATTCAATTTGTCGTTGCGCCAAGACCGCCGCTGCCTGGTCTACCGCAACGGTATAATTGGTTTGATCAATCCTAAGCAGTTCTTCTCCAGCTGAGAAAACACCGCCCGCAATAAACTTAGAGGAGATTGCAACAATTGAACCCGATACTTCGGCACTTAAGTTTGTTTCCGTCCTTGGCCTCACTGTGCCTTGGCTTGCAATCCTGAAAGTTTCTGTCGAGGGCGATAAAGATAAAACCTCAACTAGCGGATCCATTGCGGCCATTTCCTTTTTATCCGGCGCTGGTTTGAGCTTACTCAGGCCAAAGGATCCGGCTATTGCAAACACAAAAATACCGGTAATCAAAAATGCACGTTTTGTTTCACGTTTCATAACAAATAGACCTAATTGCTCTACTTTTACGCGGATCCAAGAAAAAGCTTGCCTCGTATCCTCAAAATAACAGCCATACGAACGCGGCGCCGTATTTTAATCAAAGTTTATGTCAAGGACAGTTAAGGAAAATCAACGTTGTTATATAAGAAATCAACGCCGTCTAGATGCCGCCCAAGCATCACCACTGAATAGTATGACAGCTATCCAGATACAACCAAAGCAAATAATTCGAGGCACAGTCAATTCCTCACCCTGCAAAACAGCCACCAAAAACATAAGGGTTGGCCCAATAAACTGAAGTATTCCGATCGTTGATAAAGTAAGCCGGCGTGCGGCAACAACAAAACACATCAATGGAAGAATCGATAACGGACCGGCCGCTATCAGGGTTGCAGTGGAACCTATACCTCCGCTGCCGAAAATAACGGTTCCTTTCGCCACTAAAATTAACAGGCTACCAAGAGCCAAGGGGAACAAAATAGCATGCTCTACCAACAACCCCTCCATTCCGCCAATGACCACCTTTTTCCGGATGACCCCATATATAGTGAAACTTATACCCAAGAATAAAGCGATCCATGGAAACTGGCCACCACTTACGGTAAGCACTCCAATACCAACAGTTGCAAACATGAACGCAGTCAACTGGGCGGTACTGAGTCGCTCGTCCATGACTAGGACACCTGCCAAGGCGAAAAATAACGGATTAATGTAGTAACCGAGACTTGCCTGAAAAATTTGACCTTGTTGAACTGAAGCAATGTACACGAGCCAATTCCCGGCCAAAATAATAGCGCTGGCACACAAGTAAGCAAGAATCTTTCGATCCCTGAAAGCATCCCTAATCGCCAGCCATTGTCGCCGCGAGTGAATAATAATCATAATGATAGGTAGGGCCCATATCACTCTATGCAAAAGGACCACAAATGGAGATACCTCTCGCACCAGAATAAAGTAATACGGGAGAACACCCCACAAACTAAAAGCGGCTATTCCATTGAACAAACCATTTCTGATATACCGATTAGAAGCAGCTATGTTTTGATTGTTATCTGGCTGGCTCACGCGTTCGATGCTCCCGCGTCACAAAGATTCAAGATAAGTAAGCGTTACAAAAAATCAATTGATTCCCTAAAAACAAAATCCCTGCAACAACAAACAAGTGTAAGAACACGGCTGCGAAGACTACCCATTTAGCCCCTCATAGTCGATCAATATTAAGGACACCTGGCGCACTGTTTCTTTACTGACAACGCGGTATGATTAACCATACAAAAGGGATTCCCATGATAAATAAGTCGTTTCGTTTAATAGCCTCTCTTTCACTTATCCTTGGAGGTTGTGGAGGTGGAAGCAACTCCGATTCCGCGCCAACCACTCCTCCTCCACCACCACCGCCACCAACAACCAGCTGGGAAGAGGGTGTTTTCCTGGATGAGAGTACGTTTGCAGCTAAATGCGAAAATCCGCGAGATGGGACTGACCCTGCAACAGGATCTTCCTACCCTGATATCGCAGGGGAAATACTCGATGAAAACAATTTCTTGCGGTCATGGAGCGATAACACATATCTATGGTATGACGAGATCACGGACCAGAACCCGGAAAATTTCGATAATCCTCTTGATTATTTTGATGAGCTGAGAACCTTCGAAACAACTGCCTCTGGATCACCAAAGGATAAGTTTCATTTCACCTATGATTCCCTTGAATGGTACAACCTTTCCCAGGGAGGTGTGTCGGCAGGCTATGGCGTAGAGTGGGCTTTGATATCGGCGACACCTCCCCGAGAAATTGTGGTGGCCTATACAGAACCTAATTCTCCTGCGACGGATAACAACGTTGAGCGAGGCGCCTTGGTTCTAGAAGTGGATGGCTTTGATATCAACACAACCTCAGAAGAAGGAGTGGCTGCACTGAATGCCGGCACATGGCCGTCGTCGCTTGGGGAGACACACGAATTTACCATCCAAGACCTTGATGGCACAGTTCGGACCATCACCATGACTTCCCAAGAAATTACCAATGCCATGGTACAAAATACGCAGGTTATCAACACCGCAACTGGTAATATCGGGTATATAACTTTTAATTTCTTCCGAGCACCTGCTGAGGCAGAATTGGTTGCCGCCATAAACGAGCTAAATGCCGGGACAGGCATCGATGATTTAGTCTTGGATTTGCGATACAACGGCGGAGGTTACTTGGCTATAGCCAGCCAACTCACATATATGATCGCAGGAGCTAGCGCAACTGCCGGCAAAAACTTTGAAACTCTTCAATTTAACGATAAACACCCATCGACAGACCCTGTGACTGGTGCCGCCCTGGCCCCAACTCCCTTTTATGAAACCACAATCGGCCTTTCGCTGGGATCCGGCCAAGCACTCCCGACCCTGGACTTGCCTCGGGTTTATGTCTTAACCAGTGGTGACACATGTTCGGCGAGCGAAGCAGTCATAAATGGTCTCCGTGGTATCGGCGTCGAAGTAATACAAATAGGCTCAACTACATGCGGCAAGCCTTATGGGTTTTATGCCACCGACAACTGTGGTACGACCTACTTTACTATTCAATTTCGTGGAATAAACGATCAAGGTTTCGGGGATTATTCAGATGGCTTTGTACCGTCGTCAGTGGATGATGGGTTAGCGAATATTGCGGGATGTGAAGTTGCCGATGATTTCACACACCAACTGGGAAATGAACAAGAAAACCGTTTGGAAGTAGCTTTAGCGCACCAAGCAGGACAGGGGTGTATCACTCCGGTCTCCACTCAATCCGATCTACTATCAAAATATGGACCAAATCTAAACGCAATAGACGGTCGGTTGCGCAAATCTCCGTTTGATACTAACCGCATAATGCGACACTAGCACCTATCATGCGCATTGGAGAGGGTGAAGGGAATCGAACCCTCATCCTCAGCTTGGGAAGAAGAGATTGGCAAGCGGCAGCTTTGGGGCGCTTAACGCACATCGGATCTAGCTGAATGTCCGGTTTTACCGATAGCGGGCATTCGTTCAGCCTAAATCCTGTGTTTCTAAATGGCAGCTGACGGCGAGAAACGGTCGGTCACGCCAACGAGATCTTTCCGCAGCTCAACACAGCTCTAGGTCAGTGTTTTTCGAAAGCCAATCCTCGAATGGCCCTCCGGAAAATTGTCGAAGCGAGTGAACTGACTGTAGCCAAGCTGCCTGTAGAAACCTTCTGCCTGCCAGCTCTGTGTCCACAGCCAGACTCCTTGAAGGCTCTGAGATTTTGCAAACTTCTCGGCAAGCTGCATCATTTGTCGCCCTAGACCCTCTCCACGCAACTTTGAGGAGATCCATAGTTCATCGATATAGATCCAGTCCCACAGGATATCCGCAGTTAGAACTGCTCTGATGTCATTTCGCTCATCGAATGCGAGCCACTTGACTCGGTCTTTCTTGTACTCAGGAGCATCTTGCTCTTCGGTATGCGCGCGAAAACCGTCCGATATCACTGACTGTTCCGAAGAAGTCAGATCTCCGAGGCGAAATTCTATGTCCACCTTAGCTACCATCACTATCTATTTCCCAAGATGATCGACATTACAGGGTGCTTGCCCGGTCGTATCTCCGTTGATAGGGACGGCGTCAGTAGTCATGACAAGAATGTCTTCCCACGTAATACCCACTGTCTCAAAATCTGCACACAGGAACTTGTCTTCCGCGGTGAGCGACACACAATCGGAATCAAGGTCCATCTGCGCAGCCATTCCTGACTCCAAAAACGTTGGCTTGCCATCCAGCCAAACTATAGCCACATCAGCCGCACTCGCATTGACTGCTGCAGCATAGGCGTCTTTTCCTTCCTGTTTTCTGAGTAGAACGATGTCTGCGTAATACCCTTGCTTTAATTGGCCAACAGCCTCATCGATGCCGACTGCATACGCCGCGTTGTGTGTTGCCATTAGCCAGAGGTCACGGTCATCGAGCGCCACGCCAATTTTATCAGCGACCGCGCGGGCACAGCTGAACTCCTCTAGCATATTGAAGGATCCACTCGGGGACCAGTCAGTGCCAAGCGCAAGCCGGACCCCATGGTGCTGACTTTCCTGCAGAGCAATGGTCTCCCCATAAAGGGCAAGGTTGGACCTTGGTGCCCAGGCGAGTGTCACGTCCAACTCAGCGAAGCGTGCAAACTGCTCCGGTCCTGTTGCAACTGCATGTACTGCGGCAAAACGCCGCCGGCTTGTATGCTGCTCCGCGACGTAATCGAGGTAAGCGTCAATTTCTGCAGATGCGGTGCAATCACTCTTCCTCCCCTCCCCAACATGCGGGGCAAAGGCAAGCTCCGGATTAGAATCGTTGATAGCTAGGAGTTTAGATACACCATCAACGCCACAAACGCCGGCAAACTGCTCAGTCGCATTGCGTGTAAATGGGAAAACTTCGGTGCCCACGGCAAACGTATAACCTGCAGCATCCGCCCCCTCTGCGTTGCGCGGTACACCGATATTCCGAGCCAGACCACGCATCGCACCAGATCCGCCTAGCGTGGTCGTCCCAGCATACAGGTGTCGCAACTCAACCCAGGAAAGTAGTGCATGAGTCATTGGTACATCAGGGTTGTAATGCTGATCGTCCGGCACCGCTAGCTGCAGCATATCGTTGCGACCCAGTATCCAGTCCTCCCGGTGGTGGTAGACAGCCTTTAATTTCGGATCAGGAAACGCATAGCTGTACGCTTGGTGTTCGTGGATATTGACCCAACCAGGAGACAAAACGGTGTTACCCCGGCAATCGAGGTGCGAAGCTTCGGGGAAGGCTGTGGCGAGCTCATCGAAGCTACCAACATCGCCTATCCTGCCTGATGAAAGGACTACCAAGCCGCCATCACTGATTGCACCGTCAACCAGCAACAATGTCGAGCCGATAACTAGCGTATCCGAAGCACCGCTCTCGTAAGTACATAGCATTCCTGTCTCAGTGATTTGCTGTTTCTCCGCGCCACAACCCGACAAAACAATTAACATCAAGAAGGGCGCGACTATCCTGCGACAGAAATCCACTTTGCACATATTTATTTGGCCTCTAGCGTTATTTCAATTTACCAGTCTCGATGCCGTCACTATACGCAGCAAGACTGATAATGGTCCCATCGACACCCACGGTGTATGTGCCGTCATAGGCCGCATCAACCCCATCAAGAAAAGCGGCCTCCATCCCTGGTGCAATCAATGGAGGAACGACGTGATAATAGAGAAGATGACCTACCTTGGCTGCTTCGGCAGTTTCTGCAACTTCAACAGGACTTGCATGGTAATCGATTATATCTTCAGTTACTTTTTCAAGAATGGCGTTCCCATTTTTCCTTGCGGCATTGTTCATTATCGCCACCAAATTTGGGGCTAGTGCCTCATGGACCAGAAGATCCACACCATTCGCCATGTCCTCTAAATTGGTCGACTTCTTAGTATCGCCACTAATCAGAGCCGAACGGCCCTTATAGTCAAAACGATAGGCAACCGCAGGATCAACCGGCAGGTGATCCACAGCTAGTGCTCTAACCAACAAATCCCCTTTCTCAAAAACGGTAACCATCTCCCCTTCAGCAGGCGGCTGGAATTCATGTGCTGTCATCCCGGCCCCCGACAGCGGAGCAACCTTGTCTCCGTGATGCTGATGCCGATAAGCCGAATCAACTGAGTAGGCCTGATTAAAACCATTAACGACATTTTTTGTGCCTATAGGACCAATCACCGGAAGTGGAGCATCGTTACCTGCATTTATCCAACGCATCATTGCCATTTCACCCAATCCGTCAATATGATCAGAATGAAAATGTGTGAGGAATTGCGTGTCGATGTTACCGACAGGCACTTGCATCCTTGCAAGTTGACGACTTCCCCCAGAACCAGCATCAACGATGACTATGGTCTCACCAGCAATAATAGCCACGCAGGGGCCGGAACGTTTCGGGTCCGCCAACGGCCCGCCTGCCCCACAAAGTAAAACGTGTAACCCATCATTAAGCTCTGACAATAAAGTTTGGCCGATACGTTGTTCTGCAACTCGCTCCATCAGGTGCCCCGTAATAGTGGCCCGCTGCAGATAAATAAAACTTCCTACTAATATAAACCCGATAAAAATAACCAAAACCTTGCGATTCATCGTGTTGCCTTAAATTCTTTCCAAAGTCGCTCCAGTAAGTCACCGGCGGATGGTAAATCCTTTACTTTACCCACTCCCTCCCCCGCATAAAGGGCCATTGCCTCCAAGGAGCCCTCATGTCCCGTCACCGGGGACATCGTCTCGTATCTCAATGTTTCCCCATAGACCGGATGAGTTGCCACAACATCGTTCTCTCCTGGTCTACTTCCACTCAGTGGGCAACCGGCTGCCTCCCATTCTTGAAAAGTGCTGTTCCTTAGAACCCTGTGCGCAGAATCCCAGGTACCCGAAGCGAATGTAGGTTCTTTGTCAAAGCAAATGGTGTAGACAGTGCTATTTCCGTTCGCCGCAATAAGTTCTCGCTTGTAATCATCATGAGCATCGCTTTCCTTTGTAGCCATAAATCTGGTACCGAGAACCGCTCCAGCTGCTCCAGCGCTCACCACCTGTCTAATATCTTTGCCATTAGCTATACCACCCGCAGCCAAAACAGGTACCGGACCTGCCAGTTCAAGAATTCCTTCAATCGATTCTAGCAGTGAAGAAGTCCCCTGAACGTGCCCCCCGGCTTCTATACCTTGGCAAATAAGAAAATCGGGATCGAACGACAGCGCTTTTTTCGCCCCTAGATTACTGGAAACCTGAATACCCAATTTCGCGCCGCCATGACGCACCTTGTTCACAACGCCCTGACCTGGGATTCCCCAGGAGAACTGAATAATGGGACAACCCGCCTCAAGGGCCCTATCCAGCGACTTGGGCGGCACGGAAAGTACGTAGTTACCATAAAAATTTCCATTCGTCGCATTTATCATGCGATTTACAACTTTGAATGCATAATCCGGTGAATCAAACGATAAGGCCACAGCACCCATTCCTCCAGATTGTGCCACGGCAATCGCCAGATCCTGCCCCCCTGGTGCAGCCTGAAAGATTGGATATTTTAGATTGTAATCTGCTAACAACTTTTTAGTCGTCGCAGTCAAGCCCGCCTCGTCATCGTTACTTTCCCCCTCAATAGCTTTTGCCGCAACACTCTTTCCTTTTCTCATACCCAAAATTACCTTACCTTTAACACTTGTATTTCCGCTCAAAAGACTTATCTGTACAATGCCAGCCGCGATACATGGAGGAACCAGATTGACAGCAATGTCCGAGCCAACCGCCGGTAAGCAGGTCGACACCCAATTGGTTTATGCGCATGGTATCGCTGCATTAATCACATTATTGATTGCGATCACGTTCGGTATCCTTGTATCCCTGCAATTCATCGCTCCCGATATTACAGGGAACTCGCTAACTTTGGGATGGGGGCGCCTGCGTTATGCACATACGCAAGGGA